>NZ_JPST01000036.1 GCF_000763315.1 Thermoactinomyces daqus | reverse complement strand
CTTAATTTATTGAGGGAGGGTAAAAAATGTCCATCAACAAACAAACAGTTTGGTTAATTACCATGCTTTCGATTATGGTGGTTTTGTCAGCCTATTATATTGTCACCGGTCCGGTTGAGCCGGTGGGGCAGGAAGCGAGCCGGTCCGAAAAAGCGGCCAAAGGGATCAATGTGGATATCAAACCGGTCGATCAGCCGGCAGCATCGGAAAAGGATATCCTCAAACAGCAAAACGACGATGATTATTTTGTCGGCTATCAGTTGGAACGCAGTACACTGAGGCAAAAGATGGTGGAAGATTACATGAAAGTACTGACCAATCCCGATGCTTCGGATCAGGACTTAAAGGAAGCAAACAGCAAAATTCAGCAGTTGATGAAAGTGGACAATCAGGAAACCGTTCTGGAAGATCTGATTCGCAAGCAAGGGTACAGTGACGCGGTTGTCGTTACAAACAATCCGCATGTCGATGTCGTTGTGCAGAGTGACAAATTAACCCCGCAGCAAGTGGTGAAGCTGATCAGCCTTGTCCGTCAGCATCTCAATGTTTCTCCGCAACACGTCTCTGTCGCTTACCGGCAGTAATATACGCATTTTGCGTTGGCCAGTTTCCGCAAAGGAACTGGTTTTTATTTTATCAAAACCGGTTTTTTCATCTCTGGCATGGAAAAAATAGTAAGACCTGTGTTTGTCTCGAATCTGGGGGTGGTCAAAGCCTTAAAAAAAAGTTATGCTATTAGCGGTGTCGGTAAAAAAACTGATTTTTATGAGAAGCGGGCGGAGGTTTCTGACTTTCCCCCGGGGAGCGGGCTCCCCCTTGTGGGTGTGCTGAGGGCACAAGTATAATAGGCCATGGAGTGCGGAAACACTCAAAACGGTTATAAGGACTTATGAAACTACATTTTTTCCGAAAACCAGGAGGGGCTGGAAATGGCATTCAAAATGCATGAAATTCGCGAACTCATTCGTTTAATTGATGAATCGCAAATCGAGGAATTTGAACTTGACAACGAAGGGGCAAAAGTAATCATCAAAAAAGCGACCGGACGTGCGGAAGCGATTTTGCCGCAACCGGGAATTGCCGGAGAGGCAAAGCCCGCAGCGGTACCGGCGGCTGCGGTAAAACCGGTTGAAACCCAAGCTGCCTCAGTGGCTGCCGAAGCACCGGCCGAACCGAAAAAGCCGGCAGATGAACTGGATGACGCAAACTTACATAAAATTGTATCCCCGATGGTTGGAACGTTTTATCGCGCTCCTTCGCCGGATGCAGACCCCTATGTCAAAGAAGGGGATGAAATTCAGGAGAATACGGTTGTCTGCATCGTAGAAGCGATGAAGCTGATGAACGAGATCGAGGCGGAAGTGCGCGGCACTGTTGTCAAAGTGCTGGTTGAAAACGGTCAACTGGTTGAATACGGTCAGCCGCTGTTCCTGGTAAAACGTTCGTAAGGCCGTGGAAGGGGAGACACTGAATGTTTAAGAAAGTATTGATCGCAAACCGCGGCGAAATTGCGGTCCGGATCATTCGGGCCTGCCGGGAACTCGGTATCAGCACGGTCGCGGTTTTCTCCGAAGCCGATCGCGATGCGCTTCATGTAACATTGGCGGATGAAGCCTATTGCATCGGTCCGGCACCGGGAAAAGAGAGTTATCTCAATATGACCAACCTGCTGAGTACTGCGACGCTCGTCGGAGTGGATGCCATCCATCCGGGGTATGGTTTTTTAGCGGAAAACGCGGATTTTGCCGAACTCTGCGCCGAATGTAATATTACCTTTATCGGACCATCGCCGGAAGCGATTACGAGGATGGGCGATAAAACCACAGCAAAAGAAACGATGAAGGAGGCCGGGGTACCGACGGTTCCGGGAACGGAGGGCATTATCGAGGATCTGGATGAAGCCGCCAAAACAGCGAAAGAAATCGGCTACCCCGTCATTGTCAAAGCGACTGCGGGCGGTGGCGGCAAAGGAATGCGCATCGTTCATAACGAAGAAGAATTAAAACGCGCCATCAATCTCGCACAGAAAGAGGCGGAAGCCAATTTTGGCAATCCGGGTGTTTATCTGGAAAAATTTTTGGTGCAACCAAGACATATCGAGATCCAGATTTTGGCCGACAACTACGGGAATTGCATCCATTTGGGAGAACGGGATTGTTCCATTCAGCGCCGTTATCAAAAGCTGATCGAAGAAGCCCCTTCGCCGGCCTTAAATCCCGAGCTGCGGGAGCGAATGGGGGAGGCGGCTGTTCGGGCGGCGAAATCGGTAAATTATTCCGGAGCGGGAACAGTCGAATTTTTGCTTGACCGCGAAGGCAATTTTTACTTTATGGAGATGAACACACGCATTCAGGTGGAGCATCCGGTGACGGAACTGATTACGGGTGTCGATCTCGTGAAAGAGCAAATTCTCATCGCCGCCGGAAAGAAATTGGAAATCAGCCAGAAAGATGTCCGGTTTGACGGTTGGGCCATCGAGTGCCGCATCAATGCGGAACGGCCGGATAAAAACTTTATGCCTTCTCCGGGAACGGTTGAATTTTACCTGCCGCCCGGCGGAAACGGTGTGCGCGTGGACAGCGCCTGCTATCAGGGATATCGGATTACTCCGTATTACGATTCGATGATCGCCAAGCTGATCGTATGGGGAAAAGACCGCCAGGAAGCGATCGATCGCATGAATCGCGCCCTGCGGGAATTTGCTGTCGATGGGGTTTACACCACCATCCCGTTCCATTTACAAGTCATTAACCATTCAAAATTCATCTCCGGTGATTTCCATATCCAGTTTTTGGAAACGACTAATTTAGATGAGGAGCGTTAGGATCAAATGAACGAAGTATATCGCTACGACGAAAACCAATTGGGGAAAGTGGAGATTGCTCCCGAGGTGATTCAGATCATTTCCGGCATTGCCGCTTCCCGTGTTGAAGGTGTGGTCGGTCTCAGCGGTGGCGTTGCCAGCAACCTGAACCAGCTGTTGGGGAGAAAAAATGTTAAAAAAGGGATTCGCGTAGAGCTGGATGATCAATTGGTGATTGAACTGGCTGTAGTCGTACAGTACGGATATAACATCCCCGAAGTGGGTCAGGAAATTCAGGAGCAGGTAAAATCGGCTGTGGAAAGCATGACCGGATTGATTGTCGATCAGGTGGTAGTCCGGGTTGACGGCATCAAATTCCCTCAGGAAAAAAATACCGAACAGGAATCTTCCGGGAGGGTAAGATAGAGAATGATCAGCCCTTCAGGGGCGTATATTTGAACCGGGCTTTACGGCTCGGGCTTCTTTTTGGAGGAAAGTTGGAATGAGCAGAAGAACGGTAAGAGAAAAAGTGGTTCAAGCACTTTATGAGTGCGATTTTCACCCGGACAATGTAGAAGAGGTAATCGCGAGCCGCGGCGGAAAGCTGAACGAAGAGGATCGGTCGTTTTATTTGCGCCTGGCTCACGGGATCAGGCAACATGCCGCCGGCGCTGATGCGATTATCACCCGGTTTTTGAAAAAAGGTTGGTCAGTTGGCCGGCTCTCTTCGGTTGACCGTACCATCCTGCGTATGGCCGTCTATGAATTGCTTTTTGAAGATACGCCAAAAGCGGCTGTCTTAAACGAAGCGGTTGAACTTGGCAAGGCGTTCGGCGGGCCCGAGTCGGGAAGATTTATCAATGGAGTGCTCGGTAGTGTCGTCGCCAATTTGGAACAAATCAAGCAAGAACAAAAGCAGATACAAGAGAGTTGACGCAGAGAGGGGAAGTACACCCTCTCATATTTTTTAAATCACGAACATTACCTGAAACTTTACAGTCAAAAAATAACGATATAAACTGAACATTAACGAGGTTTACATCAATTAATGTTAAGGAGTTGGGATAATGACTGCAAAGTTGATCAATGGGAAAGAGGTTGCACAAACGGTAAGAAATGAGTTAAAACAAGAAGTGATCCGGTTAAAAGAACAGGGGATTGAACCTGGACTTACCGTTATCTTGGTAGGAAACAATCCTGCCTCGGAAACATATGTACGAGGAAAAATACGCGCATCCGAAGAGGTGGGAATCCGTTCCAATCTGGTGCGCATGAGTGAAGAAGCTTCGGAAGAAGAGCTGCTTGCCGTTGTGAAACAGTTAAATGAGGACCCGGCTGTTCACGGGATTTTGGTGCAATTGCCGCTGCCGGCCCACATGGATCCGAACAAGGTGATCGCGACCATTTCACCGAATAAGGATGTCGACGGCTTTACCCCGATCAATATGGGGAACCTTTTGGTCGGGTTGGAGGGAATCATCCCTTGCACACCTTACGGAATCATGGAACTCCTGAAGCGTTCCGGCATCGAGACAGAAGGCAAACATGCCGTGGTGGTGGGCCGCAGCAATATCGTCGGCAAACCGATTTCTCTCTTGTTGCAGCAAGCGAATGCAACGGTTACGATGTGTCATTCGCGTACGCGTGATCTGCCTTCTTTTACAAAGCAGGCTGACATTCTTGTGGTCGCAGTCGGTATGGCGGAGATGATTACCGCTGATCATGTGAAACCGGGTGCTGTCGTGATCGATGTGGGCATGAACCGCAATCGCGAAGGGAAATTGGTCGGCGATGTCGATTTTGGCGGGGTGGCTCCGCTCGCATCGGCCATCACTCCCGTGCCGGGCGGCGTCGGGCCGATGACGGTGGCCATGCTGATGAAAAACACCGTCATCGCAGCCAAACAGATTCACGGCATCAGTTAATCCCTTCACTTCAAAGGGGGAGTCGCATGATTCGCGAACCGGAACGCGAGGTCTGGTCTGTCACCGAATTGGTTCAGTATCTTTACGATATATTGGATTTGGATGAGAATCTGAAAAAAATCTGGGTTGAAGGTGAGATCACCAACTTCTCCCAGCACAGCAAAAGCCGGCATATGTATTTCACGTTAAAGGATGAACAAACCGCCATCGATGCGGTCATGTTTGCCGGGAATAACCGCCGCTTGCGCTTTACACCCAAAAATGGCGACCGGGTTTTGGTTCGCGGCTACGTCTCCATCTACATGAAGGACGGGCATTTGCAGTTATATGTGCAGGATATGCGCCTGAGCGGAATCGGCGATTTGTATGTTGCGTTTCAACGCTTGAAAGAACAATTGCAGGCTGAGGGGTTGTTTGATGTCCCCAAAAAGAAATTGCCTTCCTTCCCCAGGAGGGTGGGCGTGATCACTTCAGCCAGCGGGGCAGCCGTTCGTGATATTATTGTCACGATGCGGCGCCGCCTCCCCATGACGCCGATTTTGCTCTATCCCGTCTCGGTGCAGGGAGAAAAAGCGGCGAAGGAGATTGCTGAGGCGATCGATCATATGAACAGGTTGATGGAGGTTGATGTCCTGATCGTCGGCCGTGGCGGAGGTTCATTGGAAGAGCTGTGGGCATTTAACGAGGAGATCGTTGCCCGCAGCATTTTTCGCTCCGTGATCCCCGTTGTATCCGCAGTCGGACATGAAACCGATGTGACGATCAGCGATTTTGTCGCCGATGCGCGCGCGGCCACCCCGACAGCGGCGGCAGAAATGGTGGTTCCGCACATCGCCGAGCTTCATGACCGCCTCACCCATCTTTACAAGAGGTTGCTCTACGCCCAAACGAGCCTGATGAACCGCTTAAAGGAGCGCTTGCACAAAAATGTGGATCGTCCGATCTTCACTAATCCCAATGCCCGTCTGTATCAATATGCCCAGCATGTCGATTCGCTTGAGATCCGTCTGCAAAATGCAATGGGCAAACTGATTGAAAAAAAGGACAGGCAGTTGGAACAAAGGGTGTACCGGTTAACAGCCTTTCATCCGCAGAGAAGAGTGGAGAAAGAAGCAGAGCGTCTTGAACTGCTCAAGCGGGATGCCAACTGGCATTTGCGAAATTTGCTCAAAGACAAGGCAAAACAGTACCAGCATCTGCTTGCCAAACTGGATAGCTTAAGCCCGCTGAAGGTTATGCTCCGGGGATATTCGCTCGTTTATCGCCATGATGGAAAAACCCTGGTAAAATCATATCGGCAGGCTGCCCCGGGGGACCTGATTCACGTTCGTCTGGCTGAAGGCCAACTCAAATGCCAGGTGTGGAAATCGGAGGAGACAGAGAATGAGTGAACCGCAAAAAAATTCTTCCTTGGAATCGCTGCCTTTTGAAGAGGCGCTGAAGCGGCTGGAGGAAGTGGTGGAGATTTTGGAAAAAGGAGATACGCCGCTGGAACAGGCGATTCAACTTTTTGATGAAGGCATGAAGCTGGCCCACATCTGTGGCAAAAAGCTGGAGTGGGCAGAACAGCAGGTGGAGATGCTGGTGCAGGAGAACGGGGAATGGGTGAAAAAATTGTTTAAGGTTGAGGAGGATTCGGAGTAGGTGCAAACGATCAAATCCTATATTGAGGAAAAAGCGGAGCGGGTGCATGAGGCGCTCGACGAGTATACGGCCCGGATGCAAGGGATTCCGCCTCTTTTAAAAGAAGCGATGCGGTACTCGCTCCTGGCAGGCGGGAAACGCTTGCGCCCTGTCCTGGTGCTGGCGACCGTGGAAGCGCTGGGAGGAGAAGAAACGGCTGCTCTTCCCTTTGCTTGCGCCATCGAGATGATCCACACGTATTCTTTGATCCATGACGATTTGCCGAGCATGGATGATGATGATTACCGCCGGGGAAAATTGACCAATCACAAGGTATTTAGCGAGGCTTATGCCATTTTGGCCGGGGATGCGCTTTTGACCGAAGCGTTTGGTCTGATGGCAAAAGGGGGCAAAGAGGCTGCGCTCGCGCCGGAGATTCTGCTCACCATTATTGAGGAAGGAGCTCGTTTTGCCGGAGCACGAGGGATGGTCGGCGGCCAGGTTGATGATTTGCTGGGGGAAAACGGTGCGGTTTCCCTCGAGCAGCTGGAAAGCATTCATCGCCGCAAAACGGGTGATTTGATGGCCTACTCGGTCAGGACGGGAGCTTATCTCGGAGGAGCTTCTCCGGAGGTCCTTGAATCCTTGACCCGATTTGCCTATGATTTGGGGCTTGCTTTTCAAATTCAGGATGATATTCTGGACGTGATCGGAGATCAGCAAGTGATCGGCAAACCGGTGGGGAGTGATGAAGAAAAGCATAAAGCTACCTATCCCGCTCTCCTGGGACTGGAGGAATCGAAAAGGAAACTGACAGAGATCACAAACCGGGCCAAACGCCATGTCGAAGGTTATGAAGAATTGAATCCCGCCAGTTTGATGGGAATCGCCGATTATCTGTTACAGCGCGATCGGTAAGTTCTGCATGATGCCAACATATCCGGCTTATGTTATAATAAAATTTACTTAAGGAAGAGTGGTGCAGTATTCTAGTCAGCTCACCCCCTCTGAAGGCGGGGCTAAAAATCCGCTAAAGGGCACAGCGATGAAGTTCTTGGTGTTGGCTTGTGGCGCCCAGCTGCGGGCTGATGCTGGGAGTTAAGGGAGAAGGGCGATCCGCAAGGGCATGCGGGCGTTGACCCTCCTCCCGCGGAGGCCCAAGTTCGTCGCTTTGAGACTTCGTTTCAGCGATGGCTTGGGGGATGAACCTGCATTCGGGTCAACCCTGGGTGCAGCGTAGCCTGCCTTGAGTGGCAAAGTGGGGATATTCGGAGTTGTTCCGAATTGAAAGCTCTGTTGCAAAAGAGGCTAGGAGGGGAGCTCGGGCTGTTGAGGAAAACTCCTAGACTGTTTGCCGGTGATGGCAAGGCTGTTCAGGGATTAAAGTACGGACTAAGTGGCAATCCAGTCCGGTGACCGGTGACGGCGCCGAGAGGGGTTGTAAAGGGAAACCGCCTGATCGGCGACGATCGGGATACCCCTTTGGGAAATCCTACTGGACCTAAGCCGTAGAATTTACCTGGATAGCTTCCACTCGCTCCCACATATAAGGTTTGAAACCGGGGAAATTACATACTAACTATTGGGGAACCGGTCTATTTCAAGACCGGCGATTTTCTGATACTGGCCTTTGGAGAAGGAGAATCGCACTTTGATGGCCGGGCTCACCTGGGGTGGAGGGATTGTGGTTCTATTCGCGATCGTAGTGCTCGGCATTTTGTTCGATATGTTGGGGATCGCAGCAGCGGCGGCTAAAGAAAAGCCATTTCACGCGATGGCGGCCAAAAAGATTCCGGGAGCGAAGGAATCGATTGGCATTGTTCGCCGGGCAGATCAATTTTCCAGTTTTTGCAACGATGTGGTTGGAGATATCAGCGGGGTCATTAGCGGATCAGCCAGTTTTGCCGTGGCGGCTTCGCTTATTGCCACCTTTCCCCAATGGGGGAAGCAGAAATGGCTGATTGATGTGGTTTTGGTCTCGGTTATTTCCGCCCTGACAGTAGGGGGGGAAAGCGTTGGCCAAAACCGTTGCCATTCATTATGCAAACGAAATCATTTATCGAGTGGGAATTGTATTTTACTGGGTAAACCGAAAACTTCATCTCTCCTTGTTTCATGTGAAATCGAACAAGAAAAGAAAGCGAAAGCGAGGCGTTTTACGTGCTCCTCGAACGAGTTAATTCGCCGGATCAACTGAAACAACTGCCTGTGGAAGAACTCCCGAAGCTGGCGGAGGAAATTCGCAGGTTTCTGATCGAGAGTTTATCGAAAACAGGCGGACATTTGGCGTCCAATCTGGGGGTGGTCGAACTGACGATCGCTCTTCACTATTTGTTTGACAGTCCCCGTGACAAACTGTTGTGGGATGTGGGCCATCAAGCTTACGTTCACAAAATTTTAACCGGACGCCGGGAGTTGTTTCCCACACTCAGGCAATACAAAGGGTTGTGCGGCTTTCCGAAAATGAGAGAAAGCGCACATGATTGCTGGGAGACCGGTCACAGCAGCACGTCGTTATCCGGTGCGATGGGAATGGCGACCGCACGTGATCTGAAAGGGGAAGATTACAAGGTGATCGCCGTGATCGGCGACGGTGCCCTGACCGGCGGGATGGCATTGGAAGCGCTCAATCATATCGGTGAAACGAAAAAAGACCTGATGATCGTCCTGAATGATAATGAAATGTCAATCAGTCCCAATGTCGGCGCGCTTCACAATCACCTGGGGCGGCTTAGGACCAATAAGAGTTACAACAAAATGAAGGCAGAAGTGGAACAACTCCTGAAAAAAATCCCGACTGTCGGCGTTCCGTTTGCCAAGACCCTGGAACGGATAAAGGACAGTTTCAAATATCTGCTGGTTTCCGGTGTTTTTTTTGAAACGTTGGGCTTCACTTATTTGGGGCCGGTGGATGGCCACAAGCTGGATGAACTGATGGAAAGCCTGCGCATGGCCGGGCAAACCAAAGGACCGGTGGTGGTTCATGTCGTAACGCGCAAAGGTTACGGGTATGAACCGGCTGAAAACGATTCGGTCGTTTACCACGGCGTGGGGACTTACAAGATTGAATCGGGTGCATTCCAAAAGAAAGCAGGCGGTGCTCCGGCTTATCCCGCCGTCTTCGGAGACACCTTGGTTCGCCTGGCCGAAGAGGATGAGCGAATCGTTGCCATTACGCCCGCCATGTTGACGGGTTCAAAACTGGAGAAATTCTGTGAAAAATTCCCGGAACGCTGTTTTGACGTGGGTATTGCCGAACAGCATGCGGTCACGTTTGCAGCCGGATTGGCTACACAGGGATTGAAGCCGGTGCTGGCGATATATTCCACGTTTTTGCAGCGGGGGTACGACCAGTTCATCCACGACGTGTGCCGGCAGAAGTTGCCCGTCGTGTTCGCCGTCGACCGTGCCGGTTTTGTCGGGGAAGACGGGGAAACGCACCAGGGCGTCTACGATATTAGCTATTTGCGCAACCAGCCGGGCATGGTGATCATGATGCCGAAAGATGAAAATGAGCTGCAACACATGCTCTATACGGCAGTTCAGTATGATAAAGGGCCGGTTGCCGTGCGTTATTCCAAAGCGGCGGGCGTCGGGGTTCCGATGGATGAAGAATTTAAGCTGATCCCCATCGGAAAATCGGAAGAAGTCCGCCCGGGTACTGATGTGGCGCTCCTGGCTTTTGGCACCATGGTGCAAACCGCTCTGGAAGCGGCCGGGCTCCTTGAGGAAAAAGGGATCAATGCCCGTGTCATCAATGCCCGTTTTGCCAAGCCGCTGGACAGGGAATTGCTCGACCGGCTGGCTGATGAGAAAATCCCGATCATCACGCTGGAAGAAGCGTGCATCGAAGGCGGTTTCGGCAGCGCGGTGCTCGAGTATTTCGCGGCGTGGGAAATCAGTGATATCCGGATAAAAATCCTCGGTGTTCCCGATTATTATGTGGAGCACGGAAGCATTCGCGAGCAGCTGGAGGAAGTCGGATTAACTCCGGAGCAAATTGCCGATACTGTTAATACGTTCTTATCGCAAAAAATACAGAAAGCTTGAGGGTTACCAGTGGAGAAAGAACGGATCGATCTTTTATTGGTGGAAAAAGGGTATTATCCGAGCCGGGAACAAGCGCGACGTTCCATTATGGCCGGTCTGGTCTCTGTGAATAACGAACGGGTCGAAAAAGCGGGGACGAAAGTCCCCGTAGATGCTATTATTGAGGTGAAAGGCAGGTTGCATTCCTACGTGAGCCGCGGCGGGTTGAAATTGGAAGAAGCGCTCCGAGTCTTTCCCATCCGCTTGCAAAATCGCGTCATGCTGGATATCGGGGCTTCTACCGGCGGGTTTACCGACTGTGCCCTGCAGCACGATGCGAAACAGGTGTATGCGATCGATGTGGGATACGGCCAGCTCGCCTGGAAATTGCGCCAAGACCCGCGTGTCATCGTGATGGAACGCACCAATTTCCGTTATTTAAATCCGGAAGACCTGAAGGGAGAACAGCCGGATTTTGCCGTCATCGATGTCTCATTTATCTCTCTTTCCCACATTTTGCCCAACTTAAAGCGGCTTTTGTCACCCGGTGGGGAAGTAGTTGCTTTAGTCAAGCCGCAGTTTGAAGCTGGAAAAGAGCAAGTGGGAAAAAAAGGGGTGATCAAGGACCCCAAAGTTCACCGGCAAGTGCTGCGCCGCTTTGTTGAAATGGCTCACATGCTCGGTTATCATGTGATGGGACTCACCTTCTCTCCGATCAAGGGCGGGGAAGGGAATATTGAGTTTTTGGCTTATCTGCGTCTGGAAAAAGCGGAGACTCCGGATCCGTGGGATGAGCGAATTGCGGAAGTGGTCGAAGAGGCGCACCGCCGCTTATCATCCGCTCAAGGGTAACCGGTCCGGATTCCCTGCCTCAAGTTTGGCATCAGGGCAGGTTTCATCTGAAGGAACTTCGAATTAGTAGAGAAAGGGGGAGGAAAAGTGGCTAAGCCAGGTGACACCCTTGTGCTTTTTCTGCTAATCGGAGTCATCCTTTATTTTATCATCAGACAGATTCCGCTTTCCGGCGCAAAGTGGGGAAAGAAAGAGGAGGAACCTGTTCAGATCAAAGGAGAAGTTCCGGATCTTTTACGCGCTCACGGATTTGAGGTCATGCATTTCAAAGAGCGGGTTCCGCTTGTGTTCGGGGTGGATGATGCGGTTTATGAAAGCCGGATTTTCATCGATTACATCGCGCGGCGCGAAGATGAACTGTATGTGGTTGTGGTCGCACGGGACAGAAAGCCGCTGAGGATGTCCGGCGCCGGACTTCGCGATTTTTTTCTCCCGTATTATCTGCTGGTTCAGCCTGATGGCATTCTCTATGTGGACAAGGAGAAAAAGACGGTCAAAGTGGTTCATCTTGAGATCCCCGAATTGACATTTTCCAAGAAAAGCCGTAGGAAATGGCCCTTGTATGCCACAGCGGTCGTCTTGCTCTTATTCATTATCTGGCTGGTTCAATAAATGATTGTTTGCTGAGGTGGAATTGCTTGAAGACCATCGGGATTACCATAAACAAAAGCAAGCCCAAGGCTCTCCAAGTAGCGGAAGAACTGATCTCTCTCCTGGAACAAAAGGGAGTGGTCGTCTATTTGGAACCGGAGATGGCCGTTGAACTGAAACGGCCCGAATGGGGGCTTCCGCTGAATCAGTTTTGCACAAAGGTCGAACTGGTGTTTGTGCTCGGGGGAGATGGCACCCTGCTGGGGGTGGCCAGGCAGTTTGCGCAACACCGATTGCCCATTCTCGGCTTTAATGTGGGACAGTTGGGTTTTTTGTCGGAAGCGGAACCGGAAGATCTGTCAATGGCTGTGGATCGGGTGCTGGCGGGGGATTATTTCGTTGAGGAAAGACTGATGTTGGAAGCGGAAGTGGTTCGCGACGGCCGTGTCGTTGAAAAAGGGATTGCTTTAAACGATGTGGGTGTCGCCAAAGGCTCGTTTGGCCGGATGATTACCTGTACCGCTTATATGGATGGCATGGTACTGGGAACATATTCCGGAGACGGGCTGATTATATCGACTCCCACGGGATCAACCGCTTATTCGCTTTCGTGCGGAGGGCCGATTGTCCATCCCAGCATTCAACAAGTATTGCTGTTGACACCGATCTGTCCGCATACCCTTACCTCGCGTCCGATGGTTTTGCCGGCGGAGGGGGTTCTGGAAATCGTCGTTTCCGCCGTACATCAGGAGATGGGAATGACGATCGACGGACAGGTGGGTTATTGTTTGCAACAAGGGGATATGGTAAGAGTGAGGCGTTCCCCTTTCCCCACTTTGCTCATCAAATGGCAGGATCGCTCGTTTTTTGAGGTGGTTCGCCAAAAATTGCAAGGTGAAAGCGCGATGGATGACAGCAGAGCAGGAGGAAGATGATGAAGGCACAGCGTCACATAAAAATTCGTGAAATCATTACCAATCAGGAAATCGAGACCCAGGATGAATTGGTGGAAGAATTGAAAAAAGCAGGGTATAACGTAACACAGGCCACCGTTTCCAGGGATATAAAAGAATTGCAACTGATCAAGGTGCCGACCAATAACGGAACTTATAAATATTCGCTTCCAACCGATGAAAAACGGTTTAATCCGCTGAAAAAATTAAAAAGAGCGCTACAGGAGTCGTTTGTCAGCATTGATTACAGCGAAAATCTGATCGTGTTGAAAACATTGCCGGGAAATGCCGATGCGGTCGCAGCCCTGATGGATCATCTAGATTGGGATGAACTTTTGGGAACGATCGCCGGTGACGACACAGTGCTTCTCATCTGCCGCGGCAAAGAAAACGCACCGGTTGTGGTCGGACGCTTCCTTGAACTGTTGTAGGGGGCGATGGGATGCTCAAAGAACTCGTTATTCGCCATTTGGCCATCATTGAAGAAGTGCATATCCAATTTTCCGGGGGTTTTCATGTTCTCACAGGCGAAACGGGCGCGGGCAAATCCATTTTGATTGATGCGTTGGGGTTGATTGCCGGCGGGAGGGCTTCGGTTGATTTCGTGCGGCATGGCAAAGAGAAAGCGGAAATTGAAGCCGTTTTTGAGTTGGCTGAATCCCACCCGGTGCGCCCGCTGCTGGAAGAATGGGGATTTGCGTCCGACGAATTGGACGTGCTCATCATTCGGCGGGAGATCACCTCGGGTGGGAAGAGCACTTGCCGCGTGAACGGCCGGGTGGTGACGCTGGCCCTGTTAAAGCAGATTGGCTCAAAACTGCTGGACATTTCGGGGCAGCATGAACACCAATCCTTGCTTTCCGCCGAAGAGCATTTGTCTTTGCTGGATCAATTCGGCGGTGCTGAGATTATTCACCTGCGCAGCCAATATCAGTCGCTTTACCGGGAATTTAAAGAAATTGACCAAGAATTGAACCGGTTGAAAATCGACCAACAGGAGCTGGCCCATCGCATCGATCTCTTGGAGTTTCAACGAGAGGAAATAGAGGGGGCCGGATTGGTTCCGGGAGAAGATGAAGAGCTGGAACAAGAGCGGAACCGGCTGGCCCATATGGAAAAGTTAATGCAGCATACCGCCAAGGCATATCAAGCGCTTTTTGGCGAGCGGGGGGCTTTGGAGCTGCTTCAGGAATCCCTTTCGCATGCCGAAGAAATGGCCGAGGTGGATCACAGTTTGAAGCCCGCCTGGGATAACATGCAATCGGCTTATTACCAACTGGAAGAGGCTGCCCGGGAGATTTCGCGCTACGGTGATGGGCTTGAGTTTGATCCCGAACGCTTGTATGAGGTGGAAGAACGCCTTCATCTGATCAAGCAATTAAAGCGAAAGTACGGCGAAAGCATTGACGAGATCCTAGCTTACGGAGAAAAGATCAAACAGGAACTGTCCTCCCTGAACCACCGGGAGGAAACGGAAGCGGAATTGACGGCAAGGCGGAATGAATTGCAAGAGGAGTTGCTCGCCTTGGCGAAGGAACTGACCGCCAAACGCAAAAAAGCGGCAACTCTTTTGGAGACACGCGTGGAGAAAGAGCTGGCTGATCTGAATATGGGTTCGACTGTCTTTCATGTGGCCTTTTATCGCGAGCGCGCAGTGCAACTCCTTCCGCACGGGCAGGATCTGATCGAATTCCAGATTGCCCCCAACCCGGGCGAACCGTTGAAACCGTTGGCAAAAATCGCGTCGGGCGGGGAGCTGTCACGGATTATGCTCGCCCTTAAGACTATTTTCGCCTCAAGTGACCAGAGTCATACGCTCATCTTCGACGAGATTGATACAGGGGTCAGTGGACGTGCGGCGCAGGCGATTGCGGAAAAAATGGCCGCATTGGGCCGGAAACATCAGGTGCTGAGCGTAACCCACCTGCCCCAGGTCGCATGTATGGCCGACCATCATTTTTGCATTGCCAAAGAAGCCTTGGATAATGAAACGCGCACGAAAGTGGAGCGGCTTGACCTCAATCGTCGCATCCGGGAACTGGCCCGCATGCTCGGCGGAGCTCAGGTGACCCACACGACAACAGAACATGCGCAGGAAATGATCCGCTTAGCGGAAGAGGTCAAGCAAGCCATGGCTGAAGAAAAGCAAATGTCTCGCGGACAGTGCCTTTGAAATTGTTCAAAGGCCTTTTTTTGTATAAGTGCGAAAGTGCTTGGCGAAAGCCAGGTTGGTCGGATCACCGTTTCAGTCACCAAATCATGATCGCGTTTGTTTTGCACCGGAAGGAAGGGGACAGTGGGAAGCTGTCAATAGTGGAAGCATTTGAAGAACATAAAAGGGAAGGCCCTGGGTTAACTTATTTTTAGAGACGGCAAGGGATAGGCGGGAAGCTCAGGAGAGTGGTGAGGTTGCACAAACAGAGTAAGCAAAAGTGGCTGGGTTTTCTCCTGGTGCTTCTCCTCGTGTTGGGAAGTACTACACCGACATTTCGTCAATTCACCGAATTTCCCCATGAGCTCAGGCTCTTTATGGGGCAATGGAGCAAATTGCATTTAACGATGCCGGTCTCTGCTACTGCTTGTATTTCCAATCCGGATATTATTGAGGTGAATGGTTCCACCGGGGCGCGGGTACCCGTTGATCTGCACAGGCCGCTTCAACTGAAGCCTCATGCCGTCGGCCACGCGCTGATCACCCTGAAATTATTTGGAACGGTGCCGATTCGGAGCCTTGCTGTCCATGTCTATCCGAATCTCAAGGTGATTCCGGGTGGTCAGTCGATCGGGGTCAAATTGCATTCAAAAGGGGTCATGGTGGTTGGACATCATCTTGTACAATCAAAGCAGTCCGACGCAAAGTCGCCTGCGGAAAAAGCGGATATCCGGGTTGGGGATTATCTCCTCAAGATTAACGGACAACCGGTGCAAAGAGTGGTCGATGTCGCCAGATGGGTAAAGCTGGCCGGAAAAGATAAAAAGAGTCTGCATATTACGCTGCTCCGCGATGGCAAAGAGAAGACCGTGGAGATCCAGCCAGTGTATGACGAAAAAGAGCGTGTATACCGGTTGGGGATGTATATACGCGATTCGGCGGCCGGTGTGGGAACACTTACGTTCTATGATCCGGAACATAAAGTGTATGGTGCCCTCGGACATGTTATTACGGATATGGATACAGGAAAGCCGATCCGGGTAGGGGATGGAAAAGTCGTTAAATCCAATGTCACTTCGATTCAAAAAGGGGAGTCGGGTGAACCTGGCGAAAAAAGGGCGATATTCTTCCAGGAAGACCAGGTGATCGGGAATATCCAAAAAAACACGCCTTTCGGTATTTTTGGAAAAATGGATCGCTTGCCGGAAAAGGGATTGCTCAACCAGGAAATTCCAGTGGCCTTGGCAGAACAGGTCAAGGAAGGGCCGGCTAAAATTCTGACCGTTGTTGACGGACAAAAAGTGGAGCAGTTTGACATTGAAATCGTCCATGTGCTGAGGCAGAAGTTTCCCGCTACAAAGGGATTGATCATTAAGGTGACCGATCCACGGCTTCTGGAAAAAACAGGAGGGATTGTCCAGGGTATGAGCGGCAGCCCGATTATCCAAAACGGAAAATTGGCAGGGGCGGTCACGCATGTTTTTGTCAACGATCCGACGTCAGGCTACGGTACTTTTATTGAATGGATGTTGCAAGATGCAGGAGTGTTACACTCGCAAGCGGGCGCTATGAACAGCCCGCTTTTTTTAATTGAGAATGATTATCGACATTCACAAACGTGTTAATTTTTTTTTGCTTTTGAGATGGCATCGTGCATCGGAAAAGTTTAAAATAAAACTCGTTTTAAAGAAAAACAGACTGCGCGTGGTTGCAGTCTGTTGGAATGGATAACCTTAAGCCGCTTGTTTCAGTTCTTCGAGGTATTCTTTGGCCCGGTTTTGGTCGTATTGTTTTTCCCATTTGGACATGACAATGGCGGCAAGAGAGTTGCCGATGACGTTGACGACTGTGCGCGCCATATCCATCAAGCGGTCAACCCCGGCGATAAAGGCGAGTCCTTCTACCGGAATCCCAACCGAACCGAGCGTTGCCAAAAGGACGACGAAGGAAACTCCGGGTACGCCGGCAATTCCCTTGGAGGTTACCATCAAGGTTAACAGCAATGTGATCTGCTGAGACCAGGAAAGATGGATACCGTACATCTGCGCGATAAAAATGGCGGCGATTGCCTGATATAAGGTGGAACCATCCAGATTGAACGAATAGCCGGTTGGAATGACGAAAGAAGTAATTGCTTTGGGACAGCCGAATCTTTCCATTTTCTCCATGATTTTAGGCAGAACCGTTTCCGAGCTGGAAGTGGAATAAGCCAAAATCAGTTCTTCTTTCAGGATCCGGAGAATGTGGAAAATATTCACTCCCATGAGACGGGCAACCAACCCAAGGATGACGATAATAAAGAAAATCATCGTCAGATAAACAAGGACGACCAATTTGCTGAGCGGGATCAGCGATTGGATGCCGAATTTGGAAACCGTCACCCCGATCAGGGCAAACACGCCAAACGGGGCAAAACGCATAATGACATTGGTCATATAGAACATGGCATCCGCCGTTCCCTGGAAAAACTTCAGAACCGGTTTTCCTTTTTCGCCGACAGCGGCAATGCTGAGGCCGAACATGACCGAGAAGAAAATGATGGCCAACATATCCCCGTTTGCCAGCGAGGTAAACAGGTTGGTCGGAACAATGTTGACAAAAGTATCGATAAAGCTGTGCTTTTCAACATCCTGTGTCGTTTGTACATATTGTTCGATATCGGTTTTGTGCAAGGTATTTATATTAACGCCCGTTCCGGGATGAAATGCGTTGGCGACGAATAACCCGACGATAATGGCAAGTGTGGTGATGATCTCAAAATAAAGGATCGTTTTACCGCCCAGTTTCCCCAGTTTTTTTATGTCGCCGACGCCGGCCACCCCGACAATCAGGCTGGAGATCACAATCGGGATCACGATCATTTTGATCAGATGAAGGAAAATGTCACCGATGGGTTGAAGCCATGTGGCGACCGAAGGATTACCGTAAAAAACTGCACCGACAACAATCCCTAAGATAAGGCCGATTAAGATTTGCCATGCCAAGGCGATTTTTTTCCTCTTCATTTAACCACCTCACATATGAATAATATTAGTAAAAATTTTAATAATAAATATTTAACTAAGTAAATAAACTCAGCATATACCATAATAAAACATTTGATTAAATGAATCAATCTTTATAACAACAATAATATAAATGGGAATATTTTTACATTTTGAAGCAAAAAAAGGAGACATGTATGCCTGTTCGCACACTGTCGGCAAAACTCTTTTTCAAATTTGGAGAGGAAATTGTGGATTCGGAACACCTTTATGGGCGCTTTGTCATCAAGCTGATGCACGGGTATGCCTGTCCGCGCTTTTTTATGTTGAAGGGCGATTCGGGCCTTCCATTTTTTTATCGCCAAACCCCGCAGCCGTTTCCTCTTGGTATGGCTGTTTTTTTGCGGGTTTGTCATTCGCCTTTTTTTCCTGCTCAAGACTTCGGCTTTCTTTTGGCATGCTTGTCCCCCCTTTTAAGTAAAGTATGGATCAAAAGGGGCGGGGTTATAACAATAACTGGAATTTTTTCGATGACCGCCCGGCTGTCAGTTGCAGGAAGTTTCGATTGTTTGTCGAAAGGAAAAAAGTAGATTGGATAAGCGGCGATTAGGAGGGTCTCAATTGAGCAAGATCCGTGTCATATTGGCAGATGATAATCGGGAATTTGCTGAACTGTTAAAAGAACATTTGACAAATCAGGAAGATATTGAGGTCATCGGGGTTGCACACCATGGCGGGGAAGTGGTTGACTTGCTTCAGCGAAGTACCCCCGATGTTCTCGTATTGGATATTATTATGCCTCACCTGGACGGTTTGGGTGTGTTGGAGAAAATCCAGCAGCTTCATCTCGAACCGTCTCCCAAAATCATTATGCTGACGGCTTTCGGCCAAGAAAATATCACCCAGCGGGCAGTTGAGCTGGGAGCGTCCTACTACATACTGAAACCGTTCGATTTGGATGTGCTGACCCATCGCATCCGGCAGATGAAAGGGATCGGTGGGACAGAATCCGCGTTTGTCAAAAGCGCAGCCGGAGCGAAATCCAACGCACCAAAAGCGAATAACCTTGACGCCAATATCACCAATGTGATCCATGAGATCGGTGTCCCGGCTCATATTAAGGGTTATTTGTACTTGAGAGAAGCGATCTCAATGGTCTATAACGAGGTCGATTTGTTAGGGGCGATCACCAAATCGCTGTATCCGCGGATCGCCGAAAAGTACAATACGACGCCGAGCCGGGTGGAACGGGCGATTCGCCATGCGATTGAGGTGGCCTGGAGTCGCGGAAACATGGAATCGATTCGCAACCTGTTCGGATACACGATCAATGTGAGCAAAGCGAAGCCGACCAATAGTGAGTTTATCGCCATGGTGGCTGATAAATTGCGGATTGAGCACCGGGCAGGTTAAGCAAATCGCTGCAAAACCCCCTTTTTTCTGGATCGTCTGGCATTCAGAAAAAAGGGGGTTTTTATGGACTGAGCATCTATTTGATTCTTACTTTTTCTTTGCGGTGATGCCAGAGGCGGTGTTCTTCCTGCGCCTTGGTCAGTTCCCGTAACAATGTATCCGCCACTTCGTAATTTTTGGCGTTTAGTGCCTGCCGGTACTTCTTTTCCAGCGGAGCGATCTCTTTTTGGTGATAAACATTGGACATGCAGGTGTATCTCGGCTTTGCGGGGCGATTGACACCTTTTTCCCGGGTTCTTTTTTTGCCCATGTACACGCACCTCCCGTGGTTTAAAAGGGCTGCCAGATAACCTGGCGGGCCACCTTGAAGCGTTGCTGCACCTGTGGCCAGTAAACGACGTGCCACCAGGCTTCGATGTACTCCTTGCGTCGGTTGGGATATTTCAAATAGTAGGCGTGTTCCCAGACATCCAGCGGCAAGAGCGGAATCACGTCCTGCTGAGAGAGGTTTTGATGTTTTTCCGCTTGCAGGATTTCCAGGCGATGGGCGCGGGGACTCCAAACCAAGAGAGCCCACCCGCCCCCTTCAACCTTTTCCGCCGCCAAAGAAAAATGTTTTTTAAAGGCTTCAAAACTGCCAAAATCCTGTTCGATCTGCTTGAGCAAGGGGCCGCTCGGGCTTCCGCCGCCATGGGGATTCATCGTTTCCCAAAAGATCGTGTGCAGATAATGGCCGGCCCCGTGAAAAGCCGCTTCCCGCTCCCAATGTTTAATCAGTTCAAAATTTCCTGACTGTCGGGCGAGTTCCATCATTTTTTCCGCCTGGTTCAAACCGTTGACATAGCTTTGGTGATGTTCGTCATGATGCAGACGCATCGTTTGTTCGTCGATGTAGGGTTCCAGGGCATCATAGGGATAAGGGAGAGGCGGCAATTTATGTTTGCCGATCGGAACGCGCGGTTCGGCAAAACGGTGGGTGGAACGGGCGGGTTCGAGGTTCAGCATCTCTTCATGTGAGGAGGTGCTCAGTTTATGCTGGGCCGGCAAAAGATCAAGCCAATGGGCGCATTGCTTCAGTGCAGCTGCCACGCGGTCAAACCATTCATCCAGGGCAAAGGGATGAAGGTGATATGCCTTTTTTTCGCTGTGCTCCAGCTGGTTGAGCAGACGTCGCATGGCGGAGGAGATTTCAGGATCGTTTGTGGTTTGCAATTGTTTTTCCAGCCATTTTTTACAGAAACGAATGCTTGACAAAAGAGGGCGTTGGATCCAATTGATCAGCCAAGTTTGCTCGAAATGGTGCATATGGTTTTTGTTCCCTCCCCTGTGATGGGCTCTTTTTTTCACAGGATATGTGAACCATGGGCAAAGGGTGAAAATGGAATCCAAATCGGGAATGACAGATTTCCGGGAAAAAGAAAAACCACCCGCCATGGATGACGAGTGGTTAAAAGCCGGGTTTGTTCTTGTAGTGGAGATCTTTCTCCTTACCCAGTAATTTGGCCTGAATCTTGTTACGTTTTTTATCGCGATAAAAAATAAAACTGCCGAGGACAAAGATTCCTGCGAGAAAGGCAATCAATCCGCCGAGAAAGGGGAACCATGCAAAAGGTTTGCCGGCAAAGGAATCAAACAGGATATCGCGCATCAAAGTCCAGCCATAGATCGCCAAGACCCCGGGCAGGCACATGATCATGATGGCGATAATGCGCTGGTAGACTGGTTTCATGGCCGTGTAACCGTCCTTTCTGTTTCTCAAGGCTATAGTACCTCATTTTTACCAATATTACCACCCTTCCAGGCGTAAAGGGGTATGTTAACATAATGGATGGAAAAAGGAGGGGGCTTCATTGCAATCGATTCTAATCGTAGGCGGGGGAAAAGGAGGACAAGCAATTTTAAGAACCTTTTCCGCAGTTGAGTTCGTCCGGGTCATCGGAGTGATCGATCATCGTTCCGACGCCCCGGCCATGATCGAAGCGAAGAAGCTCGGGATTCCCACAGGCTCAGAGCTGGAACCGTTTTTACATAAAAAGCCGGACGTGATTCTCGAAGTAACGGGTGACCCCGACGTGTTCCGGGAGCTGGCGGAACGCGATCTGCCGGGAACCACGCTCATCTCCGGGGCTGTCGCCCACCTGATGGTTCGCCTCGTTGAGGAGAAAGACCGTTGGTTTGATGCATGGCGGCGCAGACAAAAAGAGCTGGAAGCCATTTTGAATTCGACTCATGACGGTATGATCGCTTTGAACCAGCGGGGAGAGATTACGCTTATGAATGCTTCCGCGGAACGCGTGACCGGAGTAAAAACCGGGAATGCTTTGGGACGGCATATTAAGGAGATCATTCCAAATTCGAGATTGGATCATGTACTGCAAACAGGAGTGCCCGAGCTGAATCGCAAGCACATTTTGCCCAGCGGTATGGAGGTGGTGACCAATCGCGTTCCGGTCAAAGGAGCGGATGGCCGGGTGATGGGGGCAGTTTCAGTTTTTCGCGATATCAGCGAGCTTAAAAATCTGACCCAGCAAGTGACGGACCTGAAAAGCATGAAGAGTTTGCTCCAGGCGATCATCGACTCCTCCGATGATGCCATTTCCGTGGTGGATGCCAACGGATTGGGGATTTTGATCAATCCTGCCTACACGAGATTGACCGGTCTTGAACCTGATCAGGTGATCGGCAAACCGGCTGAAACCGATATCTCCGAAGGGGAGAGCATGCATATGAAGGTGCTGACCACCAAGCAACCGGTGCGCGGAGTACACATGAAAGTGGGGCCTCATAATAAAGAGGTGGTCGTCAATGTGGCACCGATCATTATTGGCGGGGAATTGAAAGGGAGTGTCGGAATTCTCCACGACGTATCGGAGATCAAACAATTGAACCGGGATCTGGAACGGGCCAGACGCATTATCCGCACGCTGGAGGCCAAGTATACTTTTGCGGATATTATCGGGAGCAGTGAAGCGATGAAAGTCTCCCTTGACCAGGCAAAACAGGCTGCCAAGACGCGGGCAACCGTTTTGCTGCGTGGGGAATCGGGGACGGGAAAAGAGTTGTTCGCCCATGCCATCCATAATGCGAGCGACCGGAAATACAGCCAGTTTGTGCGCGTCAATTGTGCTGCCCTTTCGGAAAGCTTGTTGGAAAGCGAATTGTTCGGTTATGAAGAAGGAGCATTTACCGGAGCGAAGCGGGGCGGAAAAAAAGGGTTGTTTGAAGAAGCGAGCGGGGGAACCATTTTTTTGGATGAAATCGGTGAGCTGAAGCCAAATACCCAGGCGAAATTGCTTCGCGTTCTTCAGGAAAAAGAAGTGACCCGCGTCGGCGGAACCAAATCTATTCCGATTGATGTCCGGGTGATTGCCGCTACCAATATGTCCCTGGAGAAGGCGATCCAGGAGAAACGCTTTCGGGAAGATTTGTACTATCGGTTAAATGTGCTGCCCATTCATATCGCTCCATTGCGCATGCGGAAAGAAGATTTATATGAACTTTCCCTTCATCTGATTAAAAAGTTTAACCAAGAGTACGGGCGGAATGTTGAGTCAATCGACCAGGAGGCGATTCAGACGCTTTCGGATTATTCCTGGCCGGGCAATGTGCGGGAGTTGGAAAATGTTTTGGGAAGGGCCATGATTAATATGGCTTTTAATGAGAAAGTGATGAAAAAACGGCATCTCCCCCCCTTGAATCTGACGAAGCTGACATTCCCCGATCATCCGGAGAAACATCAGGAGAGCGAAGGAATCCAAACTTTGAAAGAGCGGTTGAGTGAGGTGGAGAAGGAGTATATCGGGAGCATTTACCTCGCTTGCGGGCGAAACAAAACAGAAGCAGCGCGCAAATTGGGCATTTCCGTGCGAAGTTTGTACTACAAATTGGAGCGATACGGTTTATTGTAGAAATGAATTCTTTTGCCTGCAATATTTTGCATACAGTCTGCAATTGTCTGCAAAACGAAAAAAATCTCATTCAGCCAGTTACATGCTGATTTTCAAGGCTTATCCGTTTTTTTAATCGCTTGGCATTACTTTTGCATATAGGGTATCGTGACTGATCAGTCTGCGAAAACTAGTGCTAGTTAAAAAAATAACTTGGTCGGAATAACGAGGTGTGTAGGATGATTAGAACATTTGCTGAAGTAGTAAAAAAAGCAGAAGCTTTGCCACCTGTCACTGTCGCCGTGGCCGCAGCGGCGGATGAAGACGTTCTCGAAGCAGTTCGGAATGCCATCGAACATGGAATCGCCGATTTCCTCTTGTTTGGGGATCAGGAAAAAATTGAGGCTCTGAGCAAAAAAATCGGCCTTAACATTGACTCTTCGAAAATCGGCCATGCTAATACCGTGCAGGAAGCGGCACAGCTTGCCGTGGCCGCAGTCCGCGATGGGAAAGCGGATGTGGTGATGAAGGGGATGATTCAAACGGCCGACTTTTTGCGTGCCATCCTCAACAAGGAAAAAGGATTGCGGACGGGAAGAGTGTTGAGCCATGTTGCCACTTTTGAAGTACCGGGGTATGACCGGCTCATCCACGTGACCGATCCCGCCTTGAATGTGGCACCGGCATTGCCGGAGAAAGCACAAATCGCGCAAAACATCATCGCCTATTGTCATTCGCTTGAAAATATGGAGCCCAAAATCGCTGTCCTTGGTGCGGTTGAGGTCGTGAACCCCAATATGCCGCCGACGCTTGATGCAGCAGCGCTGGCGCAGATGAATCGGCGCGGTCAGCTGAAAGGTGCGGTAATCGATGGCCCCTTCGCCCTGGACAACGCGGTTTCCGTGGAGGCAGCCGAGCACAAAGGGATTGTGAGCCCGGTAGCCGGCAAGGCCGATGTGTTGTTTGTGCCGGATATTGAAGCCGGAAACATCCTCTACAAATCAATGGTCTATTTTGCCAAAGCCAAAATCGGCGCGCTTGTGCTTGGAGCCGCAGCACCGGTTGTTTTGACATCCCGTGCGGATTCTCCTGAAGCAAAGCTGTATTCCATCGCATTGGCGGTGTTGCAAGCGGCAAACCAAAAGTGAGGTTAGGAGGAACTCTCGATGAAAATTTTTGAGTACATGGGCAAATACGATTATGAACAACTCGTATTATGTCATGATGAAGCTTCCGGACTGAAAGCCATCATCTGCATCCACGACACGACTCTGGGTCCTGCGCTGGGCGGGACCCGGATGTGGACCTACGACTCTGAGGATGATGCGATTGAAGACGCCCTGCGCCTTGCCCGTGGAATGACCTATAAAAACGCGGCTGCCGGGCTCAACCTCGGCGGCGGGAAAACCGTGGTGATCGGTGATCCGAAAAAAGATAAAAGCGAAGCGTTGTTCCGCGCCCTAGGACGTTACATTCAAGGGCTGAACGGACGTTACATCACGGCGGAAGATGTGGGGACGACGGTTGAGGATATGGATACCATCCGGATGGAAACCCGGTTTGTTACAGGTATTTCGCCTGCGTTCGGCTCGAGCGGAAATCCGTCTCCGGTAACGGCATATGGGGTATATCGCGGAATGAAAGCGGCTTCAAAAGAGGCTTTCGGAGACGATTCGCTCAAAGGCAAAGTGGTGGCTGTTCAGGGTGTGGGCCACGTTGCTTACAGCTTGTGCAAACATCTGCACGAAGAAGGTGCAAAATTAATTGTAACCGATATCAACAAGGCGAACGTCGACCGTGCCGTTCAGGAGTTCGGCGCTGAAGCGGTTAGCCCGGACAAAATCTACGACGTGGAATGCGATATCTTTGCCCCGTGCGCGCTCGGTGCGATCATCAACGATGAAACGATTGAACGCCTGAAATGCAAAGTGGTGGCCGGTTCGGCGAATAACCAGTTGAAGGAAGAGCGCCATGGCGACATGCTGGAGCAAAAAGGCATTGTCTATGCACCGGATTATGTGATCAATGCCGGCGGTGTCATCAACGTGGCCGATGAACTTCTGGGGTACAATCGTGACCGGGCCATGAAAAAAGTGGAAACGATTTATGACAACATTCTGAAGGTGTTTGAGATTGCCCGCCGGGATGGAATTCCGAGCTATCAGGCGGCAGACCGCATGGCGGAAGAGCGCATCGAAACCATGCGCAAAACACGCAGTACCTTTTTGCAAAACGAGTACAGCATCCTCAACTTGAACGGACGTTAATCCGGAGTGAAAGCCTGAGCAAAACTGAGAGGGGATGGTGCCTTACGGCCATGGAGGTTGCGAGGTGCCACCCCCGACCAACACACTTTCACAGAAAATGGTGTAAACAGAAACGGAGTGTTTAAGGTGGAACCGAAACGGGTTCTTGCAATCAACCCGGGATCGACATCAACCAAAATCGGTGTTTTCGTTGACGAGAAACCGATTCTCGTAGAGACGCTCAGACATGACCCGAAACAAATAGCAGGATTTAAGGAGTTATTTGACCAATACCCTTTTCGCAAGCAAGTGATTTTGGATACGCTTGATCGGGAAGGCATGAACCTCAACCGTCTGGATGCCGTTGTCGCCCGGGGTGGGTTATTGCGACCCATTCCAGGGGGGACTTATCGTGTTAATCAAGCGATGATTGATGATCTTCGATCCGGGGAATATGGAGTTCATGCCTCCAATCTCGGTGCGATCATCGCCGAGGAAATCGCGGGTCGGTTGGGCATACCCGCCTTTATCGTCGATCCGGTTGTCGTCGACGAGATGGAACCGATCGCCCGGATCTCCGGCATTCCGCAAATTGAGCGCAAAAGCATTTTCCATGCGCTGAATCAGAAAGCGGTTGCTCGCCGGATCGCCAAAAAAATGGGCAAACGTTACGAAGATGTCAATGTAATCGTCGTTCATATGGGAGGCGGGATTACGGTTGGCGCTCACAGGCACGGCCGTGTGATTGATGTGAATAACGGATTGAACGGAGAAGGACCTTTTTCTCCGGAACGGGCCGGAACCATTCCGGTGGGCGACTTGGTTGCGCTCAGTTTTTCGGGCAAATATTTTTCCGGTGAAATCATGCGGATGATCGTGGGCCGCGGCGGACTGATGGGGTACCTGGGTACATCCGACGCCCGTGAGGTTGAAAAAATGATCGCCGAGGGAGATGAGAAAGCAAAGCTCATTTATGAGGCAATGGCTTATCAGGTTGCCAAAGAGATCGGTTCCTGTTCAACCGTCTTATACGGAAAACTGGATGGCATTATTTTGACAGGTGGACTTGCCTACAGCGAATACTTTATCCATTTGATCAGAGAGCGGATTGATTGGATCGCGCCGGTCTATGTGGTTCCTGGTGAAAATGAATTGCAGGCACTGGTTGAAGGAGCGCTTCGAGTTATACGCGGAGAAGAAGAAGCCAAAATCTACCCATTTGTGGAAAAAGGAGCGGAGATGGTCCATGGCGGAAAATTATGATCTGGTGATCTTGGGAGCAGGGCCCGGCGGTTATGTCGCCGCAGTTCGCGCTGCCCAATTGGGGATGAAAGTGGCCGTTGTCGAAAAGGAAAAGGTGGGCGGGGTGTGCTTACATAAAGGATGCATACCCAGCAAAACTCTTTTGCGAAGCGCTGAATTGTACCACAATATGAATAACAGCAAAGAGTTCGGCATTCATGTTGCCGGCGTCGAACTGGACTTCGGGCTTGTGCAGAAACGGAAACAAAAGGTGATCGATCAGCTCCATAAAGGGGTACAGGGTCTGTTAAAGAAAAATAAAGTGGACGTGTATGAAGGAACCGGGCGCATTTTGGGACCGTCGATCTTTTCGCCACTGCCCGGGACAATTTCCGTGGAGAAAAAAGACGGCAGCGAACCGGACATGCTTGTGCCGCAATATGTACTGATTGCCACCGGGTCCCGGCCGCGTTCGCTCCCCGGGCTCGAAGTGGATGGAAAAGCGATCATGAATTCCGACCATGCTTTGGCCATGGAAGATCTTCCGCAATCGATTCTCATCATCGGCGGGGGTGTCATCGGCATTGAATGGGCCTCGATGCTGAGCGATTTCGGCGTGGAAGTGACCGTTGTCGAATACGCCGACCGGATTTTGCCCTTTGAAGATGAAGATGTCAGCAAAGAGATGACACGCATTTTGAAAAAGAGAAAAGTCAAAGTTCTAACAGGGGTCAAAGTGCTCGGTGAAACCGCGGATATCGCTGACGGCCGGGTAACCTTGCAGGCAGAACAAGGATCGGAAACGATTTCTCTTTCTGCCGAACGCGTCCTGGTATCCGTGGGCAGACAGGCGAATATCGACGATATCGGCCTTGCCAATACATCGATCCAGGTGGAAAAAGGCGTCATTGCCGTTAACGAATTCATGCAGACGGCGGAAAAACATATTTATGCCATCGGGGATGTGGTGGGTGGTTATCAGTTGGCCCATGTGGCTTCCCATGAAGGGATTTTGGCCGTGGAATACATGGCCGGACTGGACGTGCATCCGATTGATCCCACTCAGGTGCCGCGGTGTACCTACAGCCGTCCGGAAGTCGGCAGCATCGGCTTGACGGAAGCGCAGGCGAAGGAAAAAGGATATGAGTTGAAAGTGGGGAAATTCCCCTTCCGCGCAATCGGCAAATCCCTCGTCCAGGGCGAAGTGGATGGATTTATCAAAATCATTTCCGACCGGGAGACGGATGATTTGTTGGGAGTTCATATTATCGGTCCCCATGCGACAGAACTCATCTCCGAAGCGGGACTGGCCAAAGTGTTGGATGCCACTGCCTGGGAAATCTCTCATGCGATCCATGCACACCCGACGTTGTCGGAAGTGTACGGAGAGGCCGCTTTGGCGGTGGATGGCAAACCAATTCACGGTTAACTGAAAGGAGCGAAAAACGGATGAGCGAGTTAAACCATCGGGAACTGGGTTTGACGGATGAACAGGTCTTGGAAATGTACCGCTATATGTTGTTGGCGCGCAAAATAGACGAACGGATGTGGCTTTTGAACCGCGCGGGAAAAATCCCCTTTGTGATCTCCTGTCAGGGGCAGGAAGCGATTCAGGTGGGAGCGGCCTTTGCCTTGGACCGGAACAAAGACTGGCTGTGCCCGTACTATCGCGATTTGGGAATGGTACTGGTATTTGGCCAAACAGCAAAAGATCAGATGCTGTCCGCATTTGCCAAAGCGGGAGACCCGAACAGCGGCGGACGCCAGATGCCCGGGCATTACGGGGATAAACGATATCGCATTTTGACAGGTTCCAGTCCGGTAACGACCCAAGTTCTCCATGCGGTCGGAATTGCCTATGCAGGAAGGCTGGACGGAGCGGATCACGTGGTCTTAACCTCATGCGGTGAAGGTTCCAGCAACCAGGGTGACTGGCATGAAGCATGCAACTTCGCCGGTGTCCACAAGCTTCCGGTGATTTTTATGGTGGAGAACAACAAATATGCGATTTCCGTGCCTCTGGCCAAACAAGTTGCCGGCGGGGAAGTCTGGAAGCGCGCCCAAGGTTATGGGTTCCCCGGAGTCAAAGTGGACGGAAACAACCCGCTCGCTGTATACCAAGCGGTAAAAGAAGCGGTCGAGCGCGGACGGAAAGGCGAAGGGCCGACACTGATCGAAGCGGTTTCCTACCGGCTTGTTCCCCACTCCAGCGATGATGATGACCGCAGTTATCGCACGCGGGAAGAGGTGGAAGAGGAGAAAAAGAAAGACTCGATTCTCGTTTTCAGAAACTATTTGGCCGAACACGGAATTTTGACCGAAGAAAGTGAGCAAGAGCTCACCAAGTCGATTGCCAAAGAAGTGGACGAGGCGACCGAATATGCCGAAAAAGCGGCTTACCCTGATCCGAAAGATACTTACAAGCATGTGTATGCTTAAGACGGGAGGAGAGAGTTCAAGATGCCAGTCATTTCGTATATCGATGCGGTAACCCAGGCGTTGCAGGAAGAAATGAAACGGGATTCCCGCGTGTTTGTGCTGGGTGAGGATGTAGGTGTTCGCGGCGGCGTATTCAGGGCGACTGCCGGACTTTATGAAGAGTTTGGTCCGGAGCGGGTTCTGGATACTCCTCTGACTGAATCGGCCATTGTCGGCGTCTCTATCGGTGCCGCAGCTTACGGAAAACGTCCGGTGGCGGAGATTCAGTTTGCCGATTTTATTATGCCGGCAGTTAACCAGATTGTCAGCGAAGCGGCGAAAATACGTTACCGTTCCAATGGTGATTGGACCTGTCCGCTGGTCATTCGCGCACCATACGGAGGCGGCGTGCACGGGGCCTTGTACCATTCGCAAAGTGTGGAAAAAATGTTCAACGGAGTTCCCGGCCTGAAAATCGTCATGCCGTCGACTCCCTATGATGTAAAAGGTCTGCTTAAAGCAGCGATTCGCGATGAAGACCCGGTCCTCTTTTTTGAACATAAGCGCTGTTACCGACTGATTAAGGGCGAGGTTCCCGTCGAGGATTATACGCTGCCGATCGGCAAGGCAGATGTGAAGCGCGAAGGGGATGATGTCACGGTCATCTCCTATGGACTGACGCTCCATTTCGCGCTCCAGGCAGCAGAAATGCTGGAAAAAGAGGGAATCAGTGTTCACGTCCTTGACTTGCGCACCATTTTGCCTTTGGACAAAGAAGCGATTATTGAAGCAGCAGCCAAAACGGGCAAAGTGCTGATCGTGCATGAAGACAATCTGACCGGCGGCGTCGGTGGGGAAGTGGCGGCACTGATTGCTCAGGAAGCTTTCTTTGAACTGGATGCACCCGTTCAGCGTCTGTGCGGTCCCGATGTGCCGGCGATGCCTTACAGCCCGACGATGGAAAAGGAATTTATGCTCAATCCTGAAAAAATCGCCAATGCGATTCGCGAACTGGCGGAATTTTAGAATGAGACGAGGAGGTTCCTTATGGCAACCGATATTTTGATGCCGCAGCTCGGAGAAAGTGTGACAGAGGGTACCATCGCAAAATGGCTAAAAAAACCGGGAGATCCGGTGTCCAAATATGAACCGATTTGTGAAGTTTCCACGGACAAGGTAAATGCAGAAGTTCCGTCCACGATTGAAGGGACGATCGTGGAGCTCGTGGTTGAGGAAGGAACGACGGTTTCCGTCGGGGATCTGATTTGCCGCATTCAGGAAGCCGGTACCGCCGCCGCTGAGGAAGAGCCAAAAGCGGAAGCGGCAAAAGAAGAAAAAGCATCGGCCAAAGCAGAAGTGCCGGCTCAGGAAGAAACATCGATGAAACAGCGCTATTCTCCTGCCGTCTTGAAGCTGGCGAACGAACATAATATCGATCTGACCCGGATCTCGGGAACCGGACGGGGCGGACGGATTACCCGCAAAGACATTCTGCGCGCGATCGAACAGGGAGTTCCCGCCGCTGCCGAGCAACCGGTTGCTGCCGAAAAATCGGCTGCTCCAAGAGAAGAGACAAAACCGGAACCTGCACAACCCAAACAGCCGGCACCTGTTGCTGAAGCCGCCGGCGTTCCGCTGGAAAACGGAGATATCGAAATCCCCGTGACCGCAGTAAGGCGGACCATCGCCCAGCGGATGGTGCAGAGCAAACACGAAGCGCCGCACGCCTGGACGATGATGGAAGTGGACGTAACCGGCCTGGTGGAATTGCGTAACCGCCTCAAAGAGGATTTCAAAAAACGGGAAGGGGTCAACCTTACCTTTATGCCGTTCTTCATCAAGGCGGTGGTTGATTCGCTCAAGGAATTCCCTTATCTCAACTCAGTTTGGGGCGGAGATAAAATTATCTTGAAGAAGCGGATCAATATCTCCATCGCCGTGGCCACTGATGATGCCTTGTATGTACCCGTCATTCATGATGCCGATGAGAAAAGCATCCTCGGCTTGGCACGGGCCGTCAGCCAGCTCGCGGAAAAAACGCGTGCGGGTAAACTGGATTTGAAAGATATGCAGGGTGGAACGTTTACCGTAAACAACACCGGTTCATTCGGCTCGGTATTATCCGCACCGATCATCAATCACCCGCAAGCGGCGATCCTTTCCTTTGAATCCATTGTCAAACGACCGGTTGTCACCAATCAAATGATTGCCGTTCGCGATATGATGAATATCTGCCTGTCGCTGGACCATCGTATTCTCGACGGGTTGATGGCCGGCCGCTTCCTGAAACGGGTCAAAGAGCGTCTGGAAGCTTACGGGCCCAATTCAGAAATTTAATACGCCGCTGCTCTGGTAGAATAGAAGAAGATTGCAACAATCATATGGAGGCACCCGACGCGGTGCCTTTTCCGCTTGGAAAGGTGGATGTCTATGTTTCAAGTACAGCGTCTCGGTCTGGTTCCTTATATGGAAACCTGGGACAAACAAAAGGAATGGGTTCGGAAAATCGATCAAGGGCAGGCGGAGAATCAGCTCTTGTTGCTTGAGCATCCCCATACATTTACGTTGGGACGCGGTTTTCACCAGGAAAATCTGCTCTTTTCAAAAGAATATTATGAAGCACAGGGGATTCAGGTTGTGGAGATTGACCGCGGCGGTGACGTAACCTATCATGGTCCCGGCCAATTGGTCGGCTATCCCATTTTTCACTTGGGAGAGCGCGGCAACGACTCCCACGGTTATTTGCGGGATTTGGAAGAGGTTATCATTCGTGCGCTGAAACACTTTGATATTCAGGGCGGACGAAAAGCCCCCTACACAGGTGTCTGGGTGGGAGACGTAAAAATTGCCGCGATCGGGGTGAAGTTTAACCGTGGACGGCAAAAACGGGGATATATCACCAATCACGGCTTTGCCCTGAATGTGAACACCGATTTGCGCTATTTTAATCTGATCGTTCCGTGCGGAATCCAGGAATACGGGGTTACTTCGATGAAAGAGCTGTTAGGCAGAGAAGTGGATATGGAAGAAGTGATGGAGCAAATCGTGAAAAGCACGGAGGAAGTCTTCGGATGGAAGGCGGGGCAGCCGGTTTAATCAAAAAAGAGTGGAGCGGATCTCTCATGATCCCCTCCACTTGTTTTATGGAATGGCTGGCAGGAGAGCGGGGCCACCTTTTACCTCGCCTTTTCCGGATCAGGGATCTTGAGCGGGGGTTGGCTCAGTCTTCCTTCGGCTCCGTTTCTCACTGGTGCTGTTTTCCATTATTATGCTCATCCCCTGCAGAGAGGCAAAGGTGGTTCGCTTTCAAAATCCCCTTCTTTCCAGCATCGGCCGGATCTGCTGGAGAAATGTTTCCTTGAGGAACTCTTTGGTGACCGTGTTTGTGCATTTTTCCCAGTCCTTCTGATCCGGGGAGCGCTTTCCATAGTAACGCTGGAACCTGCTGCCCAAGCGTTTGGGGAAGAGGAGATAGGAAAAAAACATTTTCCATTCATCAGGATCGAGCGGTTTGGAAGCTCTTTTTTCATAGGCGGAAAGAAAACGCCAAATGGCGGAAGGGGGCCAGTTGTAGGCATATCCGTGGTATTGGACAAATTGGGCCAGGTCAGCCACCCGTTCCATGTAGGTGAGCGTTTCAAAATCAATCAGCCAGATCTGCCGCTTGCGGTCGATCATGATGTTGCGGTGCTGCAGACCGCCGTGACACCAGACGGCATGCTCCGGCATCACCCTTTCCGGAACATCTTGGATGAGATGGTATGCCAGTTTCGCGCGGGTTAAAGCAAAATCGAGCAGGGCCGCCTGCCGGTGATCGCGGCATGACTGGCGCCAGTTTCGCAATTTTTCGAGCATCTTTCGCAGGTATTGATGTCTTCTTCCTAGATATTCCCGTTCGTTGTGGTCACCGTGGGGGATTCCCCGCGATGCTTCATGAAATTCAGCCAGTGTGCCTGCGATTTTTATCCAATACGGATAACTGTCTGGGGGGACTTCGGTTAAATCGTGCCACTCCTCCATGAAATAAGTTTCGCCGTGATCATCGACGAGCCAATCACCTTCGATGGAAGGAAGAAAGCTGGGCATGCGCCGAAAGCCATTTTTCCTGATGCAATTTAAACAAGAAATAATAAAGGGGAGGTCGGGCAATTCCTCGGCATTTTTAAAACCGTAGACGCCATGGGACGTTTTGGCTTTGTACACGGCACGCACTTTGGTTAACGAATGGACTTTGAGTCCGTATCGGGTTTCAATGATTCTGGTTACCTCTTCGGGACTGATATGAACATCGGCTTTTACTCGCATCGAAGACACCTCTTTTGCCAAACATGACCCGAAATTGTGCATGGTGGGTCGGATGGTATCGAAAAGGATATGAATGTTTTCCTGAGAAAGAATATGCTTCTATATACCTACGGATGAGCGGAGGCAATTATGCCCCGGTGCCGGATTGTCGCGAAAACAATTTTTTAATTGTTTAGAAGGAAATGATTTAGTAGAAATGGAAGCAAATATAGTAGATAAATCTTTTTTTATCAATTTAAAAATGTGAGGAGGGGCAAAGTGAGTGTGAGTAAAACGATTGCAGTCATCGGTGCGTTTGATACCAAGGGAGATGACTATGCTTTTATCAAGGCGGAAATTGAAAAAAAGGGACACCGGGCGCTGATGGTCAATACCGGAGTGCTTGGGGATCCTTTATTTGAACCTGACATTTCGGCGGAAAGAGTGGCCAAAGCAGGCGGTGTCGCTTTGAGCGAGCTTCGCCGAATCGCCGATAAATCGCTCGCGATGACGATTATGACGAAAGGGATTGCCATCGTGATGCAGGAGCTTTATCAGGAAGGACTGGTTGATGCCGGTTTTTCCATGGGAGGTTCCAATGGAACGATGATCGGAACGTCTGGACTGCGGGCATTGCCGATCGGAGTTCCCAAAGTCATGGTGAGTACGGTGGCGTCAGGGGATACCCAGCCTTATGTGGGGATCAGTGATATCGTCATGATTCCTTCCATCTTGGATGTATCGGGTGTGAATCGCATCAGTGCGCGCATTTACGCCAATGCTGTCGGCGCCATTGTCGGCATGTTGGAAGCTCAAGTCCCGCCTATAGAATCAAAACCGTTGATTACGGCTTCCATGTTTGGCAATACGACAACCTTGGTCAATCAATGCAAAAAATATTTGGATGAAAAAGATTATGAAGTGTTGGTGTTTCATGCCACTGGCACCGGGGGCAAAACGATGGAATCCTTGATTGAAAGAGGCTATATTTCCGGGGTGCTTGAAGTAACGCCAACCGAGCTGGCCGATGAACTGGCGGGTGGTGTTTTGTCAGCCGGTCCCAATCGCATGAGTGCAGCCGCGAAATGGGGATTGCCGCAGGTGATTGCCCCGGGATGTCTGGATATGGTCAATTTTTGGGGGATGTCCACCGTACCCGATGTTACATGATTAAAAAGTAGATATTACAGTATATGCCCGATCTAATTTTCTGATACATCATTCTAGGCTATAGAGTGTTTGGCGAATGTTCGTTTGTTTTTGTGTTACGTAACATCAGTATATATAGTCATAAAGAGTAAAACAAATTCAATATATGGCCATTTGGAAAGATTAGATGCGTATATCTTGGAATTGCTAATGAATATTTCAGGTTACATAATTAAATAAAACTAGTTACGTAATCAAAAAATCTTAGAAAACGGATATAAGCAATAAAAAAAAGAACCTAGACTTTCTAGGTTCTTGGAACTGATTAAAAATCGAATTTGTAATGAATATCAAGATGTTTATCATCAAGCCAAATGACTTCAATAAAATGGCGAAGGACTTTCCTAACTTTCCTAGGTTCCGATATGTCGAGGTTGAAAAATTCAGTTAGATGACTCTCTACTTCTTTCATCATTTCCTCTGATTCCTCTGAAATTTGGAGTTTTGATAGTAACTGCTCCTTTTCTTCATTTAGTGATTTGGCTTTTTCACGTAGCTGTTGCATAATGAATTGATATTGAAGTGGCTCCATGTTGTCACGTTCAAAATAAAGTTCTGAAGTATCACGGTTTACCTTTTCAATCTGAGCTTCAACTTGTTTTAATTTCTTTTCAATATCCTTTGTGTTGGGTTTAACCACTCCAATATTTTTTCCAAGCACAATTTGATCCTGGATTGTCTTTAGCTTTTCTGCTAATAATTCCAAAATATACGCTTCGATCTTTTCTGCATTTATATTTGGCTGACTACAAAAGGAACGTCCAAATCTGAGGTAAGTATTGCAGCAATAATATCTATAAGTTTTCCCCTTAGCTTTTGAAGTCAGACCTACGATTGATTTCTTGCATTTTTTACATTTTAGGATTCCAGCTAGCGGAAATATAACATTGGATGGTTCTAAATTTCTGCTTCTTTCAGCAAGCATTATTTGTGCCTTTTCAAATTTTTTCTTATCAATAATAGCATCGTGGCTATTCTCTACAATAACCCAATCATCTTGACTATTAGGAATTCGTACCCACTTTTTCTTTTGGGTTTCACTGTCAAAATCTCTTATTCGTTTTAGTGACTTTTTATTATACGTAATCCGACCAATATAAACTTCATTTTTCAACATGTCCCTAACGGTTTTCCTGGACCAAGGCCTTCCATTTCGAGTTCTATATCCGTGCTCATTCAGGTGAACTGCAATTGTTGACGTTCCAACATTCTCGTCCACGTACATATCAAATATTTTCTTAACAATTTCAGCTTCTTCTGGATCGACCACCAATTTTTTGTCTTTTACTCGATAGCCGAATGGTGACAATCCTGCCCATTCACCTTTTTTCACCTTTTCCTTCATTCCAAGTTTAACCCGAACAGAAATTTTTTCTGATTCCTGTTCGGCCAAAAGTGCATGAATGCCAAATATAAATTTGGAATCTTCACGGGAACTATCGTAATTTTCCTCGAATGAGATTACACGAATTCCTTTTTGTTTGAATCGTTCAAGGATTTCAAGTGCTTCCTGCGTATCACGAACAGATCGGGAAATACCCTTAAATAAAAGAATAGAAAACTTTCCATCTTTTGCGTCTTCCAAAAGTCGTTTCATTGCCGGCCTTTCCCAGATACTGTATTTTGAAGCGGAAACAACATCTTCATATATAAATTCATCTGGAATGACACCTAGTCCTTTTGATCTGACAAATTCCCTAAGTAATGAAACTTGGTGTTCGACTGATTCGCTATTTCGTTCAACTGAAACGCGTGCATATACTGCACAAATAGGTTCCTTTTCATCTAGGCTGCGAGTCTCCAATTAAATTCCCCCAAAACAAAAATTCACATTCCTTTCTTATTGTAGAAAATTTTCGATTCTGTGTCAAATTTAGCAATGTGATTTTTAAATTTAAGTTTTCTAGAAGATTCAATCTTTACATCATTAGCAACCAAAACATTTTGTTCAATTTGGTCATTTACATATTGAACAACTGCATCAACTGCAAGTTCTACAAAATCAGCATTGCCTTTGTGTTCCTTACAAGTGAATGCTTTTTTTGGCATTACACATTCCCTCTTTCTATTTTTATAGTAGGAAACCAGAACACGAGGTTGACACGATTGTTTAGGGGGAATTTGAACGAGCAACTTCATTCATTAGTGATTTAATTTTAGTCAGAAAAAAAATACAAATCAAATTTTTGATGTAAAATTTAGGTAAAGTCAAATCAGAAAATAAGAAAATAATCGTAAAAACTAGGAGTATTTTCACGGACATCGGACAAAAAATGGACAAAACAAACGAATAAATAATTGCATGTTGATTTGAAACGGCATTTGGTTTGAAAAATTCCGCACCAAAACATGAAATATTTCATAAATCACATTTGCTGGAATTACGTGATAACATAGGGAAAGAAGGGGACATCTTGAATAAGTACGATTTTAAAAAGATCGGAAAGTTCCTGGAGAAAAAGCGGAATGAAGAAGGTTATTCACTTGAATATTTGGCAATGAAGGGAGAGCAATCCATCACAACACTGTGTAGATTAGAAAAGGGGGATGGTCCAAAGAAAATTGAAAAAGCCATTGAAGCATATGAAAAATATTGTTCACTGTTCGGATTCACCGTTGAGGAAGTTTATCAAATCATTAGATTAGAAGAACCTGATGAGCTAAGAACCCGACTTGAAATTGCTGAGGTCAGCATTGATTTAAAACAATCCTTAAAGGAAGATATCGAACGGTTAGAACAACTTGAAGTTTATGCAGAAGTTTATTCAAAAGAAAAAGCATGGATCACGTTCCTGAAAGCAAAAGCATTTTTCTATTTGGGACAATTAGAAAAAGCAAAGGCTGCAGCAACAAAGGTTATTGAATCGGAAGAGGCCAATTCAGAAAATCTAAAAAGTGCAGCACATAACCTATTGGCCAACTATTATTATGCAAACAATGATATTCCATCTGCATTAATGGAAATTGAAGAGGGAATTAAATCCTTTAAAGGATCATCACGCATGGATGTTTATTATGGCCTTCTTAGCTTTAAGGTTTTGCTTTTGCGAAATTCCTATGAAGAATTGGAAGAATTGATTCAGAACCATCATCAAATTCAAAACGCACACATCACATGCCTTGTGTTTGAGTGTAAGGCAAGAAATGAGCTTGAGCGGAAAAAATATGATAAAGCAATTTGTTCTGCAATTGCCGGCCTGAAAATTGCAGCCAAGGAACAAAAATTTGACCGGTCGGTTGAACTTTGGGAAGTTTTGGGGAAAGTTTACGAGGAAAAAGGAGATTTTGACACGGCAGAAAGAGCTTACAAAAAAGCATTGAAACTGGAAGGTAAGGTTGATCAAAAACTTTTGACCACGATTTATAACCGACTTGGATATCTTAAACTCAAGCAAGATCAGTTGGATCAAGTGCAAGAATATATCAATCATGCATTTTCAATTGATCATGTTGGCCCACGAATCTTAGAAACGTATTGTCTGCAGGGGAGGTTGTGGATTAGAAAAGGAAAGATGAAACAAGCGGTTTCAATTTTGGAAAAAGGTGTTAAGATTGCAGAAAAATTCGGAGCCAAGGAAGCGGCACAAAACATTGTTACGTTGCTTCTTAGTTGTTTACAAGAGAACGAACCGAAATACTTTGAGTATCTGAACACATTTTTTAAGTTAAGTCAAACATGATGATAAAAGGGAAGGTGCTGGATTATGAAAAATGCGTTGATTGTGATGTTTGTTTTATTACTTTCAGTTTTTATTGTAAACGCAGAAGACGGACAAACCATATTAACACAGGATCATTATGCTTTTGAATCTGCACAGATGGGTGAACCTTGGTGTTGTTAATTAATCCTTCTCTGCATAGATAAGTCTTAGTGAAAAAGCAAAATATTGAAATAACGTCCAGCATATAAATACGATAGTATTTATATGCTGAATCTTTTTATTTATAGTTCTTTTTTTATTTATAGTATTTATTTATTTATAGTTCAACCGTTTGAACTTTGATTTGAACTTTGAAATGAACTTGTAACAATTCCCCACCTGAACCGCAATTCTAGTCAAAAAAAAAATTTCTCCTTATGTCACCTTTGAGCAAAACGTTCCCCATATATATAGTGAGGGATGAAAATCCCCGTTACAAACTTAATCCAAGGGGATGATTAAATGAACATGTTCACCGGAAAAGGTAAAGAAATTGCTGAGAAAAAAGCATTGGAAGAACAAAAACGGTTGGAAGAAGAAAAACGGAAGCAAGAACAAAACGAACTGAAAAAACTTCGCAAGAACTTCAAGATTGGCGACAAAGTGAAAGTTGCACTTCCCAATTCTGAAACATACGTTGAATTTTGGAGCCACCAATCATACGTTTTATCACAACAATATCAAATTTATCCTAGCATTTGTACACGTCACATTGAACCTGATGCTTATGATAAAGCAGTTAGTTATTTGCGTAAAAACATGAAAAACCTGAAGGGAAAAGAATTGGAACACGCTGAATTTTTGGTTCGTGAATTAAAGGCGGAACGCAGGTACATGTTTGGTTTTTGGAATCTGGAAACTGGTCAACCTGTCATTGTTGGAACCAGAGGAAAACAAGGTGATGACTTGGTTGATCGAATTATCGAACTTGAAGCAGATGGAAAACTTGATTGCGAAATGATTCTTGAAAAAACAGGCAGCGGAGTTAAAGCCACATATAAATTAACAGTTGTTCGTGACAAGGATCGTAAACCTGTAAAAGTGGATGTTTCAAAATTCGGTGAATTTGATATGGGTTTGTTTGAAAAAATGGTGTATGTAAAACCTGAAGATAAGAAAGTGCTTGACCTTGTGAAACTTGGATTTGACGTAACCAAAATTGGTTATGAAGCACCAGTTGATGAAGAAAATGCAGAAGTTGAACAGAAAGAACAAAAAGTTGAAGCTGCTGAAGAAAAGAAAGGCCAAACTGAACCTATTTCTGCTGCTGATGAAGGTGATGAATTTCCGTTTTAATATTTGGGGATGGTTCAATTCCATCCCCTTCAATTTTGAAAGGGGAATGGGAAATGGAAAAAGATTTCCTTCAAAAATTCCTGGAAGAACAATTGAAGAATCCAGAATTCAAAAAGGTTTGGGAAGAAGGGAAAGAAGAATTCCAGCAATTGAAGAAGCAGGTTGAAAAGAAGATTGAAGAACAACGGCCAACAGTTGAACAAGTTGCTTGGGTGTTTCAAAAGTTGAACGAACATCTTCAAGAAGGTGGAACTTTTCGTTATTTGATTTATGATCGAATGGGATTTGATGAAGGTGATTATTGGTTGTTATATTCGGCTGGTGGGATGAATATTTCAAATGCAATTTTTGATTCTTTGATTCCAGACAAATGAACGGTTTGGAGGAATAGCAGGTTGTTTCGTGCTATTCCTCTTTTTTCTTTTTATTTCAATTGGAGGTGGGAAGATTGGATAAAATAAAACTTAATAGACAAAAGGAAAAAGTATTAATTAAACAGAATTTCTGGGGTCGTATCGAGGAATCTGAATATTTGGGGCAGTTTTTTGAGTTTGAAGGAATGGGGTTTTACCTTATAAGGTCACGTAGAGCTTGGGCTATTGTTGAAAAGACCACTAAATTATTTGTTGTCACTTGGCTTAAAACCAGAAAAGAAACTTTTGAACAATTTTATCAATTTATGTCTCTGCATTTAGAAAAAGTGAAGGAAAAAATTGATGGGATAAATTCCGATAAGTAAACAAGGAATTAATAAATTCGGAGGTGTGAATTGATGGAAATCAAATTGACCTTAAACCAAAATTCCCAATTCAACGCAAAATCAGCAAAAGAACGAATCAAGCAGGTTAACGACCTGCATAAACCGCTTGCTGAACAAATCGAACAATTAGACATTCCCACAAATGAACGTGAATTGCATTGGTTCAAACTTGGAAAAGAAGCAATCTTATCAGGGAAAATTCAACGTCAAAAAGATGGTGCAATTTCCAAAGCTGAATTGGTTCGTTACGGAAAAGAAATTGCAGAACAACAAGAATTGGATTTGAAACGTGAACGTGCAAGGAAAGTGATTGAAACCAAACCTGACAATTTCTTTATTCTTCGTCATGACCATGAGATTCCACAATTCATGAAACGGTTAAGACAAGAATGCAAGTTGCAAAGAGAACATTGGAAAAACCGTTGGATTGATTTGGGAGTAAAATCAATGGTTGCTGGTGACGTTGAAACCACGGGAATTGATTCTTATATTGACTTGACCATTGGTATTTCAATTTGGTTACCTTATTTGAATGAAGGTTATTATCTTCCATATGGGCATGTTCATGGAATTGACCGAATTGGAAAGATGGAAATTCCTTATGAGTTTCAGCATAAAAAAGATGATCCACAATTGACACGTTCCAAAGTTCTGGAAGCAATTAAACCATTCATGGAAGCAGAAACTGAAGGCAAAACGTTTCATATGGGTGCAACGTTGCTTGATATGCACATGGCCGTGAATGACGGTTATCAGATCAACGGTTTAATTTGGGACACTTTGAACGCAATGAAAGTGATGAACGAACATGAACCATCTTACGGTTTGAAACCGTTGGTTCGGAAATATGGGAAACACTTTGGGATTGACGGAGAAATTTTCACCTTCGATGATTTGTTCGGCAATTGTTCACCTGCACCTTTCGATATTGAATTGGTTGGAATTTATGCCATCAAAGATACGCTTTACGGTTGGAAACTGTTTGAGTGGCAAATGGAAGTGATGAAAAAAACCGATAAGCTATACAACGTTTACACCTTAATTGATAAAAACCTTCCAACCACTGATTTCATGCTTCAAAGAACTGGTTTCAATTTGGATTCTGAACGGTTGAATGAATTGAATGAAAAATTCACGTCAAAACTTGCTGAATTGGAAAGGGAACTTTTTGAAACCTATAACATTAACGATGAATTCCTGTGGAATATGACGTTGAAGTTGAAAAAGAAAGATATCGATGCCTGGATTGAATCGCAAAAGAAAAGGATCAAAACTTGGGAAGAACGTGTTCAGAAGAAAAAACAAAAACTGAAGGAATGGGAACAGCAAGGAAAGACACATTTGAAATCTTACAAAACGACAAAACAAGAATTGGATAGATTGTTGAAACAAAAACCAGTTGCAGCAACAATTGAAAATCTTCCTGATAAATTCAGGATCACTGAATTCAGTTTGACCAACCATAACCACATCTCATATCTGATTTATGATTACCTGAAGATTGAAGACATTACGCCGCAGTTTGAGAGAGGAAAAACAAGAAGCACTTCAACCAAGATTTTGAAAGAATATTTTGAAACCGAACCTGCATTGAAACCATTAAAAGAAGTGTCAGCACTTCAGAAATTGTTGACAACTTATGTTCGTAAATTGCCCGAAGCAGTTGAAATTGACGGGAAAATTCATTCGCGGTTTGATAGCACAGGAGCACAAACAGGTCGTTATGCATCAAGCGGTTATGATGGTAGGCCGATTGAAGTTTATGAAGAAATTAAAGAAAGGTGGGGTAAAAATTGAAAAATCGCTATGAAATCCGTGGTGAAACCACGGTTATTTTTATTGAAAGAAGAAATGGTGAAGTTTACGAAGTTTTGATTGATACTGAAGACCTTGAAAAGGTTCAATTACCAAACAACAGGAAGTGGTATTTATCAAAAAAGAGATCTGGGTTTTATGTTTGTAATAAAGAAAGAGTATGGTTACCAGACAGGGAAAAACCTTGGGAAAAAGTAATTTACCTTCACAGAATTGTACTTGGAGAACCACCAAATGAACAGCTACATGTAGATCACATAAACCACAATACGTTAGATAATAGAAAACGAAATTTGAGATGGGTTGACCATTCAGGTAATAGTCAAAACACTTTCGTTAGGATTGACAATAAAACAATGGCAAATGGCAAGCACAAGGTTGTGTTAATGGAAAACATTATTACTTAGGTCAATTCAAGACTCTAGAAGAAGCAGTTGAAGCCAGAAGGTTATGGGAAATAGAACATATGCCAAAATCCCCATTAAACCATAAGGAGGATGTTGTATGAACACCCATTACAATTTCGTGAATGATTCCAATTTCCTAGATATTGTTCGTTATCTTGTCACTGATGAACGGAAAGTGCAAAAAGGAACGAACTTGCAAAACTTACCATCTAAAGGTGATGGTGAATTAGTAAGAAAGTGCTTCATTCCACCTGAAGGTTATGTGATTATTGGAGCCGATCTATCATCTATTGAACCTAGAATTCAAGCTGAAATTCTTTGGACGGAATATCAAGATGATAGCATGATTAAGGCTTATTGGAATGACGAAGATCCTTATGTTGATGTTGCCTTGATTGTTTTCAAATTTCTTTATCCTGAATTGAAACGTGAATGGTGTCAAGATAAATGTTGGTTTGATCCTGTTTCCCGCGACGGTGGAACAAAGAAGGATGAAAAACCAGCAACCGCATTTGAACCCCGCAAATTAGCAAAACAAGGAATGTTGGCGGTTGCTTATCGCCAATCTGCAAAAGGTTTTGCTGAATCAATGGGCGTTCCAATTGAAGTTGGTGAACACTTTATCAAGAAATTCAATGAACTTTATCCCAAATTTGAACAAATGGTTGCAGAAACAATTCTTTTCATGCAAATAAACGGTTACGTTCCAACATTATTTGGCCGCAAAAGAAGGTTTCCAGAATACAAGATTCTTAAACGTGAAATTGCAATGAATGAAGATAAGTTAACCAAACTTTACAGGGAACGGAAAAAGTTGTTGAACAAAGAAGGAAAACCAACTTACAAAGAACAACAACGGTTTAAACAAATCCAAAAAGAAATTAATGAAATTAGGCAACTAATTGGCAAACTCAAAAGGTTTGAACGTCAAGCATTCAACCATAGAATTCAAGGAACTGGTGCAGATATTCTGAAGCAAAACGGTAACAGAATGGGGAAAATTTGCATTGAAAAAGGTGATTGGTTCTTGCCTGCTTCTATTCACGATGAATTGTTGATGATGGTTCCTGAAAAAGATGTAACACCTGAAACGATTGCATTAATTGAAGACGTTATGTGTAACACGGTTAAATTGAACGTTCCATTGAAGACGGATATTGTAATCATGAACCGTTGGATGGAAGAAATTTCACCTGAAGAATGGTTTGCAGGAAAAAGAACTGTGTAATTTTTTTTTTTTGTTTTTGTGTCACCTTTGAGCAAAACGTTCCCCATATATATAATGAGAGATTAAAAATCAAAAAAAAAAACTAGGAGGAACAAAAATGTTCATAACTGCTGCTGAAGTTAAAAAGGAACGTCAAGAAGCAAAAATTGCAGAACGGAAAGATATGCTAGAGCACGATTTCTTAAGCATGATCAACACCTACGATTCTTTCCCTGAAATTCACGATAAACAAATTGACCTTTATCTTTTGGAAACTGAAGTTGCACTTCTGAAAAAAGAAATGAATGAACCTTATGAACGGTTTATTGGTTTCACGCCTTCTTCTGCTAATAGTTGCAAACGAGAACTTTATCACAAATTGAAAGGTGATAAACGTGATCGTGAACCTCAACAGCCGCATCAAAACCGTTGGAAAGAGCTTGGAACTTTAACCGGAAAAATGATGCAACGGAAATTGCTATTCATCGCAAAACATTATAAACAATTGACAGGTGAAGAACCACCTTTCAAACCATTGTTCTTAAATATGAATGGCCTTAAAGTTCCAGCTTGGGAAGGTTTTGCCCAGGTTCAAAAAGTGTACAACCACAACGGTTTAGAAATCCCAATTCAAGGTCAACCAGATGGAATTCTGATCTATAAAGACGGAAAAAGGGTTGGTGTTGAATTCAAGACAAAACAAACCAGTTACAATAAAACCTCTAACTACTCCTTACGTGAAGCACAACAAGACCACGTAAAGCAAGTTTATGCATATTCCAAACTTTATGGTTTGAATGAATACCTTATTGTTTATGTGAATCTTGCCAAAAAATCTTGGGAACTAAATGAAGAAGATCAATTGAAATATCAAGATATTCGTGCTTTTTATGTCAACGTTGATGAAGAACATAAGATTGAACTGCTTGATGAATTCGCAGAAGTGGTTGAAGCAGTGAAAGAAAATAAACCACCTAAAATTGACGTTGACAAGTGGGCATTCAACAATTTCAAACGGGCAATTGCTGAATCTGCAACAGATGAAGAAATTAAAGAACTTGAACAAGAATATGAAGAATGCCTAAACATCATGAAACCAACCGCTTTTGACAAACAACATCTGCAGAATTTAGAAGCAGTTTTGACCTACATCAAAGGAGTGAAAGGAATGTGAAGATATTAGGACTTGATTTATCATTAAATTCACCTGGATATGCAGTTGTTGAAGTGAAAAATGGAAAAGTGAAATTGCTGGAATCAGGAATTGTGAAAGCAAATCCAAAGCATAACCTGAACCAAAAGTTGAAAAGGATCACCAGCCATTTATTACGTGTCTATTGGGACCATGAAATTGATGTGGTTGTTCGTGAAAATTCCTTTGTGAAATTCAACAAAGCAACAAAAGCACTGGAACGTGTGGTTGGTGCAGTTTATGTTTCCTTTGGTGTTGAAATTGAAGAAATTGCACCACAAAAGATTAAAAAGTTGATGAACGCAAATTCAAAAGAAACGGTTGAATCTTCTGTTAGGAAATTCTTGAACCTGGCAGAAGATTTTACTTTTGAATCCAATGATGCATCTGATGCTGGTGCTGTTGCTTTGGCTTTTGCAATTGAAAATGAGTTAATTGGAGGAATGGAAAAATGATGATCACATTTTCTGAAGAAGAATTGATTAAAATCATCAAAGAACATCTTGAAAGAAAGGTTGGGAAGAACATTGAATTAAACAATCCTAATTTTCAACGTTATGAAGATTATGAGGGATATGTCGAACTTTGGGAAAATATTCGTTTTCAAGCAGAAGTTGAATTTGATTGACCGTGAACCACAACTTCACGGTCTTTTTCTTTTTTCATAAAAATTGATTAAAGGAGATGTTGCCGTATGAAATTCAACTTACCTGAAAAATTCTTGTCTCAATATAAAGGGAAAAATCCGAAATGGGGATATGGTGGATTAGGATATATCGTTTATTTGCGAACATATTCCCGAACAAAAGAAGATGGGACAATGGAACAATGGTGGGAAACATGCAAACGTGTGACAGAAGGTAATTTTGGAATAGAAATGGATCGATTGCAGCAAATCGGCAAATGGAATTTAGCAAAAGAAGCTGAATTGATGAAAGAAGCACAACGGTTTTATCACCTGATGTTTAATCTTGTCATCACTCCTCCTGGCCGTGGATTGTGGATGTCGGGAACTAAATTTTCATTGAGAACTGGTGATGCAGAAAACAATTGTTGGGGCGTTGTCGCACGGCCACAAAAATTTGGCGAATCCCATTTAAAACCCGTCATTGGTTCTTCTGACGAACTGCTTCCTTCGTTTGCAGCCATTTTCACATTTGACCAGTTAATGAAAGGCGGAGGAGTTGGCGTCAATGTTCAACGGAAAAACGTTAATCAGATGCCAACCGTGAAGAGAGAAATAAATCTTCATTTCATTTGTGATCCAAATCATAAAGATTTTAATGGTGATTTGGCAGAACAAGCAGAGAAGGATCATATTAAATTTAATGATCATCATGCAGTGGTTGACAAGGTTTTTAAAGTTCCTGACTCTCGTGAAGGTTGGGCAGAATCTTTGCAATTGGTGATTGATAGCCATTTTATTGGTGAATATTCAAGTTTAGCAATTGATATTTCTGATGTTCGTCCAAAAGGTGATCCAATCAAAGGTTTTGGAGGAATTGCATCAGGTCCTGCACCGCTCGTTCACCTGTTGAAAGTGGTGAACGATATTTTGAATGAAAATGTGGGACAAAAAGTTTCCCCAGTGCATTGGGGCGATATTATTCAGAATATCGGTTGCTGTGTTGTCGCCGGCAATGTAAGAAGATCAGCATTGATCCTTGTTGGGGATGTTGAGGATTTAGAATTTGTTGAATCCAAAAACTATTCCAAACCTGAAAACCTGGTTGCTAGTCAGTGGAGATGGGCAAGCAATAACTCTGTTTCTGTAACAAGGGAAACGACAAAAGAAGAATTTAAGGAAATGGCTAACAATATTTATTGCAACGGTGAACCTGGGTACACCAACATTGAACTGGCACAAAACACAGGACGAATTATTGACGGTTGGCAAGAAATGATTGATGGGTTTGTTGAAATATTTAATCCTTGCGGGGAAATCACGCTGCCAAACGGTTCACCTTGTAACTTGTTTGAAATCAACTTGCCAAAAATTCATGAATTGATTGAAAAAGGAATTGAAACTGAAGATTTATATAAGGAAGCATGTTATCTTGGTACAAGATATGCTTACCGTGTTACTTTCCGTAAATATGATTGGGAAGTTACAAGGAAAATTATTAACCAGCAAAGAAGGTTGGGCGTTGGTTTAACTGGATTCATGGACTGGGTTTTGATGAAATTTGACGGAAAAGCAGTTCTTGGTTTTGACGAAAATGATAATCCAATTTATAAAGCAGAAGTTGTTGAATGCTTGGATCAAATGTACAAATGGGTGAAGGAAACCAACAAACTACATGCTGAAGAATTGCTTGCTAATCCTTCAATCAAATTGACTACGGTCAAACCAAGCGGAACAGTTTCCATTATGATGGGCGTTTCTGCTGGCATGCACGCACATCAAGCACCTTATCTAATCAGAAGAATTCGGTTTGCTGCAAACAATCCTTTGGTGGAAATTCTTATTCGATGCAATTATAAGTGGGAATTCTTGCACAAAGGATATGATGAAAACAAAAATGATATTTGGGATCATGGAACCATGGTGTTTGAATTCCCAATTCAAGCACCAACTGCAGAGCATCCAGATTTTCAGACCAGGGGAACAATCAGCTTGAAAGAACAATTTGCAATTCAAGCACTTCTTGCAAAATATTGGTCTGACAATGCAGTTTCTGCAACGTTGAATTTCCACAAAGGAACAAATGAAATTGAAGATGAAAAAGTTGTTAATCAAATTGCAGAACTACTGTTCAAATATAAAGACACGATTAAATCAACGTCATTGTTGCCTTATATTGAATCTGGTGCTTATCGCCAAATGCCTGAAGAAACCATTTCCAAGGAACGTTACGAGCAGGAAATTAAACGCATTAGACATAAACCTTGGGAATTGATCGATTCATTGAATTCCTTTGATGATAGTGATGATGTGGTTGGGGAATGTCAAGGTGGCCATTGCCCAATTAAATAATGAAAACAACACCCGGTCAATCTAGGCCGGGAATTTTTTTTCTTTTTATGTCACTTTTGGTCGATTTGTTCCCCATATATATAATGAGGAGGGAAAAAATAAATGAAACTTCCAACACATTTAAAACAAGAATTAAACCGAATGAAGAAAACCTTTATGAAAGATGCAAACCTTAATGATTTGATTAAGGAGTTGATCAAACGTAGACGAAAACAGATTTTGGTTCATAGCTGCCTTTATTATCGAATGAATCATACTGAAATTGATGATCACACATATGACCAATTAGGGAAGGATCTTCAATTGCTTCAAAAAACTTTTTCCGAACTATCGAAGGAAGTTATTTATCATGAATATTTCAAAGATTACACAGAAACAACAAGTGGTTTTGACCTTCCAATTCATCTTCCTGAAATTGTTGAAGCTGCACGACGATTAAAATCCTCTGTTGAATGGTTGAAGGAAAAAGGTTTACTTGATCAAATCAAAGGAGGAAACAACCCATGACCAAATTTGAAGAACTATATGAATTATATCAGAATGGTGAAATTGATGAATCTGAATTTGTGGTTGGAAATCTTAACTTAGATCGTTATGAAAAAATCTACAGAAGCAAAGGTGAAGACGAAAAATGATGGCTAAAGTAAACTTGTCTATTCATTTTCTAGGTTTCACACCTAGAACTGAACGTGAAGCAGAAGCTTTTGTTTTAAATCACATTTTCGATAGGTTAGTTGGTTCTGGTGTTTGGTTGACGATTCATGGTATTAGAATTATTCCAGATAAAGGGGAAGATGAAAAATGAAACATGCAAAATTGGAAGTGAAACTTCTTTCTGATGCATCTTTGGTTCCTGAATATCAGAAATTTGGAAGTGCAGGGTTTGATCTGCATGCAAGAATTCCAGATGGAACGATGGTTATTGAAGCAGGCAAACATGCTGTTATTGGGACGGGAATTGCTGTTGCAGTTCCATTTGGTTATGAACTGCAGATTCGTCCACGTTCAGGTTTGGCATTGAAACACGGAATTACGGTTCTTAATTCGCCGGGGACTGTAGACCATGGATTTAAAAATGAGGTTGGGGTGATTCTCATCAATCATGGTGAAAATGATTTTATTGTTCACGATGGTGACAGGATAGCACAAGCTTTGATCAAAGAAATCATTATTGCAAAAATTGTAGTTGTTGATGAACTTACAGGCTATGATAGGGGTGGTGGGTTCGGTAGCACAAACATTTAAGGACGGGGAATTTTCTTCCCGTCCATTTCTTTTAAAGGTGGTGAATATCATGCTTCGTCAGTTCTCTGATAAAGATGATATTGAACCATTTGATTAAAAGGAGGAGTGGGAAATGGAAAATGAAATGTTCAGCAATAAGAAAAACCAAGCTGAATTTTTACGTGAGTATGAACGATTATGGAATGATCATAAAACGTCAAAGTTTGAGGTTCAAATATTGATGGACGGTGAAATTATTGCCCGTGCAGACAGAGAAGCACCTGTTGAGGATAAAATTGAATGTTTGAGGAAATTGGCTAAAGATGTTGTTTCAGCTTTGGATTTTCTAATTACTTTTATGGAGGTTAGAGAAGATGAACAAAGAAAAACGGATAAATGAGATTAACCATGGAATGGTTTATCACACAACTAAAAAAAGGTTGAAAGAAGCCAGAAACCGTTTATCTAAAAGAGACAAGACAAGAGGTTCAAAAGAAGAACGTGCCATGTATAAACTAAAACTGTACTATGAATTCCAAGACTTACGGGATCAAGCAAACCAAGTTTTCTTTACTCAAGAAGAAAGTGGTGGTAAAGATGAATAAAGCAATGATCCAGGAAATGGGGAAATTTATTAAAAAGAATGAGCAGGGAAATTTGGTTTATGATAATGGCACATTCCAGATTGAGCTTTACAGATATTCTGATCCTGACCGTTTAAACCTTGCAGATTCTGCTGCAATTTATCTTGGGAAACCTGATACAGACAACATTAGACGACCGTTGAATATATTAAAACTAGGTCATGCACTTGAAATTTTCCGTGGTGAAACTGCTACATTCAAATTTTACGATGTAGCAAAGCAGGTGTACGATCATCTAATTACGTACAAAACAATGAATATGAGAGTTGCAGGTGGAAATCGTGCTTTGATTTCTACTTCATGCACGTTGCCGATGGACAAAATAAAAAATAAAGAATTAGTTGCTGAAAAAATTAAGGAATCAATGTATGCATATCATGATTTAATTGATGCAGGTGAATCACCACAGGTTGCCCGTGCAGCAATGCCAGTTAATGCAAACATGAACACCTTCAAACTTCAGTTCAACTTTCAAACCTTGATTCAAGCACTTTTCCCACAAAGAATTTTTGAAGTCGGAGCCCAAGGGTTAACGGTTGAAGTTGTGAAAGGGATGTTTGCACTCTGTCATGCTGTTGATCCTGAATTATGGGAAACGGTTTATGAACTTTACGGACCGCACACAAAGGAGTGGAAAGATGTTCAGAAAAAGTTGAGAAAAAAGAAAACCACCTTTGCAGAATTGCTGTTTGAAGTTGGTGGTGGTAAGGAATATCAGCAGGAATTGATTGATCGATATGGTTATGATGATGAAGGTGCTTATGATGGTGTTATTTCTCATGGTTTAAATAAAATTTGGGATGCTGACATTGAAGAATTTTTCCGTGAAAAGTTTGGAAAGCAAAAATCTATCTGGTAATGGAGGAATGAAGATGAACATTGATCTTGATTTCAAGAATGTGGTTGCTGAAATTCGTGAAAAATCAAAAGTTCCTTATCTAGATTTCCTAGATAAAATTGAAGTCATTGCTTTTATGGGTAAAATGGCAAGCGGCAAAGATACGCTTGCCAATTTTTTATCTGAAAAATTTGGTCATGTACAAACGTCTTTTGGGAATTGGTTGAAACATTATGCACATAAAATGACGGGGATACCAAAGGAACCAAAACCACAACATCTATATCAATGGTTTGGCCAAAATTGCAGAAAAGAATATGAAGACATTTGGATTGATTGTTTGATTTGTAATCTTTATCGCCAATATGAATTTGGCAATCGAAAATTTGTGATTACGGATTTAAGACAACCGAATGAACGGTTGTTCTGTTTTCAGTACGATTTTCCAGTAATCAAAATTGAATGTGACGTTGTAAAAAGAATGGAAAGAATTAAGGCACGTGGCGTTGAACCAACTTATGATCTGCTGAACCATGAAACGGAAAAATGGATTGATATTTTGGCTTATGATGCATTGATTGATAATTCACAACCGCTGACAGAATCACAAGAAGACCTTATTTGGACGTACCACGCTATTAAAATAGGTGCTCATTTATTGCTTTGATGTTCAACTTTTGGTTGGCTGATCCGGTGCTTCATAACCTTGGAGCCGAAAGGTTAGCCAACCATTTTCTTTGCCGTCATAAATATAATGATATGGTCCATCTTTATATTCAATCTTAAACCTATCAATGAAGGTTCTAGCACTTATGAAACCTGCTTTGTTGAACTGAACTGGTCTGTGGTTCGTAAGTCTCACCACATCAGGTTTTGCAAGTGCAATTCTTTTATTAACTGGATCATAACCTAAATAAAGTTTAATCGGTTTTTCAACTGCATCAAAATAACGTTGAACCTGACGGTTGATATAAATCCTTCTGTTTTTATCAACCGTCACGACCATTTCACCAGTCGACTTAAAATCTTCATTGTTAAAAGGGATGATTGGCATCTAATCACCTTACCTTCCAATTATCACTGACTGCTTACATTATAGATGAAATTGAACAAATTGACAAACTTATGCCGCCTAATGGAGGGATCACGATTGGATAGAAAAATATATCAGGATTTAATTAAAGAAATGGAAGAATTGAAACCAGAAATTAAACAAATTAAAAAACAGATGGAAAACATTCATAAGGCCTCAATTTCAATAAAGAAGTTGCAGGAAAATGAATGGTTAAAGCAAAGGAGATGAAAGGATATGGCTGTTGGATATAACACAGAACACCAGATGAAGCAATTAGAATTGCGATATCCAATGAATAAAACAAGTGGCGTGCATGCAGCATTACGGGATATCCATAAATTACACGTTGAAAAATATCAAAATCATGCTTGCATTGATTTTGTGGTTGATCTTCAACGTGTAATTCGGAATGCAGGATTGACCAAGACAGAAAAACAAGTGATCTATTATTTTTATGAAAAGCAGTTTGAAGTTAATGAAATTGAAGTTGAAACAGGTTTGTCAAAAGGAAAAATTCATCACGATTTGAAGGCATCACTTCACAAAATTTCAAAATCCTATTGTGGGGAAAAGAAGGAGATGGATTACATGGGAACGAAAACATATGTTGTATATGATGTAGAAACTACAGGTTTAGATTATAAAAGTGATCAGGTAATAGAAATTGCAGCGGTTAAACTTGACAAAAGACTGAATGAAATCGGAAAGTTCCACACTTTAGTTGCATTAAATGATGGGATTACATTGAGTGACCATATAAAAGAAATTACAGGAATTAATGAAGTTGATTTAAAGTCAGGAATGCTTGAACAATTAGCACTTCAATGTTTGGATGGTTTCATTGGTGATTCAATTGTTGTTGCTCATAATGCACAATTTGATCTTGGTTTCCTTTCCCGATACCATAAGCACATTCCAGTTGAACGGTTTATTTGTACCCGGTCAATGGCAATTCTTGCTGATCCTGAAGGTAAAGCAAGTTTGGGAAATTTAGTTGAGCGATATGGAATTGAACATGGACGGTTACATCAAGCTATGAACGATGTGGAAGCTGAAGTTGAATTATTTAGGATTTTGAAAGAGGAGTTGCGGAAAAAAGGATTGCACGAAAAAGATTATACAAACTTAATTGTGGCTTCACCTGAACGGCCGATTTATTATGTGCCGAATGATTACACAAAAATCATTTCCAGGGAAGAGTTAAAGAAAACAAGTTAGGGAACCTCCAAAGGTTCCCACCTAATTTTATATAAATGGGGGATCGAAAGGTGAAAGCGAAAAGAAAGAAAGAAAAGAAAGTTTTCTATGTCGTTCGCTTTGGTGCTTACCTCATTTTGCTTTGTAATGTGATTATTAGCTATGTGCATTGTTTACAATTGTTTATGGATTTAGTATACTTCCCATCTCCCCTACTCTATCATGTGGGTGTGGTTTCGCTAGATACAGTTTTCATTTTGTCTGTGATTGTGCTGACCGAATCGCGGGGGAGAGGTATTCCCCCATGGTTTTGTTTGATTTTTGGATTGTCCTTTACATTGTGGTCAAATATTCGTGATGCTTTAAAGGTAGGGAATTGGGAAGGTGTAGCGGTTGGAGCTTCAACGGTGGTTGCTTTGCTTCTGATCAAAATACTATTGACTTGGATGGAGAAGAATAAACACCTGTTTGGAATTGAAACTGAATCCGGTAGCGAGCAAGAAGATGAAATGGTAAGCACCAAAAAAGCGGTAGTCAAACCATCTACCACATTGAATAGCGAAATGGTAGGCGGTAGCCAATACCATAATGACCTATCGAATAAAACGGTAAGTGGTAACAGCCTACCACACGAAACGGTAAGTGACGGTAGCCTACCGAATGAAGTGGTAGGAGTGGTAAGTGGTAATGGTAAGCAAACAAATGGTAGTGGTAAGACGGTAGAGGAAACGGTAAGCGGTAGGGAAGCGGTAGACCTACCATCCAAAGAAGCGGTAGACGATAAAGAAATGGTAAGACAAGCAATGACGGTAGAAACGGTAGATGAGCAACAAAACGGTAACGATGGTATGGTAAGAACGGTAGACAAAACGGTAGGTGGTAAATCCGGTAAAGTGGTAAGCCTACCGGAAAGAAAAGCAAACGGTAAGAAAACGGTAGGCGGTAAAACGGTAGGTAATGAAATGGTAGCTGATATTGGTAAGGAAAAAACGGTAGATGATAAATTGGTAGACGGTAACATTGGTAAAGAAAAAATGGTAGAAGGAAAAATGGTAAATGATAATGGTAAGTTAGCAAACGGTAACGAAAAAATGGTAGGCAATGAATTGGTAGATGATGAAAAAGAATTGGCAGAAATCATTGAAGTGGCGAAACGTTATAAAAGAGAGCATGGGAAGATTGGCCGGGTGAAATTGCAAAAATTGACCGGATGTACACAAGGTCAGGCCAGAAGAGCACTAAAAGCACTGGAACAATTGGAAGAAGAAAATAGGGAGGTTGTATAAATGATTGGAATCTACGCAATTGAAAATACAGTCACTGGTGAATGCTACGTTGGGCAGAGTAAAAACATTGAAGCACGATTCCAACAGCACATGGCGATGCTAGCAAAAGGTGAGCATCATTCAATCAAACTACAAAAAGCATATGATTCAATGGGAATTGGTGCTTTTGCTTTCAAGATTTTAGAAATATGCGATGTTGACTCATTGGATGCTAAAGAGCAAAAATGGATTGACAAACTCGATGCCTATGATAAAGGATATAATATGCGGTTGCAATCTTGTGAAGATAACAAAGATATGCATGAAAGAATTTGTAATGCACTATATCACCAATTCAAAAATTATTGCTATAACTTAGGATTAACTGTGACTGAAGCCATTAACGTGATCATTGACATGGAAATAAAAACGCATCAGAATAACATTTATCTACTTCAATCTCTCAAAGGCACATTAGAAGGAACCAACACCTTTAAAGAAATAGCCAAGGAAAACGACATAAAAGTGGAAAGCAAGAATGTGCTAGTAGATTTAAATGCACTAATGGCTGCTGCACTAGATATTAAAAGGGAAGTTGGACGTGTAGGAAGGCATAGTTTGATGAAAAGAACGGGATGCAGCGAACATTATGCAAAGCTTGCCTTGGCTGAATTGAAAAACAGACACCTGGATTGACAAAAAAAGGGAACCAAAAAACGGTTCCCTCCTCTTTTTATAATTCGCCCAATTTCCTTCTGATAATAAAATCGAGGGTTCTTAACCGCTCATCAAAGAAACGGAAAGTATCATCATATGTTTTATGCTTATCCACAATTTCTTCTAACAGATCATTCAATTTTTCCTTGTGAATTTCATCCTGTTCAAATTTCTTGTCCAGCTTTTCCAATAGGCCATTTATGTTTTCCATGATCGTTAGTTGATTTGTTTCAATAACGCCAAACTTGCGGTTGATCCTGGTTTCCAAACCGTCCAGCAATGATTTTAGAAGCATGTCACCAGCTTCAGCTTTGTCTTCCACTTTTTCTTTAGAAGCAGAAACTTCACCTTCAACAATGGTTTCCAATGTGGTGACCACTTGTTTGAATTCTTCATATGTAACCATCTGGTCAAGTTTCGCTTCAATCTCCTTTAGTTTCCCCAATATCTCGTCATTCAATTTCCATTCCCCCAATTCGGATTAATCAGGAATATTTTACACCAAAAATTAATGAGAAAAAAGTTTTCCCTTATGTCACCTTTGAGTAAAACGTTCCCCATATATATAGTGAAGGGGAAAAAGAAAGGAGAACATGAAAATGAAATTCAAAGATTACATTTTGGGTGTTGGTTTTGATGAAATAAAGGAACGGATTGAAGAAAACTTTGAACTTGAACCTGAAAAGATCGACAGCTACACAAAAGGATTTTCGATTGCTCATCAGATCATGAAGGCAATGAAACCAAAAGAAACAGATGCCGTGATCGAATTTGATTTTACAATTCTTGATGAAAACGAAGATGCAGAATTTGTTGAAGTTGAACCAATTATCGTTTATAACAATGGCCAGACATCAAGTTTTGATTTCATACCTTGGGAAGAAGTTTTGGGAATGGAAGTTCAAGATATTGATGATGAAGATTTTGATGCTGCTGACGTGGTTTTCATGGTGATGTTTGAAATGACGGAGTACGGATTTTCGCCACGACAAATAAAAAACAACTACATGAAAATCTTTGGCCGGTTGCCCGGCGAATGGGGGAATGGAGAATGAAATTTAAAGTGAAAGAACACAAAAGTTCAAGATATGGTTTTCACGAACGTGCTATTGAAATTGAAGGACATGAAGGATTTGATGAAAATGAAATTATTGAAGAATATTGGAACAGTGAAGTATATCCTTTTATTGATCCTTACGGTTTCCATAAGGTTGAAGGGAACGTTTTGATCCACAGTTGGGATTCAAGCGATTAATAAAACTGTTCTTGGGGGAATGGAGACATGGACATGAAAAACGTGAAATTCAAAGAGTTGGTTGATCGTGTTTCTTGGAATGAAGTTGCAGAAGTTCTACAAGTTGAATATGAAGAAGATTGGAATAAATCATTTTTTGGATTTGAGAATGTGTTCAATCGTTTGAATGAAATGGAACCTGAAGAAGTTGAAGGGGAAATTGTTGTTGGATATGCGAAAAATTTCATTGATGGTGGGGAATTTATTGCAGTCTCCCATTTGATCAATGGGGAATTTTTCGTTCCATCCTTTACACCCTGGAATGAATGGTTGGGAATGCAGGTATCAGAAGATTCATTAAAACGGTTTTCACCTGCTGAAATTGTTAGTCACAGTTTATGGGAAATGACTTTTCACGGTTTTTCCGAACGGAAAGTTGAAGATACAAAGAATGATTTGATTAAAGCAATTAAATCTTTGAAGTGATTGGACCAGAAACCAATTACCGGTCCTTTTTAATTTCTCAAGGAAAGGGGAAATGAGTTGTGCTTTTAACAGTATCCAAAAGCACCAAAAACGGTCTTACTCTCACGCTGACTGAGAAAAGGAACAATCAAACAAACAAATGTAGTATCTATGGAACTAATCTATCTGCTTGCCTCCCTGTTATCAAACGAATTATTTCATATGAGACGGATGATTACGGTGCACCCGCAGAATTGCAAAGTAAAATTGTACCAGGGCAGAAGATGAACATTACAGAGAAATCATTTTATCATTTGGCTTTAATTATGAAGTTACAACAACGTTTGCAGGATAGAAAACGTGCAGAATTGATTGCTTTACGGGTTGAAAGATTCAGTAAAGAAGAAGCAACATATTGGTGGTCACGAATTGTTGATCTTCCCGGGTATCCTGCTAGATGGGCAATTGAAGGTCTTAGAACTATATTGTGCGGATCAGGAAAACCGGGTGATGATGAGTTGGTTATCAGAATGATTGGAAAAATAAAAAGAAATTAGGGAGGAAATGAAAATTGTATATCCTTCAAATTTACTTACATGGCGAATGGCAGGATTGGGATGAATTTGAAGAAATTGAGAATGCAAAAATTGCTGAATCTAACCTAAAGGAAGATTATAAGCACTTGCAAACAAGAATTATGAAGGAAGAAATGGAAGATGGTGAAGTTGGTGGTTTTGTTCTAACAAAGATCACACTTGACGAAATTGTTTATTATGCTGGAATTGATGAAAGAACGCTTCAAGTTATCTATTCATTCAATGCTAATGAAGCTATTGTTTTCACCTCAGATGAAGAAGCTATGAAATTTGTTGCTAAATTGAAAGAAGTTTTTCCATATGAACAAGGTATGTGGATTGCACAATTAAAGGGGGAATTGAAATGATTAACTTGAACCCCAGAACTGCTTATATTGAAACGATTGAAGGAAAAAGCATTAACGCAAAACGTCACGGGAATCATTGGGAAGTGAAATTGTTTAAGAAGGGAAGATTGGTTAAAACTGAATTGGTTCATCACAAAAAGGAAGTGCTGGAATTGGCAAAGCAGCACTTCAATTCGTGATGTAGAAATTAAACTAATTATACAAATTGGAGGAATGACGAAATGTTCAAACGTGGAAACAAGGTAAAAGTTCGTAAGGACGCAAGACACGCTGATCCAAAGTTTAAAGGACTAATCGGAAAGGTTGTCAGGATTGGACCATCGCCCCAAAAAGGTTGGGGATGGGTTGACGTGATTTTTGAACATGACCCTGATTATCCTGGGGAGAAGATACCAAGAAGATTTATTGAAATGGATTTGGAAAAATAGAATTTTGGTTTGATTAACCACCAGCAGTTGATGTTGGTGGTCTTTTTTATTCCACAAAACAATGGGGGAATGGAAATGTTCAAATATGCTTCTTTGTTTTCTGGAATTGGTGGTTTTGAAACTGCATTGAACAAACTTGGAGGTGAATGTGTTTTTGCTTCAGAAATTGACCAAAAAACTGCTAAGTCCTTTGAAATTGTTCATGGAATCAAACCGCACGGGGACATAACAAAAATTGATGCTACTGAAATTCCCAATCATGATTTGCTAGTTGGAGGTTTTCCGTGTCAAGCATTCAGTATCGCAGGAAAAAGGAAAGGGTTTGAAGACACCAGGGGAACCTTATTCTTTGAAGTTGCACGAATTGCAGCAGAAAAGAAACCTAAAGTTTTGTTGTTGGAAAATGTGAAAGGTTTGGTGAGCCACGACAAAGGAAGAACGTTGGAAGTCATCATTCAAACACTTTCTGAACTTGGATATGCAGTTGATTTTGAAGTTTTGAACAGTAAATATTTTGGTGTTCCACAAAACAGGGAACGGATATTCATCATTGGAATTTTGGATGGAAAAACAGAACCTTATAAAGTGGTTGGAAACAATTCGGTTGCAAAAGCAAAGAAACGATTGAACAAACTTGGATTGAAAACTTTTAACTTTCCATTTCCATCAAACAATGAAGTGGCCACAAAATTGATTGACGTTCTTGAAGAAAATGTTGCTGAAAAATATTACATCAAAGAAGAAAAGGCCAAAAAATTGCTTGAAAAACTGAACGAAAAATATCAAGCACCTGCAAATGATTTGAAAATGGTTGGACACTTGGAAATGAAAGGTGCTGATTGTGTTAAACGTGTTTATGATCCAACTGGTATTTGTCCAACCTTAACCACAATGGGTGGTGGTCACAGGGAAAAGATAATTGAACCACAACAATTTTCAGATGGCTATGGAATTTCATATTGCGTTGATGCTAGTTATGGAAAGGGTATTGGTCCTGGTTCAATTGGAAAAGGAAGAAGAACACATGTGTTAGAAGTTCGTCCGGTTTTAACACCAGATAGATTAAACAAAAGACAAAACGGAAGAAGGTTCAAAGAAGATGGGGAACCTGCTTTTACATTAACTGCAATTGATAGGCATGGAATTGCCATTGGTCACTTCCCAATTTACAGGATAAGAAAATTAACACCACTTGAATGTTTCAGACTACAAGGGTTTCCCGATGAGTTTTACCACAAATTAAAGGGTGAAGGGATTTCAGATTCACAACTTTACAAAATGGCAGGTAATGCTGTCACTGTGAACGTTATTGGAGAACTTGGAAAAGTTATCGTAAATGGATATTTGAAATGAATTGAGGGACTAGGATTTTTCCTAGTCCTTTTTTATTTCCAAAAACAAATGGGGGAATGGAGACATGAGTTTAGCATATCGGATGGACAATCGCACACCTGAACAATTTAAGAAAGATATTTTTGAATGTACTATGATTGAACGGAAAATTGTTGATGCTTACGCAAATCACATATTTAATAAATTTGGAATTGAATTAACCATTAAGGACAACGGGACGGATAACACAGGAAAGGTACAGAAGAGAGTAACCACAAAAGCGGATTTTCTTGTGAATGGTGTTCCTTTGGAAGTGAAATTCAACCGTGAAATGCAACAAGTGTTCAGGATTAAAACATACCAGGTAAATTCCTATCTTAAACAAGATGTTAGAATCTTGTGGGTAAATGGTCTAACCACTAAACAACCATTATTCACAATAATGAAAAAACATGATTTGCAATTTCTTGTTGACGGTTGTGAGCCAAAACCATTTTTCCCTTGGGGAAATAAATTAGTTTATGAACTGAACGCAGATGATTATGTATGGTTTCCTATTAGTATTGATTTTGATGAAGAAATTGAAGAAGTTAGTTAATTTGTAGTTCAAAAGTTTAATGAAAGGGTTGATGTTGAATGAATCTGACGAATCAACAAGTGATCGACCAATACAATGAAACCTGCAATCGTTTAAAGCAAAAGGTGCAGGATCATGAAATTTCGATGGAATTTCTTTTGACTGCAATTGAAGAAACAGTTGATTCTTATCTACAGCATTTCGATCAACTTCCACCTGCAGAACTTCCACAAAACAGAAATGTCAATGCAGCAATTCCAAAGTTCAGGAAACGAACTTCAGGAATCACCACACTGCAGGAACTTGGAAATTTGATTATTCATTTAGATGAATATTTATTAGCAAAATATTTTGAAAATAAATTAGTACAGCTTGAAGAATTGGAATATAACAGTTTGATTGAAGAAGTTAAACAACAAAACAAGGGAACCACAATTGATGAGATTAAGGAATTGATGAAAGGTTATGTGGATGTTGGTTTGGTTACTGAGAAGAAAGCAGAACGAATTTTGAAGGATCTCAAAACGTGTGAATTTTATCGTTGTTCCAATGTGTTCTATGTTGGCAAAGGTGGTTTTGATCGAAGAACAAAATTTTGCAGTAACCATTGCAAGGTATTGCACAAGGTTTCTTTGAAACGGGAACGGGAAACAGGATCGAAATTGACACAATCAGAACTATTCGGAATAAGTGAAAGACGGGAAGAAAGAAGTTGGCAAGAAAACCGGGTTTTATCTCCAAATTGGAAACCACACAATGATGTTGAAACCATATCGTTTGAACAATGGATGCACTATTTGGGAGATCTGGAAGTTGATCATGGAACGGTTGGGCAAAAGTCACTTCGCAAATTGAGAGAGGAAATGAGGATTAAGGAAATCGAAAAACTGAATGAAAATCGACCAGTAAAAACTTATCGAATTGAAGATTTAAACAAAGGGGAATGAAAAATGAAAAAGATGGATTTGATTAAACAATCCGTGAAGAAATCAGAAGAGCAAAGAAAGAAGTTAGAATGTGGGGACATCAAATTTGGGATGTTCCCGCTTTTTGCTTATCAAAAGAAATTGCCAGCCATGCTGAAAAAGTACAAAAAGTCAGATGCACGGGATGCTATTGTCCTTTATATGTTTTATCTGTCAATGGTCTGCAGAATTCCAGGTCATGAATTGGAAGGTTGTGCTTTTCCTTCCATGGATCAAATTACTAAAAACACAGGGGTTCACCGTTCACGAATTGCAAAATTGAATGAAATACTTGTTAAGGAACAGTTGATTGAACAATTTAAGATACCTTATGAAGGCCACGCAAAAAACGTATACGTACCCATGTTTAACTTTTAACGCTGGTGGTTCCTTGATGGAACTGCCAGCAATTTTTTTGTTCAAAATGGCCTTCTATACGCCTTTCTAAGGCAACTTTTAAATCCAGATACCTATGACACCTGCAAAATTGTCGTGATCGTGAAACCTCAGGAATGGCAAGTGATTCCGCCATTTTTCTCTTTTTCACAAACTTTGCTTACAGAGGATTTTAGATGGGTGGTTGGAAGAGGATAAAATCGCTGAAACCATTGATACATAAGGCCTGGAAGTGCTTTTCATGAGTTTGTGAAATTTAATCATTGTTGCTCATAACATAAGGTCAAAATTCCGGGCGGAAAATTTTCTGAAAAATAAGTGTTAGACATATTGAACAAATTACAGAAATTGAATATAATGAAAATAAGAAATGGAAATATTCAAAATATAACAACAAAATCTTTTTCCACCAACATTCCAACTTCCAGACATCAAAATTTTCAAATTTTCAGGGAGGAATGCCCGATGGAAAAAGAGAAATTGGAGATGGAAAATTTGATTGTCGCTTTTGGGATTGTCCCAACTGGCAGGGAAGTTAAAGGTCGATGTAGAGTTTGTGGTGCTGAGAAATTAGTCTGGACAGACGGCGGAAAAATTGTTTGCACTGAGTGTGACTCGCCACAATGGTAAACTATAATGGGGGAGGAACCACTTTTTGGTTCCTCTCTCTTTTCGCTAAGGAGGAATAACATGAATTTCTTTGAGATGTTTATCCAAGGATTGAAACCGGCCATTTACAGAACAACATTGGAATCAGAGTTTGCAAAGAGACTGCCTTTTCTTGTAGAAAACTTTCCTTACATAAGCAGCCAAGAAACTGAAAAGATTGTTCTGATTCCTGGTGCTGAAACTTATGTCTTTTTTCAAGATCAGGAGCAAAAGGAACGGTTCAAAAAAGAACTTGAATACACAGAAGCAAATTCACCCGAATTCCACAGACTGTTGGGAATCACATTAGGTTATCCACCGTTGGCTGTTGAATTCTTTGTCCAGGCAAAGTTGAATCCAGAATTGGAAAAAAGAAAGGTTGGAATGTACCATCTAGGGATTGGATGCAGTGGGGATATATTGGATTTGATCGACAATTGCAGGTGGTTGTGGGATACATATAAGTTGCCCGAAAAGATTGATATAAGATTGGGCACAGAATTTGTTTCCATACCATATGGTCAGATGGAAGAATTAGAACGGATCAAAACGGAATACCTTAAAACAATTCCTCAGCTTGTATGATGGTTTTTTTTTGTTCAAAAACACAAAAATGATGAGTTACGGGACTTTTTCGCGTTATTATAGGGGAAAAATTATTTTTTCCTCAAACTCAAATGAGAATTTAGAGGATGGAACAGGCAGCCATCACCATCAAATTGGAGATGCAGGAATGTCGCCCTGCCTAAATTCTCATTAATCATGAACTTACGTTGTAAAACCATTTTTCATTTCCCATTCCCCTTTCATTGAATAACATCCCAATTGCACAGAAGCAATTGAGTAAGACGACATGTTTGCATTGCTGCAAAGCAATCACTTGTCATTATGTTGGGTCAAAGAATCCAACCTTAAGTGAATGTTAGGTCCATGCGACCAACTCTGTCGACCACTCTTGGTTGACCTAAGTTTATACGCTGGAATGGAATTGAACCATTCCCAGAAGAGAACGTTCCCCGTTGCCATTTGCCAGGTGACGGGGATTTTGTTTTTGTTACAAGTTCATGTCAAAGTTCAAACGGTTGAACTATAAATAAAAAAAAGAATTATAAACTAAAAAAAATATAACTATAAAATAAATAAATATTGCAGCGATAATTAAAACCATTGATATATAAGGGTTTTAATGCTATTAAATCACATATCAAAGTTCATTATATAGACTTGCTTACGCAAGTGCAGTCAGAAAATCAAAGATTTTCTTCCTGCAAGATCTATTATTCTTTTGTGATTATCTTTTATAAAAAGAAATCGCAGAGAAAAGACAATTGAATTAGATTAAAGTGTTTTATCTTCAACTTTTCACATAAACAATCTTTACACCTTTCATTTCTTCTGCATGCAATTCCCAATTAAAAATAGATAGGCAGCGAGATTCGCCGGCACGAGCATTTGCGGTCAACACATGGCCGATTTTTCGTGCCTGAATGTTGACATAGAAAGTTTTGATGAAAAGTGATTCAGAAACAATCAAAGATAAAATTGAGAATCAAACGATTGCTGATCAAGTCAATTCCTCTGTGGATTTATCTGTTTGTGCTAACAAAAATATATTGGCATCATTATCTAACTGAGTTTTTGGATAAGTTTAAAAAGTGAGGAGGTTTGTAGATGAAACTAGACAGCAGGCATTATTTTGTGATGGAAAAATTACTTGAAGGAATGTCTATTGAACAAATTGCCAAGCAACACAAGGATAAGGTTGAAGTTTCTGTTCGGCAATTGTACAGATGGCAACGTGATCCTGATTTCAGAAAATGCCTTAATCAAATGATCGTAGATAGCGGAAAGCACAGATTAAAAGCAGTTTTGGATGCTGCATATGAGGCGGCCATTGTTGAAAAGAATGCAGCCATGACAAAATTGATTTTGTCCAGTCATGGATTGTTGACACCAGATAAGGATGCACAAGTGACGGTTAATAATCAAATTGACATCAGCAAATTGCGTGAAGAATTAAAGAATTTATGACAGTTGCGACATTAACAATTTTAGGGGGCACGATTGCAGAGTAGCCATTGATTTTCTAGGAAAAATTGATGGCTGTTTTTATGTTGCTTTTCTTGTCTTAAACGTCAGAAATGCATTAAAAACACTTCGTGCAGGCCCGGAATGGAAAGCGACTTGAAAAATTTTCGAGGCAACAATTGTAGGAGCAAAGCAATGGTGGTTACGTAACAATTGTGGGGCAAACCGTTGGGTTCAAATGCTTGTAGGATCAATGGTTTGGCTTGATAAGGTTACAAAACCGCAGAAACGTAACCTTATAAATTTGTGAACCAAAAGTTTGCCAACACAAAAATTGACCGTGAAAGATGGTCAAACAAAACCCCCAAGCCGGGTATCTGATGTCCGTGCGGCTTGTGGGAAATATATCTAGATATCAATTTTAAACTTTGACTTTATTGTGATAAAGCAATTGCAACTAAAGCTCAATGGTTTGGTAACGACATTGTGAGCCGGAATTGTGAAGTAAAAGTATCTGCACAATTGTGTGCCGAACAATTTCAGGAAAAAGCAGGTGGATGCCAATGTTGAAGTCCGTAGAATTTGTTACTGAGCAATTGCAGGGTGAGCCAATTCATGATGAGAACGGGAATGTTTGGGTAAATCATAAACCTGGCCGAAAGTTTGCCCGTGTACATTGGGAAAATGGAAAAACATCATCTTGGTATGAATTGAAGAAGTCCGCTGTAAACACTCTGATTTTAGAAGGAAGATTTAGTGGGAAGTTAGAACGACCACCGTTAGACCTTGACTAATGAAAGGGGAAATGCGAAATGAATGATGACGGAAAGTTTTTGATTGAAACATTGGCCAATTTTGCAATTGATTTAGACCTGGTAAAGATGATGGAATCTCAGATTAATGTTTTGGAACGACAATTGAAAGAAACCAACAAGGAACTAAATAATCCCGACAAAGAAAGATTAATCAAAAGAAATGTAAATTTGGAAGAAATGAATGCCTGGCTTTGGGACAAGATGAATGAAGATTTCAAAGCAAAAGTTGCTTTAGAACTGGAAAACAAAAAAATTGAAGAAAAGAATAGACGAATTTAGAAAGCTGTTCCAGGAACTACTTGGATGGTCATGAAAGGTGGTGGTTTCAGAAATGGCATGGATAGCTTCTGAAAAACGATTCCTAAATCGTAAACAAAGACAAGAACTAATTGATCTTTATGAAAAATACTTAACCAAAATCAAATCCGATTATCAAATTGATGATTTATCACTTTTAGCAGAAATGGATGAGGAAAAAGCAATTGAGGTTTGGCAAATTGCCAAGGAACTTAAACGGTTAAAAAGAATTCACCGTTCAGAAGTTGATCTAGCATATTTCACCTGGGAGTATTTTAGCGAAGTAGGCAATCATGAAAACAAAGCTGGAAACTTCGATGGATTTGATTTAAAATCGCCGGATGAATTTGCACAATTTCACCGTGAAATCTGCGATATCATGAATCACGTTTCCTTAGTTGAAAGGAACGCAAAGGTTTGTGTGGCCGCACCACGTGGTCATGCAAAATCAACTTATCTTTCTAAGGCTTTTCCATGCCATGAAGTGGTTTTCAGGAAAAGAAAATACATCATCACAATTTCTGAAACACCAAACGTATCGACAAAAAATCTTGACTGGCTAAAAACACAACTTAAATATAACGATAAGTTAAGGGAAGATTACGGGGAACTTCTTCATCCAAAAGAACAGCGGAACAAACAGGATAATGCCACAAGTTTCATTGCATGGGAAGACCATGGCGATTCCCCCAAGCTGTTGACATTGGTTGAAGCATATTCAACCGGGCAAGCAATACGTGGTGCAAACTGGATGGGAACTAGGCCAGATTTAATTATTTGTGATGATTTGGAAGATGACCATAGCAACGCAGCAACACCAGAACAACGTCAAAAATTAAAAGATTGGTTTGTGGGCAAGATTGAACCATTGGGTGATCCCAAAGGGAAGAAAACGGCAATGGTTTATATGGGAACGACAGTTCATCCTGAATGTTTATTGATGGATATTCTCCATCAACGGCCAGATTTTAAAACTAAAATCTATCGTGCTTTGGTAAAACCGCCTGAAAGAATGGATTTGTGGGCGGAATGTGAGCAAATTTATAAAAATCAAGAACTTCCTAAAGAAGAACGTGCTAAGCAAGCACGTCTTTTTTATGAACAACACAAAGAAGAAATGGACAAAGGTGCAATTGTTCTTTGGGAAGCAAAAGAACTTTGGGATTTGATGACATTTAAATGGACGGATTCAAAGAAATTCAACACAGAATTTCAGAACAATCCCATTGATGAAGAAAGTCAAATCTTTAACATTGAACGTGACTTTCATTTCTACGAACCGACACAGAAGAACTTCAAGGATGGAAATTACTACATCTATTTTGGAATTGACTTTGCAATGGGCAAGAAAGAACGTGGCGATTATAATGCTTTGACAGTAATTGCAAAGCATAAAAGAACCGGAACATCATATGTAGCCGAATCTTTCATTGAAAAAATTCATCCTGATCAATTCTTGGATCACATTGTTGACCGGGTTCTATATTGGGAACCTGACGGAATTGCAGCAGATTCCAACGTTGCACAGGAATTTTTAACCTTTACTTTGAAGGAACGGTTGAAGAACGTTGGTTATCCAAGTTATACAAGAGTTAAAGAAATCAAAAACCGTACCAAGAAAGAATTGAGAATTGAAGCAATGAAACCTGATATTGTGAACGGCCATATTCAATTCAACCGGAAACACGTGCGATTGCTTGAACAATTTGAACTGTTCGGGGCGAACGCTAATGATGACGGTCCAGATTCCTTGTCCATGTCGCTTGATGTTGCTAAAACTGGGAATGTCGAAGTGATAGATAAACCCTGGTGGATGTAACAGAAAGGTGGTGAAATCGATGGATTATATAAAACCAATTTATGATGGAGATTTAAACGATGATAACGATAGTGTACTTGAAACAGGTTATTATCCTGCAATTTCTCCAAATAAACTGTTTGATGTGGGGAAACAATTCCCGGATGATGCGTCATTGAGGCGGTTATCCCGATATATTAGAGGCAAATATTACTTTGAAGGACGACAAGCAGAACTGGTTGAGCGGGCAACCAGCATTTTGAAGGATACACCGCATGCTGATAAATTAGCGAAATTGTACATTGCATGTAATCTTGTTCAAGCATTAACTACAAAACCTGCCGATTTGATGTTCGGTGAACCACCGACCTATCTTTCAGGTGAAAGTGATGGATCACCAGAACAGGAAAGGCTTGAATATTTGATTGAGGAAAACGATTTGAACAAGGTTGGATATGATTTAGTTGTAGGCAGTGGAATACGTGGTGATGGTTGGCTAAAAGTTTATTATGGTTATCGTGAAGATTATAGTGAATTGCTTGCAACTGGTTTAATCAAAGACCTTTCTGAAATTGGAATTCAACCTGAAGTCATTATTGAACCAATCCCGGCAAACTTAGTTTTCCCTGAGGTTTCAGAAAAGGATAGAAAGAAATACAAAGCGGTTAACATTTGTTATGTTTCCTATGTTGATGAAGTGAAAAAGGAAACGCCATACCTGAATGTTGAACGTCACATCCCAGGATTCATTTTTTATGAGAAATATAGACTAGAAGAAAAAGATGTGTTTGATCAATTTGGTGCAAACATTCAGCTTTATAGGATTGTTGAAAGGGTTAGCACTGGCAGATCAAGCGATGTTCAGGAAACGGGATTGAATCACATTCCGATCATTCATGCTCCATATCTATCAGTTGATGATGATTGGCAAGGCAGGAACAATATTGAACCTATTGAATCTTTGATTACGGCAATTGAAGATCGTTTAGTACAGATTGATTACGTTTTATGGAAACATGCCGATCCCACACTTTATGGACCACCTATCAATCATGATGATGATATCCGAATGGGCGGCAGATATATGAAAATTAATCCTGGTGACGTTGTGCCGGGTGTTATCCAATTTGATTCCCGTTTAGATTCTGCTTTCCGTGAATTGGATCGACTAATTGGAATGGTGTTTGCAATTTCTGAAACCCCACAATGGATTTTCGGAAGTACAATCACCGAAATTGACAATGGGGGAACGGGAACTTCACACACGGATGGTGCCGCAATCAAGGCACGTTTCATGCCAATCTTGTCTAAAGTAAAACGAATTCGGGTTAACATTGACAAAGCAATTCGGGATGCACTTTGGACAGCAATGCAAATGGAACGATATGTTCGTGAAAAATTTGAAACCGACATTCCCGAATATGAACCTGTTTATCCGAAAATTGTTTGGAAAGATGGATTGCCACAGAACGAATTAGAAGAAGCACAAATCATGGCATTGCGAACAGGGAATAAACAAACCATTGATACACTGACGGCCATTAAATATCTGCAAAACATGGATACAAAACAGGCGGAAATGATTTATGAAGCAATTCAAGAAGAAAAGAAACAAGCACTTGAAGAAATGAAAATCCAACCGTCTGTGGATTTAAATTGGAACGACAATGAACAACAGCAGCAAGATGACCAACAACAAGACAATGCCCAACAAGATAATGGTGGTGGTCAATAATGACCTTCAACATCCCACCACGGGAATCTTATGAAGAAATTGTTGCCCAACTAATTGCCATTTATGAAAAGGCAGCTTCAAAATTAGTTTCTTATTTGGGAACCATTGATTTTTATTCCTTAACTAATTATGACAAGGTTGAAAGAAACGTCAATAAAATTCTTGCTGATGCAGATACTCAAGCATCCAAATGGGTGAAGAAAGCAGTTGAATTTGCATATGAAACTGGTGCAGCAAATGCCATTTACACGCTTGGAGATGCCAGGTCAATGACAATTGCACGAAAAATGGTTGATTTGGAAAATCAACTTGCCCAAGCAACCATGAAATCAATTGGTCAAGTCACATATAATGACCTTCTTCTTATGACCAATAACACCAGACAAAGAATTAAAGACACAATTACTAAAGTAGTTGTTGAAAATCTGAAAGGACGGGAATTAAACCGTTCTTCAAAAGAAATTTCCCGCAAGATTATAAACGATTTGCGAGAACAAGCAATGAAGGATGCACACTTTTCAATCATTGACCGTGCAGGAAAGAATTGGACAATTGAATCTTATTCAAAAATGATTGCCAGAACAAAAATCATGCAAGCACAAATTGACGGGACTGTTAATGAATCACTAACACGTGAAGCATTTTATGGAGTGATTAGTTCCCATGGATCAAAACATGCTTCCTGTGCAAGGTGGGAAGGTCGAATTGTCAAACTGGACGAAAGAGCACCTGGGGATTATCCGTTGCTTTCTACTCTAAGAATGAGAGGAAGCGGAATTTTCCATCCAAATTGCAAGCATCACGTCTTACCGTTTAGAACACTCGAGGTTTTACCGCCACAGATTAAGGCGAAAAACAATATCTCTTAAAGGTGGTGAATGAATTGCCAGACCTGAACAATAAAATGAAATATCCCATTGAAACAGATTCCGAAGGAATGGCCATGGTTGTGGATGAAGATTCTGCAGGACAAAAAGCCATTCCTATTGTTTTTGTTGCCAAAGAATCAGACGGGAAGTTTAGACACAGCAACAATCCTGATGTGACAAAACCCATTAATAATAAGATGAAAACAGACATTGAGGAAGACACGAGGGGCAAAAAAGAAGTTGTAGATGAAGATGTCAACGGGGTAAAAGCAATTCCGTTTACTCTTGTTAAAAAGGATGAGAGTGGGAAATTTGTTTATACCAAATTTGTAGAGTCCGCCGATCTTTCGAATTACTATACAAAATCGGAAGCTGATTCTAAATTTATTGATGCATCAGAGTTAGAAAACAGCTTAGGAAGTTATTACACAAAAACTGAAGTGGATTCCTTAGTTTCTGCTAAAGCTGATGCAAGTTCCGTTTACACAAAAACAGAAGTTGATTCAAAGCTTGCGGCTAAGCTTTCAGCTAGTCAGGCAGAAGCACAAGCGGATTCTTCTGCTGAAGATGTGGCGAGGCTTGTTGCTGACTTTAATGCACTTCTTGCGAAGTTGAGAGCGGCCGGAATTATGGCCGAGTAATATAAAATAGTTGACCTCCGATAAGTCGTTAAACTGTCGTGTATTTATGGACCAAACCGTTTGAAGTCCTTAAAAGCTATACGAGTAAAGGAGGATGTTTAATATGGAAGATAACAAAAATATGATCAGCATAGAATCAAGTGAAACTGTTGGTGAATCGTCTGCCGGGACGGAAAACACGGGAACTGAAAACCAACAGCAACAAAAGATGTTCACGGAGGAAGAATTGAATGAACGCATTCAAAAGGCAGTTCAAGACCGCTTGAACCGTGAACGTAAGAAATATGAAGGATTTAACGACATCAAGAAAGAGTACGAGGAATTGAAGAAGTTCAAAGAAGAAGTGGAACTTCAACAACTTTCCGAACAAGAAAAGATGCAGAAACAATTTGAAAAACTGCAGCAAGAACGGGATGAGTTGTTGAACAAGTACAACGCAATGCAGGAACAAATGAGACAAAAAGAACTTCAATTCCAATTCCGCCAACTGGCACAACAAAACAATATCCAATATGTAGATGCTGCACTTAAACTGGCTGATCTTTCTGATGTAGAAATTGATGAAGAAGGAAATTTTGTTGGTCTTGAAGATGTTGTGAAAAACCTGATTGAACAAAATCCTTTCTTGGTTGGCCAACAAAAGGAAAAACCAAAACCGATTGGTGAACCTTCCAATCCTGATGTTGAAAAACCTGAAAAAACAGCTGAGCAATTGGTTAAAGAAGCTGAAGAAAAATATAAACGAACAAATTCACCTGCTGATTATGTGAACTTGGTGATGCTAAAGCGGAAATACGGATTCTATAACCGTTAAACCGCATTTCTATAAATTATATTTAATGAAAATTATGATTGTTAAGGAGATGATTTTTAATGGCAAAAAATCCGATTTACAAAGCTGATCTTGTCGGCATTCAAGAATCTGTTGTTGATGAAATGCTGTTGCTTAATCCCCATGACACACCTTTGATTTCTTTGCTTGGTTTTGGTCAACCGATTACCAATGTCAAGCACGAATGGATCGAAGATGCAATGTTGCCGGATGAAACCGCAATTAATAATGGTGAAGGTTATCTTGCAACCGATACTTCTTTAGTTGTTGATGATGCCTCCATTTTTGCTGCAAATGACGTAATCAAAATTGGTGAAGAATTGTTGTTGGTAACTGCTGTTGATGCTGGAACCAATACGCTCACGGTTGTTCGTGGTTATGCTGGAACCACTGCAGCAGCAATTGCTGATGACGCAAAAGTACAATTCATGTTCGTAGAAGGAACTGAAGGTGCTGATGCAAGAACGGCACGCAAAAGTTCCCGTGTGCGTGTTGATAATATCACGCAAATTATTGATGAAACGATTGAAGTTTCTGGAACTGCTTTGTCTATGTCTCTTTATGGAACGAATGGGCAAGATCCTTATGAATATGAACGTGCTAAAAAATTGATGGTTGTTGCTCATCAATTGGAAAAAGCATTGATTAACGGCATTAAATATGAAAATGGTCAAGTTCGCCAAATGAATGGTGTGCGTAAATTCGTAAACACCAATGTTTCTAATCTTCAAGGGGCTACTTTGAAATTGGACGACATCAACCAATTGGCACAAGATATTTATGAAGCTGGTGGTTTCAAAGGTGGAAGTCAACATATCATCATGGTTCCTGCAAAACAAAAAGTGGTTATTTCTAACCTGCAAGCTGACAAACTTCGCCTAACTCAGCAAGAAACTTTCCGTGGTCAAGTTGTTGACACGATTGTAACTGATTTCGGTAAATTCCCGGTGATCCTGAACAACAACCTTGATCCAAATGAATTGTTCATGATTGATCTGAACCGGATTCAAATTCGTCCTTTGGCTGGTCGTGAATTCTTCCATGAATACCTGGGCAAAAAAGGTGACTATGTCACGGGGCAAATTGTTGGGGAATATACTTTGGAATTCAAACAAGAAAAAGCACATGGACGAATTAAAAACCTTGCTTAATAACAATTGATTCCCGTGGTTAACAATTCCACGGGAATTATTTTTCATCTCAATCTAAAAGGTGGTGGTTTTGTTGGCAGAATTCAAATCCATATACAAAGGACTAAGTTTCAAAGTAAATGGCATCTATTACAAATTCCGCAACGGAAAATTTAAAACAACTATTAAGGAAGTAATTGAAGCACTAGAAAAATTAGCTGATGTTGAACGGGTGGATCAACCGCAATCTGAACAAACATCTGAATCAAAAGATCAACCTAAAGAGGAAGCAAAGGCCAAAACAAAACCAGTTTCTAAAAAGAAGTAGGTGGTTTATGATGGCAAAAACCGTTAGTTTAACAGATGCCAACGCCTATTTTGATGAAAACGTTCTTCATTCCCAACCTTGGGATCAAGCAGATGATACTGTTAAACAAAAAGCACTAAACAATGCTGAAATTGTTCTATATCGTGAATTTCGTGGTCTTTATGATATTAGCAACCCTGTCAACCAAATTCCTTTACCTGCAATCTATGAACAAGCACTTTGGATGCTGAGACAGGACGACACTATTCTGAAAGCTGAAATGGGAGTAACGGGAATTGGTGTTTCTGGAATTAGTATTCAAACAAAAGGTGTTCCTGTCCAATATATTGCACCGGAAGCAAGCAGGATCATTGCTGAAGACCAAAGCAACCGTGGAAACACTTCCTATGATGGCAACATTGGTTGGTTGGTGATGTGAAATGGCATTGATTCCATTGCCCGATAAAATTACCATCAAAAAAGCAACTGGTGTTGACTCTTGGGGGAAACCTATCTACGGTGAAGAAATTGACTACAATTGCAGAATTGAAGAAGGTTCCCAACAAATTGTGGATCAACATGGAAACACAATCATGACCACCTTCAAAATTTTTCTTGAAGGTGCTGTCGATGTTCAGTATGTGGACAAAATTTCTTTTACTAATGAGTTGAATCAAACCGTTGAACGTTCGCCGGCAAAAATTCAGTTGATTAAATTTATAGATGGAACGGCTGTGCTCACGGTGGTGTTTGCCCAATGAAGTTTAAAGCAAAAGTGGACATTGACGTGAAGAATTTCGGGATTGCTTACGAATTGATTGATAAAGAAACTGCAAATAGAATTCGTGATATCGGGGATTCTTTGGCGTTGACCTCTTCAGGTGCAGCACCACACGATGAGGGGATTCTTGAAAAGAGTTATAAAGTAGAATTAACAAAAAGATCAGCAACCGTTTCATTTTCTGCTTTTAATAATGGTTGTGATTATGCGGTTAAAATGCATGATGGAGTTTATAACCTTGGGCCTGGTTCTAGAGCAAAACCAGGTGGGATTGGTATGTCAGGAAAGCATTATTCAGTCGGGCCTAAATACCTTTCAAGACCCCTTGAAGGCGAAGCTGAAACTTATGCTAAGTACGTTAATGATGGAATTGGAAACATTCTTGATTCTTTTGAATAGGTGGTGATGCGAAATTGCACGTTTATGAACTTTCATCATTTCTGGAATCTAATTTCGACTACACATTTTTTAATAATCAATTCCCATCTGTTCAAAATCCCAACATCGGAATGGTGAGAATGTTTCCAACGCAAACCAATTCCAGTTCTATCAACCGCATCAACGCACAATGTTTAATCAAAAATACTGATATGCAAACTGCAGAGTCAAAATCATGGGAAATATATGAGTCATTGCGAATGAAAACAGGTTTCCAGGTTGGAACCGCCTATGTAATTCTTTGCACTGCTTCACAACCTTCTTTCATTCAACAGATGGAAGATGGTTGTTTTTTATATTCGGTTGATTTTCAATTCATCACTGATCAGGAGGAATGAGAATGGCAAGGACTTCAATTCCGGTTGATGTTGCAACAGATAACGGTTTTGTTTTTGCAATTGATACCACAATTGATGCAACCAATGGAATGTCTTTCACTGGCAATAGTGGAAGGCATATTTTGTTTGCCGAAAATACTGGTGATTCGGATATGACCGTAACGGTCAAATTTGCTGCTGATGAATTTGGCCGTACTGGTCAAAAAGATGTTGTGGTTGCTGCTGGGGCGACAAAGGTCATTGGACCATTCAACACTGATTTGTATAATCAGGATTCTGCCAGCACAGTTTATGTTGACTTTTCTGCAGGTGCAACGGGCAATGTTTGTGTTTTGAAGGTTTCCCTTTAATCTAATTAACAATTGAAAGGTGGTAGTGCTTCATGTCTAACAAAATTGCTGGTGTTGACGTTCTGCTTTATGTGAATGTTGGAACGGATGCGTCACCAAACTATGTTGTTTTAGGTGGCCAAGGTGACGCAACTTTAAACCGTGGTGCAGATGAAATTGATGTAAGTTCTAAAACTGATCCGGCAGGTTATGGTGATACGATCATAGGAAGAAAAAATTGGTCAATCGAGTGCGAAGGATTTATTGTTGATTCTGATCAAGCACTTGACCATTTGGAAACTTTATTTGAAGATCGACAACCTGTTCAGGTCGAACTGCGGTTGCCCAGTGGCAAAAAATATAGCGGAGCCGGATACATCACTGATTTCCCATTGGAGTTCCCCAATGATGACGGTGCAACCTATTCTTTAACAATTTCCGGTTCTGGTGCATTAACGATCACGAACTAATTCACATAAATAGAAAGTTGGTGGTTCTATGGCAAACAAAAAAAGAGGATTTGTTTCTGTTAACCTCGATAAACCTAGAAAATTGAAATATACGTTCAATGCTTTTTGCGAACTTGAGGATGCAGGAATGGATTTGATGCAATTGCAGGATGGAAAAGTTAAGTTTAAAGATATTCGTTTGCTTCTTTGGGCAGGATTGCTGCATGAACTTCCTGATTTAACTGTTGAAGAAGCTGGTGAAATGATCGACCAAGGAGAACTTAAAGAAATTTCTGAAGCAGTTGCAGAAGCAATTCAACTTGCACTGGGAAACAAAGGTGAACAAGAACCGGGAAAGTGAATGATGATGACAGTTTGTCATGGAATTGGGATGAACTTCAAAAATTAGCATATGGACCACTAGGGATGAAACCAAACGAATTTTGGGAACTCGTCCCTAGTGAATTTCTTTTACTGGTTGATTCTTACAATGAAGTAGAAGAAAGAAAATGGGAAATTTATCAACAAATGCTTGCATGGCACGCTGCTAATATCATGAACGCTTCAGGAAATTTGAAACGGCCAGTTTCGGTTGAAAAATTGATAGGCAAGAAGAAGAAAACAAAGAAAATGGATAAAGAAATTCAAAAGAAGAAACTAGATGAGTTGAAGAAAACATTTGGTTTTAATTAATCCCTCCAAGAAAGGAGGTTTTTTATTTGGCAATATCTCAGGTTGCAGCAAAATTTACTGCGGACATTTCCCAACTCCAGGCATCTATGGTTAAGGCACAAGCATCAGTACAGGCTGCTGGTGCTGCAATTGAAAAATCTGGGAATGACATGGGAAAATCCTTTGAAAAGGCCGGAACCAGTTTTGAAAAAGCTGGCAGGAAAATTCAAGACCAAGGGTTTGCAGTCGGTGCTGCTTTGGGGACAGCTGGGACGGTTATTGGTGCGGCTTTAGGATTTTCAATCAAAAAAGCAGCAGATTTTGAAGCAGAAATAGATAAAGTGGGTGCAATTGCAGGTGCTTCAAGTTCAGATATGCAAAGGTTAAGGCAGGCAGCACTTGATTTAGGTGCATCAACTTCTAAATCTGCAAGTGAAGTTGCACAAGGGATGCAGCAAATGGCTGCTGCAGGTTACAGTACAAATCAAATCATTGCTGCTATGCCTGGTGTTATTGCTGCAGCAGAAGCATCTGGTGAAGATATGGCAACCGTAACCGATGTAGTGACTGCAGCATTGAACGGTTTTGGATTGAAAGCAAGTGAAGCTTCACACGTTGCAGATGTTCTTGCACAATCTGCAAACCAATCAGCAGCAGATATTAATGATTTAGGTTATGCATTCAAATATGCAGCACCAGTTGCAAAACAACTTGGTTTTTCCTTGGAATGGTTATCCGCAGCAGTTGGGGTAATGACGGATGCAGGTTTAAAAGGTGAACAAGCAGGGACGACATTGAGGATGGCATTGGCAAGACTGGTCGATCCACCTAAAGAAGCAGCAAAAGCAATTGAAGCCATGGGAATCAGTTTGACAACCGCAAATGGAAAAATCAAACCAACTCCCCAGTTATTAAATGAAGTAATGACAAAACTGCGAGGAATGGGAAAAGAACAGCGAACCGCAGCAGCTTCAACCATCTTTGGAACGGAAGCAATGTCTGGAATGCTAGTACTATTAAATAAATCCCCATCTGCATTTAATAAGCTGGTTGCTGGACTTGAAAAATCGGACGGTGCGGCAGCACGAACAGCCAAACAAATGAAAGAAAACCTGAAAGGTTCGATCGAACAATTAGGTGGTGCTGTTGAAACATTACAAATTTCCATTGGGGATGCACTTTCACCAGCAATTAATGTAATCGCTCAAGCATTGACTAAACTTGCCAATTGGTTCAATAACCTTTCCCAGCCAATGAAATCTTTCCTTGCAATTTCAGCAGCAATTGTTTCTATCCTTCTCATTGTTGGGAGTGTTATAGCACTAGCTGTTGCCGGTTTGGGGGCAATGGCTGCTGCTTTTGGTGTTGCTATTGGAACCGTTGCCGCAACAATTGGAATAATTGCAGGTGTTGTTGCTGCAATTATTGCAATCGGTGCTGCCATTGTATATGCCTACAATCATTTCAGTGGGTTTAGGAAATTTGTGAACCAAACATGGGAAGCAATCAAAGCAGGTTTTTCAAAATTGGTTGCTTATCTTCAACCTGCAATTAAAGAAGTGACTTCCTTTTTTATGGAGCAGTGGGGAATTGTCACCCAATGGGTTCACGAAATTTTGCCAAACCTAAAAGAAGCATTTTCAAATATCCTAAACGGAATTATTGCACTTGTTTCTCCATTTGCAAAAACTGTGATGGCTTATTTCAAGTGGGCATTCCCGGCCATGATCATAACTGTTAAAACTACGTGGAACATAATTAAAACGGTCATTTCAACAGCCATAACCATAATCATCAACATCATTAATATCTTCGCTGGAGTATTCACAGGCAACTGGAAACAGGTTTGGAATGCAGTGGTGGAAATAACCCAAACTTTATGGAATTCACTCGTTCAAATTCTCACTGCACTTTGGAACGGGTTGATTGCAGTACTAAAGGTTTTGTGGGCACCGATTGGTGAATTCTTCTCTAATCTTTGGAATGGAATTGTGGAAACCACAACTTCTATTTGGAATTCAATCGTTTCATTCTTCACAGGAATTTGGAACAGCATAGTGACGTTTGCACAAACAATTTGGAATAACCTTGTTTCATTCATTGTCGGAATTTGGAACAGCATCTTAACATTTGCGTCAACTGTTTGGAATGCAATTAAAACTGCTGTTGTAACTGCCTTTGAATGGATGTATAACCACAACTATTATTTTCAAGATTTGGTTGACTTCATTGTGAAGGTTTGGGGCATTGCAAAACAGGTGACAAATCAGGTCTGGAATGCAGTGAAATCTTTTGTTTCTTCTGTCTGGAATGGTATTAAATCTGTTGCAAGCAGTGTGTTCAATGCTATTAGCAGTGTAATTCTAACTGCTTGGAATGGAATAAAAACATCAACATTAACCGTTTGGAACGGGATCAAATCCGTTCTTTCTTCAATTTGGAACGGAATTAAATCTGTTGTTTCTTCGGTTTGGTCTTGGATATCATCAAAGATTACAAGTGTTTGGAATAGCATTAGGTCTGCAACTTCTTCTGCTTGGAATTCGATTAAAACTACAATTTCAAATGTGGGAAATAGCATCAAATCAACTCTTAGTGGCTTGGCATCTCAGGCGTTGCAGTGGGGGAAAAACTTGCTGACCATGTTTGCCGATGGAATTAAATCCAAAGTTTCAGCAGTAATAACTGCAGCAAAAGATGCAGCAAAAGCAATTGCCAAGATTTTGGGATTCCACTCACCAACTGAAGAGGGACCAGCATCTGATTCAGACACTTGGGCACCAAACTTTGTAAAAATGTTTGCTGATGGATTGCGGAAATCACAACCGTTAGTTCAAAAACAACTTTCTGCAATGGCCAGTCAAATGAAATCTTTATCTGTCGTTCCTATTAATCCACAATTGAACAATCCAGCAATTGCAGGTTCTTATACAGCAAGTTCTAGCAATTATGTGCCAGCAGTGCAAAGTGGAAGTACTATTATCAATTTAACGGGACCGGTTAACATGCGTTCTGATAACGATATTCGCAAACTTGCAAAAGAATTAGATCGGTTGAAAAACCAACGGTTAAGATCACAAGGAAAGGTCAGGTGATGCGTGGTGTTTTCATTCAACGGAAAACATGCAAATGTTTATTTCTCTAAAGTTTTGGATGTGAAACGTGGAATGTCTGCACCACGTTCACCAAAACTTCAATCTATTCCCGGAAAAGTAGGTGCTTATTTTTTCGGAGTAGATACAGATGTTTATGAAATTGAATGCAGTGTTTTGATTAAAGGAACAGATCGTGAAGACCTTTGGCGAAAGATTAGAATTGCAAACGGTTGGTTGTTGCAGGACGAATTGAAAGAACTGGTGTTTGATGATGAGCCGGAATTGACATATCAAGCGGTTTGTGTGAAAGAATTAGACATTGACGAAATTTTAGAGTTTGGAATTGGAACCATCCGATTCATTGCACCTGATGCGGTTGCTGAAGGACAAACAAAAGAACAAAGGGTTGGTTCGGCTTCAGCACAATTTTCAAGAACCGGGATTCGATATCGGGAAGATGGAACAGAAGTGACCGACAATTACCCGGTTTACAAAACCGGAAAGTTCGGTCAGGCAATCTTGGTTGAAGAAGGAACCGCCAATTTATTAGATTCTGCTGCCAATCCTACTCAAGAAGAGGTTCAGGTTGAAATTGGTCAAGACTATTACTTATCCGTAGTTGATGGATTAGCAACTATTGAACACAAAAGAACGGAAACTGCACCGAAAACAACAATTGATAAGGAAGGAACCGATTTTTCAGGCAGCAATGACAATTCATGGAATGTAGGAACTCTTACAGGAACGGCTGCGGCGTCAGATGGAACAAACCAATATGGAGTTCTTCAACTTGCTAAATCTGGAACAGACAAAACGTTTGTGGACACAACGGATTCAGATTGGAACGCTGGAACAACAAATAATATCACAGTTTATCAAACTGGAACGAATTCCTATATTACAATCACACTCCCTTCTTGGGATGATTTGGATGGTATGAATGATCTAACACAATGGAATGGTGCTTCAACCGCTGGTGCTGCTGTCACAACTGAAGGCGGAACAACTTTTATTCGTGTCACGTCATCTGCTTCAGCAGCAACAGGCATTGATAAAAGGCCGGCAATTACATTCACAAATGGATTTACTATTGATTTTCGTGCAAGAACCACAGGAACTTCATCTTTTTACATTTCTGATGGAACAGTTGGTTTCATTGATAACATTCCAAACACAAATAACAATTGGGCATGGTTCAGAATTGCAATTGCAAATTCAAGTTCTGGTGCTCTTTATCAGAATGGAACTTTAGTGAAAAACTTAACTTCACAATCATATGCAACACGCAGAATTTTATTAGGTTATCAATCAGCAGGAACAGCAGGAATCATAAAGGATTTTGATGCAGTTTATTATAAAATCGGTGCAAACTATGGCCAACCACCAGCAAACCATATTTACACAGGTGATTTTTATTCAAGGGAATTTGATCTTTCTGATGTTGGTTTAGTAAACACTTTTAGTTCCAATAGTACAGCTTCTTTGGAATCTTTATATTCAGGTGTAAGTGGTACAAATGATGTTAAGTTCCAATTGGGAACAAATACAGGCGGAACAACCACATGGTCAGGAACTTGGTCTTCAACTATGCCATTCACAAAAGGGGACGACCTGACAAATAAAAGATTAAAATATTGGGTACATCTCTCGATGCAAGATTCCGGCGATGCACCATGTCTATATGACCAAACAATTTCACTAACATCTGGATATAAAACTTCAGGAACCTATGAATCACCTGCAATTGATATTTCACAAGTTAAGAAAGCATCTTCAACTTTGCAAAACTGGACTGCTTATGGCTCACAACCAGCAGGAACATCAATTTCTTTGCAAACAAGATTTTCAACCGATGGTGGAACAACTTGGTCAGCATACCAAGACACAACCAATGGCAGTTCCATTCCGGGAATAACACAAACCACTGATCTGTCAAATGCAAGGTTCCAATATAAGTTCACTTTGTCAACTTCAGATGTTGCAGTTACACCAAAGTTGGATAAAACAACCTACTCTTTCACAACTGGATATAAACCTTCCCAAACAATAACAATTGCAGGATATCCAGTTGGGAGTATTGGAACATCTGCAAATTCCAGCTTGGAATGGTCAGAAACAAAACCTTCAGGAACAAATGTTGTTTTTGAATCAAGTTTAGATGGAACCAACTGGTCAACCGTCACCAATGGTGGAACATTGTTTCCTGCTGGAAGCGATTTGACGGGAAAAACGTTATATTTGCGTTACACACTTTCAACATCAGATAACAGCAAAACACCAACACTTGGTTCATCAATCACTTGGTTCATCCAGCAACAAGAACCAAACAAAATTAAACCAGCAACTTCAACTTTAAGGTTAACACCAACTAATGTTTCCAGGTGGCAGTTGGAGCAAAAACCTTATGCCACGGGATGGAATGACACGGGAACTAGAAATTCTGAAGTACTAAAAGTTTTTGCACAAGAAATTGTAAATGACGGAAAAGACACAGGAACAATTGACTTCTTTGCATATGAGGAAGCAGAAAATTTCAAAAGATATTTAATAGATGCAGATGGAACCTATGGATTTTCTTTATTCCGAAATTCGGATAATCAATATGAAGTCTGGCATAACGGATCACAACAAATTGTGGCTGCTTCTCCGTCTGCTGGTTGGCATCACGTGGGAATCACTTGGAACAGTTCAACCTTAAATCTTTATTTGGACGGAAATTTAGCAGGTTCTGCAAGTTTAATTTCTGGGATCAACTTAACAGGAACAAATTATTTTTATATCGGATGTACCAAATCGGGAACAAACCAATGGAATAGCTTAATTGATGATTTGGTTGTGTCGCAGGAATTTAAAGATATCAACTATTTTGTAGAACGTGCGAATTCAACAATTCCATCACAGAACAGTTTGACATCTAAAGTTTATCCATTTGATGAATCCCTAGTTGCAATTGGGGATTCGACAATTGTCTATAACGGAACTGCTGAAACTTTCCCGATTTTCACAATCACATTTGCGGCCAGCACAACAAACTTTAAAATCACAAATGACAGCGAATATGTTCAGGTGACAAGAAACTTTGCGGCCAATGATGTTCTAATTGTTGATTGTGAAAAACAACTGGTAACTTTAAATGGTGCTTCAATAATGGAATATTTGGATTTGGATTCTGACTTTTTCAATGTGAAAAGCGGCGATGTAATCGCAATTGACCCAGCAGGAATTGCAACTGTTGATGTTTCCTTTGTGGAAAGGTGGTTGTAATATGGCAAATTTAAAACTATGGGTTTTAGATCGTGATGAAAAAATTGTGGCGGTTCTCCAAAATCGGGGAACCGCTTCCGATTTGATTGATGCAATTCACCATGAAGAAATTAACGGGGAAAATTATCTTGATTTCACAATACCAGCAGACCACGAAAAAGCAGAATTTTTGATTGAAGAAAACATTGTTTTATATCAAGATTTGGATGGGAATTGGAATGAATTTGTGATTCGACACATTGAAGATGAACATGCTGACGGTCTTTTCAAACGTGTGACCTGTGAATCTTCCAGTTTAGAATTGAATGATTATGTGATTAGGGACATTAGGCCGGAAAACCGTGATGCGGCTTATATGTTGAATCAAATCCTGCAAGGAACAAGATGGTCAGTTGGAAATGTAACTGTCGCCGGAATCAACACCCATGTTTTCTATAATAAATCCGTGCTGGAATGCATTCATGAAGTGGTTGATCTTTTTGGTGGGGAATTGCAATTCAGAACGGAGTTCACGGGAAACAAAATTACTGCAAGGTATGTTGATTTATTGGCACAACGGGGAACAAATCGTGGAAAAAGATTTGTTTACGGAAAAGATTTAACGCATGTTAACCGAAAGGTTTATACAGCAAATCTTGTAACCGCACTTGTTGGACGTGGGAAAGGTGTAGAAACTGAAGATGGAACTGGTTATGGAAGGAAGTTAGATTTTTCGGATGTGGTTTGGTCAAAATCCAATGGTGATCCTGCAGATAAACCAGCAGGGCAAGATTGGGTAAGTGACCCAATTGCATTACAACAATTTGGCCGTCCCGATGGTCAAGGTGGATTGATTCACAGAACAAGAATTGTTGAATTCCCGGATGAAGAAGACCCGGCTGCTCTTCTACAAAAAACTTGGGATGCACTTCAAGAAATGAAAAATTCAGTGGTTACTTATGAATTAGAAGTTGTTGATCTTGAAAGTGCTAAAGGATATGAACATGAAGTTGTTCGATTGGGTGACACGGTTGCAGTTATTGATAAGAAGTTTAAACCGGAATTGAGATTGACGGCACGTGTAATGGAATTAGAACGGGATTTGTTGGAACCAAACAACACCAAAATCACAATGGGAAACGTTCAAAATGCATTCCAAGATGCTGAACGTAATTATGATAATGAAAAAAGACAACAAGACAGAACCATTAACACTTCCTGGTTGGATGGTTACATTGACGCACTTCAGAATGAAGTTATTGGTGGTGCTGGAACCGTCAGGCAAACAAATGATGGAATCTTATTGTTGGACAAAGCACCAGACAACAATCCTACAAAAGCAATTCTTTTGAACAATGGAATCATTGCACTATCAAACACAAGGAATCCTGCCAATGATCCAGCAACTGCAGCAGGTTGGGATTTTTCCAATGGAACTTTCCTAACAGGTGACGGTGCATTTGCTGATAAAATTGTGGCTGGAACAATGTTGGCTGACCGTGTTCGTGGTGGGGAATTGTACTTGGGTGGCGTTGTTGACGGAATAGGAAAAGATGGAAAGTTTTATTTGATGAATGCTGAAGATGAGATTGTTTGCCAAATGGATGCTGAAACGGTTGGTTTTGATAAATTGTTTGTGGGAACATTGACTGGAAATAATGTTGTGACAAAGAATTTCGGAACAATCCATTATTATGTTGATCCTGCCAACGGTTCAGATAATAATGACGGTTTATCATGGCAAACTGCTTTCAAATCACTACAAAAAGCAGTTTATATGATTCCAGAAATTAATGAAGGATATATTTCAATTGAAGTTGCTCCAAATTCCACATTGAATGAAGTGATTGAATTAAAAGGTAAATCAGGGAGTGGAATCGTAGAAATTGATTTTGGTGGATCAACCGTGAATGGTTATATACGAATTGCATCATGCATTCAAAGAATCACCATTCAAAATGGAACAATTGTTCATACTGGTGAAACCCATCCAGAAGATAGTGGTCCATATGCATGTGTTAGAACACTAGTTTCAAACTGGGTGGTTGTCGATTCAATGATACTTCAAGCAAGCAATAAAGCATTGTTTTGTGCTGCTTCTGAAGGTGCGAATATGACAATTCTGAACACTGAATGTTACGGTGCAACTGATTCACTGATTTATGCTGTTTTTGGTGGTTTAATTAAGGTTGTCGATTGCTCAGGAACCACATCTTATAATGCTATGAAGGCATCAGACACAGGGAAAATTGCAGGATATGGAACAAGACCGTCAGCAGCAAACGCTGCAAATGAAATGATTCAAATCAATGGTGGGGTTGTTTATGGTAGTTGGTCAGAACCAAATAGTGGTGGAATTGCACCATCAACTTCAGTTCCTGGAAAGAAAACGTGGAATGCAACAGCCACAAAATCTTGGGATACGGTTTATGGTTGGAATGCGAACAACCCAAAACAAGGAGATGGTGGAAGTTGGTCACCAGCAGGAAACCACAAGGGTTTGTGGTTCTTCGACTACGAAGACATAAAAAATACACTAGCAGGAAAAACACCAAAATCAATCAGGGTTAAACTAAAAAGGCAGTCAAAAGGAGGATATTACAAACCAATCCCTTTGTATTTCTGGACACACAATTTATCCAGTGCAACCGGCGGTGAACCCACACTTTCAAATAGTGCGGGAAATCTTGCAAACTTTGATTCAGGTGAAGAAAAGTGGGTGAATCTTCCCATTTCCTTTGCAAATGCTTTGAGGGATGGAACGGCAAAGGGAATTGCAATTTACACGTCAAATACTTCACAATATTATTATGCTTCAATGGAACCAACAGCAACACTTGAAATTACTTGGTAGGTGTTGATTATGAAAATTGTTTTCCATGACGGTTGTACCGTCATTTCCTATATAATTGATGCTCAAAATGTTGAAATTGAAGACCAAAACATTTACTGGAACAACCATGCAAATGCAATTTTTGGTGCAAAAAGCCAAGTTCTAATTGTTCCTGATGATTTTTCTGTTGAAGTTGGTGATCCGATAAATGATACAATCAAAACTGCTGATTTGTCGGATAGTTGCAAAACCATAAATAGAAGGGTTAATATTCTTGAAAATATTGATCCTGAACCTGCAACTATCGATACAAAAACCCAAGAAACTATTAAAACCTTAACACAAAGAATTGATCAATTAGAAGCAAGAATTGCTGCGTTAGGTGGTTAAGGTGGTGTAATTGTGGAAGTTTTACTTGATATTGTGAAAAACAATGGTGTTTGGGCAACATTATTTGTGTTTCTTTTGTTGTACACTTTGAGACAAGCAGAAAAACGAGAAGAAAAACTTATGAATTTCATTGATGAAATGTCGGATAATTTTGAAAAGTTAAGTTGGAATCTTGAAAAGTTGGCAGAAGATGTTGATAAGATCAGGGAAAAAGTGAGTGGGGATTAAAAGGCAATCACAAACCATTCTTGGGGGAATGGAGACAAAATTGTGATTGCCGATTTTAATTTTAACATGAAAATAAGTGAAGTGAAAGGGGTGATGCAACAAAAGCGATTCAGTTATTAGGTGTCATAAAATTGAAAAAAATCAACATGGGGTGATGATATGGAAATAAAACAATTGTTCATTCCCAAAAGTCTCACAGAAACACGACCGGGAATTAAATTGGTTCCGCACTACATCACGGTTCATGAAACCGACAATACGAGCAAAGGGGCTACAGCGGCAGCACATGCCAGATTGCAATATAACGGAAACTCACGCACAGCTTCATGGCATTATACAGTTGACGACCACGAAATATGGCAGTCGATCCCCGATGATGAGGTTGCATGGCATGCTGGTGATGGTCATAACGGCACCGGAAACCGTCAATCTCTTGCTGTGGAAATTTGCGTAAACTCTGATGGGGATTTTGAAAAAGCAAAATCTAACGCCATCTGGTTGATTCGCCAATTGATGAGCAAACATAATATTCCAATTGACCGGGTGGTTCCACATCAGCATTGGAGTGGGAAAAATTGTCCACGCCATATTTTGACTTATTGGGATTCTTTTGTTCAACAAATTAAAGGAGCTTCTGTTTCTCCTTCGATCCAATATATTGAAGATAATGTTCTTCCAATTGCCAAAGGTGCTAAAGGTACAGTTGTGAAGAAAATTCAAGAAAGATTGAAGTGTAAAGTGGTTGATGGTTTGTTTGGTCCTGCAACTGAAGCTGATGTGAAAATGTGGCAATCCTTGCATGATGAAAATGGAAAAGCAGTTCCTGCAGGAAAAGGCTTGGTTGCTGACGGCATTGTCGGCGAAAAAACATATTACGCTATGTTCCCGGATGAAAAACCACAACAGAAAAGGGAACCTGCTTATGATGTAACCGTTGATGGCAAAAATGTTATGACATCTGCGATTGATGTCAATGTTTTGAAAGCAATTGCAGATGCCATTAAAGATAATAAAGCAAAAGAAATCAAAATTGAAAGGATTGATTATTAATGTGGGAAAAATTGAAAGGACGTTTGCGGTCTAAAACATTGTGGGTAGCGTTTGCTTCTTTGGTATTGTTGATTCTGCACCAATTGAACGTCAACGTTGTTGATGAACAATACAATAAAATTGTGGAAGCAGTTCTTTATGTGGCTGTTCTGGCCGGAATCATTGACGGGGAAAAATAAAAAAAAAGTGGCAGGGAAAATCCCCTGCCTGCATTTACATAACCTTTTCAATTGCCCACTGATCAAATTCTTCTTCAGAAATTTCACCATCAATCAATTTCTGCAACATCTGCAATTCATCCAGTTCAAGTTCAACTCCTTCATGCTTCAGGTTTCCAATGACAGCACGTATAATTTCCAATTGGCAAACCTCCTTTAAATGGAAAAAGTTCCCCACCAGTTTGTTTTGTGGGGAACCGTTATTATCCATTGATATTCTGGTTAATCATTTTATTATATTCAGACTCGTGAATTAACACTTTACAATATCTACACCTGTAATTTTCTTTCTTAAATAGAACAATACAAAGTAAAACAGGAAGGTAAATGAAGAAGAAAACTCCAAGTGTAATAACGCAACCGATTAAACCGGCAACACCAAAAACGGACAATGCCCATTTCTTTCCGTGCTTTTCAAGTTTATGTTGCCCACAATTGGGACATTCAAAAAATGATTTTTTCATGATTACCCAACTCCTTTTTCCTTTTCATTTTTATATTCGCATTATCCTAAATATTTATGTCCTCACAAATCAGCAGCTCCACGAATTTTATCATACAATTCTTTGGGCGGAAGTGACCAAATATGAGTGCTGGCATCTACAGGCCGTTTCAGCATAAGAACATTTTCAGGTTCCAGATAAAATGGGGAACCTGTAGGATCAAAAAACAACGCTGTACGTCCTTCTTCCTTTGCCTGCTCGTATTCTTCAATCGTATCAATACGAAAATCCCAAAGAATGGGGATTCGTTTTTCATTTTTCAAAACAACAATTCCAACGGGAACTTTTAGCCGTTTAATGTCATCGCTTAATTCTGCTTTTATCAATTCTTCATTTAAAAAACAATCCAGGTGATACAACCGGCCATGGAAGAAGATTCGTGGCGGTTCTTTTTTCTTTTTACAATTAAGAAAAGAACATTTGGGTGCAGATCGTGAACTTAAATCATAAAGTTCAGCCTTATCTTTTGTTTTATCTTCAAATTTAGTTAAGTCAATATAGGTTGCGTGTCCACCATAAAGTTCATATTCAATCGAGTTAAAATCATCTTCAGAAACAAAATGAAGTTCACCGTCCTTTGGAACCGTGTCCACCATTTTCGCCAACAGATGAAAAAATCCATCTTTCAACTTGTCCTTTAGGTTCATGGAATCACCACCTTTTCATAAAAAATTCCCCCACCAATTGGAGAGTGGGGGAGAGATTAAATCCACATATGGTGCAAAAGATCGGCACAAAATCTGAGAAAAGTAAAATCATCTTTAACCTTCAATAATCCTTCCCAAACAGGTTTATCATGAGTTTCATATTTAGACAATGATTTCAAATATTCTCTAATATCATCTGCAATTTGTTTCATTTCCGCTTTTCTTTGTTCACTTGCTGAATAGTCAAACGTCATTTTTGAGTAAATATATTCTCTGATCAATTCATATTCATCTTCAACATCTTCATAATCTAAACCCCAATGGTCAGCAAGTTCAATAAAATCCCATCCTTTGAATTTAGCCATACTTTTCAATTCCTCCTTAATTTAAACTGCGGAACTGCTTTTGATTGTTCAATCATTCGCCTCAAACCTTCTTTTCCATATTTCAAAAGAACATCATTGCAATCTTTACAATCATCTGGAAAGGTAACGTGGAAAATTTGCACATAACCATTCAAACTTTCCGTGATTGCACTTTTCAAATTTTCACCTGCTGCATCATTGTCTGATGCGATGATGATCTTCTTAATATTTGTCCCTAAAATTAGTTCCTTTTTTTCTTTTGACCATTTGGAACCACCAACGGCCAAGGAAGGGAAACCTGCAGCAATACATGAAAGGGAATCAATTTCTGCTTCTGTGATCACTGCAAGATCCAGATAATCTTTTTGATGGAACAATTGGATGTTGAATAACAGTTTTCCAATGGACCATCCACCTTTTGCATAAAAGAATCGTTTGCTGTCAATTCGTCTGTATTTCACATTTGCAAGTTCACCATTTGGAAGAAACCAGGGCAAAGCAACTGCATTTTTATCAGGATCAAAACCAATTTTCAGTGCTTTTTGAATCCCTGGTGAAACGCCACGATTGACAAGATAATTGTGTGGTTCCAAACCTTCAATCAAGGAATGGGGAAGGGTTGGTTTTCTGGTTCCTTGTTGTTCCACCTTCAGTTTTTTGAATTGGAAGGTGGAACCATTGTTGGAACCGTATTTTTCAAGCAAATATTCAATTACATCTTCTGGTGTTTCTTCCCGAAGAAATGAAAGTAAAGTTATAAAATCACCTTTTTCATAACCATCAATTCCGGCTGAATCTTGCCAAAAACCAGCAGAAACTTTTTCACCATCTTCAAATCGAACATAAAATGAAGGTGAATGGTCATCACGGAAGGGGGAACATGCAATTAATTTATCAGGTTTCCAAGTTGCACACTTCCATTCAAATTCTTCAAGCTCAGAAACAATATCAATTTCTACAATCTGATCATTAAGTTTCATCTGTGCCATTTTCTTCACCTACTAAGTGTACATATTTCACGCTGACCATATTGCAGTCTTCAACTTGATCTATCAAAATAATCATGGCCATTCGTCCAGCTTCCTGCTTGTTTTGTGCAGAAACGGGAACAACGGTCAAACGGGTTACACCTGCGGTTTGATAAAAAAGTTCCACATCATATTTTTTCATGTAAACCACTCCTTATCAGAATGATGGATTGTCAGCCAAATATTCTTTAACTTCTTCAATGCTTGGAAGTTCACGAACGATTCCATAGTTGGGAAGGAAGATGATTTCAATTCTTTCACCTTCGCCGCCACTTCTTGCTTTCCGTGGTACAAGAATTCCACGGCCATCAATAGTATCCAAACCAATCACATAGGAACTGCCATCCCTGATTTCACTTGATTTCTTAACATCTTTTCGTTTTGGTGGTTTAAGTTCACGAACACCATTTTCATTTTCTTCTTCGTCAACCTCATCTGCTTGTGTTGCGGTTAGAATTGCAGTTTGGGTTATTCCTGCAAGTTCACGTAAAGCAACAACCGTTTTTGCTAAATCTCCTCCTGCAGTTCTGCTGGTGTTGAATTCCCGGTGCATCAAATAAACTGGATCGACCACAACAAAATCAGCTTTGGTTTGAATGATATCAGCATGAAGTGCTTTAATGCTTTTGTCTTTGAATGCCTTCATGTCCACAGTTTTAAAGATCAACTTTCCAGGAATTATGTCGTTCAGTGATTTTGCAAATTCCCTAAGCAAAACAAATAGATCATCAGACAGTTTTGTCATCATCAATTCTTTTTGCGGGAAACCAGCATCAATATCCATTCCGACTTCCCGAATCTGTTCCAAGATTTCATCACTGTTACCAAAAATCTGCTGCAATTGTTCGTCTGTCAAACTTCCCCTAAACAATTTCTGACGGGAGGATAAAGATGCATAAGCCCTACAAAACATTTCAAAAGCAATCATTTCCAATCCCCAATACAAAACTTTTGCACCGTGAACTGCTGCGTTTATTGCTTCTTCCAACATGATGATTGACTTACCACGACCAGATCGACCATAAAAGGTGTAAAGGTTGCCAGAAACATAACCACCACCTAAAACACGATTCAGTTTAGGGAATTTCGATTCCCAAACTTTAAACGATTTCCCTTGTTTCCGGTTTTCGTACTCTTCAAAGAACCAATCATAATCTTCAGTTAAAGAAAGGCCAACTTTCTTTTGTGTCAAAGTCTCCGTTTTAATTTGTTCCAATTGCTTCTGCAACAGATCAATCAATTCAAACCCTGACTTTTTGTTCAAAAGATCATTCAGGTTTTCTTTCTTCTCAAATTCATCTTCAGCGTTAATCCTTCCTTGAATCAATCGGATCAATTCATTCTTTGCGTGGTTTTGATTAATTTCTTCAGCCAAAACATCAAAGGAAGAATTGGTTGGAGTATAAACAAACCCTTCAAACTTAACTGCAATTTCTTCAGGCGTGGGAGTTTCACCATTTCTGGTGATGTATTCGTCAATGAAGTTGAAAATTTCCCGTTCTGTTTTTGTGGTCAATTTTTCTTCAGTAATTCCGTATTGAACAAATGCATCAGTAAATTTCAGATCGAGCATTTTTGAAAAGAATTTCATGCTTGCAATGGTCATTCAAAATTCCTCCCATTCAATCTTCAATTTGAAATGCACGAACAGGAATTTTATTGATAAAATTGTTGATCCGTTTGATTCTCCTTAGGTATTTTTCGTCACCAAAATTACTAAATAAATCAAGATAATCATCAATCATTTGTTTTCCTTTTTCTACAAGGAATCTATTGTATTCAAGTTTGGAAATAATTCCAGCTTCAAGTGTTCTATGTTTTGGTGTTTTCTTTGGTTGTGGTTGTTTCTTTGGCAATTGTTCAATATAACCAGTTTCAACATTCAATTTTATATTGATTATTTCATTTTTCTTACCAAAAAATTTCATATCCCATTCAGCACCAAAAACTTCTTCACCAGTGTGAATATTGATCAATTTATAAATAACATCTTCAACCATTGGTTCATAACCAGTACATTCAATTACTTTAAATTGTCCAATATATCCATCAACCATCACGATGTCACCAGGTTTGAATTTTGATCCAATCAATTTTAGTTCTGGTTTTGACGGTTCTGCATGTTCAAGTTCAATTTCCAAAAAATAGAATAAGGTTCCGTTTTGTAAATCACTCACTGTGTACCCATTCATTTTTCCATAATTAATTTCTTCAACTTTAAAAACAGCATCAGGCATAGTTTTATCAACAACCAAATCCCCAACCTTAAATTTAGAATTTCGATCTGAACCCATTTCTGCATGTTCAAGTTCAAATTCTGCACAGAAATAAGGAAGATTCGACATTGTATTGATGATGTAGTAAAAATTGACCACTCCATAATGAATGGTATCAATTTTCCAAACTTCATTAGGAATCTTTTTTACAACAACCAAATCACCAATTTTGAACTTCGATTTATAATCCATTCAGGTTTCCCCCTTAAACGTCAAAATCCTGTCTCATTCCACGGTGGGAAGTTCCAATGAATTCAATTTGGGAATTGTGGTCTCGAATTCGATCAAATAGCCGTTTATCATAACGTAAAAGCAAATCTTCCATCTCAACGTTTGACGTAAATATTGTGGGCAACCAATTCACAAGTCTGTGGTTGATCAAATCATGGGCAATTCCATGGAAAGCATTGCTTGGGTCCTCAATTCCAATATCATCAACCACAAGTAAAAGAACGTCCTTTGCAATATCCCGGATTTCGTAAAACTTACGTGCCATTTTTTCTCCCATATCACGGGGAATCTTTGGATTATTGAAAGCAGCAAATTCCCTTTGCCATTGGTTAAAATCCAAGAAATATACTGGACGTTCTAATGGCTGCTGTCCACGTTTCAATGCTTCTGTGAAGGTGTAAACCAAAAATGAATTTGCAATAGAAGCAGCAGTTGCTGTTTTTCCGGTTCCGACTTCTTTTGAATAAAGGTAAAGTGGTTTAATTCTTTCCGCATTTTCTTCAAAGATCAGAGGGAAAAACTTCTTTGCCCAACGGTCAATCAGGAAATATGCTTGTTTTTGTACTTCACGAACTGGATTGTGAGAAATGGTCATTTTCTGATAATCCTTTGGAATGTTTGCCATTGCTACACGACCACCTATTCCTTTATGACCGTGCATAGAATTGTAAAGTGGACAAAGTTTATTACAATGCGATTCAGAACCTGCTTTTACACAAACTCCCCGAAGAATGCAATTCTTTTCATTAGTTTTTCTCATTACTCAATCCCCCAATATTTAAGAATGTTTTCAACTTCACCTTTATTAACTTCAGGTTGTTGAATTTCTTGTTGTTGTTGACGTTGTTTCATTTCTGCAATTTTTCTTTTCCGTTCAATGTTGTCAACTGCTTTTGGGATCAGGAAATTCATGCTTCTAATCATGTAAAAGAAATTTAAACTATTGTAACCTTGCCTTGGTTTGTAGGTTTGGAAGCACAGGTCAATGAATTCCTTAGTTGCTTCTTTTCCGATTTCTTCATACAACCGTTTTATCTGTGAATTCTGGCCTCTAATGTTGCCTGCCCGATAGGAAAGGGAAAATCTCTCCTGATGTTTATGTTTCAAATATTCATGAAAAGTTGTCGCATTCCAGGTTTCAATTTTCCGTTCCCGCCAATTTTTTGCAGATGGCAATTTTTCTTTAGGCAATTTCTACACCTCCTCAAATTTCCTCAATGAAATATCCAGAACCACAATTGAACATTCCTTCTGCAATTTCATCACATTCCCAAGAACAAACAAATTCATTAATCGTTTCATTAAAGATGAACCAATCAGGTGCAATTCCATCAGTGGAAGTTTTCTCATTGACTGCTTCTTCTGCACCACAAATGACACAACAGATTGTTTTTGTCTGGGATTTTTTCATCTTCAATTCCTCCTTTTAGAAAAGTGAAAGTTGCTTTTTAGTTTCTGCAACGTTTCCATCTTTAGCAATTTTGACAAAATGTTCTTTAAGTTCAATATTGTCAATCACAAATTGAAGGCCAAACAATTTACCTTTCTGCGTATGATATGATCCAATCAATCTAATTCCATCAATGCTTTCCAGTTTGTTTTTCAGCTTCAAGTTTTCAGTGTAAGCGAAGAACCGACCATTTCCAGCGGACCAAATTTTCAGTTGTTCTTTTGTTTTGTTTTTCATTGTTTTTACCTCCTCACTATATATATGGGGAACGTTTTACTCAAAGGTGACATAAGGAGAAATTTTTTTTGTGGTGGGGAAGGTTGAATTTCCCCACCTTGTTTGAAATCTGCAAATTCTACAAGTTATCTATTTTAAGCAAGACCTTTCTTGAATTTTTCCAGGTATTCTGAATAGTGCTTGTTTTTCTCGTGTGTTTCTTTGTTGAAGAATTTTTTCATATTCCGTTCTTTCAGCACTTTTTTGTCGTTGGTGTAAGTGGTGTTCAATTTGTGCCCAAGCAATTCAAGTTCTTCCATTGCTTGCTCTCTGAAACGAATGACAAACCGTTTATTTGCATCAAAAGTTCCACCAAATTTTTCTGTTAAATTTTCAGCAACTTCTTTTGTTGGGAATTTCCGTTCAATCAATGCTTTCCTTTCGGTTTGTGACTTCACCATATCTTTTATGATAAAATCAAGGATGAATTTTTGTTTTTCTTTGGCATTTTTTCTTCCCGGAATATTCTTCAACAATCTCTTCACGTAATATTGAAGTTCGTCATCAACTTCAAGTGAGTAGTTATCTTCGACGATTCCATAAACAAATTCCGACTGATCAGCATCATCATTTGAATTCTTAGATTTGTATGATTCCAATTGACTGACTGGGACCTGCTTTTCTGCACGATTTTCCTTTACTTTGTTCAAATCCGATGTTGCACGTTTTTTCAACTTTTTGTCATAGAACGGTTTGAAATCACCAATTGAAATGTCGTATTCAAGAATTGCTTCCTTCAGCAGCTTCCAAGCATTGTTTGTGATAATTGATTCATCGGGAAGTGGATACCAAAGTTTTTCTGTCAACCGTTGAACGTCATTTTTCCCGCCTTCACCACGATAACCAAAATAGATGTTCATCAACTTGTTCAAACCAACTGACATTTCAAGAATTTCTTTTTGCTTTTGTGGATCAGTTTCATTTTGTGCCCATTCAACAAAAGGTTTTGCTTCGATTGCCCATTCATTCATTTCTTTTGTGGTGTAGGCCATTGGTTGCCAGCGATTATTGAAATTGTCAGCAGGTTCTCCATAAACATGGTGCAAACCTTTCCGTTCAACTTGTTGGCCTTTGATATGTTTTTTCATTTTGAATTCCTCCCAGAGTGTTTTTTGGTGACATCGAATAACCTGACGTTACATACATGATGAAAAAAGTTTTTAGCAAATGTGACTTCAGGTGTACCCGACAAGTATAAAAACCGGTTACTCTATGCCTGGAATGAGAATGTCACGCTGATGAGAACCACTCCGGAAGAGAATGAAGAACTGGGCCGGATTCTGGCCGAGAAGGCAAACCAGTCCAAAGGGCCTGTCGCCATTTTCCTTCCGCTTCAGGGCATATCCGAATTGGATGCCCCGGATAGAGACTTTTGGTGGCCGGAAGCTGATCAGGCTCTGTTTGATGCGATCAAGAAGAATACAAAGAGCGAAATCCCGATTATCGAACTTGACTGCAATATTAACGATCCCTTATTCGCCCGGGCCGTGACGGATAAACTGCTTGAATTTCTGCAAAATGAAGAAAAATAAGAGGGGGTTTTTTTATGCCTTTTATCACTCGTGATGATGCACTGAAGCGCTTGAAACAGACGATCGAAGACGGATCGGTGATTATCGGCTGCGGTGCGGGGACAGGCATTTCCGCCAAATTCGCCGAACAGGGTGGCGCAGATCTCATCATTATTTATAATTCGGGTCGGTACCGCATGGCCGGCCGCGGTTCACTTGCCGGGCTGATGCCTTATGGAGACGCGAACGGGATTGTGGTGGAAATGGCAGCGGAGGTATTGCCGATTGTCAAAAACACTCCTGTCTTGGCCGGAGTGTGCGGAACAGATCCCTTCCGTCAGATGCCCGTGTTTCTCAAACAATTGAAAGAGATGGGCTTTGACGGAGTACAAAATTTCCCCACTGTCGGCCTGATCGACGGGGTGTTTCGCCAAAATCTCGAAGAAACGGGAATGGGGTTCAACCTGGAAGTCGAAATGATCCGAATCGCCCATGAATTGGATCTGCTTACCTGTCCCTATGTATTTAACCAACGGGAAGCGATTGCGATGGCAGAAGCAGGAGCGGATGTGCTGGTTGCCCATATGGGTCTGACCACCAAAGGATCAATCGGCGCGGAGACAGCGCTCACGCTGGAAGAATCAGCTGAACGGATTCAAGCCATACATGATGCGGCAAAAGAGGTGAATCCGGACATCATCGTCTTGTGCCATGGCGGACCGATTGCCGAACCGGCCGATGTGCAAAAAATCCTCGCATCCACCAAAGGGGTGGCCGGATTCTTCGGAGCATCCAGCATAGAGAGACTGCCTACGGAAAAGGCAATCCGGTCTCAGGTGGAACAGTTTAAATCGCTGTGACAAACTGGTGAAGCCGGGAACGCACAGCGATCCCTTCGCTATGATCCGATGCGTTAAAAAAATGAGGAGACTCCGTGCCTAGTGGAGTCTCCTCACTCTTATTGCAGACCGACAAAGAAATCATACAAAGCGAGTACAGTGACACCGACGAGACCCAATGTGAAGATTCCGCCGATGATGAAACCCGGCTTGTTGCCGGTCTTTTTGTTGTAATAGGTGCCGCGAATCGCGAAAATGCTGATCAAGACCAGTAATGGAACCATAAAGTATTGCACGTTTCACACCCGCTTTCCTCTTTCATCCGCGCTTTGCTACAGCGTTTTCACTAATCAGTATAAATCAACTTCCAGTGAAAAAAACATGAAAATAGACGGCCTCAATCATTTATTTTAATCGACTGTTCTGATGATGTCTATCTATCGGCCAATAATTAAGAATCCAAACAGGATAAATATTTGTTATATTAAGAAGTGAAAGCGTTTTATTTCAGATGGAGAGGAGATTGTCCGCGTGGAGAAAGAGAGATGGAACGAACGGATCCAAAAGTGGGAAGAGAAAACGGAGACTTTATTGGCCAAATCTCCTGAACGCAAAAACCCGTTTACTACGCTTTCCGGCATCGAAGTGAAGCGTTTATATACCAAAGAGGACAGGGCACGGGAAGATGAGGAACTGCCGGGAGAATTTCCGTACACCAGAGGAATTCGGCCGACGATGTACCGAAGCCGCTTGTGGACCATGCGTCAATATGCCGGTTTCGGAACTGCGGAGGAGACAAACCAGCGCTTTCACTATCTGTTGAAGCAGGGGCAAACCGGGCTGAGCGTCGCATTTGATTTACCCACGCAGATCGGTTATGACTCCGATGATCCGATGGCAACGGGCGAAGTGGGCAAGGTCGGAGTGGCGATTGACAGTTTGCAGGACATGGAAGCCTTGTTTGCCGGAATTCCCCTGGATAAAGTGAGCACATCGATGACGATTAATGCGCCGGCCGCCATTTTGCTGGCAATGTACATTGCCGTCGGAGAAAAACAAGGAGTGAAGCCACACCAGCTGCGCGGGACGATTCAAAACGATATTTTGAAGGAATATGTGGCGCGCGGCACTTATATTTTTCCACCCAAACCGTCGATGCGGCTGATCACGGATATTTTTGCGTATTGTGCGAAAGAAGTGCCCAAATGGAATACGATCAGCATCAGCGGTTATCACATTCGGGAAGCTGGTTCCACCGCGGTTCAGGAAGTCGCGTTTACGCTGGCAAACGGGATCGCCTATGTCGAAGCGGCGCTGAAGGCCGGCCTCGAAGTAGATCAATTCGCTCCGCGTTTATCTTTTTTCTTCAACGCGCACAATCACTTTTTTGAGGAGATCGCCAAATTCCGGGCAGCGAGGCGGTTATGGGCGAAAATCATGCGGGAGCGTTTCCATGCCTCGAACGAGCGCTCGTTACAATTGCGTTTTCACACGCAGACCGGGGGTTCCACCCTCACCGCGCAACAGCCGGATAACAATATTGTCCGGGTTACGCTGCAGGCATTGGCCGCGGTGCTGGGGGGAACGCAAAGCCTGCATACGAACTCGCGCGATGAGGCGCTGGCTTTGCCCACGGAGGAATCAGCCCGTATCGCCCTGAGGACGCAACAGATCATCGCTTACGAAAGCGGAGTCGCCGACACGGTTGATCCGTTGGGAGGATCGTATTTCATTGAGGCGCTCACAGATCAGATTGAACAGGCGGCACTTGAATATATTGAAAAGATCGATGCGATGGGCGGGGCTGTCCAAGCGATTGAACAAGGGTTCATGCAAGGGGAGATCCGGCGTACCGCCCTTGATACCCAGCGGAAGATTGAATCCGGTGAAGAAGTGGTGGTCGGCGTCAATCGTTTCCGGCTGGAGCAGGAGGAACAGCCCGGACTGATGCGGGTAGATCCGCAAATCGCCACACAGCAGATTGAAAAATTGAAACGCGTCCGTTCACAGCGGGATGCCGGGAAGGTGAAAGCATGTCTGGACCGGCTGAAACAGGCGGCACAGACATCGGAAAACTTGATGCCACGAATTCTGGAAGCGGTAAAAGCGTATGCGACGGTTGGTGAAATTTGCCATACACTCCGTGGTGTTTTCGGCGAATATCAATCGGTATAGAGGGAGGAAGCAAAATGAACAGACCAATTCGCGTCTTGGTGGCAAAGCCGGGGCTCGACGGGCATGATCGCGGAGCGTTAATCATTGCCCAAGCACTGCGCGATGAAGGGATGGAAGTGATTTATACCGGTTTGCGGCAGTCTCCGGCACAAATTGTGGCTACAGCCATTCAGGAGGATGTGGATGTGATCGGATTATCCTGCCTGTCCGGAGCCCATAATGAGCTGTTTCCGGAGGTGGTGCGCCTGCTCAGGGAACAGGGAGCGGAGGATATCATTGTTGTGGGCGGCGGTGTGATTCCGCAAGCCGACATCCCTTTTTTAAAAGAGCAGGGAATCGCGGAGATTTTCACCTCCGGAACTACGACCAAGGAGACAGCGGATTTTATTCGCCAAGCCGTTTTGGACAGGGAGGGGATGAAAAATGGCTAAAAAGATCAGCCACATCGGCATCGCCGTGAAAAATCTCGACACTTCCTGTTCCTGGTATCAAGATGTGCTGGAATTGCCGCTGGAGGGGATCGAAACCGTCGAGAGCGAGCAGGTACGGGTGGCCTTTTTTAAAGTGGGGGAGAGCCGGATTGAATTGCTGGAACCGCTTTCGGAAAACAGTGCCATCGCCAAATATATTGCCAGGTTTGGAGAAGGAATTCACCATATTGCCCTCGAGGTGGAGGAATTGGAGGAGCGCCTCAAAGCCCTGCGCGAAAAAGGGGTTCGCCTCATCAATGAAAGGCCCAAGCCCGGCGCGCATCAGATGAATATCGCCTTCTTACATCCCAAACAGGCGGGCGGCGTTCTGGTGGAACTGTGCGAACCGAATCATTTGGTTGAAGATTGAACGCTTTTGCCAATCTTGTGGAAAGGATATCCAGGATAAAACTTGATGGGGAGCGACAGAGAGATGGATATGTATCAAAAGATTGAGGAACTGAATCAAAAACGGGCCAAAGTTGAGCAGGGCGGCGGGGAATTGCGGATCCGCTCCCAGCACAAACGCGGAAAGCTGACCGCAAGGGAACGCATTGACCTGTTGGTGGATGAAGGCTCTTTTGTGGAACTCAATCCGTTTATCGAGCATCGCGCCACCCATTTTGGCATGGATCAAACAGAAGCGCCGGGGGAAGGCGTGGTGACCGGTTACGGAAAGATCCACGGACGGGATGTGTATGTGTTTGCCCAAGATTTTACCGTGTTTGGCGGTGCGCTGGGAGAGATGCATGCTTTAAAGATCGCCCGCCTGATGGATTTGGCCGCAAAAAACGGAGCTCCGGTCATCGGACTCAATGACTCGGGGGGAGCGCGCATTCAGGAGGGGGTTGTCTCTCTGGACGGATACGGCCACATTTTTTACCGGAATTCGATCTACTCCGGGGTGATTCCGCAGATTTCCGTCATCATGGGTCCGTGTGCCGGGGGAGCGGTTTATTCTCCGGCGATTACCGATTTTGTCTTTATGGTGCAAAATACAAGCCAGATGTTCATCACCGGCCCAAAAGTAATCGAAGCGGTGACCAAGGAGAAAATTTCCGCAGAAGAGCTGGGGGGAGCCGAAGTCCATGCCAGCCTGAGCGGCAACGTCCATTTCACGGCTGCCACCGAACCGGAGGTGCTGGAACAAGTCCGCCGTTTAATGAGTTATTTGCCGCAAAACAATATGGAAGACCCGCCGCGAGTCTATGAAAAAGAGGATGATGGCTGGATCGAAGAGCTGGCCGGGGCCGTTCCCGTTGACGGCAGCCGGGTCTACGATGTAAAACAAGTGATCCAACTGATTGTCGATCAAGGGGATTTCATGGAAGTTCATCCCGATTTTGCCCGCAATATCGTCGTCGGATTTGCCAGAATCGGCGGACGGACGGTGGGAATTGCCGCCAATCAGCCGAAAGTGATGGCAGGAAGCCTGGATATTGATGCATCGGATAAATTGAGCCGCTTTATTCGCTTCTGTGACAGTTTCAACATTCCCATCATTACTTTCGTGGATGTCACCGGCTTTTTCCCGGGAGTCAACCAGGAACATCACGGGATCATCCGCCATGGCGCCAAAATCCTGTACGCTTATTCGGAAGCGACCGTGCCGAAAATTACGATCATTTTGCGCAAAGCATTCGGCGGGGCGTATGTGGCGCTCAACAGCAAAGCGATCGGCGCAGATCTTGTCTACGCGTGGCCCAGTGCGGAAATTGCCGTCATGGGGGCGGAAGGCGCGGCCAATATCATTTTCAGCAGGGAGATTGAGGAGAGCGAGCATCCGGAGGAAACGAGAAAACGCAGAATCGAAGAATACAAAGAGAAGTTTTCCAACCCGTATATCGCAGCAGCCCATGGAATGGTTGACGATGTCATTGATCCGCGGGAAACGAGACAAAAATTAAAAACCGCCTTGGAGATCCTGCGAAACAAACGGGAGACACGCCCGCCGAAAAAGCACGGCAATATTCCGTTATAATGGAGGGATAAAGTGAATAAGGAGATTTTCTTTATCCGGGGTTCCGTGGATCGTTCACGTTGGAAAACGATGGGCCGGGTGGCGCGATTGTATGCAGGGCATACCATTCGGTCAAGGCCAAACTGGCCGTCAGGGGCAAGCCCTGTTTGGCCAAGGCACTTCGCCGGCAGACGGGACGGAGGATGGTTGCGGCGGAGATTCACGGATGAGGGTCATCGGTGAATAAAACGATGGTGATCGGGGAAAATGTATAAAAAAGAAGATTTCGGAAATTTGATCCGCGCCAGGGACACAAAATTTCATTCGATTTCTTCCAAGGGCGTGCTGATTTTCGTCAATTTCTCAGCAATGTTGGGTTTATTTGGTTAAAATTAGGTATTTTTGGCGGATACCCGGTATTTTGGCCGTTTATCGCCTTGATTATTCCCATGACAAACGGCTTGAACGTGGTAAAATAGGAAGAAATTTAAATAGCGATTGGAGGCGCACCCCGTTGATAAACAAACAACGCCTAATCGATGAATTTATTGAGCTAGTGACAACGGATAGTGAAACTGGTGATGAGAGAGCGATCTGTGATCTTCTCAAAGAAAAATTGACCTCGCTGGGGTTGCAGGTGATCGAGGATGACTCGGCCAAGCTGACGGGACACGGAGCCGGAAACTTAATTGCCACGATGCCGAGGACGATACAAGGCGCGCCGAAGATCTATTTTACATGCCATATGGATACGGTTGCTCCCGGTAAGGGGATCAAACCGTCGATTCAGGGAGATTACATCGTTTCCGATGGCACGACCATTCTCGGAAGCGATGATAAAGCCGGACTTGCCGCTCTTTTGGAAGGCTTGCGTGTGATGCAGGAACAAAAACTGCCTCACGGTCAGATTCAATTGATCATTACGGCCGGAGAAGAATCGGGGTTGATTGGCTCGCGTCATTTGGAGATGAAGCTGGTTGATGCCGATTTTGGTTTTGCCTTTGATTCGGACGGGCCGGTTGGAACGATTATCACCTCAGCCCCATCGCAGGTGAAAATTTTGGCCACCATTCATGGAAAGTCCGCTCATGCCGGTGTCGATCCCGAAAATGGGATCAGCGCCATTCAGGTGGCGAGCCGGGCGATCTCAAAAATGCGTCTGGGGCGCATTGATGCCGAGACCACAGCCAACATAGGAAAATTTCAGGGCGGCATCGCCAGCAATGTCGTTCCGGACCGGGTGGAGATCGTAGCCGAAGCACGCAGCCGCAATGAAGTGAAGCTGCGCGCACAGGTTAAACATATGGTACAAGCGTTTGAAGAGGCGGCGGAGCAATTTGGCGCACGTGCCGAAGTGGAAACCAAGGTGCTGTATCCCGGTTTTAAATTTACGGAAGAAGACGTTGTCGTGAAAAAAGCGAAAGCTGCCGTGGAAAAAGTGGGCCGCACGCCCAAAATTGCTGCAAGCGGCGGAGGCAGCGATGCCAACGTGATTGCCGGCCATGGCATTCCAACGGTCAATCTGGGGATCGGGTATGAAAATATCCATACAACCAAAGAGAGAATGCCGATCGCCGAATTGGAAAAAGCGGCAGAACTGGTTGTCGAGCTGGTCGGTGAATGCGCAAAAGTTCCCGTACACAGTACGACATCAAAATAAGGAGCCAAATTGGGAGGAGCGTCCTCATCGTGAGGATGCTCCTCTGTTTTAAACGACATGATTAAGTGTGCATTGAAAGCGTGCCATCTATTCATCCATCCGCGGTGAAACAGGTTCAATGCGTGGTTTCCAGGCCAATCGGCAGAATATAGAGAACCATCATCGCAAAGTGAAAAGCGGTTCCCGCCATGATAAACAGATGAAAAATCTCATGGAAACCGAATTTGTTCGGGAAAAAATTAAAACACTTGGTCGCATAGATGATGGCGCCGATCGTGTAAAAAACGCCGCCTGCGACCATCAGGGTAATCGCTCCCGCAGGCAAATTATGAATCAGTTGTACGAAGGGAATCAAGGCAATCCAGCCCAGTGTCACATAGAATGCCGTGGAAATATAGCGGGGGACGTGGATAAAAAACACCTTTAAAACGATCCCGATCAGCGCCAGGCTCCAGACACTGGACAGCATGATCCATTTCCAATTGCCATCCAAGCCATAATAAAAGACCGGGGTATAGGATCCGGCAATTAAGAGATAAATCGCACAGTGATCCATCTTTCGCAGGAAAAGCTCTTTTTTCGGAGTCGTGGATACCCAATGATAGAGGGAACTGGCGCCATATAATAAAATGACACTCACACCGTAGACGGTCATCGTTACGAGTGCGGAGGGGTGAAACCAGCTGAGTTTGATCAGAAACACCAAACCGGCAATAGCTGCAAGGAATGTGACGAAATGGGTCCAGGTATTAACAGGTTCTTTCATTTTCAATCGCTTCATTTCATAACCTCCGGTGGGTTCAGGATCATATGCGGACTTTCACAAAAGGAGCAGCAGGAGTGATTTCGTTATTTTAAGACAATTTTGTTTAAAGCCTCCCACACCTTTCCAGCTTGTTGTTAGCTATTCTAGCATTTATGTTTGCTGACTGTACAGGGCAAATCCGGAACTGGTCGGATGGGGAGGAGCTTGTTTTGAGTCAACATTCGTTTAAAATCGGCTGAAATGGGGAGAATGCACTTCCACCTTTCACATATGGGAATAGGATGAAGCGAATCCTGTTTGCCGGGGGTGTATAATGGCCATTATTCGGTGGATTTGGCGGATTTGGTGGTTCAGGAAAGTATGGTTCTGGTTGCGGAGATTTAAATGGCCTTCACTGCATCGCTGGATATTTGGATTGCTCAGATAACGGTTTCAAATGCAAAATCAAAAAACGGGCCATCCGCCGCAACAGCGGATCGCGGCCCGTTTTTTATTACTCTAGCGGTTCGGATGCCGTTCAGCGTTGAGACTCTCAAGTTTTTCCAGAATCCGACGCTTGCGGTACAGCATCATTCCCGCCTCTGCAACATCTTCTACCGTGGAACGGTTCAGAAACGCGCCAAAGATGATTCCGATGACGGGAACCATTTGGAACAGCTTCTTCCATCCGAAATTTTCGCCATAGGTGGCGACCACTTCACGCCATCCCTGTAATTCCGAAATCGATTCCCGCTGGATTTCCCCCTCCTGAAAACGGGTTAAATACGAAATGACCGCCTGTTTCCCCACATAATCGGCTGAAGCGAACTGGAGACACTTGACGATAAAGATCCGTTCCCTTTTTTCCAGGGGATTATAGCCATAAACCAAAGCCATCTCCTGAAGCACTTTCAAGGAGAGACCGAGCAGAGCCGGGATGTCGATCGCCAGTGTGAAAATGCCGCCGATTCCGGTTGTGGCTCCTTGGATCATGGCCCATTCGCTCCGGGATTCCTTCAGTTTTTCTGCCGCTTTATTCATTGTACCGAGAGGAAGTGACGCCACCTGATCGAGCGTGAGCCCGCCGGACGGGAGACCTGCGTGCTTTTCCAAATCGTTGATGATCTCTTTTTCGGAAATTAAGTATTTGCCGCCTGTCTGGATAAAGCCTCCCAACTCATCCAGCACCTTTCCCAAGAAGTCCTGAACGGCTTTGGGTGTGATGCGGTCCAAAAGCACAAAGGGAAGACGACCGAGTTTTTCCCAAAACCATAAATCTTTTTGATCCTTTTCCCATTTTTGAATCAGGCTGAGTTCCCTCAGCAATTGCTCTTTGCTGTCAGTCGGGAAGGAGGTGTGCAAGTTTGATCCTCTCCTTGGATAAGCTTGAATAATATTTCCTGTCTTGTGAGTCAGAAATTTTTTCACTATAATGTTAGAAATCATTCATGTCTTGTCATATACAACCGCATCAAAGTTAAGCAAAATTGGGAGTGAAGAAACGCGAACCGGCCTGAGACCACGTTGGGGATTTTTAAAGATAATAATCCAAAATTCGGTCCACGGCCGGGCCATAGGTTTCCCCAAAGATATTTAAGTGCACGAGCAGATAGTAAAGCTGATATAAAGGCTTCCGTTCTTCATATCCGGGATCAAGCGGATTCATCTCCGTGTATGCGCGGTAAAAACGCTGCGAAAAACCGCCGAACAGCTCGGTAAATGCCAGCTCCATCTCGGAATGGGCATACTGGACAGCCGGGTCGATCAAATAGGGACGTCCGCCGGGACCAGCCATCCAGTTGCCGCTCCACAAATCTCCGTGGATCAGGGATGGGGTGACATCAGCCGGTAAGAAGGAATCGAGACGGGCCATCAATCTCTCCAGTTTTTGAGAGCGCAGAGGGGAGATGGCGCCTTTTTTCTGTCCGAGTTTCAATTGAACTCCGAGGCGACGGTCACGGTAAAAAGCGGGCCAATCATCTGACCAGCCGTTTTTTTGCGGCAACATGCCAAGATAATTGTCCATTTCCAATCCGAAATGCGTTCCCCTGTGGCGGTGCAGCCCGGCCACCCCCCGCCCGAGCTCCTCCTCGGTCCGGAAGCTCTCCTCCCCGTCAATCCATTCCAACACGAGAAACGGCGATTGTCCGTTTCTTCCCGGCTGATGCCGATTACGTCAGGAACGGCGATGGTGTTTGTTTTTTTCAGCAACTTCAATCCGTGAGCTTCCGCTTGAAAAAAACGGTGATCCATTTGTTCATTCACCTTGACAAAATAGGCACGGGTCCGGGTTTGTACATAAAATGACCGATTGATGCATCCGCCGGATACGGGGCGGTAACGGATGATTTCAGCTTCCTTCTCAATTCCCTGCAAAAGTGCCTGAAGAGTTGCCAGCAAGAAGGATCATCTCCCTGTTCTCTGTCTGATTTTTGCAGCCGCATGGTCAGAACTGTGCCCTGCTCGTCAATTTTATCTGTTTCTATTATAGTGGAAAACGGCTGATCGCTTTCGGATATATTGTTTGACGGTGAGGTTGCTTTGGGCCAGATGGTGAAGATAAAGACGGATTTGCCATGCTTTTCCGCTGATCCAGACAGAACGTTCGTCCCATCTTTTTTTCATGTTTTTTCACTCGCTTCCATTTTGAGGATTATCTTTCTGATACGCATTCTGCCCGCAAGATATGTATAATGAAGAGGATGTGAACAGGAGTGACTGTGATGAAACGGGATTTGGAAGAAAAGACCATTTCGAGCCGGACGGTGTTTGAGGGAAAGGTCATCCGTCTGCAAGTGGACGAGGTACGGTTGCCAAACGGCAATACCTCCAAGCGCGAAATCGTGAAACATCCCGGGGCTGTCGCGGTAATGGCAGTAACGGATGAAAACAAAATGGTGTTTGTCCGTCAGTTCAGAAAACCGCTGGAGAAGACGATTTTGGAGATTCCGGCCGGAAAGCTGGAGCCGGGGGAGGATCCGCTGGATTGTGCCAAGCGGGAATTGGAGGAAGAAACGGGATACAAAGCGGGCGAGGTAAAACACGTTGTTTCTTTTTATACTTCCCCGGGTTTTGCCGATGAATATTTGCACCTGTACGAGGCGAGAAATCTGGCTGCCGGCAGGGTGAATCTGGATCAGGACGAATTTGTGGAGAGAATGGAGCTGTCGCTGGTGGAGTGTTTTGAACGGATCAGATCAGGAGAGATTTGCGATGCCAAAACGGTGGCCGCCGTTTATCTGTGGCAAAATCGGGTGCTGACTGAAAAATGAGTTTAACACCTTTTTTTGCTGATCTGCATATTCACATCGGACGGACCAGCCGCAATCTTCCCGTCAAAATCACAGCGGCGCGAAATCTGACATTTGAAAGTATCGTGAAGGAAGCGGAACACCGCAAAGGAATCCGCATGATCGGAGTGATTGATGCCCAGTCACCGCCGGTGCAGGAAGATATTGAAGCCGGTCTTTCCTCCGGTTTGTACAAGGAACATCCTGACGGAGGGATTTTGTACCATAACACGATCTGTATCCTTGGGGCGGAGATTGAGGTTAAAGATCCGGGCATGGGTGCAGCACACATTCTCGCTTACTTGCCGACGCTGGCTCACATGCGTGAGTTTACGAAGTGGTGCCGCAACTACATGAAAAATGTCCAGTTGAGCACCCAGCGACTGTACAGGCCTGCCCAAGCTTTGCAGGAAAAGGTGTATGAACTTGACGGGATCATCGTTCCCGCTCATGTTTTTACCCCGTTCAAAAGCGTGTACGGCAACGCGACTGACCGCATGAGCAAGCTGCTCAATCCTGATCTTGTCGCGGGAGTGGAGCTCGGACTCAGCTCGGATTCCAGCCTGGCCGATCAGTTGTCCGAACTTTCCCCGTTAACTTTTGTGACCAATTCCGACGCTCATTCATTGCCGAAAATCGGGCGGGAGTATAACGAATTTCTGATCAAGGAACCGAGTTTTGCCGAATTGAAGCTGGCACTGTCAAGAAGAGAAGGGCGAAAAGTGTGCGCCAACTACGGATTGGATCCGAGACTGGGGAAATATTACCGAACCCGTTGTCTCAATTGTGAGGAACTGTGGCCGGCTTATCCGGAAGCAGACCGGTGCCCGGAATGCGGAAGTGCGAAAAAGGTACGAGGCGTACGGGACCGAATCATGGAAATCGCCGACCAGGAAAGCGTCCATCCTGATCACCGCCCTCCTTATATTTATCAGGTTCCTCTCGAATTTATCCCGGGACTCGGCAAACGAACCCTGGAGAAATTGTTGGCGGTATTTGGTACGGAAATGAATGTGTTGCATCATGCCGGGATGGAGGAAATCGCCGCAGTCGCCGGAGAGAAAATTGCCTGGCAGATCCGGTTGGCCAGGGAGCAGAGGCTCGAGCTGGAAGAAGGCGGCGGCGGGAAATACGGAAAAGTGAAAATCACCTAGATGAAAGAAAAAGGGCCTGGCTTTGTGCCAAGGTCCTTTTCTGTTAGTCACGGGCGCCAAACTGTTCCAGGATTTGTTGCGCTTGCGCCGATCGTTCCGGCTCCGTAAAAACGGTGACGCAAACATCTTCCATTGAATCAAAGGGTTGCCCGCCGGACAGGCCGCTGGCATCGGGATGGACAGCTTTTAAAATATCCCGGTCCGAGCGGTCACCGCCCAGCGTGCTCGCCTGCAGCGACATGGTCGGGTCAGTAAAGGGATTTTTCAAATCATCGTCCCGATCATGCAAATTTCCTCCGCCAAGAGGGGAAAAACGGTCGATATAAGCCTCGAAGCCATTTTCTTTCAAAGCCTGTGCAGCTTGTTTGGCCGCTTCCATGGTTCGGAAGTAACCGAAAAGATATTTTTGCTCCAACAGGGAATCCCTCCTTTTTCATCTATATAATGTCGTTTTTTTCAGAGAAATTATTCATCTGGCAAACGAAAAAAAGGCTTCCCCTTAAGCGGTAAAAGATGTGGAATAATGTGGACAATTGTGCTTGCGGAGGGTTGGCATGCGCGGCGGAAAGGGCATATGGGCTGGTGTTGGGAAAAGCTTGGCAATGGACAGAGAATGAAAAGGGATAATCCCTTTTCAAACGGCTTAAGGATTATCCCCTGAAGGCTAGGCGGAAGGAAGCGGTTTTTTCCTTTTTTCTTTGCGGTTTACCAGGAGAATGCTCAAAATGATAAAGAGAAGGCCCAGCGCCAAATGGAACGACAGCGGCTCCTTCAGGAAGATGGCGCCAAACCAGACGGAGAGGAGAGGGACGAAAAAAGTATAGGAAGCAATGCGGCTGGCTTCTCCGGTTCTCACCAGTTTGAAGTAAACAACCCAGGCAGCCGCGATTCCGAGGAAAGCGCCAAATAACAGCCCCGAGACATAAGGCAGGTTCCATACAATTTGCCCTGCATCTTCAACGGCCAGACCGGCAACTGTCATGACAGCGCCGCCGATGACGCATTGGAGGGAGACCAGCCAGAGGGTGTCCACATTTGTTCCTTCTTTTTTCATATATACAGTGCCGATCGCCCAGCTGATAGCAGTGATCAACGCCAGAATGATTCCGGTTGCCGACAAATGACCGGCCATCCCGTCCCAGCTTACGACCCCCACTCCGATCACGCCTAAAATCAAACCGGTTACCTTGAACAGGTTAAGCGATTCGCGAAGCCAATACCATGCGAGAAATCCGACCAGCACCGGTTGCAGATAGACAATGACCGAAAACAGGCCCGAGGGTAAATACTTTAACCCGACGGTTTGGATTCCATAGAAAAGAACCGCGTTGAACAGAGCGGACACCAGGTAGACTTTCCAATGGGTGCGGAATTGAATTTGCCGGTATCGGGACAGAGCCAGGATGGAGAGACCGATCCCGCCCAAAAGGGTCCTCATTCCGGCAAAAAGAATCGGCGGGGTATATTGTAAGGTCATTTTATAAATAGGCCAGCACAGGCCCCATACGATGACAAGAAATGCGATGAAACCAATTGTTCGAAATCGTTCTTTTGCCAATGGGTACACCTCTGTTATATCAAGCTGAAAATCTTATATTAGTATATCAAAAATAACGAGAATCGAAATAAAACAGGATAATGGATCTATTCTTTTAATAATTTTGAGAAGAACCAGGGCATGACGGATTCCTGTGTTTTGTCAACACAAGCTGACTACAGATTCATTGTCTTTTGCTGGCGGGCCGTTTTGTCACAAGACCATGGAATTGCCAGCATGATGAAAATAGATAAACATAAATCGAAATTGATCCGCTTATTTTGATATGATAAGAGTAGCAGAATTCTGCCTATGCAAGAAAAAGGCAGCGAAAATACCATGATCACATCGGAGTTGGAGTTTACTTTTGCAATGGAGTGATTTCATGATCTTCCCTTTTTCCTCTCAGGAATTTGTGCTCGAGTGGCTATTGATCGCGGTGCTGGTTAGTATCGGCCTGATCATCCTCTGCAAGTTTGCCATTTTTATGCTGCGGCGTCGGCGAATCGCTTCTTTTCTTTTGATTTATAAAAGCTGTTGGGTTTTATTTTTTGTTTGCTATTTTTCCTTGATCGGATTTTTTATTTATCAAATTCTCAACTTTTCAGACTTGCGGAATTTGCGTAACCTGATCATCTCCATTATCATTTTGGGATTGGCTATCCTTTTTTGGATTGGTCCCGCCCGCGGCATATTGGGATTAAAAGCGCGCAAATTGACAATTCGGGCCGATGAAACCAAGGCGGAAAAGATCGTTTCCAAAGATGGCTGGGTGATTGACAGCTGGCTGGGAGAGGGAGGAGTCGCGGAAGTTTCCGAAAATGAAGCCAAAAAAGAAAATCAGCCGGCGAAAACCCGTTTCGGCAAGAATCTGTAAATCTAGGAATGCCGGGCTGTATATTTCTCCTTGTGCTGTCATAGAGTAGAGTGACAGGATAAGGAGGATCGCGAAATGAAGAGGAAAAATCAACTCGGGTCTACCATCGGGCTTCATGTTAAACAGCAAAAATCGCTCTATCTGTTTGTCACTGTTTTGTTTATGATGGGAGTCATTTTCGGTTCCCTGATTGTCAATGCCCTTGACCCAACTCAAAAAGAAGGCTTGATTCATTATCTGGGGTATTTTTTTCAGGGCCTGAAACAGGATTCGATTGCCGATTCCTCCATCGCTTTGCAACATTCGGCGGGTGATCATCTGAAAACAATCGGATTGATGTGGATTTTGGGCCTCTCGGTAATCGGGATTCCGCTTTTGTTGATTTTTATCTTCATCAAGGGACTGGTGATCGGCTTTACCGTCGGTTTTTTGGTAAATCAACTGTCCTGGCAGGGATTGTGGTTTGCCTTTGTCTCCGTCGTGCCGCAAAATCTGCTGATTATTCCGGCATTGATCATCGTAACCGTCGCCGGGATCAACTTTTCGAAAGATTTGGTGCGCAATCGCCTGATTCACCATCGCGGCCGGATCTATCCGCAATTTGTTTCCTTTTGCATTCTGGTGACCGGAATGGCAGCGGTTCTGATGATTTCTTCGCTATTTGAAGCATTTCTTTCGCCGCAGATCATGAAAGAATTAATCCCTACACTTAACTAACTAAATACTGAAATGGATTGTTTTTAAAATGATTCTCATCTGATATTTTTTCTTGATTGGTTTGACTTCCCTTGTTGCTCTCCAATATAATGGAGTCAGATAGGCAGGGGGGTGTCTCTGTGGAAAAACGGGTAAATCAAATTAAACAACAATTATCCGCCCATAATTATAAATTAACCCCCCAACGGGAAGCGACTGTCCGCGTCCTTCTGGAAAATGAGGAGGATCATTTAAGCGCGGAGGATGTTTACCTGTTGGTTAAAGAAAAAGCACCGGAAATCGGATTAGCGACGGTTTACAGGACGTTGGAGCTCCTCAGTGAATTGCAAATCATTCATAAACTGAACTTTGGCGATGGCGTAACCCGCTATGAATTTCGGGCGGAAGGGGCGGAACACCATCACCATCACCTCATCTGTCTCAATTGCGGGTCAGTTGATGAAATCATGGAAGACTTGTTGGAACCGATTGAAGTACAGGTTGAAAAAGAATATGATTTTCAGATCATTGATCACCGGTTAACATTTCACGGAATTTGTCATCGTTGTAAAGGGAAGGTTTCCGATCCAAAAAAGCTTGTTGGTTCAAAGGTAACGTGAGATCTTGGAAAAAAAGATCTCACGTTTTTGTTTAAAAAAGGTGAGCTGTTGCATCCTAGAAATAAATAATTCAGCAACAGAAGGAGGGGAAGTTTGATGAGAATTGGTGTGCCCAAAGAAGTGAAGAACAATGAATATCGTGTGGCCATCACCCCGGGGGGCGTTGATGCCCTGGTACAGGCTGGTCATGAGGTGATCATCGAAAAAGGCGCCGGAGAAGGAAGCGGTTTCAAAGATGAGGAATTTGCAGAACACGGGGCCAAGATCGCACCATCTGCTTCGGACACATGGAACAACGCGGAGATGATCTTAAAAGTCAAGGAACCGCAACCCGAAGAGTATGAATACTTCCGTGAGGATCTGATTTTGTTCACCTATCTCCATCTCGCTCCCGAACCGGAACTGACGAGGGCGCTGATGGATAAAAATGTGGCCGCTATCGCCTATGAAACCGTGCAATTGGACAACGGTTCGCTTCCGCTGCTCACCCCGATGAGCGAAGTGGCCGGGCGGATGTCGGTGCAGATCGGTGCCAGATTTCTGGAAAAGCCTCAAGGAGGGCGTGGAGTTCTTCTCGGTGGTGTTCCGGGGGTTGTTCCGGGAAATGTTGTCATTATAGGCGGGGGAACAGTGGGAACAAATGCTGCCAAAATCGCCTTGGGAATGGGAGCCAATGTTACCATCCTCGACATTAATGCCGACCGTTTGCGCCAGCTGGATGATTTGTTTGCCGGCCGATTGCACACACTCATGTCCAATCGCTATAATATTGCCGAAATGGTGAAACAGGCGGATCTGCTGATTGGTGCGGTACTGATTCCCGGACGCCGGGCCCCGCATCTGGTCACCGAGGAGATGGTGAAAGAAATGCAGGAAGGGGCAGTCATCGTCGATGTGGCAATCGACCAGGGCGGTTCGATCGAAACGATTGACCATGTCACCACTCACAGCGATCCGACTTATGTCAAATACGGAGTCGTTCACTACGCTGTTGCGAACATGCCGGGCGCCGTTCCCCGGACATCTACTTTTGCCTTGACCAATGTGACGATTCCGTATGCCGTGCAAATCGCCAGCAAAGGCCTGGAAAAGGCTATTTCCGAAAACCGCCCGTTAGCCCGGGGAGTCAATGTGTACAAAGGGCAGGTTACATACCAGGCCGTTGCAGAGAGTCTGAACTTGCCGTATGTATCGCTGAATGAGATAATGGGGCGCCAAGTGGTTTAAATGCCCCGGAGATTTTCTCATAAAAGATCGTCCTTTTCCATAGGTTATACCAATATGAGGAAAGGACGATCTTTATGGTAATCTCGCTTCGCAAGCTGAAAGATTGGTGTCAATTCATCCTGTTGTTCATCCTGTTCACTTTGTTGTTGTACCAGTTGATTTCTTTTTTGACTCCTCTCTTCAAGCCGGATTTTATGTATAAACAACCGGCGGGCGGGGCAGTCAAAGTGTTTGCTTATGCCGACAGAAGCAGTCCTTCATCCTTTCTGGAGGAAGTGAAAGAGCGATTGCTAGAATTTTATTGGATCGGGGAATGAAACGTTCGGAAAATGTTGCACTTTTTGTCGATCAGTGACAAACTATGAAAGGGAGCTTTGCTCCCAACTCACTGATAAGGCCGAGACGATGTGAGCAAAAAGCGTCGTCGGTTCTTTTTTTTCAGTGCAGGTATGAAGGAGTGAATGGAATGAATCGTTTTTCTCGAATCGCGCTGATCGTTCTTGACAGTGTCGGAATCGGCGCTTTGCCCGATGCAGCTGCCTTTGACGATGAGGAGGCCAATACGCTCGGACATATAGCTGATTACAAAAAAGGTCTTCATCTGCCCAATCTGGCAAAAATGGGGCTTGGCAATATCGCTCCGATCCAAGGGGTGAATCCGGTGGAAAAGCCGGCCGCCTATTATGCCAAAATGGCTGAAATCTCAAAGGGGAAAGATACGACAACAGGCCATTGGGAATTTATGGGCATTTATACGGACAAACCTTTCAAAACTTACCCGAACGGATTTCCCGAAGAGCTGATCAAGACTTTTGAAGAGCGGACAGGCCGTAAAGTACTTGGAAATAAGCCCGCTTCCGGCACTGAAATCATCAAGGAGTTGGGCGAGGAACATATGAAAACCGGCGCGCTTATCGTCTATACGTCGGCTGACAGCGTTTTCCAAATCGCCGCACATGAAGAAGTGGTTCCGCTTGATGAATTGTATCGGATTTGCGAGATTGCACGGGAGCTGACACTGGATGACCGCTACTCGGTGATCCGCGTCATTGCCCGTCCGTTTGTCGGGGAACCGGGCAATTTTACGCGGACGGCAAACCGGCGTGACTATTCGGTAAAACCGCCGGCTCCGACGGTTCTCAACTATCTCAAGGACGCCGGCAAAAATGTGATTGCTATCGGAAAAATTTCCGATATCTATGCAGGGGAAGGTGTAACCGAGGCCATACATACCAAATCGAATATGGATGGCGTCGATCAATTGCTCCGTACGTTGGAAAAAGATTTTGACGGGCTGGCCTTTGTCAATCTTGTCGATTTTGACGCCAAGTACGGACATCGCCGTGATCCGGAAGGGTATGCGGCAGCACTTGAAGAATTTGATGGGCGTCTACCGGAAATATTGGCTGCGTTGCGCGAAGATGATTTGCTGATTATTACAGCTGATCACGGAAATGACCCCACTCATCATGGGACGGACCATACACGGGAATACACACCGCTCCTGGTTTACGGAAAAAAACTGGCTGATGTCGGAAAATCCCTGGGAGTGAGGGAAACCTTCGCCGATGTCGGGGCGACCATTGCCCACAATTTTGCCGTCCAGGCACCGCCGATCGGCCGGAGCTTTTTGAATGAACTGGAATAACGACGGTCACGTCAACTCGCGTAACCTGAGGATGAAAGCCTTCACAAACTCGTAAGCGGAGTGAGGCCCTTCTGACCGGCCATTGGAAATGAGATAAGGGGCGGTCAGGGGGCAATACCACCAAGCTGCAATAAACGGATACAGAGAAAAGAGGAGGAACACGATCATGCGTTACTCTCGTGTACATATCAAAGAGGCCGCCGAATTTATTCAAGGCAAAATCTCGATTCAACCTGCTGTCGGTTTAATTCTTGGTTCGGGTTTGGGAGTGATCGCGGAAGAGATTCAGAACGCTGTTTCCATCGATTATGAAAACATTCCGCACTTTCCGGTTTCCACCGTGGAGGGACATGCCGGCAAGCTGATTATCGGCGTTTTGAATGAAAAGCCCGTTGTTGTGATGGCCGGCCGCTTTCATCTCTATGAAGGGCATGAGCCGGAAAAGGTGTCGTTCCCCATTCGGGTTATGAAAGAATTGGGGGTTGGAACGATCCTGGTTACCAACGCTGCCGGAGGTGTAAACGAATCATATGATCCCGGTGATTTAATGGTGATTAAGGATCATATCAATCTCATGTTTAAAAATCCGCTGGTTGGCCCGAATGATCCGGAACTGGGGCTGCGCTTCCCGGATATGTCAACCGCATATGATCCGGAATTGCGCGATTTGGCGAAGCAAGTGGCAAGAGAACAAGGTTTTTCCCTGCGGGAAGGGGTTTATGCCGCCGTTTTGGGCCCTTCTTATGAAACTCCGGCCGAGATTCGCATGATCCGGACGCTTGGTGGAGATGCGGTAGGCATGTCAACCGTGCCGGAAGTGATTGTTGCACGGCATGCCGGGATTCGCGTGCTGGGAATTTCCTGCATTTCCAACATGGCCGCCGGAATTCTGCCCCAGCCTCTCAGCCACGAGGAGGTCATGGAAACGGCCGAACGGGTCAAGGAAAAATTTATTGGCCTGGTCAAAGGGATTCTCGATCGATTGTAATAAGGAAGGGAATGCTTTCCCGCCGAAGTTGTCAGCAACGCGTCAGGCGTGATTAACGAAGGATGGACGAGGGATCAAAAGATGAGTACCGTGGAAATCATTCGCAAAAAAAGAGATGGAAAAACGTTGGAAACCAATGAAATTCGGGAGTTGATCCAAGGTTATACCTCCGGAAGGATTCCCGACTACCAGATGTCGGCCTGGGCGATGGCCGTGTTTTACCAAGGCATGACTGAAAAAGAAACCGCCGATCTGACGATGGCGATGGTGGAATCCGGCGACCAGGTCGATCTTTCCGCAATCCAAGGCATCAAGGTGGATAAACACAGCACGGGCGGTGTCGGTGATACGACGACATTGGTATTGGCACCGCTGGTGGCTGCTGCCGGGGTTCCGGTGGCCAAACTTTCCGGCCGGGGCCTGGGACATACAGGCGGTACCATTGACAAACTGGAATCGATTCGCGGTTTTTCAACCGAATTGGCCACGTCAGAGTTCGTCGAGCTCGTCAATCGCAACAAAGTGGCGGTGATGGGACAGACAGCCAATTTGACACCGGCTGACAAGAAGCTGTATGCTTTGCGCGATGTCACTGCAACAGTCGATTCAATTCCGCTGATCGCCAGCTCTATTATGAGCAAAAAGATCGCAGCCGGTGCCGATGCGATCGTGCTGGATGTAAAAACAGGGGAAGGCGCTTTCATGAAAGATGAAGCAGATGCTGTCCGCCTGGCCCAGGCGATGGTGGCGATCGGCAAACATGTAGGACGCAAGACGATCGCGGTTGTCAGTGACATGAGCCAGCCGCTTGGGTACGCCGTCGGAAATGCCGTCGAGGTAAAAGAAGCGATTGATACGTTGAAAGGGAACGGACCGGCCGACTTGACCGAGCTTTGCTTGGTGCTGGGAACGCAGATGCTGGTTCTCTCGGGTGAATACCCTGATAGCAAAGCCGCCCGGCAAACGCTGGAAGAACTGATCCGCAGCGGAAAAGCCCTGGCCAAACTGAAAGAATTTATCGTCGGCCAACACGGGGATCCGGTACAAATTGATCAACCGGAGACGTTGCCGCAGCCCGGGAAAATCATTCCGCTCGAAGCGGAGCAGGATGGGATTGTCCAGACAATTCATGCTGAAGAAGTAGGGCTTTGTGCCATGAAATTGGGGGCAGGACGGGCCACAAAAGAAGATCAAATCGACCATGCAGTGGGCATCCTGTTGCATAAAAAAGTCGGAGACAGCGTACAAAAGGGAGAACCGCTGGCTTCCCTTTATGTAAACAGAACCGAAGCGCTGGAGGAGGTGAAGCAGCGGATGCGCCAGGCGATCCCGATCGGTACCACTCCGGTTTCGGCTCCGAAATTAATTCGTTCGATTGTAACGGAAGATGGCGTCATCCCGCTGTAAATAAAGATAAATCCGGCCCTCTGAAGAGGGCTGAGGTTGTTGACAAAGAAG
>NZ_JPST01000035.1 GCF_000763315.1 Thermoactinomyces daqus | reverse complement strand
TAAACATAAAAGGTGAACGAAATCACCCTGATTGATATTCTTGGCACAGAGCGGGATGATGTGGTGGAGACGGTTCAGTTAAAAATAGAGCGCAAGAACATATACAGCCATATCCACATTCTTGATGAGAGGGAGCAGGAAGTGATTCGTGCGCGGTTTGGACTGGGAGGGGAAAAGGAAAAAACGCAGCGGGAAATTGCCAAGGAGCTGGGAATTTCGCGTTCGTATGTGTCGAGGATCGAAAAGAGAGCTTTGATTAAGTTGTTTCATGAATTTTACAGGGTGGGGAATAATCGCGGAGGGGCTTCTCATGCCTAGAGGCTGAGTCTTTCCATCTTTCTTTTCATTTTTTTTGCGGTGTTTTCTTTTTATAAGAAGCCGCTTTTTTTGTGCCGGCAGGTTGTCCCTGTTTTACCGGATTTGCCGGAGGCTGAACAGGTATTTTATTCGTGAACACTTTGTTGCAATCTCGCAAAAAAGGATGAACTTGGGTCAAAGAAGTATATTATAGAATCAGTTCGTTTATGGCATGCCTTATTGCCTTCCAGGATCACCTTTGCAGAGGAGGGAGGGGAAGGGTGAATCGATATCAACATCGGAGTTGGCAAGCGGCTGTTGCTGCTTTGGGGGTATTGATCTTTCTGTCGGGATGTGGAAGCCCGATCGATGCCGCGGTAAACCGATTAAACGGAGCCAAGCAGGAACAGCCGGTTTTTCGGGCAATCGCCTTTCCAACGGATGAGCAAACACTGGCTCCGGGAGCATCCTATTCTCTTACCTTGTCAGGGATTACGCCGGCAAACCGCAAAGTGGAGCTGAATTCCGATCAAGTTTCTTATACGGTGAGCAATCCCGAAGTTGCACAAGTGGATTCCCAAGGGCGACTCACGGTAAGCAAACAGGCGAAGACGGGCTCATCTGTATGGGTGACGGCGGTATACAAGCAGACTAGGGCAACCATGCGCGTCCGGGTGATTGTTCCGTTAAAAGACACGATCAAGATCGATAGCAATGGACTGGCTGTGGTTACCAACCCGGCGGATTTGTCCGTTGTCGTAAATAAACACCGTAGTCTGCCGGCCGATTATGTTCCGGCTGATTTGATCCAGCCCAATATTCCGTTTGCGGGTCAGGGGGATCTGGAGAAGAAACACTTGCGCAAGGAAGCTGCCCACGCGCTGGAACAGCTGGTACAGGCAGCTGCGAAACAGAATCTTCATCTGGTCGGGATTTCGGGATATCGGTCTTATGCCCGGCAAAAGGCAATCTACGAAAACAATGTAAGAAAAAATGGGAAAGAAAGAACGTCACAATTCAGTGCTTATCCGGGACAAAGTGAACATGAAACGGGTTTGGCAATCGACGTTTCCAGCCCCAGCGCCCATCTGGCTTTGGATGAATCATTCGGGGAAACCAAAGAAGGAAAGTGGCTGGCCGAACATGCCGCCGAGTATGGGTTCATCATCCGCTATCCCAAAGGGAAAACACAGATTACGGGTTATGCGTACGAACCTTGGCACATCCGGTATGTCGGAAAAGAGATCGCCCAGGAAATCGCCCAGAAAGGAATTACGCTGGAAGAATATTTCCAAGGAAAATAGAGCATCCATTTACACATGGCTGCTCTGTTTTTTTATGTAGCAGAATGGTTGTTCAATCAAAAAAAGGGACCATTCCCTCAGGGGGGGGATGATCCCGGCCGGTCGATTTGTTTAGAAACCGCAGGTAACGAGAACCGATTCATGCGGATGGATGGTAATGGTCCGAAGCCGTCCAAATGGGCGGCCGCAAGTGACCACGACCGAACTGTTGCCACATCTGATCCTGACGGCATCTCCTGGGCGAAGGTGAATCCTTCGGTGACGGGAAGTGGTTGATCTTCTGCATTTTACCAAAACAGACTGGTTGCGGCGCAAGTGAACGGTTCTGTTTTCGCGTCGGTGAGGGTGTAAAATGACGGTTCGCCTGCGGTGGTCATTGTTGTCATTGTGATCGTTATGATTATCATGATTGTTATGATTGTGGCGGCGGTTATTTAAAGTTTGCATACAAACTCCCTCCTCTCTTTGAAATGTCATTCCGGGAAATCAGTGTCATTTCAATGGAATTAAGGCCAAAAACTCTTGTTGGCGCCATTTCTTCGTCTCTATTAATCTATGAGAAATCTGTTTTTTTGGTAGCGGCGGATTCCTATTTTTTGTTGAAAGATCAGAGAAGAGGGGAAGGAGGAGGGAAGATGAATTTTTCGTCTTTTTTTGGTATTGAAAAAATATCAGGAGGGATGAAATATTTTGTAATTTGCGTGTAATTTATTCGTAATTCTCCTGTTTATTATAGTCATTTTTAGCATTTTCGTTGTAAAATTAATCAAACTGTCATATTTCGTCCATTTATACAACACATTTCGTCATAAAATGAAAAGTGGCGATGTGATAGATTAATTTTGAACGAGCTATGTAAACCTGCGGATTAATCCTTTTGCGCAGGCTTACATACGAATTAATTTCCAATATTTATAATTTATGTATATATCGCGAAGCCTAACTTTTTCTGCTGCAACTGCGGATGAATGTCACTTCTTGAGCTTCGTCAGGAAAGGGTGAAAGCAAGCCATGTTTGGAAAAAAACTTCGCCGGTTGAAGCAGGCGGCCATCCTTCCCGGATTATTCCTGCTCTTAACCGGATGTGCCCCGATCAAATCCGGGGTTCTCAATCCGCAAGGGCCGGTCGCGAAAAAACAATTGGACCTGATCTTGTGGACTTCGGGTTTAATGCTCCTTATTTTTGTCGTGGTTGGGATTCTTTTCGTCTATATGCTTGTGAAATATAGAGCAAAGCCGGAAAACGAGGGTTATGAACCGCCCGAAGTGCATGAAAACAAATGGTTGGAAATGATTTGGACGGCGATCCCGATCGTGATCGTGGCGCTTATTGCAGTTCCTACCGTAACGATGACGTTTGATTTGGAGAAATCGCCGAGCCCTCACAAAAAACCGCTTGTAATTGAAGTGACTTCAGCCGATTGGAAATGGATTTTCAAATATCCGGAGCAAGGGATCGAAACAGTCAATTATGTGAAGATCCCCGCAGATGTTCCGATCCGGTTTGAATTGAACGCAGTTGGTGCGATGAACTCCTTCTGGGTTCCTGAGTTAGGCGGACAGGAGTATACCATGCCCGGTATGTCCATGAAATTATGGCTTGAAGCGGACAAGCCTGGTACCTATGTCGGCCGCAGTGCCAACTTCTCCGGTCGTGGATTTACTCATATGCAATTTGATGTCATTGCGCAAAAAGAAGCAGATTTCAACGCATGGGTTGAGCAGGTTAAGAAAACGGCACCAAAACAAACGGAGGCCCAATGGAAAAAACTTCTTCAACCCGGTCTGGTAGGGGAACAAACCTACTCTTCCTACCCGAAACTGAAAGAAGATCCAAACATGAACCATGACATGAAAGACATGGATCACGGTACTTCCGAGGCGAACTCCATGAATCATGACATGAGTGGGATGAACCATGGCATGGATGGCTCCGAAACCATGACCCATATGGAGTGAATTCTGGTGAAAAGGAGGTAGGAGAAACATGAGCAGTTTATTTAGCTTTAAAATGCCGGAACACGGCTTCTTCGTAACCGGGGAGCCGATGATCTACATGGCTGACGTGTTGATCGTTCTGGTGACGTTGGGGATCATCTTCGTCCTCACCTACTTTAAGAAATGGCGTTGGTTGTGGGATGAATGGTTGACAACCGTCGATCATAAACGCATTGGGATTATGTATATCATCTCTGCGCTCCTCATGTTATTCCGCGGTGGGGTGGACGCGCTTTTAATGCGGACGCAACTGGCATGGCCGGGCTTGAATTTCCTCAACGCCCAACACTATGACGAAATCTTTACCACCCATGGTACGATCATGATTTTGTTCATGGCGATGCCGTTTATCGTCGGTTTGATGAACGTGGCAGTTCCGCTTCAGATCGGGGCCCGCGACGTTGCGTTTCCGGAACTCAACGCTGTCAGCTTCTGGCTGTTTTTCGCCGGGGCGATGTTGTTCAATATTTCATTTGTCATCGGTGGATCTCCGGACGCTGGATGGACCAGTTACACACCGCTTGCCGGAAATGAACTTGATCCGGGACCTGGAGAAAACTATTATTTGCTGGGATTGCAGATTGCCGGGATCGGTACGCTGATGACCGGGATCAACTTCTTGGTGACGATTATCAAAATGCGCGCACCGGGTATGACGCTCATGAAAATGCCGCTGTTTACCTGGTCGACCTTAATCACTTCTGTGATCATTATCTTTGCTTTCCCTGTTTTGACAGTGGCACTTGCCCTGCTCACGATTGACCGCCTGTTTGGTGCACACTTCTTTACGGTCACGGCCGGCGGTATGCCGATGATGTGGGCGAATCTGTTCTGGATTTGGGGACACCCGGAAGTTTATATCGTGATTTTGCCGGCATTCGGCATTTTCTCCGAAGTTATCAGTACGTTTGCTCGGAAACGTTTGTTCGGATACCGGGCGATGGTTTATTCGATGGTGGCGATCTCCGCACTCAGCTTTATCGTTTGGTTGCACCACTTCTTCACCATGGGACAGGGACCGTGGATCAACTCGTTCTTTGGTGTCTCGACGATGCTGATCGCGATTCCGACCGGGGTCAAAGTGTTCAACTGGCTGTTAACCCTTCACAAAGGGCGGATTGAGTTTACCCAGCCGATGTTGTGGGCACTTGCCTTTATTCCCAGCTTCCTGATCGGTGGAGTGACCGGTGTGATGCTCGCCGCAGTACCGGCAGACTATCAATACCACAACAGCTACTTCCTGATCAGCCACTTCCACTATGTGCTGATCGGCGGTACAGTTTTCGGCTGCTTTGCCGGACTCACCTACTGGTGGCCGAAAATGTTCGGGCACAAGCTGGATGAACGTCTGGGCAAATGGGCATTCTGGGTCTTCAATATCGGGTTCCACCTCTGCTTCATTCCGATGTACCTCGTCGGACTGCAAGGAATGACCCGCCGCATTTACACGTATCCGGCCGAAACCGGATGGGGTCCGATCAACATGGTGGAAACAATCGGTGCCTTTATCATGGGGATTGGCTTCCTCATCTTCTGTTACTGCGTCTACTACAGCGCACGCTTCGGTGAGCGCGATGTGACTGGCGATGCCTGGGACGGCCGCACGTTGGAGTGGTCCTTATCCTCTCCGGCACCACACTACAACTTTGCGCACATCCCGAAAGTGGAGGCGCTCGACGCTTGGTGGCACATGAAGAAGGAGAAAGGCAAAAAGAAAGAAAAACCGGAACCCTATAAACCGATTCATATGCCGAACAATACGGGAATGCCGATTGTCATGTCCGCGTTTATGTTTGTTGCCGGTTTTGGCTTTGTTTTCGAATGGTATCTGCTGGCCATCGGCGGACTGATCGGTGTGCTCCTCTGCATGCTGTGGCGTTCGTTTAACGACTATGACTCCCACCATTATGTATCGGTGGAGGAAATCAAAAAACACGAAATGGCGAGTTAAAACCAATCATCATGCGGTAAGGAGGATGTCAGGATGGCTGCAATAAGCGAAAAGGCCACCTCCTCCGGCCCCTTGGAGTACTCAACGGAAGAAGGAAGCCTGAAGATTTTTGGCTTCTGGATTTTCCTGGGGGCGGAGATCGTTCTGTTTGCGACGCTGTTTGCCACATACCTGGTTTTGCACGGGCAAACGGCCGGAGGTCCTACTTCCAAAGAGCTGTTTGAAGTACGGGATTTCATGATTGAAACGTTGCTGCTGTTGACAAGTAGTTTTACCTGCGGCTTGGCCGTGCTGGAAATGAGAAAAGGAAATAAAAAGGGCTATATGGCCTGGATGGCGATAACGCTTCTCCTTGGCCTCGGATTTCTCGGCATGGAGATCCGTGAGTTCGTCACTTATGTATCGGAAGGGGCAGGTCTTTCCCGAAGTGCATTTTTGTCCGGTTTCTTCATTCTGGTGGGTACGCATGGTGCCCACGTCAGCCTCGGGGTTCTCTGGATCTTGTGTGTCATGGCCCAAATTGCCAAACGCGGCTTTACTCCGATGACTGCGCGTAAAGCATTCATTACGGGATTGTATTGGCACTTCCTCGATGTGGTCTGGATCTTCATCTTTACAGCCGTATATTTGACAGGGGTGGTGACCTGATATGGAACAAACACAGCATCATTCACCAAAGCATCATATAATCGGGTTTATCTGGTCGTTGCTCCTTACCTTTGCGGCTCTTTGGGTCACATTAAAAGCGCCGATTCCCGTGGGTTTGCGCTTGACGATTATTGTGATTCTGGCCATTTTCCAGTTTGTCGTTCAATTGGTTTACTTCATGCACATCAGTGAAGGAGACAGCAAGGTGTTCCAGATCATCAATCTGCTCTACGGCATTTTTGTCGCGGTTGCAACGGTGGCCGGTTCAATCTGGATCATGCTCTACAATACAATGTGAGTGAAACCCAAGGCTCGTTTTGATGCGGGCCTTGGGTTTTTTATGCATTTGTTTGATTTGATTATATTATATCACGAAAAAAACAAACTTGTCTGTTTTATTACGATTTTTTCAAGATTGTTACACGTGGATAACGCTCATGTTTCGAAATTACATAACTGATTTTTCGGTATGATGTGTAAACGGAATTTCTCATTGGTTCTGAAGCGGTCCGATCTGATTTCTCTCTAAAATAAAAGGAGGAAAGAGCCTAAGCTCCAACCTCCTCCGATGTTCGGTCATCACTTCATTGATCATCAAGAGTAAAATATCTGAACCAGCAAAACGAGATTGAACGCGATGATAATGACGGCGACGAGCCAGGCGAGTATTTGCAGCCAGCGGGGATTGGCGAAGCTTCCCATTTTGCTTTTGTCACCGGTAAACTTGATCAGCGGGACAATGGCAAACGGCAATTGCAACGAGAGAATCACCTGGCTCAGAACCAGCAGATCCATGGCTCCTTGCGCCCCGTACAAAGCGGTCATGATTGCAGCCGGTATGATGGCGATCAGCCGTGTAATCAGACGGCGCAACCACGGTTTTAACCGGAGATCAAGGAAACCCTCCATAACGATCTGTCCGGCCAAAGTGCCGGTCAAGGTGGAATTTTGCCCCGATGCGAGCAGGGCCACGCCGAATAAAATGCTGGCGGCGGAGGTGCCCAATATCGGGCTTAATAATTGGTAGGCCTTGCTGATATCATCCACAACCATGCCGAAGCTGTGGAAGCTGGCCGCCGACAGAATCAGAATCGCCGCATTGATAAACAGGGCAAAGAACAAGGCGGCCGTTGTATCGAGGGTGGCAAAGCGGATCGCCGCTCTTTTTCCGTCCGTCGTATGGGGGACGGCTCGCGTTTGCACAATGGATGAATGAAGATAAAGGTTGTGCGGCATCACCGTAGCACCCAAGATACCGATGGCAATATAAAGCATATCGGGATTGGTAATGATTTGGCTGCTTGGCACAAACCCTTTGGCGATTTCGTGCAATGTGGGATGGGCCAACGCCAGTTCCACGGCGAAACAGAGAAAGATTACCACCATAAACGAAACGACGATCGATTCAATATAGCGAAACCCTTTGTTTTGAAGGAGCAAAATCAGAATAATGTCGACCGCTGTCAACAGAACGCCGATTAGCAGCGGAATATGAAACAGCAGTTGCAGGGCGATCGCAGTTCCCAGCAGTTCGGCCAGGTCGCAGGCAGCAATCGCCAGTTCACACAAGACCCAGAGGAAAAGGGATACCGGCCTGGAATAATGATCGCGGCATGCCTGTGCCAGATCCCGACCGCAGACAATGCCCAATTTGCCGGCGAGTGTCTGCAATAAAATGGCCATCAGATTTGAGAGCAGAATGACAAAGAGCAGTGGGTAGCCAAAGGTGGAACCGCCGGCGATGTCGGTTGCCCAATTGCCCGGGTCCATATAACCGACCGCCACCAGATAACCGGGGCCGACAAAAGCGAGGAATTTGCGAAACCAGGAACCTTTGGCCGGAACCGGAAGAGAACGGTGAACTTCCGGCAGACTGGGAATGGTCCGTTCTTTTTTCCACCCTCCCCAATCCATCCGCATCATCGAATTCTTCATCTTGACACACTCCTCTTCTATTTTATGTACGGAGCCATTATTTTTGCGCCAGGGCAAAATTTGCGGTAAAAAATAGAACCAAATCTCATTTTGGCCGAAAAGGACAGAATGGCTATACCCAATCACCGACTTGAATGAAGGGATCTTTCCAAGAGGTGTTTCATGCCTTTTGTTTTTTTTGCTTATGGTTAAATTGTAGAGGGAGGTTAAAAAAGTTTCCCTTATACAAATAATAAAAGGAAATAGTTATTTATTCAATCATTATTTTTAGAAGGAATTCGATTTTACCTACATAAAGAAGTTATTTCTATTTTATGGGTAAAGGAGAAAATTGTTCCATGTCGTGATTTTTTGCATGTCTTGAACTTAAAAGCAAGACACTAGCATTGAAGAGAGGAGAGATGAAGATGAGAACTATCGGCATTTATTTATTTTTATTGGTAACATCCCTTCTGTTCATTGTGGGAATTGATTTGGCGATCGGGTTTCCCTTGGGGGAATCGATCGAAAAAATGTTTTTTCCGTTTGAGATGATGGATTATATGGCCATTTTTTTAACCGTTTCGTTTTTAGTTTATCCGCTAGTGCGCAACCTGATTTGGTGGGGGATGAATCTGGTCAGATGAATGGGCACGTTTCTTTTTGATCCATCCGATCAGGAACAACAAGAGCGGAATAACCGTTTGCATGGGTAAATGCAGGTAGCGGGGCACAAAATATTCCCCTTCGCTCAGATGTTCAGCAATATTGGCCGCGATAAATTGGGAAAGGACAAATAAGATGGCACCGATCGGTGTCACTAACTTTTTTTGCTCTCCTTTAAACAGATCAGTTGCTCCGATTACAGCGCTCATTAAAAAGAGCGCGATTTTAAAGAAGCCACCGATGACCAAGATGACAATCGCCAAACTATCGAGACGCTGCAAAAAGTAAAGCAGGTTGACCTTGCCTAGCGAGCTCAATAAAGGAAAAGTGGAACGGGCTGTCACTTCAGGCCCCAGTACACCCACCATCACAGCTAGGATCAAGGATAAAAGCAATCCGCTGAAGATCATGGTTATCGCGGTGATTTTATACAGCGATTGATTGGTTTGCACATAAGGGTACAGCATGGTGAACAGAATGATTTCTCCATACGGGAACGTATAGACGAGAGGATAGGCTGTTTTTACAATAAGCACGGGGTCTTCGGCAACGGGTAAAATTCTGTCCGGATTAAAAACGTTGGTAATGAACAAAACAGAAAGAATGGAAAAGATGCTCAGAATATAGATCATGCCGAAAATCTCTCCGGTCTTCCCCAGATTTTCGAGTCCATGGCTTAAAACATAGACTATACAGATCATAATAAAAGCACTAATGGCAGAGAGAGGGGTATAGTCTAGCAAAGCTGTTTTCAACAGATCAGAAAGATCGCGCAACACCCTGCTTCCAACATAAATAAAGTAGAGAACGTAGAGAAGGGCAAGCGGCCACCCAAGCCATTTTCCCAATATTTTTCGAATAACCCCGGTTAAGGGCACATCGGGATGAAGTTGATGCAATTTGATATGCAGCCAGAGCAAAGCAAGGCCGCCAACCAACGCGGCCAATATGGCAATCCATGCATCCTGCTTGGCTTGAATTCCCAGACTGACGACGATGCTGCTGCTCAATTGTTGCAGCAGAATGAGAAAGATAAGCTGTGTGTGGGTACATTTATTCTTTGTCATGTTCTCTCCCTTTCTCCTATTTGAACTCATAAGGTTTTTTCCGCAAGCCCGAGTCTGTGATGTTGACAAAGATATCGAGGTTTACTTTCGCTTTGGTAAACAAATCGTCCCAATGGTTTTTCAGTTTGTTCCAAGATTGTGGGGAGGCGCGGTGGATGGCCTGACCAAATCCGAAAACATCGGTCTTGACCTGTTTGGCAGCATGAATCGCACTTTGGATAAATTCGCCAATCTTTTTGGCAGACTGTTTTCCCAGCATATTGAGGACTTTTGGATCTTCCAAATTGAGGGGGCATTCGGTTTCTTTTATATCGCCATTGGTCCGAACCGTAATATGAAAAGTGGGGGTCCCATGGACCATACTCGCTTCTACTTTTGTTTTGGAATAATTAATTTGAATCGCTACTTTACTGGGCTTGTTTTTACAATTAATGCTAAATGTTCCGTGTTTCATTTTGTCCAAGAGAAATATGGTTCCGATCGCGGCAGAGTTATTGATCCAACTCACAAGTTTATCCTTTTTAAACAATCCCATTTTTGAGATAGCAAGTAGTGGCGGCGAGGTTGATTGGAACGACTGCTGCTCGGTTGCTTTCTTTCCGTTATTGGATAATTCGACGCCGCTTAAAACTAAATCGATTCCTGGTGTTGATAAGATGCTAACAACGTCGTTTTCAATGAGATTCAAGGCTTTACTCGGTGTCCCTTCTGTTATTAAAACTTTTTGAGCTAAGTTGTAAGCAGGGATCTGATCAAGTGGAGTGAGAGCGCTGATGACGTTTTCCGCTGTTGTCCCGCGGGCAATCAAAATCGGAACATTGATGCGCCCTTCCATAGAGCGTTCCTTTACATCAAAGATCGTAGCAATTCCTTTGCGCGCCAAAGCTTCGCCGATCACGATGATTTGTGTATGAGAGAAGTTCATGTGTCGGCTGATCTTATTGGATGCATTTTGAATGGCTTCAATGATATTATTGCCCTCTCCTGTATAAACCGTGATAGGAGAACCTCCCTTTCCACTTCCGCCGATTGGCTGTTGAACCATATTATTAGGATTCATGACTTGAAATGTTAAGCGATAAGGATAGTGACTGCCTTGGTCGTACCCGATCGCGGTCACAAAGGACAGCTCATTTAATTCAAAGTAATTCCAACATCCGGAGATCGGAAAGGTCAGGCACATGATTATGCCCAGCTGGATGAGCCTTAGCTTTTTACCATTTAATCTCATCCTGATCCATCCTCTTCTTTGCTAGGTCGGCCATTGCGCAAACGGTATTTGGCTATCATGTTTTTCTTCAGCGGATGAAGATCAGCCGGCCGTTTTCTGATCATCCATAGGGGAAGGCGAATAAAGGTGTCTCCCCATGCTTTTAGGTTGAGCGGTGAGAACGGCTCTAAATAAGGGACGCCGAAGGAACTTAGCGAATTCATGTGCGAGATCATCACGACCAGCCCTAACGTAATGCCGAGCAACCCGAACGTAGCGGCCAGAATCATCATCACGAAGCGGATCAGCCGGGCCGTGATTGCCAGCTCATAGGAAGGATTGACGAAGCTGGCCAGTCCCGTGATCGCTACGACAATGACCATGGCCGGTGTAACTAAACCCGCAGATACAGCTGTTTGCCCCAGCACAATTGCTCCGACAATGGTGATCGCAGTACTTAATACCCGCGGAGCGCGAATTCCCGCTTCCCGTATCACTTCAAACATTAATTCCATTATTATCGCCTCAAACAGGGTGGGGATCGGCACATTTTCGCGCTGCGCCGACAGATTGATCAAGAGAGAAGTAGGTAACATCTGCGGATGATGCGTGATCAGGGCCACGTAGAGAGAGGGAAGAACCAACGATACAAAAAAAGAGACAAAGCGGACCAAACGAAGAAAACTGGCAATATCATATCGTTGGTAGTAATCTTCGCTGGCCATAAAGAGATGTCTGAATGAAGAAGGAACGACCAGTGCGAAAGGGGTGTTATCCACCAGGATGGCGACACGCCCGTCCATCAAATTCCCACAAATATCATCGGGTCGCCCTAATGTAAGAACGGTCGGAAACGGAGTAAAGGTCTTTTCTTCAAGAAAACTTTCGATATAACCGGATTCCAACACACTGTCTATATCAATTTCTTTCAGTCGTTTCAGCACATCTTTGACAATTTTAGGATTGGCGATCCCTTCTATATGCAAAACAAAAATCTTCGTGTGCGTAAAATGACCAAGATCCAGAGATTTCACTTTTAGATGAGGGCTGCGGATACGGCGGCGAATAAGGGATAGATTGACTTTTATCGATTCGGTAAAGCTGTCCAGAGGGCCGCGGATGACAGATTGTGCCGTCGGCTCTGAAATTGGCCGCGACTTCTCGCTCGCAGTGGAACAGGAAATGGCTTTTTTCCATCCGGCACCGACCAGCACCGCATTGCCGGATATAATCGATTTGATGATTTTTTCCTTTGTCTCGAGAATGGCGATTTTTCCGATGCTCAAAGCGCGATTTTTGACCATATCAAATGACAGTGCTTCATCGTCGAATTCCTTCGGGAGCAACCCGGAGGCTAAGGTGAGGGATTTAATCACCCATTCATCGATTACTTTTTCGTCTACCAGACATTCTAAATAAATGATCCCGAATCGGGTTTCATTGTTATTCCCGGCGGAAAAAGTGCGGATTACGAAATCGGGGCTTTCGCTAAATTCTTGTTTGATGTAGCTAAAGAGTTGATCCAATGACGGATCAATCGGTTCGTTTTGATTTTTCTTGGTGCCAGAGGCCGGTTGCCGGTTCCGGTATCGGGAAAAGAACATGGATTATCACCCAGCCTTTTACTATGATAAAAATAGTGTTTTTCATTTTTTATTTTGCTATTCCTGTTTATGGGAAATCAGGTATGTTGATTAATGATATACGGGATGTAGACGGGGGGATTTTTTAACGTCCATTGTCGTCTTCGCACAGAGCACAAGCACCAAACGCAGGGGAAAACGCGGGCAAATATTTGAGCGAACGCAAGTTTTGCCCGCCCCCGAAGTTTGGTGCAGAAGTGGTTTTCATTGCTTCCGCGCAATGCGACAAGAGACAGAGACCCAAAAATCCACTCCAAATCTTCCGGAATAATGCACATCAATACGCCTGTACATATGGAATTAACTGTCTAAAGTTTAGTTAATATAAAAACAGGGAATCAAACTAGGGCACTTCGGTTTCTGACTGGATGGAGTGCCGGTTTAAGTTAAAAAAAGGTAATCGGAGGGATACATATGGCAAAACACCTCGCTGATACAACCGTCCTGGCCAACGGTGTGAAAATGCCCTGGCTCGGTTTGGGGGTATGGAAAGTACAAGAAGGCTCCGAAGTGGAAAATGCGGTCAAAGAAGCGATTAAATTGGGTTATCGCAGCATTGATACCGCGGCGGCTTACCAAAATGAAGAAGGTGTGGGCAAGGCGATTAAAGAATCCGGTGTAAACCGCGAAGATTTATTTGTGACCACAAAAGTGTGGAACGCGGATCAAGGCTATGATTCCACCCTGCGGGCATTTGAAACGAGCCTGAATAAACTGGGACTGGAATATGTGGATCTGTACCTGGTGCATTGGCCGGTAAAGGGAAAATACAAAGAAACTTGGAAAGCGCTGGAGAAGTTGTATAAAGAAGGCCGCGTACGGGCCATCGGTGTCAGCAACTTCCAAGTGCATCATTTAAAAGATTTGCTGGCAGATTGTGAAGTAAAACCGATGGTAAACCAAGTGGAGTTTCATCCGTACTTGACGCAAAAAGAGCTGCGCGCCTTCTGCAAGGAAGAGCAGATTCAGCTGGAAGCCTGGAGCCCGCTGATGCAAGGGGAAGTGGTAAATGTGCCGGAAATAAAAGAGCTGGCTGAAAAATACGGGAAAACTCCGGCGCAAATCGTCTTGCGGTGGGATCTTCAGCACGGCGTCGTCACGATTCCAAAATCGGTCAAAGCACATCGGATTAAGGAAAATGCCGACGTGTTCGATTTTGAATTGTCAGCGGAAGATATGGCTAAACTGGACGCTCTCAACAAAGATCATCGCTTCGGACCCGACCCGGACAATTTCAATTTCTGAGTCCCGCTTAAAAACCCCGGTATTGTACCGGGGTTTTTACATGATTTCCATCCAGTAACCCTTTTGCCAGCACAACATGGCACTCCGGTTTTCCGGTGACAGGATCAGCGAGGTGCCGTTTCCTTTCGCCCGGATGTTGCAGCTGTGAATGCAAAATGGCTTTGTGGACAGCGAGATCAGGGTCAGGGTTTGTCCTTCGATAATTCCGTCGGGAAGGGCATTTGCTCCGGAATCTTCCATCCGTCCCGAAAAAGTCAAGGAAAGGCCGTTTCCTCTCAAAAATATGTCTTCATAGGTTAATGACCACCCGGATTTCAAGTCTGTCAAGGAACATTCCTGATCTGAACGGACGTGACCGAGCGACCCGGCCAGACCCTTTTTCACATCCGGTTTGGGTATTGCGCCGAAAAGTGTAAGGTTGGGAGAATCCGTGACGGTTAATCCGTCGATGGAGAAAAGGCGGTATCCTCCCACAGCGTTTCCCTCGATCAGATATTTCTCGATATGATGCACGGTCAGATCGCGGATCAGGAGATTTTTGCCGGTTCCATGCTGAATATACAGGGCAGAGAAACAATGGCTCAGGGTGACGTTTTGCAGGTGGATGCTGTCGGAGGGGGAGAGTTGTCTTGAGGGGCCGGTATGGGCGAGAATAATTCCTCGTCTCAGCCCTTCCCCGCGAATCCCCTCCAGTGTCATATCCACTCCGACGGGCAAAAGGCGGATGGCGCCGTTATCCTGACCGGGGGTATAGGAACCGCCTTCGCCATAACGGGCGAGAAAGTTGGAGATTCGTCCGGAGACGGGGCATTTGAACCAAACCCCGAAACCATAACCGGCCAAATCGGATGGATTTCGATCCCGATGCCATCGGCAATCCAAAATTTGGATGTTGTGATGGAAAAGAGAGAAAGGATCCGGGACGCCTTGGGATTCGGCGACGAATCCGGAGGAGCGGGACCGGATGGCTTGACATTGCCGGAAGGTGATATCGGAACACCATCCGTTGTGGGAGATCAGAAAGGAGACTCCTTGTCCCTCATAATCGGTGACGTTTTCGACCAAAGCATCGAATGTTCCTTCCAAATCAACCGAATGGCGCATCTTCCAGGTAATTCCGTCCCGGATGATCACATGGTTGTTTCCGCCGTAAAACTGGATTCCATACCCCTGTCCCGAGCCGATCTGTTGCGGATTGCGCAGGTGAAAGCGCTCCACCGTAACGTAAAGGCTGCGCCGCACCTGGATGCCCGATTCAACGCTGCGTTCCCCGTCCAGGCCGCTGACGCGAAAATGGCGCATATGCTTGGCCCAGATTCCAAAACCGCAGACGGCTCCTTCTTTCAAGCGATAGCGGAAGTTTTCGACAGTCACATGGTCCAGCGGTTCGATTTTTACCAGGTTTCGCCCGGTTTTGGATATGGTTTTGGGCAGGCGGACGAAATCTTTCAGCACGATTTCCGTATGTTTTTCCGCAGGCTGAACCGCCGCGATTTCATGGGTTTCTGCATTGACTTCCGCCTGATGGTCCGAGTGGCGGCAGGTATCGTCAACAAGGAGGATCATGTCGCCGGTCTGTAAATCACATGCGCTGCCTGCGATCATCACACTGCGGTCACCGCGTGCGGCCGGAGCAGCCAGAACGTAGCCGCACGGGCTTTCCTTCCCCGCATATTTCAAAAGATAGCGGGTGGATGTGTCGGTTGCTTCCAACAGCGCCACTCCTTCAAAGCGGAGGGATACGGCTTTGCCGATCTCAATTTCCTTCACGAAATAATGACCGTCGGGGATGATGAGCAAGCCACCGTCCGGAACAGCCTCGATTGCCCGGCGAAAGCGGGGGGTATCGTCGCTTTCCCCTTCGCATCGCGGAAACTGGTCCAGATGGCAGATCCGTCTGATTGAGTCTGCTTCCATATACTCACCCCTGTCTTGACAGTTATATAAGTATATTGGTGAAAAGAAGGGGTAATCCTCTCACGGAAAGCGATCGTGTCCCGTCGGTGATAAAAGTGGAGTAAAATCGGGAGGGGAGTGGAAATCACTTTAAGAAGCAGCGGGGAAAGATCCTGGGGAAGCGGGAAAAATTTCTCATCTGTGTTATGCCATAGCCGGCCGCATTTCAGCACGGCCAAAAGCAGACTTTGAAATTCCTGAGAAATAATTTGACCGTCTTATCCTCCTTGGCAGACGCTGTTTTTATTAAAAAAGAGGGATGATTACGATGAAAGCACTCAGCCGGATATTTCGTTTTCTTTCATTGCTCGGACGTTCTTTTGGGCATTCACGTTATGGACATTAATTTTTCATTTTGCGGCAAAAGGGATCAGGAAATATGAATCAAGGTAATTAGATAGAGGCTTTGACATAGCTTGCTCGGTCAACGCCCCTGACCGCGGCTCTGACTAGTGACAATAGATGTGCTAACAAATCCCTCTTTGCTCCAATCAATACATTGCGGTAGGAGGATGGTTAAACTCCGGCAGACTAATTGTCGGGGCTTTCTCATTGTATGCAATAGTCAGATAATATTAAAATCAATAGTAGACTTTTCTGGCAGTTGTTGTTTCTGCAATGGTTGGAATACCAGATTAACCATTGTTGAGGATTCAGGCGGGCTGTACGATGACGGTGCTCCAGCTTGCCAAAAGGGTATAGAGTGCTGAAAACTTCGACCGCTGACAATGCGAAGCGTTGGAATACAGGGCGAGGGAGAAAGCGATTTTAAGGATCAGAAGGGGAACGGGGATAATCCTAAAAGAGTGTGAAGAAAACCAAGGTTGGAGGTAGTATTATGGAGATGCTTAAAAAACAGAATGTTATCATTATTATGTCCGTACTTAATATTTTGAGTGGGCTTATGTTGCTTGGATCTTCAGTCTTCGTCTTATTCGGCGATGACATTTTCAAAGAAAGTGTGGCTGAAGCATCAAAAGCTTATGCGGCATTTTTCTGGGTTGCACTTTTTTATACAATAGTGACTCTGTATTATTCGCTCCCCAAACAAATAAAAGTATATACTAACGTATGTGGATGGATTTTTACCGTTTTGGGCCTTTTCTGTATATGGGTTGCCGTTCATGACTGGTCAAACGGCTTGGCAAATGGAGATGATCCTCTTACTGTTCTTTTTATTCCAGGATTTATCTTTATTTTCATAGGGTTATTGTGTCTAATATCCCGAATTGATCTGAAAGAGAGTAAGAGCGGGTAATTCTTTTCCCATCCTCTGCCGTCCGCTCTGCGGATTTTCCCGTCAGCTTCAGATTCTATCTCAAGGCGGGCAATCATGTTTGTCCGGTAATTGTATATTATCCTGTTTCTGGATTGGGAGAATACTTGAAATGAAAAGGTGAGGAAATGCTTGTGATACTTGAATTGAGTCAAAGAAAAGATTTGTTTGATGAAGCTGTCGGTGTATTTTGGAAACAATGGGGAAATAAACGAAACTACAAGTTTTATCAAGATTGTATGTTTCATTCGTGCCAGACTGAAGATGAAATCCCCAGATTTTACGTTGCGCTGCAGAACGAATCGATTATTGGCACATACGCGTTAATCCGAAACGATCTTAACAGTCGTCAAGATCTATACCCTTGGCTTGCTTGTCTATACGTCGATCAGGAGCACAGAGGGAAAAGAATGGGTTCCCGCCTTCTTGAACATGCCGTTCAAGAGACTTATAAAAAAGGATATGAGAAACTTTATTTAGCTACTGATCTGGAAGGTTATTATGAAAAATATGGGTGGACTCATATAACAGAAGCATATGGTATTCATGGCGGGTCAATAAAGGTATACGAAAAATCGACAAAGCAACATCGTAGCTTAACAAAATGACTTCAAGGCAAGTCTCTTTTCTGTTTTTTGACCAATTGAGAATAAAATCGCTCTACACCTGCCACTGCCCTTGAAAAGGAGGCTACCCAATTGCCTGGGTAGCCTGTTTGTTTCGGGGTGATTTGGTTCTGTGCGCAATTCTTTATTCGTATCGACAATCAATTTTATGTCAAGCTGATGAATATCACGAAAGAAAAAATTGGAATCAATATTTAATCTGACGTATGCCGGTTGCCGTCCAAATGGATCTGGAATTTCTGGATGCGAAAGGGTTATTCCGCTTATCTCCGTTTGAAACCGGATGTTTTGTCTGTATATTGAGATAACTTCAACTGGATTTGCCATCAGAATTCTTAAGTTCAACGCGAACCTGGTTTCCAATAACATGTGCTTGGATGCGGCTGTAGGAAGGCCGTTTTTGTCTTTGCCACGACTCCCGCCAACTGATCAAGACGTTTGTATGCCTCTGGTCTGTGGCGAGCAATCGATGATGACTTAAAGAGATCAATGCAAACCCTGCCTGACTGCTATAACCGATGAAACTCCCGTGCTCCGGATGGTTCGCAGTAGTCAGACCGTCGGGAGATATCGCCAGTAAGTACGCCCGAAGGTCATCGCCGACTTCTGGAAAAGGAGGAGTTGCCGGATTCAGATGGAGAAAGCGATTAACCCAATTGGAATCAAAGGATTTTTTCATCCATGATGAACTGACCCACCACGGATTCTCTCCTTCTCCCGCCCAATGAGCATGAATCGAAGCACCGAAAAACTTCTCCGGTGTTTTTTCAGTCATGGCAATGAAGGAGCCGGGAATCACATCATCTGCTTTAAGTTCACCGTTCACTTTTATCAACCGGACTACGACATTGGTGTCCGCTATCGGAAGCACTTGGAATGGAGATACGATCCAACCTCCTTCTTTCAATTGATGTTTCCACGCTTCCGGAAGTTGATCGGGGGTTGTCCAAGCCACAATACGATCATACGGGGCATCAGCTTCCCAGCCTTTTCGCCCATCCTGTGTTTCGAATTGCACATGATGTATATTTTGCTTTTTAAACATCTGACGAGCACGAGCAGTGAGTTCAGGTTCAACATCAACTGAGACAACCCTGCCATTGGAACCTGCAAGGGAGGCTAACAGAGCGGTACTATATCCCGAACCGGTTCCGATCTCCAACACTCGTTGCCCGTTTTGTACATCTAACAATTCAAGGCTGGCACGGATTGCATCATCAGATGAAATCTGTGGAATCAGGCTCCCGTCCTCCTTTCGTACAAACTTTTCACGGTTTACGCGCTCAAACGCTTCCGCAATCGTAGTCATTTTGTTCCTCCTCTGTGCCGGTCTGGATGAACCGATGATATGATCTTTTTCACGTTTCATTTTGAATTCCTCTATTTTTTGTCGGAATCACAAATATAAGAAGCGGGTCGTTGCTCTGCGATGTGGAAGAGGGAGGAGAGGGGGATTGCAGGATTTTTTTCCTTTGGTGAAATGGGAATGGGGGTGGAAAGGGCGGGATCAAACAGAGACTGCCGGCAGCCGCGTTTTTGCAAGAGAAAAGTAGCTAAGATGAAAATTGCGGTTTCTTAAATTGGATTTGATCACAGGGGTGGATGATGGAGAAGGGGTGATTGAATCATGCCGGGAGCCCGAAGAGGGAAATTGCCGAGAACATGAAACCGGCTTGCAAGGAAGCAGGGCGTGATCCTTTGGGGAAGAGCACGCCCTGCTGCAAACGCGATCACATCGTTGATGTGGAAAACGGCTCGGTTAACCGGGATGCTTGCGCATAAATTCCAGGGCAAAACGGTTAATCAACAGTCGTCCAATGATTTTTTCTTTATTTCTTGATGACGGCCTTTTCCTGATTGACCAGCCGCGGCAATTCCCGGGCGTAATCTCCATGGGCGATTCCGTTTTCCGTAATGATGGCGGTGATATATTCGTGGGGAGTGACATCAAAGGCCGGGTTAAATACTTTGACCCCCTCCGGGGCAATGCGTTTACCGCCGAAATGGGTTACCTCCTCCGGATTGCGTTCCTCGATGGGGATCTCTTCTCCGGAAGGTGTTTTTAAATCGATGGTTGATGTCGGCGCGGCCACATAAAACGGAATATTTAAGGCCCGGGCTTGCAGCGCCAATCCGAATGTGCCGATCTTATTGGCCGTATCCCCGTTGGCGGCGACCCGGTCGCATCCGACGATCACTGCCGAAATCCCCTTTGTTCTCATCGTGTGGGCGGACATGTTGTCAGTGATCAGAGTTACGTCGATCCCCGCCTGAAGCAGTTCCCAGGTGGTCAGCCTTCCTCCTTGCAAAAGAGGACGTGTTTCGCAGGCATAAGCGGAAAGTTGTTTGCCGTATTCCTTTGCCAGGTGCATCGGGGCAAGTGCCGTACCGTATCGTGCGGTGGCGATGGCTCCGGCATTGCAGATGGTCAGAATGGTATCGCCATCCTTTAGCAACTCCAGCGCATGTTCGCCGATTTTGCGGCAAACCGCTTCATCTTCCTGTTGGATTTGCATGGCTTCGTTTTCGATGGCCTGAACCGCCTCGGGTACGGATGAAGCCTTTTTCGCTGCTGCCGTGACCCTCTCCAGCGCCCAGAACAAATTGACGGCAGTGGGACGGGAGCTGGCCAGAAAGCGGTGCTCCTGCTCCAGTTTGACCAGGAAATCGGAAAAGTTGAGGCCGGGGAAGCGGTTGGCCCATACCGCCAGCCCGAAGGCGGCCGCCATCCCGATCGCCGGCGCCCCGCGCACTTTCAGGGCATGAATGCATTCCCACACCTCTTTTGTTGTCGTGCAGCGGATAAAATGCTGTTGCTGTGGGAGAAGGGTTTGATCGAGAATGAGAACATGATCCCGCCTGTATTCGACAGATAAAACCGTTGTCATCAGATTCCTCCTTTCAGCGCGGCGATGAACGATTCAACATCGGGGAGCTGATTGCGCCGTTTGATTAAAGAGGAGCCGAGGCGCAGCGCACGCCGTTTCAATTCAATTTGGACACCCTGGTCTTCAATCGAGTCCAGATCAGCGACATGGGCCAGCCCGATGGTGCGCCGAATGATCTCACATCCGGCAAAGCCGATGGCATCTGTCCATGTTTGCTGCAAAAAGTCGTTGAGCGTCCCCGGGACTTTGGTATAGGTTTCCGTTCCTTTGTTTTTCCACAGTTCACTGAATTGTTCGGCGAAATGGTGCCAGGTATCGCGGATCACGCTGAACAGCCATTCCTGGTAATCAGACCGGGCGCCCGGCTCTTTTGTGTGATAATTGTGCGAAAGGGCGCTCAGGGCGAGGTTGGCAAAAAAGTGCCCATGATCAAAGCCGGCCGGACCGTAATAGGCAAATTCAGGATCAATCATCTTCGTTGATTCACCGGTGACGAAAATGCTGCCCGAATGCAGATCGCCATGAACTAGTACTTCTGCCCGGGTGAGGAAGGCGAGTTTCAGTTGGGCCACTTCCCGTTTCAGTTCCTGATCTCCCCACAGTGCTTCAGCATCCGGTCTCAGCTCATCGGGGAAATCGTTGGTTTCATGATCGAAAAACGGGTCGGTGAACACGAGGTCCTCCGTGATTTTGCACAAATCCGGGTTGATAAAGGATTGAACCAGTGCTTTTTTTGCAAAGGGATGCAGATAGAAATCACTTGTATGAAAAAGGGTTTGTGCCAGGAAGGTGCCGACGTGTTCGGCCAATTTCGGATATTGATTGCCCGCGATCAGCCCTTTACGCAGAATGGTGTGATCCGACAAATCCTCCATTACCGTAACGGCCAGTTCGGCATTGCTGTACAGCACTTTCGGCACCAAATCAGGTACAAACTCTGCCGCTTTTTTGAGCGCTTCGCTTTCGATGCGGGCCCGGTCGAGAGAGAGAGGCCAGCTCTCGCCGACAACTTTTGCATAGGGAAGCGCTTGCTTGACGATCAGCGACTTTCCGCTGGCCGGTTCAGTCAGATGAAAAACAAGATTTAAATTTCCATCCCCGATTTCTTTTACTCTCAATTCTCCTTCACCGGTGAAAAATCGCAAGGGTTCGATGATTTTGACGACAGTTTCTTCCGTCAGGGTTTGATAGCCGGTTGTTGCCGGTGCGCTCATCATGAATCAGCTCCTGTCACTCGGGTTTCCGATGGGGCAATAAAAAAGAGCCCCTTTTGTTTAAGAGGCTCGGAATTTTCACTCCAAGCCTCTCATCTTGCAAAAACGCGTAAGGGCGTTTCGCTGGAATTAGCACCGTGCCTTGCGCGGTTTCCCGCGGCCCCAGACTGCGTGCTGGTGCCCCATCTCACGATGGCATTACGGTCGGTTGCTGGGCTTCATCGGGCCAAATCCCTCCACCTGCTCTTGATAAGAGACTTTTATGTTATGAAATTTTTGTATCCGCATGGAATTCGGTTGATTCGTAATCGAATAATACACGCTCTGCCGGTGAATGTCAATCCGTAAATGATGAGCCTGCCGACAAATTCTGACTGTCACTCTTTCGTATACAATTCCGGACGACGATCGCTGAAAATCGGGATGCGCGAGCGGACCTCCGCCACTTGCTCGGGATCGATTTCCGCATACAGGATCGTTTCTTCGCTTCCCGCTTCGGCGATGATCTTGCCCCATGGGTCGCTCACGAGCGAATGGCCGGCAAAAACATTGTTCGGGTCGCTTCCGGCACGGTTGCAGGCGATCACAAACCATTGATTTTCGATGGCGCGGGTGAGCAGCAGTTGCCGCCAGTGATCCAGGCGCGCCTGTGGCCATTCGGCCGGCACAAAGAGCAGTTCAGCTCCGCTTAAGGCCGCTGTTCTCGTCCATTCGGGGAAGCGGATATCGTAACAGATCACGCCAGCACAAGGAAGATCGCCGAGGGTAAATAGTCCCGGCCGGCTTCCCGCCTGCAGATAGCGATCTTCTTCCATCAGGCCGAACAGGTGTGCCTTGCTGTATTCACCGGCTTGGATGCCTTGTTTGTCAAAGGCGTACAGGGTATTGTAAAAGCCGGAAGCGGTTTTTTTGGCGACCGAGCCGGCGACGATGTGAACCTGGTGTTTTTTGGAGAGATCCTGTAGCAGCGTTTTCGTTTCCGTGCCGTCAGGATCGGCGATTTCATCGAGGCGGGACAGGTCGTACCCCGTATTCCACAGTTCGGGAAGAACGATGATATCGGCTTTATGCGAGGCGGCTTCACCGATTTTTTGAATCACTTTCTGCCGGTTCGCTTCGGGATTTCCAAAAGAAATATCCATCTGAATCAAAGCGAGTTGAAGACGCATAAGGTTTCCCCCAAAAATGTTTTGACAGATTTTAATCAAACATATACCATAACTCTATTGAATTTCAAGAACATTTGCGAGAGATTGGAAGTGAGGCAGTTGAAGCAATTTGAAGTCTCTGATGCGCTCAAGCGTTTGCCGCAACAATTTTTCGCCAAATTGACCGGGAAAGCGAGGGCTTTTGTTGCGGCCGGTCATGATGTGATCAATCTGGGGCAGGGAAATCCCGATCTCCCCACACCTCCCCATATCGTCGAAGCGCTGAAACGCGCGGCGGACAATCCTGAATATCATAAATATTCTCCTTTCCGCGGCTATGATTTTCTCAAAGAAGCGGTGGCCGCTTTTTACAAACGGGAATACGGCGTCGATCTCGACCCGGTGAAGGAAGTGGCCGTTCTGTTCGGCGGCAAAGCGGGTCTGGTCGAAATCAGCCAATGCGTGCTCAATCCCGGAGATGTGGCGCTGGTGCCTGATCCCGGTTATCCCGATTATTGGTCCGGGATTGCGATGGCCGGGGCGGAGATGGCCAAAATGCCACTGATCGCGGAACATGATTTTCTGCCCGATTACGCGTTCATCCCCGAAGAAACGCTGAACCGGGCCAAGCTGCTTTTTCTCAATTATCCCAATAACCCGACTGGCGCTTCGGCCACACCCGAATTTTTTCAGGAAACGGTTCGTCTGGCGGAGAAGCACGGCATTTGTGTGGTTCACGATTTCGCTTATGCGGCGATCGGTTTTGACGGCGTAAAGCCGCCGAGCTTTTTAAGCATTCCGGGTGCAAAAGAGGTGGGCATTGAGATATACACCTTGAGCAAAACGTATAACATGGCCGGATGGCGGGTTGGGTTTGCCGTGGGAAATGCCCAAGTGATCGAAGCGATCAACCTCATTCAGGATCATTTTTATTGCAGTCTGTTCGGCGCCGTTCAGGAAGCGGCGAAAGCTGCTCTCTTGGGGCCGCAAACTTGTGTGAGCGAGCTGGCATCCACCTATGAACGGCGGCGAAATGCCTTTATTGGACGGCTGCGGGAAAACGGCTGGGAGGTGAAAGCGCCGAGCGGTTCCTTCTTCTGCTGGTTGCCGGTGCCGAATAGCCTTTCCTCCGAACAGTTTGCCGACAGCTTGTTGAATGAAGCCCATGTGGTGGTGGCTCCGGGGATCGGCTTTGGTGAGCACGGGGAAGGATACGTGCGAATCGGGCTCCTGGCGCCGGAAGAGCGTTTGATCGAAGCGGCAGATCGGATTGCCAAGTTGTCTTTGTTTGAAAAGAGATTGACAGCCAAAGAATAACCTGTCATAATATAAAGCAAAAATGAAAATTGGAACGGAATTTTTTATTTTCTCTTATCAAGAGCCGGTGGAGGGACAAGCCCGATGAAACCCAGCAACCGACCGTAATGCCATCGTGAGATGGGGCACCAGCATACGTCTGGGGCCGCGGGAAAACCGCGCAAGGCACGGTGCTAATTCTTGCCAGCGTAAGCTGAAAGATGAGAGGAAGGGCGGTACCGTAATGAAAAAGCCTCTTCCTCCGCGGGAGAGGTTTTTTTATTTGGTCCCGGTGTAGGAGCGATTTTGCAAGGTTCTTTTGCAGCCGGGAACCGCCATAGGATGATATTTGGAGCAGGATTTATTCACATAGAAGTTGTCCGTTTGCGAACGTTCCAAAAATTTTTGCGCAGGAGATGAAAAGAGTGAGTCAAATCATTGCGACCTATCTCGTTCACGACCGCAAAGGGGAGTGGGAGAAAAAAGCGGAAGGCATTGCCCTTGGGCTGACGGTCGGCTCGTGGACCAACTTGCCGCAAATCGAGCAAGAGCAGTTAAAACGGCACAAGGGTAATGTGATTGGGATTACGGAGCTGCCGGAAGAGGAACGGGTGAACGGTTATTTTGGCGAAAGCCGGAAGCGCGCCCTGCTCAAAATCGCCTATCCAGCGGCCAATTTCAGTCCGGATCTGCCAGCGATTCTGACGACGGTATTTGGAAAATTGTCGCTGGACGGAGAAGTCAAACTAATTGACCTCGATTTTTCTGAAGAGCTGCTTCAGGCATTTCCCGGACCGAAGTACGGGGTTGAAGGAATCAGGGAAAGGCTCGGCGTTTATGGCCGGCCGCTGACGATGAGCATCTTTAAAGCCGTCATCGGCCGCGATCTGGATTATTTCCAAAACCAGCTCCGGGAGCAGGCTCTTGGCGGCGTCGATCTGGTCAAAGATGATGAAATTCTCTTTGACAATTCCCTTACCCCGTTTGAAAAGCGAATTGAAACAGCTGTGAGGGTATTGCTGGATACGGAAGAGGAAACGGGCGAAAAAACGCTGTACGCGGTCAATCTGACCGGCCGCACGTACGAATTGAAAGAGAAAGCCAGGCGCGCCGTTGAATTGGGAGCCAGTGCGCTGTTGTTCAACGTCTTTGCTTATGGTCTCGATGTATTGCAAGCACTGGCGGAAGATCCGCAGATCACGGTTCCGATCATGGCGCACCCCGCTGTATCCGGCGCATTGACCCCGTCGGAGTTTTACGGTTTTGAACATGCTCTGTTAATGGGCAAATTGCTCCGTCTGGCCGGTGCCGATCTCGTGCTGTTTCCGTCTCCTTACGGAAGCGTCGCGCTGCCGAAGGAAAAAGCCCTTGGGATTGCGAGTGAATTAACTGGCAACTGGGAAGGAGTGAAAAAAGCCTTTCCCGTACCGTCAGCGGGTATCCATCCGGGAATGGTCCCGGCGCTCATCCAGGATTTTGGCATCGACAGCGTGATCAATGCCGGAGGCGGTGTCCACGGGCATCCGGGCGGTGCAGAGGCGGGCGGAAAAGCTTTTCGCCAGGCGGTGGACGCTGTTTTGAACGGTAAAACCCTGGAGAAAGCCGCGAAAACGGAGACGGAACTGGCACAGGCGCTGGAATTGTGGGGGAATGTGGTGAAAAAATGAAGAAACCGGTTATTTTCTGTGATTTTGACGGAACCGTCACCGAGACGGATAACATTATCGCGATCATGAAGCAATTTGCCCCGCCTGGCTGGGAGCAAATCAAAGATGATGTGCTCAGCAAACGGGTCTCGATCCGGCAGGGAGTGGGAGAGATGTTTGCCCTCCTCCCCTCCGGCCTCAAGCAGGAGATCATCTCCTTTGTGCAGCGAACAGCAAGGATTCGCGCAGGATTCCAGGAGTTCGTCGATTATACCCGCGAGCGGGGGATCCCTCTCTTTATCGTCAGCGGCGGGATCGACTTTTTCGTTTATCCCATGCTCGAAGGGTTGGTGGAAAAGGAGCAGATCTACTGCAACGGCAGCGATTTTTCCGGCGAAACGATTCAAATCCGCTGGCCCCATCCCTGTGATGACACCTGCCATAATGATTGCGGCCTCTGCAAACCGGCGATTCTCAAAAAGTTTGCCGGTGACCGGTATCAGCGGATCGTGATCGGGGATTCGATCACGGATCTGGAAGCTGCGAAAATGGCCGATCACGTATTTGCCCGGGATTTTTTGCAGGAGAAATGTGAAGAGGAAGGGTTGGCTTATACGCCGTTTGCCTCTTTTTTTGATATTCGTGACGCCCTGGCCGGAAAGGAGGTAATCGCGTGAGCAACTTGCTGAAGCGATGGAACGAGCTGGCCGAGATCAAAGATGAGCTGGCGGCAAGGGACTGGTTTCCGGGAACCAGCGGCAATCTCTCCATCAAGGTGAGCGATTCTCCGTTTTCCTGCCTGGTTACGGCCAGCGGAAAAGATAAGCGCAAGCGCACCGACGAAGACTTTTTGCTGGTCGGCGCAGATGGAACCCCGTTGGAAGAGACCCCGCTGAAACCGTCGGCCGAAACGGGGATTCATCTGGAAATTTACCGGTTGACCGATGCCGGTTGCATCCTGCATGTTCATACGGTGGATAACAATGTGATCTCCGCGTTGTATGCGGAACAAGGAGAAATCACCTTTCGCGGGCAGGAGCTGATCAAAGCGTTTGGCATCTGGGAAGAAGACGGTGAGCTGACGGTGCCGATTGTGGAAAATCACGCAGATCTGAAGCGATTGGCCAAAGAGGTCGGGCGTGTTATCACACCGCAGACAAAAGCAGTGCTGATTCGCAATCACGGCATTACTGTCTGGGGTGAAAATGGATTTGCCGCCAAAAAGCATTTGGAGGCTTTGGAATTTTTGTTTTCATATCAGTTGAAAATGGCTATTTTGGGCAGATTGTCGTCTGATCCGGAGTTTATGAAAACCATTCATGCATAGGGGGAAACATCATGGCAGAATTGCGCTTCCACGACAATAACGAACGCCTGTCTGATCCGGCAGAAGTGAGCCGCTATTTGAACGGGCAAGGAGTGATTTACGAACGTTGGGACATTTCCAAATTGCCCGCCCACCTCAGTGAAAAATATAACCTCTCCGATGAGGAAAAAGCGGAGATCATTCAAACTTTCCGCGCGGAGATAGACGAGTTGTCCAAGCGGCGCGGTTACATCACCGAAGATATCGTGGCCTTGTCCCCGGAAACGCCAAACTTGGAACAACTCCTGCAAAATTTCAAGAAAGAACACCATCATCCCGACGATGAAGTTCGCTTCATTGTCAGCGGACATGGCATTTTTGCCATCCAGGGACCAAATGGCCGTTATTTTGATGTGGAGCTGGAGCCGGGCGATCTCATTTCCGTTCCCGAGGGTTACCGCCATTACTTTACCTTGATGGAGGACAGGAAAGTGGTGGCTGTCCGGATTTTCAAAACGAAAGAAGGATGGGTGCCGATTTACGAGAAAGAGTAAAAACACCCGTGTTTGATCAGAGAAAAAAACCCGTATTTCACAGGCAGATTAGCCAAGAAGTACGGGTTTTCGACATGGATTAAATGGGAATGGCGGAACCGAAGATCTCGTAGTGCATATCGGTATCTTTTACGCCCAATTGGCCGAGGAGCGATTTGACCACTTTCATGAAGGGAACGGGACCGCAGAAGTAGAAATCGGCTTCCGGTGAAGGAATCAGCGATCTCAGCCAGTCCAGATCAAGATAGCCTTCCTTGTCAAAGTTTTTCAGGCGGCGGTCCTCATCGCTCGGCTGCTCATAGCAGACAAAATAGCGGATGTTGTCATGTTGCTCGGCCAGATTTCGCAAATGGTCTTTCATTGCATGAACCCGGCTGTTCAGGGCGGCATGAATAAAGGTGACCGGGACGTCGTGTCTGCGCTCTGCCAGGGTGTTCAGCATGCTGACCAGCGGAGTGAGGCCGACGCCGCCGCTGATGAGAACCACCGGGCGGTTTTCTTTTTCCTGCAAAACAAAGTCTCCGGCCGGAGCGCTGATCATGAGAGAATCCCCTTCATGGATCCGGTTGTGCAAAAAGGTGGAAACAATGCCGGCGGGAAACTGATCATTTCCGTCTTCCCGTTTCACACTGATCCGGTAATAAGGTTTGCTTGGAGAATCAGATAAACTGTACTGGCGAATATGCGTGATCTTTTCTCCCGGGATGTCCATTTTCACGCTGATATACTGTCCGGGTTGAAAGGAGCAGATGGCTTTCCCGTCCTTGGGCACAAGATAAAAAGAAGTGATCACATCGCTCTCTTTTTCTTTTTTGTCGATCACAAACTCGCGGAAGCCGGTCCAACCTCCGGGCTGCTGCAGAAGTTCTTCCGCTAGTTGAGTCTCAATCCGAATAAACTGATCAGCCAAAAAGCTGTAGACTTCAGCCCAGGCATTGAGAATTTCCGGTGTCGCCTTTTCTCCCAAAACTTCTTTAATCGCCGCGAGCAGATTTTCACCGACAATCGGGTATTGTTCCGGTTTTACGTCAAGACTGCGATGCTTATGGGCGATGCGGGTGATCGCCGGGGCAATCGCTTCAAGGTTTTGCAAATGCATGGCGGCACTCATGACCATTTCCGCCAGCGCTTTTTGCTGTTGTTTTTGTTTTTGATGGGTCTGATTAAAGAGATTCAGTAGTTCCGGATGGTTACTGAATAATTTTTGGTAAAAAACGGTGGTGATTTTTTCACCGTGTTGTTTCAAAAACGGAACGCTTTCCATGACAAGACGCATGGAGGCCGGATTTAGCGTTGTCAGTTGGGCCATACTCCATTCACTCCTGTTGTTTTAGTGTAATTTTATTATGAATTTAAGAATGAAGAGGGTGCTGTGATTTCAATCACATCGAATTTGGCAAATAAGTGAACGGGAAGGAGATGGCACGGTTGTGTTTGCGGAAAAAATTCAGACTTTTCCGATAGAGGAGCTGTTTTGTTTGGGGAATGGACGGGTCGGCCGGTTACGGATTCCGTCGTCCGCAGAAAGATCGACTGTTCCCGATCAGTAATTGATGTGAATCGAAGGGGGGCAACGGAGCGGTGCCTGGCTCGTGCCTTTAAGGCAAAGGCACATAAAAAGGTACGGGAAAGAAAATACCCATACCCCAAAAATGGTTAAATATTTCGTATTTGGGTTCGTTCCTTGTCAGCAAAACCTCCCCAGGGAAGAGGGTGTTTTTTTTCGCCGACAAAGAGCCGATGGTCCAGTTTGACATGGTGCAGTTTGTGCAAGCAATCCCAGCAAACCAGGATATTTTTCCCTTCATATTGCATAAACGCTTCATATTTGGCCGCTTTTTCATGGCAGTGTTCACACAGATAGCCTCTCGTTTTTTTCATGCTTCTTTCCTCCTTTACCCAATGTTTGTTTTCCAGTGATCAAATAAGGATCGAACTTGACGGGGCTTGTTCTCCTCAGATCAAAATCCTGAAAACAACGGTCAATTTATTAATATTTTCTTCATTCCCTTTCTTCTGTTTTCCGAAACCTTTTTTCTTCAAGTCAGGTAAACAAGTGTTGAACGGGATCTGTGATAAGATAATATTAAACTACCGATTTTTATTTTTGGCAACCCAGCAGAGGAGTGGCTTTAATATGAAAAAACGAATCGAGAAAATTTCAGCATGGCTGAAACGGCAAAACGCTGACTTGGCTTTTATTCATTCACCACACAGCGTTTTTTATTTGAGCGGGTTCATGTGTAATCCGCATGAACGCCTGATGGGGATCTTCGTTTTTCCGGAAGCGAACCCGCTGCTCGTTTGTCCCCGGCTGGAGGAAGAAAATGCCCGTCAGTCAGGATGGGCGCATCAGATTCTCGCTTATGATGATGCGGAAAATCCGTGGGAAAGAATCCGGGAGCAATTGGTGAGATGTTCGGTCGGGGAAGGGGCAGTCGTCGCGGTGGAAAAAGATCATCTTTCCGTTGCCCGGGCGGAACAATTGCAGCAAGTGATTCCGCGGATGGAGCTCTGTCCGGTTGATGAATACTTAAATGAATTGCGCGTCCTGAAAGATGAAACGGAGATTGCCATTTTGCAGAAAGCTGCCAAATTGGCCGATGAAGCGGTTGCGGTCGGAATCGACGCCTTGAAGCCGGGCATTACCGAGATGGAAGTGGTGGCAGAAATCGAATTGGCCATGAAGAAAAAAGGGGTACAGGCGATGTCTTTTGCCACGACGGTTCTGTTTGGGGAAAAATCAGCCCTGCCACATGGAACTCCGGGTTTGCGTCCCTTAAAAAGAGGTGAGCTCGTTCTGTTCGATCTGGGGGTTGTTGTCGACGGCTACTGTTCCGACATTACCCGCACTGTCGCCTTCGGGCCGATCGATGAAAAACAGAAGGAGATCTACCATACTGTATTGGAAGCGGAAACGGCTGCCATCGCCGCGTGCAAACCGGGAGTCCGGCTTGGCGATCTGGATTTGGTTGCGCGCAGGGTGATTGAGGAAGCGGGGTATGGCCAGTATTTTACCCATCGCCTCGGTCACGGTCTGGGAATCGATGTGCATGAGTTTCCCTCGATTCATCAGGCCAATGATCAAGTCCTGCAGGCCGGAATGGTCTTTACCATCGAGCCGGGGATTTATTTGCCGGGTTCAGGCGGCGTTCGCATTGAAGATGATGTGGTGATTACCGAAGAGGGCTGTCAGGTATTGACCCATTATCCGAAAGAACTGATCCAATTGTAATCCCAAACGCGGAAGGTGGTGCTGCGAAGGAAGAAGCACTGCCTCCCGCGTTTTGTTTCCCAAACCGTCACTCGCTTTTCAACGGTTGTTCACCTGAAAATTGCTTTTTCAGGTTAAAATAAAAACAGATCCTTTGATCATAAAACGACAAAAATTACATAGACGAGGAAGTGAGAGCGTGCCACGCCATCATTTTCACTTGAAGGCAACATGGAAGGGAGGCCGGAATGGTACCGGAACGATTGCCGCCGGCAATTTGCAACAACAAATCTCGATCCCCAAGGAGATGGACGGCCCGGGGGTGGGAACCAACCCGGATGAAATGCTCATCGGGGCTGCGGCGACTTGCTATCTGATCACCCTGGCAGCCATCATCGAGCGCAAACAGTTGCCGGTGACCAAACTCTCCCTGGAAACGGAGGGCATTGTCAAAGTCGAGAACAAGTTTACTTTTGAAAAAATTATTCACCGCCCGCATTTATTGGTGAAGAAAGAAGCGACAGAAAAAGAATGGGAAATGATCCGCCACGCCACGGAGATGGCCGAGCGCTCCTGCATGATTTCCAACGCGCTTCGGGGAAATGTGGAACTTGCTGTGGAAGCGGAATTCGAAACTTGCGAATAATTTTTCGGATATGAATGGGCATTGGGCTCCGGCTGATGCCTGTTTTTATTACAGGGAGTGGACTTATGCTGCATACGGTTCTACATTATTTACAGAGTTTCGGTGTCTGGGGATTATTCGGTTCCACGGCGATTGAAGCGACTTCCGTTCCGTTCCCGGGCGCTTTGTTTCTCTTGATTTATGGATATCTGATGCCGATCGGCACGTGGCAGCTGGTGTTGCTCAGTGCGGTAAACAGCCTGATTTATGCACTGTTTTCCTTGATTCCTTATTATATCGGCATGAAGATCGGGAAATTGTCAAAAAAGAAATTGGATCCCCAAAAAATTGAAAAGGCGCAACACTGGTTTCAAAAATACGGAGATTGGAGCATCGCTTTATCGCGACCCACCGGCTTTGGAAATTATATGTCCTACATCTGCGGATTGAGCAATATTTCGATTTGTCGTTATCTCGTGTTCACCTTCATCGGAGTTTTTCCTTGGAATACATTACTTTTGTTTATCGGCCGTCAGGGGAACCTGGAAACGATCCAGAAATTTCTCCAGCTGCTGAAACAAGGAGGAACAATTGCCTTGATCGTCTTTGTTTTGGCATGCAGTGGCTGGATTTTCGCCAAGAAGATCCGGATGGGAAAGGGAGAGTCATCCCCTTATTGACGGGGAGAATACAAGCTGGCGGAGCCGGTCTGAGAATATGAGAGGTAAAGGGAATCCCATTGCCCGGAGAAGGGGGCAATGGGATTTGTAGTGTTGAAGCACTGATGCCCGGTTTGCAGTCAGGACGAAAGAGTTCACCCGGATCAACGGAACTGATCATCGGCCGATTCCCATCCCATTGCCTGCTTTCTTGCTGTTGCCCGGTATTCCGGGTAAAATCGGAAATGATAATATGGAGTGGAGGCAATGAGATGAAAGAACGTTACGTACTGAAACGAATTGGCGAACCTTTGGAAGATAAGGGGTACAATGTGGTGGACAGCGAAGCGGACGAGGTGATCGCATGGTTTCAATATCTGGCCGACGCAGATCTTTTTATCGCGGTTCTGCAAGAAAAAGAGCGGCAGGAACAAGAAAAAGCGAAACAGTAACGGGGCGCATTTTGATTCCGGGCTGACACAAGCGGTTTTGTCTTGCTTTTACAACGGAGTAAAGCCTATGATATAGTAACGACGAGTTTGATCATGGACGGTGTAGCCTGTGTTTCGATCCCTGATACCCGATTTGTATGCCAATTCGATTTACCATATCGATTTGGATGAGTTAAAGGCGCGTGGGATCAAAGCGGTCATTGTCGATTTGGACAATACGCTGGTGGAATCAAACCGCCCTGATGCCACGCCGAAATTGGTAACATGGTTGAATGAAGTGCGAAAACTCGGATTCAAGGTGATGATTGTATCCAACAACAACAAGACGCGCGTGTCCCGGTTCGCGATTCCCTTAAAGGTTCCTTACATCCATGCGGCCCGAAAACCGTTGTCCCTCTCTTTTCTCAAAGCGATGAGGATGTTGGGGGTTTCCAAAGAGGAAACGGTTGTGATCGGGGATCAGCTGTTGACCGATGTGCTTGGCGGAAACCGCGTCGGGCTTTATACGATTTTGGTGGTGCCCGTTTCTGAAGTGGAAGGATTCTTCACCAAGCTGAACCGGCGGGTGGAACGCTTCGTATTCCGCTGGATGGAAAGAAAAGGGCTTTTGAACTGGGATCAGACTTGAGACAAGCGGACAGAAGGTTGAAAGGAAGGTTTGTGACATCATTGAGCAAAGTTAAAGCAGTTCGTTGTGAGGGGTGCGGCGTTCCCGTGCAGACGGAGTCCCCCGAACAAAAAGGATATATACCGGAAAAAGCGTTGGAACGCGAAGTGATTCTGTGCCAGCGCTGTTTTCGCATCCGGCATTACGGGGATTTGGGTGCGGTGGAACAAGATCCGGAGGCCTATTTGCGGGTACTGGATGAGATTGCCGCGACAGACAGCCTGGTGGTGCTGGTCGTAGACCTGTTTGATTTTGCCGGGAGCTGGATTCCGGGATTCAGCCGGCGGATCGGAAAAAATCCCGTTTTGCTCGTCGCCAACAAAGTGGATCTGTTTCCCAAAACAGCCAATTGGAAGCGGCTGCGCGACTGGGTCTCCGCTTCGGCCAGGGAAATGGGTGTACACCCGGTCGATACCCTCCTGTGCAGCAGTGCCAAAGGCTTGAAAATTCCTGATGTGATGCAGGCGATGGAGCATTATCGGGAGGGAAGGGATATCTATATTGTCGGCACCACCAACGTGGGGAAATCGACCTTGATCAACCGGCTGCTCAGGGAAGCGGGCGGAACTCAAGACGAGATGATTACCACCTCACCTTATCCGGGAACCACTTTGGACACGATTCGCATCCCGCTTGAAGATGGCAAGGAGATCATTGATACGCCGGGAATCGTCCGTAAGGACCGCATCAGTGAATGGGTTGACCCAAAAGAACTGAAGATCGTCGTGCCGAACGCGGTGCTGAGGCCGAAGGTATACCAGTTAAACGACGGGCAGACCCTGTTCTTCGGCGGACTGGCCCGGTTGGATTATGTGCAGGGGACAAGGCAGCCGTTTGTCACTTATATGTCAAACCGCCTGTATGTGCACCGGACTAAACTGGCGCAAGCGGATGAAATTTGGCAAAAACACAGGGGGGAACTGCTCGCTCCGCCAAAAGACCCGGCTGCGATTCCGCCGCTGACCAAACATGTGATCACCCTGTCCGGGAAGGAGAAAGAAGATATTGTGATCGCCGGATTGGGATGGGTGGCGTGCGGAAAAGAAAAAGCGCGGGTGGAACTCTGGGTGCCGGAAGGGATTCAGGTGAGTACACGAGCGGCTATCATTTAGCATTGCGCCCGTCAATGGGGCGCTCTTTTATTAGGGAGGGGAAAGGGATGCAAAAACAAAAAAAGGCTGGCCGGATTGTGGCAATGGGGTTGATCGGGGACCCGGTCGCCCATTCCAAGTCGCCGGAGATGATGAACGCGGCGTTTGAGCAGCTCGGATTGCCTTATGTATACCAGGCTTTCCGGGTTGCCCCGGCCGAGCTGGAAGAAGCGGTAAACCGGTTAAAAGCACAGGATTTGATCGGATTTAATGTAACGATACCGCACAAGGTGGCGATCATGGATTTGCTGGATGATTTGGATCAGACCGCTGCCGAGATCGGAGCCGTCAATACGGTCGTGCGGCGAGAAGGAAAGTGGATCGGCACCAATACCGACGGTCCCGGTTATTTGCGTTCGCTCATCGAGGAGTGGAATCCCGCTTTTTCTGAACTGTCGGCTGTGATTCTGGGGGCGGGAGGAGCTGCGCGGGCGGTCGGTTATATACTGGCGACAGCAGGTGTGCCGAAAATCACCGTTGCCAATCGCACCCTGGACAAAGCGGAGGCGCTGGCGGCCCATTTGTCGCAGTGGACCAAAACCGAAGCCGTCCTGCTGGCAGATAGCCGGGCAGAAGTGGAGAAAGCACAGCTGGTGGTCAATACCACTTCGGTCGGAATGCATCCCCATACGGAAGAAAGCCCGGTTCCTTGCGACTGGCTCCGGCAGGGGCAAATTGTCAGCGATCTGGTCTATCATCCAAAAGAAACGCTTTTGTTGCGACAAGCGAAGGAAAAAGGAGCGCGCATCCATACTGGATTGGGCATGCTGGTTCATCAGGCGGCGCTCGCTTTGGAAATGTGGTTGCAGAAAAAAGCGCCGGTTTCCCTGATGAAAGAGGTTTTGGAAGCGTCATTAACAGGAACAAAGGTAAAGAAAGAGTGAATTGGACATGAGGGTAGGCATTTTTGGCGGCACCTTTGATCCCATCCACATGGGGCACCTGTTGCTTGCCCAGCAGGCAATGGAAACGGCATCTCTGGAACAAGTCTGGTTTATTCCGGCCGGGGAACCGCCGCATAAGCAGGAAAATGAAATCACTCCGGCCCAACACCGGCTGCAAATGGTCAGATTGGCAGTCGAAGGCAATCCCCGATTTCTGGTGAATGAGATGGAATTAAAAAGGGAAGGTCCTTCCTATACCGTTGATACCATTCAGATATTAAAGGAATCGACGCCCGAACATGATTTTTTTCTGCTGGTGGGGGCTGATACGGTGAAAGATCTTCCTCATTGGTATAAAATAAAGAAAATCCTTCAACTGGTCCAAGTGATTGGATTGGGGCGGCCCGGTGTTCGGGCGGAGGGATTGCCCGATTTTGTGACTGACCGCCTGCAGTGGATCCCCGGGGCCATTGAAACTTCGATTTCTTCGACCGCCGTCCGGCAGCGGGCCAAGTGCGGCAAATCTTTGCGCTATCTCGTTCCCGACCCTGTTTACCAGTATATAAAGGAGCATCGTCTGTATGGAACTTGATCTTTTATTACAAGCTACAAAAGAACAGCTTCCCCAGCACAGATGGGAACATACGCTTCGTGTTGCCGAGACGTCAATCCGGTTGGCCAGACGGTTTGGAGCAGATGAACAGAAAGCGGAAGTGGCGGCGATTTTGCATGATTACTGCAAATTCTGGCCGGACGAGCAACTGGTGCGTTGGATTATGGACAGGGGTCTTCCGGAAGACCTGCTTCAGTTTAACAAAGAACTGTGGCACGCGCCGGTCGGTGCCGAAGTGGCAGAGGTTCGTTTCGGGATCCAAGATGAAGACATCCTGAACGCAATCCGCTACCACACATCGGGACGTCCGCAGATGTCACTTCTTGAGAAAATCGTCTTTTTGGCCGATTACATCGAACCAGGACGCCGTTTTCCCGGGGTGGAGGAAGTGCGGAAAACGGCGGAATCCGATTTGGATCGTGCCGTGCTGGCGGCACTTGACAAGACGATTGTCTTTTTGATTGAGCGCGGGCAGAAAGTGTATCCTCTCACCCTGCATGCGCGCAATCACATGTTGGAGCAAACAGCTCAAAAGCGATAAGGGAGGAATCTTTTTGAACGTAGTGGAAATCGCTCAGTTGGCGGCCACCGCTGCCGAGGAGAAAAAAGCGCAAGATATCATCATCCTGGATATTCGCGGCCTGTCCGTGTTTGCTGATTACTTTGTGATCTGCCATGGAAATTCGCAAACACAAGTGCAAGCCATCGTCAATGGAATCAAGGATAAAGTGCTGGAATCCGACCTCATCCTGAAAGGGATTGAAGGATTTCAAGATGCGCGCTGGGTTCTGATTGACCTCGGTGATGTGGTTGTCCATGTTTTCCACAAAGATGAACGCGAGTTTTATGATTTGGAACGCCTCTGGGGCGATGCCAGACAGTTAAAAGTACAATAAAAGAATATTCTCCATAAAAAAGGGTTAATATAAAAATATATTTTTGTTGATAATGATTAAAAAAGCGTTGACACTGCTTTAACCTTGTTCATATAATGTTAATAAACTATTTGAGCGAAGCAAGGATGGGGAGCAGTAATCTGTAAAGCCCAGCGCAGAGAGTTGACGGTTGGTGAGAGTCAATCTGGGCCACAGGTGAACTCGCCTCATCGCTCCAAAGGGGAAAGGGGATTTCCTCACTACTCTTTGGCGGTTCATCTCCGTTACCGGATTTGAGTGAGTGCAGTCATCCGACATGCACTAAGCAGGGTGGTACCGCGGGAATTGTCAGTCAACCTCTCGTCCCTAGCACGGAAGCTGGGGGTGGGAGGTTTTCACTTTTCATTGGCGAAAAAAGGGATATTTGAAGTTTACTGTGGAGGAGAACGAACATGAAAGAGTACAGCCCGAAAGAGATTGAAGCCAAATGGCAAAAGGTTTGGCAAGATACCGATTTATATAAAACGGATGAAGATCCGTCCAAGCCGAAATATTATGCCCTGGAACAATTTCCCTATCCTTCCGGAGAAGGATTGCACATGGGGCATATGCGTGTTTATTCCATCGGTGATGTGGTGGCCCGTTTCCGCCGCATGAACGGTTACCGCGTTCTTCATCCGATGGGAGCCGACGCCTTCGGTCTGCCGGCGGAAAACGCGGCCATCAACCGCGGTGTCAATCCGCGCGAATGGACGTTGAACAATATGGAGCGGATTCGCAGAGAACAAGCATTGCTCGGTGTTTCATACGACTGGGACCGCTATGTGGGCACCTGCCTGCCCGATTATTATAAATTCAACCAGTGGCTGTTCCTGCTCTTTTATGAACGGGGGCTGGCTTACCGCAAAAAAGCATCGGTGAACTGGTGCCCTTCCTGCAATACGGTTTTGGCCAACGAGCAGGTGGAAGACGGCAGATGCTGGCGCTGTGATTCGGAAGTGACCAAAAAAGAGCTGGAGCAGTGGTTCTTGCGGATCACCGATTATGCGGAACGGTTGCTCGAAGGTCTGGATCGCCTGCCGGATTGGCCGGAAAAGGTGAAAGCGATGCAGCGCAACTGGATCGGGAAAAGTGAAGGTGCCCATGTCACGTTTTCCGTTCCTGAATGCGGCGATGAGAAGGTGACCGTTTTCACCACCCGTCCCGATACGCTTTACGGAGTGACCTACCTGGTCCTTGCACCGGAGCATCCGTTGGTTCCGCGCCTGATCAAAGGGAAAAAAGAGGAAGAGCCGATTCTCCGGTTCATTGAGGAGATGAAAAAACAGTCGGAGATTGAGCGTACTTCCACGGATGCGGAAAAAGTCGGTTATCCGACCGGCGCGTTTGCCAAACACCCGCTTACTGGGGAATTGGTCCCGATTTGGATCGCCAATTATGTGCTTATGGATTACGGTACCGGTGCGGTGATGGGGGTTCCCGCACACGATGAGCGCGATTTCCAGTTTGCCCGCAAATACGGGCTGGAGATCAAGCAAGTCATCTGGCCCCAAGACGGCGATGCGCCTGCCGAACCGCTGGCGGAAGCTTATACCGAAGACGGCATCCTCATTTCCTCCGGGCCGTTTGACGGATTGGACAATCGTGCGGCGATCAAGGCGATTGCCGACAAACTGCAAGAGCAGGGATTGGGCGGTTCCACCGTCAATTACCGCTTGCGTGACTGGCTCATCTCCCGCCAGCGTTACTGGGGCACCCCGATTCCCGTGATTTATTGTGATGATTGCGGCGTGCAGCCGGTTCCGAAAGAAGATTTGCCGGTGGTGTTGCCGGAAGATGTAGTGTTTGACGGCAAGCGCAATCCGCTGACTACATCGGAAACTTTTGTCCATGCCAAGTGCCCTTCCTGCGGCAAACAGGCGCGTCGGGAAACGGACACCATGGATACGTTCGTCGACTCTTCCTGGTATTATTTCCGCTACACCGACGCACATAATGAAACGGTTCCGTTCAGTCCGGAAGAAGTAAACAAATGGCTCCCAGTCGATGAATATATCGGCGGGATCGAGCATGCGGTACTTCATCTGCTCTATTCCCGATTTGTGACCAAAGTTCTGTACGATGCCGGCATGGTTCAGGTGGATGAGCCGTTTAAGAGCTTGCTCACCCAGGGGATGGTTTTAAAAGACGGATTCAAGATGTCCAAGTCCAAAGGGAATGTGGTCAGCCCGCTGGAGATCATCGACCGGTTCGGCGCGGATACGGCCCGCCTGTTTATCCTGTTTGCAGCTCCGCCGGATCGTGACCTGGAGTGGAGCGATACAGGAGTGGAGGGAAGCCATCGCTTCCTGAATCGGGTTTGGCGCCTGATCGTCCAGAATGAAGAGCTGTTCAAGCAAGAATTCACCCCTTCCGCATCGCTTGACGCCGAGGGCAAAGAGTTGCGCCGCGTGCTTCATAAGACGATCAAAAAAGTGACAGGCGAAATCGGCGAACGCAGTCACTTTAACACGGCGATCAGCAGTATCATGGAATTGGTCAACTCCCTGTACAGCTACCCTGATACGGCAGATCGTGCCATTTACAAAGAAGCGCTGGAAACATTGGTGCTGCTTTTGGCCCCGTTCGTCCCCCATATTGCCGAGGAGATGTGGCAGATGACCGGGCGGAAGGGAAGTGTTCATCTCGCGTCTTGGCCGAAATATGACGAGAGCGCCCTCGTATTGGACGAGATCGAGATCGCCGTCCAAATCAACGGCAAGGTAAGGGACAAACTCGTCGTTTCCGCGAATGCTTCCCGCAAGGAAGTGGAAAAACAGGCGCTGTCCACCGACCGGATTCAAGGCTGGATTGATGGAAAAACCGTGCGAAAAGTGATTGTCGTGCCGGGCAAATTGGTGAACATCGTTGCCAACTGACATTGTTGTCAAGGAAGAGAGCATATTGGAGCCCGCTTGCCGCGTTTGGCAGGCGGGTTTTTTTGTTTTGGAAATTTGTTCATAAAGACTTGTCTGAAAAGCGATCATCATGTACATTGTTAGATATAAAATAACGGAATATTCAGAGGTGTTTGCCTTTGGTTCAATGGGACTGGACGCCGCGTGAGAAAATAATGGCCGGAGCGGTATTGATTTTATTGCTGGTGGCTGTTGCGGCCTGGGTTTTTCAACCATCCGCGGAGAATTTGCCGACGGAGGGCCTTGAACCGTATCAATCGGCGAAGGCGGAGAAAGTTGAGCCTGCAGAGAAAAAGCAGAAGAATGATGTGATTGTCATCGATCTGAAAGGAGCGGTCTCCCATCCGGGACTTTATCATCTCGAATCAGGGGCCAGGGTATACGATGTGTTGGAAAAAGCGGGCGGTGCGGGGAAGGATGCCGATCTCAACCAGGTGAATCTGGCACAGCCCCTGAGCGACGGCATGGTGGTTTACATACCCAGGCGCGGGGAAGCGGTTCCGGAAGGATGGATAGCATCGGGACAAGGCAATATGCAAGGAACATCATCATCGGACAAGATCCATATCAACCAGGCCACCCTGGAAGAACTGGAGAAACTGGATGGGATCGGGCCGTCAAAAGCGAAAAACATTTTCCAGTACAGACAGGAACACGGCCCTTTTCGCACCATCGAGGAAATTGCGAATGTTCCGGGCATCGGGGAAAAGACACTGGAGAAATTTCGCGCACAGATCGTCCTGTAAGAGGATTTGAAAAAGAAAAAACGGCAACCTCGACAGGAAGCCGCTTTTTGCAAAAATTAACGCTCCATGACTTTGCGCACTTTATCGAGAGCCAGATCGAGTTCTTCCCGGGTGATGATGAGCGGGGGAGCAAAGCGGATGGTATTTTCATGGGTTTCTTTGCACAAGAGTCCTTCTTGCATCAAGGATTCACAATAAGGCCGTGCCGCTTCCGTCAGCTCCATTCCGATAAACAAGCCTTTGCCGCGTACTTCTTTGATTTTCGGGTTGTTGATTTTGCGCAATTCCTCAATAAAATAGGCTCCGAGCTCGCGGGAGCGCTTGGGTAACTCTTCTTCGATCAGCACATCCAAGGCGGCAATGGCCACGGCGCAAGCGAGAGGGTTTCCGCCAAACGTGGACCCGTGGGAACCAGGTTCAAAGACGCCGAGAACCTCTCTGTCTGCCGCTACGGCCGAAATCGGCATCACACCGCCGCCAAGCGCTTTTCCCATAATGTACAGATCCGGTTTTACGTCTTCCCAGTCGCATGCGAACAATTGCCCCGTCCGGCCGAAACCGGTCTGGATTTCGTCGGCGACAAAGAGAACATGATGTTCTTTGCACAATTCATATGCTTGTTTGAGGAATCCTTCCGGAGGCACGATGACGCCGGCTTCTCCCTGGATTGGTTCGAAAAGGAACGCGGCCGTGTTCGGGGTAATCGCTTGGCGAAGCGCTTCCAAATCGCCGTAAGGGATTACTTTGAAGCCTGGGGTCAGGGGGCCGAAACCGCGTTTGTACTCATCGTTGGACGAGAGGGAAACAGCGGTGACGGTGCGGCCGTGAAAGTTGTCGGCGCAAACGATGATTTCCGCCTGGTTGTCCGGAACCTTTTTCACATCGTAAGCCCAGCGGCGAACGGCTTTGATCGCCGTTTCAACGGCTTCGGCTCCTGTGTTCATCGGCAAAACCATCTCTTTGTCCGTCAGTTTTGCCACTTTTTCGTAAAAGAGACCCAATTGGTCGTTATGAAAGGCACGTGAAGTCAAGGTGACTTTGTCAGCCTGCTCTTTTAACGCCTGGATCAGTCTGGGATGGCGGTGTCCGTGGTTGAGAGCCGAGTAAGCGCTTAACATATCCATGTAACGGTTACCGTCGGCATCCTCAACCCAGATTCCCTCTGCTTTGGAAATAACGATCGGCAGAGGATGATAGTTCCTTGCCCCGAATTTATCCGTAAGCTCAATGAGTTCCTGGTTGCGCGACATGGAATTACCCCCTTAGCTCAAAACTATTTGATCATTTACAAATTTATTGTAAGGGAAGTATGTTAAGAAAATCAATGAAATGTATACTCTATCAATGACAAGTATAAATATCACTCTTGACGTGGCCGGAACTGTTTAGTATAATCTGTGAAAGATGAAAAATTGAAACCGGAAAAGTTAAAAGGGGATAAAGGTTCTCTTATCCAGAGTGGCGGAGGGACTGGCCCGATGAAGCCCGGCAACCTCGGCGGCGTTTGCTGCCGGAAGGTGCCAATTCCTGCAGAAACGAGTGTTTCTGAGAGATAAGAGAAGAGAGATTGACCGTCGCAGGTTCTGCCTCTTCTCTGGATAAGGGAAGGGGTTTTTTTATTGGCTAACTTCTGGGAGGGATCACCTGTGAAACTGGAAACGAGACTGGCACAAATCGGCAACAAGAAGGAGAAGAAGACAGGGGCCGTTAACTTTCCTGTGTATTTTTCCACAGCATATGAGCATATCTCTTTGGGAGTTAGTACTGGTTATGATTATTCGCGCACAGCCAATCCGACCCGGGACGTGCTGGAAGAGGCGATCAGCCAGTTGGAGGGAGGAAACGGCGGGTTTGCCTGCAGTTCGGGAATGGCGGCGATTCATACATTGATGGGGTTGTTTTCCGCCGGGGATCATTTCGTCGTATCCCTTGATTTATATGGTGGAACCTATCGTCTGTTTGAAGAGGTATTGACCCGGTTCGGTCTGTCCTTTACTTACGTGGATTTGCGACGGTCGGATGATGTAAAGCGGGCAATCGGTCCGAATACAAAGGCTGTTTTTATCGAGTCGCCCACCAATCCGCTGATGCAGGTAACGGACTTGAAGCAGATTGCGCAAATTGCAAAGCAGGCGGGCTGTTACACCATTGTTGACAATACCTTTATGACTCCGTATTTCCAGCGGCCGCTGGAGCTCGGTGCCGATATCGTCGTCCACAGTGCGACCAAGTATCTGGGAGGCCACAATGATGTGCTGGCAGGGTTGATTGTCGTAAAAGGAGATGAATTGGCTGAACGGTTGCGCTTTATTCAAAATTCGATCGGAGCTGCTCTGGGGCCGCTGGATACGTGGTTATTGATGCGCGGGATGAAAACATTGGCCTTGAGGATGGAAAAACATCAGGAAAATGCGCTGGCGATCGCTGAATATTTAAAGCAACACCCGCTGGTGGACGAGGTTTTTTATCCCTCGCTCAACCCGGAATCAAAAGCGATTTTGGATGAACAGGCGGACGGATACGGGGGGATGATTTCATTCCGGGTCAGGAATAGTGGGATGATTGCCTCAATCCTGGAAAATCTGAATGTGATCACTTATGCGGAGAGTCTGGGCGGCGTGGAGAGTTTGATCACCTATCCGGCAAGGCAGACCCATGCGGATGTGCCGGTTGAGATCAGGGAGAGCATCGGGGTCTGCGATCGCTTGTTGCGACTGTCAGTGGGAATTGAACACAAGGAAGATCTGATTGCTGATTTGGATCAAGCGCTGAAAAAAGCGGATCAGGAATAGAAAGGAAGGGGAGCAAGATGAGATTTGAGACAAGGCTTTTGCACAACGGGAATGAAATTGATTCGTTTACGGGGGCTTCCAGCATTCCGATTTACCAGTCATCGACTTACCATCAGTTTTCCATTGACCAGCCGGGCGAATTTGACTATGCCCGTTCGGGCAACCCGACGCGCAAAGCGCTGGAGCAAACGATCACAAGACTCGAAGGGGGCTGTCGCGGCTATGCGTTCGCTTCCGGAATGGCGGCGATTTCCACGGTATTTCTCTTGTTCTCGCGCGGAGATCACCTGATTGTGTCCCAAGATGTGTACGGGGGTACATATCGCGTCTTGACAAAGGTGTTTGACCGCATGGGAATTGAAACCACGTTTGTTGATACGACCGATTTGGAACAGGTGGCCGCTGCGATTCGCCCCAACACCCGGGCGATCTATGTGGAAACCCCGTCCAATCCGCTGCTCAAGGTGACGGACTTGCGTGGCATTGTGCGGATTGCTAAAGCGTACCGTTTGCGAACCATCGTCGATAACACCTTTTTAACCCCGTATTTCCAGCGGCCGCTCGAGCTGGGTGCCGATATCGTGGTTCACAGCGCAACCAAATTTATCAGCGGGCACAGTGATGTTGTGGCCGGACTGGTTGTGGTGAAGGATGAAGAACTGGCCGAGGAGATCGGACTGCTGCAAAATGCTTTTGGCGCCATCCTGGGTGTGTACGATTCTTGGCTGGTGCTCAGAGGTCTCAAGACGTTGCAGGCACGGATGGAGTTGTCGACGCAAAGCGCGGAAAAGGTGGCGCTGTGGCTGGAACAGCATCCGGATGTCAAACGGGTTTACTATACCGGCCTTCCGTCACACGAAGGTTATCATTTGCAAAATGAACAGGCGAGCGGGCATGGAGCGGTTCTCTCCTTCGATGTCGGCAGCATGGAGAAAGCCAAGCGCATCCTGTCACGGGTCCGTCTGCCGATCGTGGCGGTCAGTCTCGGTGCGGTCGAAAGCATTCTCTCCTATCCGGCGATGATGTCCCATGCGGCAATGCCCGCGGAAGTGCGGAATCGTCACGGGATTACGGACGGGCTGCTGCGCCTGTCGGTCGGACTGGAAAACGCGGATGATCTGATTGATGATCTGGCGGCGGCCTTGCAAGAAAAAAAGGTGACGATCCCGGCAGGTTTTGGTAATTTATAGCGTCTCCTCCAGGGGGCGTTTTTCTTTTGCAGATGATCATGTAAAATGAGAAGGGAAATTTTGCACAGAAGGAGATTGCAGGAAATGGCCATTAAATCGGATAAATGGATACGCGAAATGGCGCTTCATCATCAAATGATCGAGCCGTTTATCGATCGGAACGTGGGGAAAGGGGAAGCGGTCAGTTTTGGACTCAGCAGTTATGGATATGATTTGCGCGTTGCGGATGAATACAAGATTTTTCACAATGCGCTGAACCCCGTCATCGATCCGAAAAAGATCGATTCCGATTCGTTTATCGATTTTAAAGGAGAAGTGTGCATCATTCCTCCCAACTCATTTGCCCTGGCGCGGTCGGTGGAATATTTTCGCATTCCGGAAAACGTCCTGGCCGTGTGTGTCGGCAAGTCAACGTATGCGCGCTGCGGAATCATTACCAATGTGACCCCTCTCGAACCCGGCTGGGAAGGGTACGTTACGTTGGAAATCTCAAATACGACACCGCTGCCGGCAAAGATTTATTCCAATGAAGGCCTTTGTCAGATTCTGTTTTTGGAGAGTGATGAGATTTGTGAAGTCTCTTACCGCTCCAAACAAGGGAAATACCAGGGACAAACGGGAATTACACTGCCAAAGGTATAACAGGATCATAGATGATGCAAACAGACGGCGAAATCCATCGGCCGTCTTTTTTGCCTTTATTGACCGGATCGTGAGGAATGCATCAGTCTCCGATTTTCTTCTTTCATCCCAGGATTTGAGTGAGAGGAAAAAATCCGATCGTCATTTCAGGATGATGCGGGAATTACCCGTCTCTGCCCTGATCACTTGGATATGTGCTTTTCAGATCGGAAAAAAACGTAAATTCGATCGGGTGATTGCCACCCGGTTTTGTGATAAGATTACATGCAGAAGTCTTCGTGGACAGGCGTGTTGATCACATACAAACGGAAAATCAGCATGTCTGACCATAAGAACGGGGAGATTCGAGAAATTGAAAAAACTGGGAAACGTTATCTCTTCAAAAATGAAAGAACGCTTCAGTCCGGATCAGATGGAAAGGCAATTAAACGCGTTGTTAAAACACCCTTTAGTGGTCAAATATATGGTGGAGCATGAAGTTTCCGAGGCAATCTTAAAACGTTCGTTCTCCAAGCTCCATCAATTCGTCCAGGAAAATGAAAACTGCAAACAGTGTCTCCGTTTGAGTGAGTGTCCAAACCTGATGAAAGGGCACTTTCCGACTTTAAGGGAATACGGCGGTTTTGTGGATCTGGTCATGAATGAATGCAGCAAGCTCAAGGTGAAAAAAGAGGAAGAGCGGAGAAAAAACTTAATTCAGTGTCAGCAAATTCCTCTGGACATTCAAAAGGCAACGTTTCAAACGATTGAATTGGATCATGGACGGGAAAAGGCGATCGATGCCGCTTTGGATTTCTGCCTGAGAATAGCCAACGGGGAAACGGTTAAAGGCCTTTACTTTTGCGGATCATTCGGGACGGGAAAAAGTTATATTGCCGGTGCTATTTTAAATACCCTGGCTGAATACGGAATTCCCTCCATGATGGTTCACACTTCGGCACTTGCCCAGGAACTGAGGGATACCATCGCCAAGAAAGAAGGATTGCTCAATAGTAAACTGGAAGCATTAAGCAACGTCCCCATATTGGTACTGGATGATATCGGGGTGGAAAACCTGACTTCCTGGTTGAGGGACAGTGTATTGGCCGTGGTTTTGCACAACCGGGTATCCAATCAGCTTCCGACCATTTACACTTCCAACCTCACGCTTGATGAATTGGAGGAATGGCTCTCCATTACGCTGTCAAACGGATATGAACGCCATGAACCGCTGAAGGCCAAAAGGATCATGGAAAGAATCAAGCCTTATGTGACGGTTGTTGAGGTACAGGGAAGAAACAGGAGATATGCCCTGAACAATAATGCCAATTGAGATCTGGTCAGCTTATTTTCCAGTCTGTTCGCTTTTCTCCCGTTCCTTTGGCATCAGTCGTAGCAGAAAAGCACCGATTCCTTATGCTCCGGTTTGAGCATCACGCCAATGGTGATATTGGCGTTTTTTTGTGCCTTGAAAATTAATGACAGGATGGAAAAAGAAGAAGGAAAATGTAGGAAAATGGAGAAATCCTCCGAAGTTTGTAAAAAAAAAGGAGGGGAAGGAGGGTGAAGCGGCCGCTCGTATGGGTCAGCGCGGGATGGATTGCCGGGGTTTTCGCCGCACGCGGGTGGAATGCATTTTTCTTTTACGGATGTGCAGCGGTCCTGGTCGCGCTGGCCGGAGGCTGGATCGTCTATCATTATCGAAAAGGCCGGGTTGTCCTGTTTCTGCTGCTCGGACTGTTTGCCGGAGCATTCCGTTATGCCTGGGACGTGGCGAACAACGTTTCCCATCTGCCGCGCCAGTTTTTGAACAGCCCTCAGGTTGCGATCGGAAAGGTTGTTTCGCTTCCGGATATCGAGGGAGACCAGTTAACGTTCGAAATGATGGTCTTCGACGTAAAAACCGATCGGGGATGGTGCAGAGTGATTCCCGAACGGGTGCTGTCAGGCGGAAGCTGCATTCTTACGACGAATGGGAACAAGCCCGGCGGTTAAAGCGGCTGTCCACGATCCGGATCAGGCTCACCTTCAGCAAATCGCCCCGGCCGCGCAATCCGGGAGCCTTTGATTATGGCGCGTATCTATATCGTCGGCATATCCATTTGATCGGACAATCTGACTCGCCGGAACGGATCAAGGTTTTGGCTTCCGTCCCGCATCATCCGCTGGTACTGATCGATCGAGGGCGCGCCTGGCTGGATCAACGAATTGAGAAACTGTATGGCCGAGATCAGAGCGGATATCTTCGCGGCCTTCTGCTGGGAGAGCAATCAGCTGTTCCCGACAGTTTGGAGACCCAGTATGCCACATTGGGCATTATTCATCTTTTATCTGTATCCGGGCTGCACGTGGCTGTTGTGATCGGCTGTTTTTATTTTTTGTTGACGCGCCTGGGGCTGACGCGGGAAAAATCGGCGTTGGCAATCCTTTTGTGTCTTCCGGTGTACGCCGTTCTGACAGGACTTGGTCCGCCGGTGATCCGCGCGGTGATCATGGCCGGTTTTTCACTTTTAGCCATCGTTTTGAAAAAGTTTCGGGATACCCTTTCGTTTTTGGCTGTTTCCTTTCTGGTCCAGTTAGGATGGAATCCCTTTCAAATCGAAGAAGCCGGCTTTCAGTTAAGCTATCTGGTGACCGCTGCTCTGGTTGTGGGGACGGAGCCTGTCGCCGGCCGCATTCCTGTTCCGTCGCGCAGTCTTCGTCAGTTTTTGGCCGCCAATCTGATTGCAGAGCTGGTGTCGTTCCCGGTTCTCATCTTTCATTTTCACGAGTTTTCGCTTCTTTCTTGGCTGGCCAACCTTCTGTTCGTTCCATTGATCAGTTCCCTGATTCTTCCGCTGTCTCTCGGTTCGCTTCTGCTTGCTTTTGTTCCGGGACCGCTGGCTTCGTGGCTTGCCTGTCTCACCAGCCAATTGCTGGAGCTGGTTCATCAGGGTGTCCGCTGGATGTTGCAATGGACATGGGCATTTCCGTCATGGGCCGGGCCGTCCGCCCTGTGGCTTGCACTTTATTGCTTTACAGTCATAAGTCTGGCCGTCGTTTGGATGAAGCCGTTTGTTCCTCAATGGAAGCGGATCGGTGTCGTTCTTTTGCTGTTCAGTTTGGTGGCATTTGCTTATGGGAAACGTAACGGAGAGGGAGCGGAAAACCGGATCGCATTTCTCGACGTGGGTCAGGGAGATGCGGCAGTTGTGGAAACACAGACAGGAAAGACGATTCTCATCGACAGCGGAGGGTTTTCCTCGCGCGGAAACCGCTTCGGATCAGGTAGCCGCCGCTTTGATGCCGGTGAAAATGTGATTATTCCTTATCTCAAATACCGGGGTATCAAACAGATTGATCTGTTCATTTTAACGCATGGCGATGCGGACCATATTGGCGGAGCGAAAGCGGTGGTGCAAAGATTTCCGGTGAAAATGGTGATCCGTGGCCCTCTTCCGCCGAAAAGCGCGTTGGAACTGGATTTGTTAAGAGAGATGCGGGAACGAAAAATTCCGATCCGGATCGCCCGGCCGGGATTGAGATGGCAATTTTCGCCCGGTGTGTTCCTTACATTTTTGCATCCGGCGACCGCGAACCGATCGGCAAATGATGAGTCCGTTGTTTTTTTGTTATCGATCGGCCGCTTTCAAACCTTGATGACAGGAGATATCAGCAGTGAAGCGGAAAAGCGGATATTAGCCGGGTGGAGGTTGCCGCATGTCCAGGTGCTAAAGGTGGCACACCACGGGAGCCGCACGTCCACCGGTGCAGAATGGCTCGATGCCGTGGCCCCGCGCTATGCCGTTATCTCCGTGGGGCGGCATAATCCGTTTGGCCATCCCTCTCCCCTGGTGCTTCAGCGCTTGCGTGCCCGACATGCCGTGATCTTGCGAACCGATCAGCTTGGAGCGATCATTTTTCACGTCGAAAAGCAAAAGATCCGGGTGGAAAGCACTTCTCCTTGAAGATGTAAAAAAGGATTCGTCTTTTGCCCGATTTGCCCCGCGATATAATAGTATTATTTATGTACATACATAGGGTGTTGCAACCTGCCGCAGTTCAAACAGGTCTAAAAGAATATAGGGGGTATTTCGTTGCTTGATTCAGAGTTGATCAAACAGGCTCAGTCGGGCGACAGGAAAGCGATTGTGCAAATACTTAAGCAATTGGAGACATCGCTTTATCGCACCGCTTATTATATGATGGGAAACGAACAGGATGCTTTGGACGCCACACAAGAAGCTCTGTTGAAAATATATAAATATCTCCCTTCCTATAAAGGAGAAGCTTTGTTGCATACATGGGCGCAGCGCATTGTTACCAATGTATGCATCGATTTGTTTCGCAAACGGAAAAACGTCATACTGTTTGATGAAGAACCGCAGCATGAGGATGGCAAAGCGGCTAAAGAGGTGGAGCGGGGAGCGATCCTGTCTGATTTGAGACAGGCGATTCGCCGTCTGCCCCTGCAACAGCAAACGGCGATTATCCTGCGCTATGTACAAGGTTATCATTACCAGGAGATAGCAGAAGCGATGGGACTCCCCCTGAATACGGTCAAATCGCATTTGTTTCGTGCGCGCAAACAACTGCAAAAGTGGTTGTCGGAATATCAGGAAGGAGGGGATGTATCTTGGCAGATGAAAAAGTGATGGAATGGATTCAACGTGACTTGGATGGTGATCTGACTGCGGCAGAAAAGAAAATGCTGGAAAAGCAGCTGGAACAGTCGCCGCAATGCCGGGCAACGGCGGAAGAGATGCAGTGGCTGTCCGGTGAACTATCCCTTCTTCCCAAAGTGGAGCCACCGCACAGCGTCGTCGATGCGGTGCTGGAGGCGATCGAGGACGACAAAAAGAAGACGAAGCCGCAAACAGTGATCAAACCGAGATACAATTGGCTCCGATTAGGGAGGATGGCTGCTGCGCTCGTCTTGTTCCTCTTTATCGGTCTGTTTTATCTGAGCAAATGGGGGGGCATTCCCATCAATACGGCCTCCAAAATTGCCGATCCGGTTCCGCCGGAGCATACAGACGGGAGCAAAGATCGGGCTGCCAAATTCGAGCTGGAAAATATTCAGGAGGTTTGGTCACCTGATCGTCAATATTGCGCCATTTGGCAGGGAAATCATTTAATCGTGCGCAAGGCGGACGGAAGCGTCCAATATCGCAGCCGCATTTTTCGGAAGGTTGACGGCTCGCCATCGGTTGTATGGCAAAACAAACAACGCGTTCGGCTGATCCTGCCGTCTGCTGATGGAAAAGACGACCAGACCGTCATGATTGATGTCAAGGAGAAAAAAGAGATAAACTAGGAGGAAGAGGTGGCGAAAATGGATCGTTCATGGCTGAAAGAGTGGCAGGAAGATAACATCGCTCCCGTTTATCTCTTTTATGGTGAAGAAGGTTTCTTGATTGAAGAAGCAATTGAATGGATGAAAAAAAGGTGGAGTCCGGAAGAAGTCTCCTTTGGTAATCTCATGCAGATTGATTTGGATGAGACGCCGGTGCAGATGCTGGTGCAAGAGGCGGAAACTCTGCCCTTTTTTGGGGACAGGCGGTTGATTATCGGTCAGAATGCCCGCTTTTTGACAGCCGGGAAAGGGAAAAGCGGCGTTCAGCATGAAACGGATGCCCTGCTCCAGTACTTAAAGCAGCCTCTGTCCACCAGTGTGGTGGTTTTAACCGTTTCCGGCGAGCAGCTTGACAAGCGAAAAAAAATCGTGAAGGAACTGCTTAAACATGCGCGTGCCGTTGAGTTTCCCCTGTTGGCGGGGAAGGATTTGCTTCAGTGGGTGGAAAGGCGGTTTGCCAAATTGCATGTCCAGGCAGATCCGCAAGCGGTTCTTGATTTGATCATGCTGACTGGTCCTGATCTCCGGCTTCTCCACGCGGAAGTGAGCAAATTGGCCCTTTACGTCGGAGCGGGGGGAAAGGTGACACCGGACATTGTCGCCGAACTGGTACCGCGCACCCTGGAGCATGATGTATTTAAGCTGACGGATAAAATAGCGAAGCGCCAATTGAACGAAGCGTTCCATATCTGGAGTGACCTGATTTTTCAAAAGGAAGAGCCGATTCGCATCCTGGCTCTGATTACACGTCAGATTCGGTTGATGCTGCAGGTCAAGATCTTGCAGCGGCAGGGGATGTCTGACAAAGAGATGGCGGCATTTCTCAAGGTTCATCCCTACCCGGTGAAACTGGCGGCAAAACAGGGAGCGGCCTTTTCCGAACAGCAACTGCGCCTCTTGTTGGATACGGCGATTTTGACTGATCAAGATATCAAGTCAGGAAAAGTGGACAAACATTTGGCGGTGGAACGCCTGCTTTTCCAAGTCAACCTTTCTGCTTGAGCCTCCCGTTGCCACGGAGAGGCCTTTGGCCCAATGATTATGAAAATATAAAAAAGGTGGAATCCCCAACGATGGATGAAAACCGTTTATGTGAACTTCGAAAAAAACAATCCATTTACTCCAATCTGTTCTACCTTTGCATAATCGCACTTCTCTTTGTTTTCCTCTTAGTGGAGCCTGCCGCCCGGCTTGTTTATTTCATCTGGGGTTGCCTGTTTGTCCTGTTCCCGCTCATCAGTTGGTGGATGAAGTCGCCCAATCCGTTTCTTCATCTTTTTCCGGAGATGAGAGAGCTTTATCAGTATGAACGGGACAAGCTGGGGGAGAAGTGGGGAGCCTATTACACTTCCACGTCATTGTTGCTGTTCGTCGTCGGGATTTTTTTCTTCGTCCAGGCTTGGATACGCGAGGGGAACATCCGGTTTGGCGAAGGAATTTCGTGGTGGTATTTTGTTATTGTTCTGCTTTTCTTGATCCTGCTCGGCAATGTTCATTTGCGTAGTCAGGCGCGTCGGATCGACAGCAAAACACCGGAGGAGTTAAAGGATTATGCCAGCGATAAAATGCTGTTTTCATTGGTGTTCGCATCGGTTGCCATCGGAATGACCCTGATCGGCACGATCGTTTACATATTGATGGGAGCGTAAAAAAGCAACCAGCATCAGGCGCTGGTTGCTTTTTTCATTCCTTCCGCCGGAACCGCATGCTCGAGGATATGGCTGGTTACGTTGTAAGCGGAGCTAAAGGAAAGTTCCGAAAGCTGTCCGTCTCCTTCACACCAGTCACCGGCAAAGTAGGCATTGGGCAAGCTGTAAAATTTGACCGGCATCAAGCGTTGATCCTCAATGCATTTGATTTCCTGGACAGTCGCTTTTTTGGAAATGCGCTTGGCGACAAGGCGTTCACGCCAGCCGGGGAAATGCTTGTCATAGACGGATTCGATAGTCGCCACTTTTTCATCCGCTTTTCCTTCTGCAATCTCTTGTTCGTTGAGGTAGGCAACCGCTTGCATCAGCTGTCCCCCGTCAGGAACGCAGGTTATATCGTAGTAGGAAATGTCGGTGATAAAGACGCGTTGCGCTTTTTGATAAATGTAGGTGAACGGGCTGGAAATCCGCTCGCTTAAACCGACATCATAGACAACGACTTGCGTAGGCACATAGTGGCTGTATTCCTCAAAATATTTGGCGAATGGAGTGTCGGCGAACAATTGGCATAACTCTTTTGGAGGAATGCAGAAAATAATATAATCAGCTTCGTATTTTTCTTCTTTTCCATAAACAGCGGTAATCCGGTTGCCATCGAGTTCGATTTTGGTTACTTTTTCTTTGGTGATGATTTTGCTGCCGTTTTTTTCAATGATTTCCGCAAATGAATCAACAATTGCCTGCCATCCGCCGCCGATGTAGCTGACAGCGCGTTGTGTGGCAAACAGCCGTTTATAATATTGGAAAAAGAGGGGGGACGGAATTTTTTCCGGTTCATTGGTAAAAAAGTTGGATGAAGCGATGGTCAACAAAAGATCCCTCACTTGGGGAGTTTCCTTTTGCAGATAATCTCCGATTAACACGCCGGGTTCTCCCCGTTCAAGAGAAGACATCGTTTTGAAGACTTCGTAAGCAAAGCGCCATTTATTCTGTGAATCCAACACTTTGGTGCGATACAATCCTTCGAGTGTTGCAGGCATGGGGGTGGTGAAAGTTCCCATGTCATAAAAGGCTTTGGAAGGTGAAAAATCTTTCCAGTCAACCTTCAGTCCGATTTCATGTTCATACTTGCGCAGGATCGATTTATCTCGCGCATAAATGGCATGGGCTCCAAAATTGAAATTAAACCCTTTCATCGGAATGGAAATTGCGCGCCCTCCGAGCTTCGGTGCCTTTTCCAGCAAGGTTACTTTGCAACCATTGTAAGCGAGTCGAGCTGCGGCGCTCAGTCCGGCAAGTCCTCCACCCACTACAATCACTTTATCAGACACAAGAAACACACTCCTTGGGAAACGGTTACATTTTAAACCATCTTGTATCAACCACTTACACTATTGTAACAAGTTTGAAATGAATCGGATAGTGTTTTATTCATGTTCGCAAATTTCGTGCGAATCTGTAGGCGTGTTATGATTGAGGAAGATAAACGAAAGCATCTGAGAAGCAAAGGAGGGGGCAAAGTGACCAAAAAAGTGGTCAGTGCCTGTTTTGCCGGCATTCACTGCCGCTATGACGGACGGCACAATGCGGTGGAGGCGATTCAAAAATTGATCAGGGAAGGGGAGGCGATCCCGGTCTGTCCGGAACAGCTCGGCGGACTGTCCACTCCCAGAAATCCGGCTGAGATTGTCGGCGGTGACGGGGACGATGTGCTGGAAGGAAAAGCACGTGTGATCGACAACCAAGGCAATGATGTAACCGATGCCTTTATCCGGGGAGCCTATGAAACGTATCGCATCGCGAAGACGGTGGGAGCGAACGAAGCCATTTTAAAAGAAAAAAGTCCGTCTTGCGGCAGTTGCTGCATCTATGACGGCACTTTCCAGGGGAAAACGAACCCGGGTGCCGGCGTGACCACTGCCTTGCTGCGACGAAAAGGGATTAAAGTGATTTCGGAGGACACCTTTTCAGAAAAAAGAATATAATGGATGAAACGAAAGAATAAATCCGATGATAAAGAATGAAAGCCTGCATTTTTGGCGGAAGAAGGTGCCACCCGGACCAGCCATCCGAAACAAAGGACCAACCCCCGATCTGCGGCGCATTTTCATGAAAAAAAAGCCCCCGGACAAGGTGGGGGCTAGGCTTCGGCATTGGCTTTTTCCAAGGAGTTTTTCTCTTGCAATTTCCTGTATTTCAGATACATTGCCAGTCGCCATGGCAACAGCATGCCAAACGCAAGGATGAAGAAGAGCGCCGCTGTTTGTTCCACGCTGATCAGGTGTTCGAGATAGTCATGGAGTACCATGCGCAGGATAAACAGACCGATCAGGATGAGAATAAAAGCGCGCGAACGTTTCAGATAAACTTTGCCATCGATCATTTCAAAATGAGATGTTTTGATCAGAGGGTACGAAAACAAAAGGGCACCGGCCAAAAAAGCGACCCCGGCCCAAGCCCATGGAACGCGCATCGGCGGGTAGAGAAACATCAGGAAACCCGTGCTCATGCCCAGTGGAGGGATGAGAATTTTTCTCGCGTTCGTTGGCTTATTGGTTGCCCGCAGGCGGATGACAATCACCATGGAGGCCATGATTAAAGCAAAAATCGGGGCTACAAAATTTAAACTGATCGGAAAGGAATGCACCATAACCGTCCCTCCTGTTTCTAGAAAAAAGCTAGCACAATTCCCGGGGTTTGTAAATAAGTATGCTTGACTTTTCAGCAAAATTGCAGGAAAATACATTTCAATAAGTATCTTTTGCCGGCAATGCCTGCCTCATACCTAGAGCCGGTACAAACGAAAATAACATAGAACAAGCAGCGATGAGAAAGAATAGTAATGCGGCAGTGGCTGTGCAGAGAGTTGGCGGAGGGTGCGAGCCAATCAGCCGGCCGCATGAATGGGCTTTGGAGCTGTTTTCCTTAACGATGCCATATCAAGTAGGGAAAACCGGGATGATCCCGTTATAGCTAAGAGTGTGCCTCTCTGATGTACAGGAGAGGCAAAGAAGGGTGGTACCGCGAGAATCAGCTCGTCCCTTGCCGGGGACGGGCTTTTTTGTGTGAAATTGTTGCAGGCCGGGTCAATCGCGATCCTGCCAAATGCCGGCAAATCATGATGGTTCAAAAGGAGTGAGAAGATGAAACGTGTCTTATCCGGTGTCCAACCGACCGGCAATATCCATATAGGCAATTATCTTGGCGCCATGAAGCAATTCGTTGAGTTGCAGAATGAGGCGGAATGTTATTTTTGTGTAGTCAATCTCCATTCCCATACCGTTCCCCAGGATCCCCGTCAGCTGTTGGAGAAAACGCGGGATGTGGCGGCGCTTTACCTGGCGATCGGGATTGATCCCGAAAAAGCGACGATCTTTGTCCAATCCCAGATTCCCGCCCATGCGGAAGCATGCTGGTTGTTGCAGTGTGTAGCCCGCGTTGGCGAGCTTAACCGCATGATTCAATTTAAGGAGAAAAGCAAAGGATCTGAAGCGGTGACGGCAGGCTTGTATACCTATCCGGTATTGATGGCCGGTGATATTTTGCTCTATCATGCGACACATGTTCCCGTCGGTGAGGATCAAAAGCAGCACTTGGAGTTGACGAGGGATATTGCTGAACGGTTTAACCGCGATTACAAAGAAATCTTTACAATCCCCGAGCCGTTGATCGGCAAAGTGGGAGCCCGCATCATGTCCCTCGATAATCCGGAGAAAAAGATGAGCAAAAGCACGGAAGGGGCGTACAGCAACATCACGCTGCTCGATGAGCCGAAATTGATTGAGAAAAAAATCAAGCGCGCCGTTACCGATTCGGAAAACCTGGTTCGCTATGACCCGGAAAACAAACCGGGTGTGAGTAATCTGCTTTCCATTTACAGCCTGCTCTCCGGCAAAACGATTTCCGAACTGGAACGGCAATATGAAGGTGCCGGTTATGGCCAGTTTAAAAAAGACCTGGCGGAAGCAACTGTTCAGCACTTGCAGCCGATCCAGGAGAAGTTCCGGGAAATCCGCGGTTCTTCCTATTTGGATGATGTGCTGAAAATCGGTGCGGAAAAAGCAGGTGCAGTTGCGGAGAAGACATTGCGACAAATGAAAGATGCGATGGGGATTTTATAGTGAGTCAATAAGCGGAGGACATTCCAATGGGCGGAATGTCCTCATTTTGAAACTCACCGAAAGCGGTGAATCAATATTGATGAAAGACAGGGAATTCACGAGATCTTCCGTGAAGGAGTTATGAAGGAAGCGCCCGCGGGATGTTATAATGAAAAGAAAGGATAAGTTCGCGAAAGGAGTGAACCGATGCGGCGTTATTTATTTGAATTTTTCTTTTTTTCAGATATTTTCGTGATGAGTCTGGTCTGTGTCTGCGGTCTGGGGTTGACATTGGCATGGGCGAACAGTCTTGTGACGGTGGCGGTGTTCTTGGGCGGAGTCGCCCTATATGCCCATCGTTTTTTATTTCATCTTCCTCCGCCGAAGCATCCTTTTTTGTTGAAGCTGTTAAAGCGGTTACATTATGATCATCATGAAGACCCCGATAAACTGGAATTGCTCTTTTTGCCGCTGTGGTACAGTGTTCCCCAGTTTGTCCTCGTCGGGAGCATCGTTTACCTGGTGACGGGGAAAATCGCGATCACAACCACTTTTTTAAGCGGTGCTGTGCTCTATCATTTATATTATGAATGGAAACATTATATCGCGCACCGGCCGATCAAGCCTCTCACCCCATGGGGGGAAGAAATTGAAAAAATATCATTTGTTGCACCATTTCAAGAACGAGCATTACTGGTTTGGCGTGACCAATCCGGCCATGGATCACCTTTTTCGGACTTTTCCCGATGAATCCGGGGTGGAGATGAGCCGGACGGCGCGAAAATTGGCGGATAAAAAATAAAAGCGACCCAATCGATGTGGGTCGTTTTTTCATGTAAAAGAAAGATATTAAGCTTCGAGTGCCTGATATTTTTTGGTGAGGCGGGATTTTTTGCGAGCAGCCGCATTTTTGTGGATCAAACCTTTGGTTACGGCTTTATCCAAGCTGCGGGTTGCTGCTTTCAAAAGCACAGCGGCTTGTTCTTTATCTTGTTGGTCAACGGCTGCCAAGAATTTTTTTACGGCCGTGCGCATCGCCGATTTTTGAGAAGCATTGCGGGCGCGGCGCACTTCGTTGGTTTTGGCGCGTTTGATTGCGGATTTAATGTTTGCCAAGACGTTCACCTCCTGAGGGAAGGGTTTCCGCATCCCAATAATGCAACATGCAATATTCTAGCATGAGGCTCTGCAAAAAGCAACAACGGTCATGAGCAGAATAAATGAGAGGCAAAGAAGCAAACTAAGAGTGGAAACAGGCAAAAAAAGGGGATATATTGGATGAATCAAGCGTCGGAACACCAGATTGATTTGAGTATGTACAATATTCGCACGGATTTGGCCCGCGAAGCTCATGACATGGTGACCCGGGAGCAAGGGCGGGGAAGTTCCATTCCGGGCGTTCGCAAACAGGAAGAGACACAGGACGGGATTACGACCAGTTGGATCTGGATTGACAGCGAAGATGCCGGTGAGCAGATGGGCAAACTGCCGGGTACTTACCTGACGATTGAAGTGCCCGGTCTTCGGTCGGGAGATTCCATGCTGGAAAAGCGCGTATCGCAACATTTTGCTGAGCAATTCAGCCGTTTCCTCGATGAAGTCGGCATTAAGCCAAATGATTCCTGCCTGGTAGTGGGGATTGGAAACTGGGATGTAACGCCGGATTCACTCGGACCGCTCGTCGTCAAGCACACCCTGGTCACCCGTCATCTCTTTAAATTGCAGCCGGAAACGGTTGCCGAAGGGTATCGCAGCGTTTCCGCCCTTTCGCCGGGAGTGCTCGGGACGACCGGGATAGAAACGAGTGAAATTGTGCGCGGGGTGGTGCAGAAATCAAAGCCTGATTTTGTGATCGCGTTTGATGCACTGGCCTCAAGGGCCTTGTCCCGGGTCAATACGACGATTCAGATTGCTGATACGGGAATTCAGCCGGGGTCCGGTGTCGGAAACAATCGCAAGGCGTTGACCAAGGAGTTTTTGGGTGTGCCCGTTCTGGCCGTTGGTGTTCCCACCGTCGTGGATGCCGTCACCATTGCCCATGACACCATCGATTATGTGATTTCCCACCTTGGCCGGGAATTGCACGGGGTGAAAAATAACCCGCTTGATCCTCACAACCGGCCTTCGGTAAAAGATCTGGAAAACTATCAAGTTCCGCCGGAGACCAGCAACCGCATGCTGGGGATGTTTGGCAGCCTGAACTCGGATGAGAAAAGGCAACTGATTCATGAAGTGCTGGCACCTTTGGGGCAAAATCTGATCGTTACCCCGAAGGAGGTGGATTCCTTCATTGGCAATATGGCCAAATTGATCGCCAACGGACTGAACTGCGCCCTGCATGAGGCTGTAACCATGAAAAATGTGGCTTCGCATGTGCAATAAAACATTTGATTTCCTCCCGGTTAATCCGGGAGATGTGCGGGCAATGCAGAAGCACTTTCGCAGAACAAAATATTGTTTCCATTTGGCGCGAATCCCGTTGTCCGGCTTCCCCGGGGAACGGGATTCTTGTTTGGAGTTTGGGACATCCGCGTGGAACGGGGCTCGTTGAGTTTCAAAAGCAAGATTTTTTATCCTTTTCCGCCTGCCGCTCTCTGCCGGCCGCCGTGAGGTCTCAATCTATTTCTAGCAAATTCAGTTAATCGGTTCTACCTGTTTGCCGGTTTTCATAGATTAGGGTGAGACAAGCAGATAGAGGGTGAACCGAATGAGAAGTCGCTACCGTGGTTTCTTGACGCTGAATATGGCGCGTCCGAAAACGAGGCAGAGGTTTGTGTTTTTATTTTTGGCAGCGGCTGTTCTTTTTTCCTTTGTCGGTGCGCTGGCAATGGTTCAAGCGGAACAGAGTTTGACAGGGTCGGATCTCAGCAGGGTGACGTCTCATCTTTCCCCGCAAACGCTCAGCATGATCGTCGGGGAAAGCATTCCCTATTTCCAGGAGAAAATTCAGACGGCCGGTTTGGAAGAGATTATCTCGCGGACGGCGTTTGAGTTGATGACGAGTATCGATTTTCGTGATCCACGCACTTTTCTGGGCAAAGAGCTGCCGTTGTACGCATTGTTCGACAGCGAGATTGACGTGGCCAGCAGCGATGTGGATTATACTTCGATCCCGATCGAATCACCGCCGCCGCCTGACCTCGATAAACAGATTATGAAGGCGATGGAGCATCCCGATGAAGACAAAACGAGCACCGACCCGGGAAGTATCAAAACGAAGCAAGTGATTATTTATAACACCCATTTTTGGGAATCTTTTTTGCCGGAACTCCATAAAACAAATCCCGACCAGGCCACTGATCTGAATCGCAATATTACCCTCGTTTCCAAGCATTTGGCGAAGCAGCTGGAAAAGATGGGCATCGGCGCCGTCACAACCGAACGGAAGTATACATGGAATTCCGGTGCGTATGTGCAATCGCGCAAAATGGTGCTCTCTGTCTTGAAGCAATACCACAGCATCAGTTATATGATCGATATTCATCGCGATTCACGCAGGCGCGACAAGACGACAAAAGTGTTTGACGGCAAACCGTATGCGAGGCTCGCGTTTGTAGTCGGCAAGGCGAGCACGCACTTTGAGGACAACCTGAGCCTTGCCCGCGAGATGCACAAGCGGATCAACGAGTTATATCCCGGTTTGTCCCGGGCGGTGATTATTAAAGAGAGAGGAAATGGGAACAACGGGGAATATAATCAATCTTTATCGCCCAACAGCATGCTGGTTGAAGTGGGCGGGGTGGATAATTCATTCGCTGAAGCGAATCGGTCGATTGAGGTTTTGGCCCGGGTTTTGGCCGATATAATCCATGAGGGAACCGTGGTTACAGCCCGGCCGGATGCAACGGAGGCAGGTAAATGAGGTGACAGGATGCGCGTTTTGGTGCAGATCGTTTGTATGATCGGAATGTTGGTGACGGGGATTTTCGTCGGAATCGACAGGGCTGAGCAAAATATGCAAAAGATGCAGGGAACCATGGGGGCGCCGCGCGCGATCCAGATTACTCCACAGGATGGAAAAATCGAAATCGCGGTGCTGGGACAAGTCGTTGAAACGAAAAATCCCGTGCCAAAGGTGGCAGCGAAAGTAAGAGAGACGGTAACCAGCCAACAGGAGAAAAACGGAACCAATTATTTGGCGGTGGTGGGAAACGAAGTGGGAACGGGGCTCAAAAACCTTTCCCGTAAGGTGATGAATTTCATTTTTGCCCTGGCCGAGTAAAGATAGGCAGGAGTTGTATACGGGGGCAAAGGAGCATGATGTTCCTTTGTCTTTTTTTGTGTATTTAATTTGTGCATTTAATAAGATAAGAATGTTTTGTGTGAAAACGCGTTGCAGCAGCCGTCGGCTCCGGCCTCCCTGTGTTCCAGATGTCCGTTCGGCGGTTTCGCTTCCCGGCCGTGTCTGGCTTTCCGCTGGTTGTGGCGGCGAGTCATGACCGATTTTGTCATCGCTTCAGAGAGTCAGGGACAGGAAACTCATTGAAGAGAGGGTTTGGGGCTGATATAATTAAGCAATGCAGTCCTCGATTGATGCAGGAGGGAAATGAACGGGAATGGATAACAAAGAACAACGTGCAATGATTCGTAACTTTTCCATCATTGCCCATATCGACCATGGGAAATCGACACTCGCTGACCGAATCTTGGAAAAGACGGGAGCGCTGACCGAACGGGAGATGCAGGAGCAGTTCCTGGACAAAATGGATTTGGAACGGGAGCGCGGCATCACCATCAAATTGCAGTCGGTTCGCCTTCCGTATAAAGGAAAAGACGGGAAAGAGTACATTCTGAACTTGATTGATACACCGGGTCATGTGGATTTTACCTATGAGGTGTCGAGAAGCCTTCAGGCGTGCGAAGGCGCCCTGCTGGTCGTCGATGCCTCGCAGGGAGTGGAAGCGCAAACGTTGGCCAATGTTTATCTGGCGCTTGAAAATGACCTGGAAATCATTCCCGTTATCAATAAAATTGACTTGCCCAGCGCGGAACCGGAGCGCGTCAAACAGGAGATTGAAGATGTGATCGGACTGGATGCCAGCGATGCAGTTCTCGCATCGGCCAAGGCGGGGATCGGCATCGAAGAGATTTTGGAGCGGATTGTGGAAAAGGTGCCGGCTCCGGAAGGTGATCCCGATGCTCCGCTTCGTGCGCTGATCTTTGACTCCGTTTATGATTCGTACCGGGGTGTCATCATTTATATGCGTGTCGTCGACGGAACGATTAAAAAAGGCATGCGCATGAAAATGATGGCCACGGGTAAAACATATGAAATTACCGAAGTGGGGGCTTTTACGCCCCATCAGGTTCCGATGGAACAGCTTTCCGTCGGTGAGGTTGGATACGTTTGTGCCAACATCAAAAACGTCAAGGATACGCGCGTGGGGGATACGATCACCGATGCGGACCGCCCGGCCAAAGAGCCGCTGCCCGGGTATCGCCGCATTAATCCGATGGTGTTTTGCGGGTTGTATCCGGTCGATTCCTCCGAATACGATGATTTGCGGGAAGCACTGGAAAAATTGGAGCTGAATGATGCGTCGCTCACCTACGAGCCGGAGACCTCAAGTGCGCTCGGATTTGGTTTTCGCGCGGGTTTCCTCGGTCTGCTTCACATGGAGATTATTCAGGAGCGGATTGAGCGCGAATTTGGCGTGCAGCTCATCACTACTGCTCCAAGCGTTGTTTACAAGGTGTATCAGACCGACGGATCCGTGCTGGAGATCGAAAATCCGACACTGATGCCGCCGCAGCAAAAAATCGATCGGGTGGAAGAACCTTATGTGAAGGCCACCATTTTGGTGCCGAATGATTATGTTGGGGCTGTAATGGAGATTTGCCAGAACAAACGCGGTCAATATGTCGATATGACGTATATTGATACCAACCGCGTCAGCCTCGTTTATGAATTGCCGCTCGCAGAAATCGTTTATGACTTCTTCGACCAGCTGAAATCAGGGACAAAAGGGTATGCCTCCTTCGACTATGAACTGATCGGCTACAAGCCGTCCAATCTTGTCAAAATGGATATCCTGCTGAATGGCGAAGTCGTCGATGCCCTTTCCTTTATTGTGCATCGCGATCGCGCATACCATCGCGGCCGCGCCCTGGTGGAAAAACTGAAAAAATTGATTCCGCGCCAGATGTTTGAAGTGCCGATCCAAGCGGCCATCGGCAATAAAGTGGTTGCGCGGGAAACGATCAGTGCCATGCGCAAAAACGTGCTGGCCAAATGCTACGGCGGGGATATCAGCCGGAAACGCAAATTGCTGGAGAAACAGAAAGAAGGGAAAAAGCGGATGAAAGCGGTCGGCAGCGTCGAGGTGCCGCAGGAAGCTTTTATGGCCGTGTTGAAAATCGACGACAAATAATCACATCAACCATGCCGTAAGCATCGATGCCGGAACGTCCGTCAGCAGGGAAGGCTTGCCCGATTTGCCGGACACGCGGCCTGTTGCTTGCGGCATTTTTAGGAGGTGGGCAAATGCCGCCCCAAGCCGTATACATTCATATTCCTTTTTGTACAAATAAATGCCATTACTGCGATTTTACTGCTTATGTCGTGAACGGGCAGCCGGTGGATGATTATCTTTCCGCCCTCGGACGGGAGATGGCTCTCGCTGTGGCAGAAACTCCCCCGGCTGAGATCCGCTCGATTTTTATCGGCGGAGGAACGCCCACTGTCCTGACACCGGCTCAGATGAGGAAATTGCTGGACGATATTCGCCGCTATTTCCCGAACCGGGCCGCCGACTGTGAATTCACGGTCGAGGCCAATCCCGGCACCACCGGTCCGGAACTGCTGGAAGCCATGCTCGAGGGCGGGGTTAATCGCATCAGTTTTGGCGCCCAAACGTTTCGTCCTGATCTGCTTCAGCGGATCGGGCGCATTCACGGGGTTGAAGAGATCGGACAAAGCGTCCGGCTGGCACGGGAGGCCGGTTTTGCGAATATTTCCCTCGATTTGATGTTCGGCCTGCCGACACAGACAGTGGAAGATATGAAACAGACGCTGGAATCGGCGATTGCACTGGGACCCGAGCACTTTTCCTGCTACAGCCTGAAAATCGAGGAAGGGACGCTTTTTCACCATTTGTATGAACGAAATGAACTGCCGTTGCCCTCCGATGATGAGGAGTTCACCATGTATCAGATGCTGCGCTCCCATTTGAAACAGCACGGCTATGAGCAATATGAAGTGAGCAATTTTGCGCAGCCGGGATTTGAGAGCAGGCACAATTGCACGTATTGGCTCAACGAAGAGTATTATGGACTGGGAACAGGGGCGCACGGATACGTGGAAGGGGTTCGCTATGCCAATATCAAAGGGGTCAAAGAATATATTGCGCGTTTGACGGCCGGCAGGCGTCCTGTGGCTGAATCGTATCGCGTCGAACGGGAAGAAGAGATTGAGAATTTCATGATTCTGGGCTTGCGCTTGCTCGCAGGTGTAAGCCGGTCACGGTTCAGGGAACGTTTCGGGGTCAGCATCGAGGATGCGTTTGGCAGCGTTTTGCGGCAATTATTTGAACAAAAGCGATTGGTGCAGCAGGGAGACCGCATCGCCCTGACTGAACAGGGGCTTCTCTTTGGCAATGAGGTATTTGCCTCATTTCTCGGTGGCGTGGAATTATAAGCGGACCAATTGACATCATATTTCCCGTTTGGTAATTTTAAATTAGTATTTTTAGCACTCGTTTCCTTGGAGTGCTAACAAGGAGGGGAGGCAGATGTTAACTGAGCGACAAAAACGGATTCTCTGGGCCGTCATCGACGATTATATCGTTTCGGCTGAACCTGTCGGCTCCCGTACTGTTTCCAAAAAGAAGGGTGTCGGGTTTAGCGCGGCCACGATTCGCAACGAAATGGCTGATCTGGAAGAGATGGGGTTTTTGGAGCAACCGCATACATCTGCCGGAAGAATACCTTCACAAAAAGGGTATCGTTTTTACGTGGACCATTTGTTACAACCGTATATGTGGTCAAAAGATGATCTGATGGCCCTGCACGATTTTTATGCCATGAAAGTTGATCATGTGGAACAAGCGATTAAACACGCAAATTCCATTCTGTCCCAAATGACCAATTACATGACGTTTATTCTGGGGCCGAGATTGTCTGAGAGCAAGCTAAAAGCCTTGCAGATTGTACCGTTGCATGATCGTGCCGCTGTCAGCATTCTGGTGACCGATACGGGATATGTTCATCGGCAGCATGTGATCGTCCCGGAGGGCGTTTCTCTGTCCGCAATTGAACGATTAGTCAATCTGCTCAATTATCGGCTGACGGGGGTACCGATCGCGAAGTTAAAGGCGATTGTCAAGCATGAACTGTCAGAAGAGCTAAAACGGCATGTGGAGCATTTTGATAAGTTGACGGATCTGTTGGATACCATTTTAAAAGCAGAGCTGGAAGAACGCGTTTATACCAGTGGCACAACCCGAATTCTGGACCAGCCGGAGTTCCGGGACGTGGAAAAAATGAAATCGATCCTGGATCTGGTCGAAGAAAGTACGGTGCTGGTTCAATTGTTCAACTCCGACAAAGAAGGGGTTCAAGTGCGGATCGGGGATGAAAATGATTTGGAGGCAGTAAATGATTGCAGCATTATCACTGCTTCCTATATGATAAATGGCGAACCTGTTGGCACGATCGGTGTGCTCGGCCCGACGCGGATGAATTATGGTCGGGTGATCGGCGTTCTTGAATTTTTGGCTCATGATTTTTCCAGACGGATCAGTGCATGGTTTGAGTGAGAACAGGAGTTTACGCATCTTTGGGGGTTCAGTTGCTGAATCCCTCTCCCTATATATAGAAAGGAAGGGAAGCCAAGGTGCCTGATCATGAATACGTAACGGTGAAGGACGAGACCCGGCTCTCAGCTCTAAAAAGCAATGCGGATGCAGTCAGGTCAGTGGCTTCTGCAGTCGCTTCCACATTGGGACCTAAAGGGTTGGACACGATGCTGGTCGATGACAACCATCGGGTGATTGTGACCAATGATGGTGTCACGATTCTGGATCGTATGGAAATCAGTCATCCTGCAGCCAAAATGATTGTCAATGTAGCCAAGTCTCAGCAGGAAGAAGTCGGAGACGGAACGACGACGGCAACGTTGCTAACCGCAGCGCTGGTGGAAGAAGGCGTAAAACAGGTGGTGAAGGGCGTACCCGTGACGAAGGTCATCGCCGGAATCGATCGCGGAATTCGGTTTGCGTTGCGTAAAATGAAGGAAAAAGCAAGACCGATTTACGAATTAGATGATGAATGGCTGCAACGGATCGCTTTTACCGCCAGCAGGGAAAACGAAGATATTACGATGGCCGTCATTGAGGCTGCCCATTTGGTGGGACGCGAGAAATTATTGGATCAGAACTTCAAGCTCGCCGATTGCATCATCGCTCATCCGCGTGTGGATAACAGCGTCTTTTCGGGAATGGTGATCAACCGGCAGCGGATGAATCAGCAAATGCCGCGCAAAAAGGATCACACGCGCGTTTTGGTTCTGAGCGATGCCCTGGAACCTGATTCGGCGGAAAAGAACGGTGCTGGCGAAGCTTCGGCGAAACAGGAAAATGTAAATGAAGCTTTTTATGTCCTATTGGAACATCTGATCCATTTGCAAGTGGGGCTGATCGTCACTTCCAAAGGGGTGGATCCCTATGCGGAAGAGGTTCTGACCGATGCAGGAGTGATTGTGGTAACGGATGTCAGCCAAGCGGACCTGGAAGAGGTCGCCGAACATACGGGTGCACGGATCGTAACAAGGAGCGGACTGAAAAAGTCGCTCGAGGCTTTGGAATCGACTCTGGGTTCCTGTGCAGGCGTGATCGATGATGAGCGCCTTGGCAAACTGCGCATTCTCGGCGGTAAAGGACGTCCGATGGCCACATTGATCGTGGGTGCACAAACGGAAGAGGTTGTAAGAGAGCGGGAAAGGATTGCCAAAGATGCAGCATCGGCCGTGCAAGCAGCCGTGTGCGGAGGATTTTTGCCCGGCGGAGGTGCGGTTGAATTGGCGCTCGCCCGCGATGTTGAGCGCTTTCGTGATATGGTGCAGGGAATGGAGCGGTTTGGCGTTTCTGTTGTGGCAGAATGTTTGGAACGCCCGATGAGTCAGGTTGTGGCCAATGCAGGCTTTAATCCGCTGGAAAAAATCGAGGCGGTCAAAGCGCTTCAGATGAAACGGCAATCCGATTCTCTGGGCATTGATTGCGACCGCGGAACGATTGTGGACATGGTGGAAATGGGTGTTGTTGATCCGCTTCCCGTCAAGGCAAATGCCTTAAAAACTGCCGGTGAAGTAGCCGTTGCCATTTTGCGCATCCATACCATCGTGAAGATGAAGCCGGTTCCGATCTCTGAACAGTCAGGATAGGAGGATTGAAAATGGATCGAGAAAGAGAAGAGCTCCAGCCAAACGCTGGCAGCCAACCTTTTTCGGGCAAGAACGAAGCTGAGGGGCAAGAAAGCGTACATACTGGAGATACTTCTCCGGAAAATTCAGCTTCTCCCGATGAAGTGATTTCCGCCTTGAAGCGGGAATTGGAGGAAGCAAAAAAAGAAGCTGAGAACTGGCAGGCGAAGGCCGAGCAGCATCGGGAGCATTACATGCGCGCGCTTGCCGATTTGGAAAATTATCGGCGCAGGGCGCGCAAAGAAAAAGAAGATGCTATAAAATATAGCGTAGTTCCTCTCTTGGAATCGCTTCTTCCCGTTCTGGACAACTTCGAGCGTGCTCTGGATGCAGCTGATGACAGCGGGAATGTAAAGACGTTGCAGGAAGGGATCGAAATGGTTTACCGCCAGTTTTTGAACGCTTTATCCCAGGCGGGACTCACCCTTATTGAAACCGAGGGCAGACCGTTTGACCCTCATGAACATAATGCCGTCATGCAAGTTGAAAGCAGCAGTCATGAACCCGGAACGATTGTGGAAGAACTTCAGCCGGGATATCGCTATTTGGATCGTGTGATCCGTCCTTCCATGGTAAAAGTGAGCAAATGAGAAAAGGTTCATTTACCTTTGTGAAAACAGGTAGGAGGTAGTAGTCTATGGGTAAAGTTATCGGGATTGACTTGGGTACAACGAACTCTTGCGTTGCTTTCATGGATGGAAGCGAAGTCGTTGTTATCCCCAACGCGGAAGGTGCCCGCACCACTCCATCCGTGGTCGGTTTTTCCAAGACGGGCGAACGTCTCGTCGGTGAAGCGGCCAAACGGCAAGCAATTACCAACCCGGACAAAACCGTGATTTCGATCAAGCGCCATATGGGTACCAACCATAAGGTAAAAATCGATGATAAATCATATACCCCGCAGGAAATTTCGGCGATGATTCTGCAAAAGCTGAAACAGGATGCCGAAGCTTATCTTGAAGAGCCGGTTACCCAGGCTGTCATCACTGTGCCGGCATACTTTAATGACAGCCAGCGTCAGGCGACGAAAGATGCCGGACGGATCGCCGGGTTGGAAGTGCTGCGCATCATCAACGAGCCGACCGCAGCTGCTCTCGCTTACGGTCTCGACAAAGCGGAAGATCAGAAAATTCTCGTGTTTGACCTCGGCGGCGGTACGTTCGACGTTTCCATTTTGGAACTTGGTGACGGTGTATTTGAAGTTTTGGCCACCAGCGGGGATAACAAGCTGGGCGGGGATGACTTCGACCAAGTGATCATTGATTATCTGATTGAGGAGTTTAAAAAGGAAAACGGAATTGATCTGCGCAATGACAGCGCTGCGCTTCAGCGTTTGAAAGCCGAAGCGGAAAAAGCGAAAAAAGATTTGTCCGGTCTTTTGACAACAACGATTTCGCTTCCGTTCCTGGCTTCCGATGAAACGGGACCAAAGCATCTCGAAGTTACCCTGACGCGGGCCAAGTTTGAAGAGCTGAGTGCCGATCTCATTGAACGCACGATGGGGCCGACCCGTCAGGCATTGAGCGATGCAGGTCTTCAGCCGAGCGATATCGATAAAGTGATTCTGGTCGGAGGATCGACCCGGATTCCGGCTGTTCAGGAAGCGATCAAACGCCTGATTGGCAAAGAGCCGAGCAAAGGGGTAAACCCTGATGAAGTAGTGGCCATGGGTGCAGCGATCCAGGGCGGCGTGCTCTCCGGGGATGTGAAGGATATCGTATTGCTGGACGTTACCCCGCTCTCGCTGGGAATTGAAACGCTGGGCGGCGTTTTCACTAAACTGATCGAGCGCAACACGACGATTCCGACGGAAAAATCGCAGATCTTCTCCACTGCGGCTGACAATCAAACCTCGGTTGACATCCACGTGTTGCAAGGAGAACGCCCGATGGCTGCGGACAACAAGACGCTCGGACGCTTCCAGTTGACCGATATTCCTCCGGCTCCGCGCGGGATTCCGCAAATCGAGGTAACCTTTAAGATCGATGCCAACGGAATCGTGAACGTGTCGGCCAAGGATAAGGCAACCGGCAAAAGCCAGGCGATCACCATTCAGTCTTCTAGCGGATTGAGCGACGAAGAGATTGAACGCATGGTAAAAGAAGCGGAAATGTACGCAGATCAAGACCGGAAGCGCAAAGAAAAAGTGGAGCTTCGCAATAAGGCAGACCAACTGATTTTCACGGCAGAAAAAACGATCAAAGACCTTGGCGACAAAGTGGACAGCGCCGATGTGGAAAAAGCGAACGCTGCCAAAGACAATTTGAAAAAAGCGTTGGAACAGGACGATGACGACGCGATTAAAAAAGCGACAGAGGAGCTGGAACAAGCGGTTCAACAACTGTCCATCAAACTTTATGAACAAATGCAGCAACAGGCGGCGCAAAACCAAGGCGGTGAAAAGGCTTCGAAAAAGGATGACAACGTTGTCGACGCCGAGTATGAAGAAGTAAAAGAAGATAAATAAAGATCATTTACGGAGGAGAGGAAAGAGTTCTCCTCGACGAGGAAAGTCATTGTCGGGGCTCTGCCTTGACATGGCTTTTCTCTTTTTGTGGGATTGAACCAAAAGCTTTGTGATCGGTAGAGGAGGTGACCCGGTGAGTAAACGCGATTATTACGAAATATTGGGAGTCAGCAAAGGTGCCACTGACGATGAGATTCGTAAAGCCTACCGAAAATTGGCGCGCAAATACCATCCGGATGTCAACAAAGCAGCAGATGCCGAAAAGAAATTCAAAGAGGTAAAAGAAGCATACGAAGTTTTGAGCGATCCCCAAAAACGGGCATCTTATGATCAGTTTGGCCATGAGGGTCCGGGTGCCGGCTTTGGCGGAGGCGGTTTTGGCGGAGCTGGAACCGGTTTTGACACCGATTTTGGGTTTGGTGACATCTTTGATATGTTTTTTGGCGGGGGTCGCCGCAACAATCCTAATGCGCCTCGCCAAGGTGCCGATCTGGAGTTTCGCCTGCAGATTGAATTTAAGGATGCCATTTTTGGGAAAAATGTGGATGTTGTGATCCCGCGCACGGAAAAATGCGATCAGTGCCGCGGTACCGGAGCCAAACCGGGAACGCACCCGGAAACATGTTCGGTATGCCACGGATCGGGTCAGGCGGAAATGGTGCAAAACACACCGTTTGGAAGGATTGTGAACCGCCGCATCTGTCATGCTTGTAACGGTTCAGGCAAGATCATTCGCGAAAAATGCCCCGCTTGTCGCGGTTCCGGCAACGTGAAACAAAAGAAAAAAATCAATGTCAAAATTCCGGCCGGAATTCATGAAGGGGCGCAATTGCGAGTTTCCGGGGAAGGAGAACCGGGGATTAATGGCGGGCCGCCAGGGGACTTATATATCACCATCTTTATTAAGCCGCATGACTTCTTCAGACGAGAAGGCGATGATCTTGTTTGCGAGTTGCCTATCACCTTCGGACAAGCGGCGCTTGGGGATGAGGTCATCGTTCCGACGCTGAACGGGCGGGCGCGGCTGAAAGTGCCGGCCGGTACGCAAACCGGAACAGAATTCCGCCTGCAGGGGAAAGGAGTTCCGCGTATGCGCGGCTACGGCGAAGGTGATCTGCGCGTGAAAGTCCGTGTGGTGACGCCGACCAAATTGACGGAAGAACAAAAAGAAGCCCTGCGCAACTTCAGTCGCCTTTGCGGCGAGTATATCAACAATGAGCAGTCCGGCGGAAACTTCTTTGACAAAATGAAGCAAGCGTTTCGCGGGGACTGATCACAGATGAAACGGGCGTGGATCAGCCCGTTTTTTATTTATTGTCAGATGAGGTGGGTGAATCGGATTGGACTGGATGGAAATTGTCATACACACAAATCAGGAAGCAGTCGAAGCCGTCAGCTTTTTGTTGCAGGAGCTGGGGGCTGATGGTGTCGCGATCGAAGATCCCGAAGTGCTCCATCGGGCATGGGAAAATCGCTATGGAGAAATAATCGAGCTTTCGCCGGATGATTATCCCGAAGAAGGGGTTCGCATCAAAGCCTATCTGTAGACCCGGAGGAGCTGTTGCAAAAGGTGAGGGAAGGATTGGAGCACCTGAAGCACAGCGGACTGAACATCTCCCCGGGGACGGTCACGCACCGGATGGTGAATGAAAACGATTGGGCGGATGAATGGAAAAAATACTACAAGGTCAGCAAAATTTCAGACCGGATTACGATTAAACCGACATGGGAAGAGTACGATCCTTCGCCGGGAGAAAAAGTGATTGAACTCGATCCCGGAATGGCCTTTGGCACGGGGACGCACCCAACCACGGCTCTGTGCATTCACCTGCTGGAACAGGCTTTAACCCCCGGCGACCGTGTGATTGACGTAGGCTGTGGCAGCGGAGTGCTGAGCATCGTTGCCGGGAAATTGGGGGCGGAGCATGTTCTGGCGCTCGATCTTGATCCCCTGGCTGTCGAAAAAACACGAGAAAATGTGGAAACCAATCATTTATCCGGGGTCATCGAGGCCAGGGAAGGTGATCTCCTCAAAGGTGTGGGGCAAACCGCCGATCTGGTCGTGGCCAATATTTTGGCCGAGATCATTGTGCTTCTGGTTCACGATTTGCCACGGGTGTTAAAACCGGGGGAGCGTTTATCGCTTCCGGGATTATCGAAGAAAAGGCAAAATGGGTGGAAGCGTCGCTCCTCGATGCCGGCCTTGAAGTGTTGGAAACGAAACACCAGGACGGTTGGGTGGCAATCCTCGCGAAAAAATGGTAAAATGGCAGGAGTGTCAAATGCAGAGATATTTTGTCTTACCTGAGCAAATTTCTGATGATGAATTGGTGATTCGGGGTGAAGATGTCCATCATCTGAAAAATGTATTGCGGGCCAAGCCGGGGCAAAACCTGATCGTTTGTGCCGGTCAGGGCTTGGATTACCAAGCGGAAGTGATGGAGATCGCAGCAAAGGAAGTGCGCTGCCGCATCATCGGCCGAAGCGTTTCCCGCGGTGAACCCCGAACCAAAGTGATCATTGCACAGTCCCTGCCCAAAGGGGATAAACTGGAATGGATCATCCAAAAAGGAACGGAACTGGGTGCGGTTTCGTTTATTCCGTTTATTTCAAAACGAAGCGTTGTTAAAATAGATGCACGCAAGGCAGACAGGAAGCGGGAACGGTGGCAAAAAATTGCCAAAGAAGCGGCAGAACAAGCACACCGCGGGCAAATTCCCACTGTCTCCCGGCCGCTTGCGTGGGAAGAGTTGCTGGAGCAAACGGAGAAGGCTGAGGCGAGTTTTATCGCTTATGAAAAAGGTGGAATTCCTCTGAAGGCGGCGATCTCATCCGTGAGTGCGAACAATATCATGGTGATCATCGGGCCGGAGGGCGGATTCGAGGAGCGGGAAATTGCAGCGGCCAAAGAGAAGGGAGCAATCCCCGTCTCTTTGGGTGCACGTATACTGCGCACGGAAACCGCTCCGCTTGTGGCGCTTTCTTGCATCATGTTTGCAAGAGACGATTTGGGAGGTGAAAATGGATGAGAACGGTGGCATTTCATACATTGGGATGCAAAGTTAATGCATATGAGACGGAAGCGATGTGGCAGCTGTTCAAAAAAGCAGGCTACGAACGCGTGGAGTTTGAGGAAGAAGCGGATGTTTACCTGATCAACACCTGTACGGTAACCAATACGGGTGATAAAAAGAGCCGTCAGGTGATTCGGCGGGCGATCCGGCGCAATCCCGATGCGGTGATCGCGGTTACCGGTTGCTATGCGCAAACCTCGCCGGCGGAAGTGGCTGCGATTCCAGGTGTCGACATCGTGGTGGGAACGCAGGGGCGTGACAAGTTAATTGAGTATGTGGAGAAATTTATCCACGAACGGCAACCGATCAACGCCGTAGCCAACATCATGAAACAGCGGGAATTTGAAGAACTGGATGTACCGGCCTTTGCGGACCGCACACGTGCTTCCCTGAAAATCCAGGAGGGTTGCAACAATTTCTGCACCTTCTGCATTATTCCGTGGGCCAAAGGGCTGTCCCGCAGCCGCAAGCCGGAAAATGTGCTGGCCCAGGCGCGCCAATTGGTTGACGCCGGTTATAAGGAGATTGTGCTCACCGGCATTCATACCGGCGGATATGGCGATGATTTTGAAAACTATAAACTGGCTGATCTCCTGTGGGATCTCGATAAAATCGAAGGGCTGAAACGGATTCGCATCAGCTCGATCGAGGCGAGCCAGATCGATGAACGGATTATCGAAGTGCTGAACGCTTCTGAAAAAATGTGCCGCCATCTTCATATCCCGTTGCAAGCAGGGGATGATGCCGTTTTGAAACGGATGCGGCGCAAATACACCACGGCTGAGTTCAGGGAAAAAATCCTTGAACTTCACGAGGCGATGCCCCAAGTGGCCATCACCACCGATGTGATCGTCGGTTTCCCTGGTGAAACGGATGAACAATTTGAGCGCGGTTATCGCTTTATCGAGGAACTGCAGATGTACCAATTGCATGTGTTCCCTTATTCCAAACGCACGGGAACCCCGGCCGCGCGCATGCCGGATCAGGTTCCGGAAGAAGTGAAACATGAGCGGGTTCGCCGCCTGATTGAACTTTCCAACCGCCTGACTGTTGATTACGCACAAAAATTTGTCGGCGATGTCTTGGAAGTGATCCCGGAGCGTCCCTTTAAAGAAGATCCGACCAGCGGTCTTTATATGGGATATGCGGATAACTATTTGCAAGTTGCTTTTCCGGCAACGGAAGACATGGTCGGAAAAGTGTGCCGCGTGCGGATCGATCGGGTGGAAGGCGAATATTGCCATGGCACGTTTGTGCGCGTTGTCGACGATGTTCCGCGTCCCGCTCGTGCGGTTTAGGTCACTGGCTGTCAGCAGAGTGTTTGCTGACGGCTTTTTTTATGAAAAGGATTTGCGGCATTTTAGGCAGATCATCTGTCCGTTTAAGCGCTTCCCGGCTTGTCTCGTAAGGGAAAATTGTGCTATGATCTCATAGCAAACAGTGGAAGGGATGGTCGAGGATGAGAGAAGTTTCCGCCGGCGGTGTTGTCTACCGGCAACGAGACAGGCGGACCGAAATTCTGATGATTGAAGATCGGTTTGGCCGTTGGACGCTGCCCAAAGGAAAAAAAGAGCCGGGAGAGACGGATGAGGAGACCGCCTTACGGGAAATCGAGGAAGAAACCGGAATTAAGGGCCGGATTGAATCCCGGCTTCAAACAGTTACTTACCATTATCTACATGAACTGCATGGACAAGTGGAAAAGAGCGTCGTCTATTATCTCGTGCAGGCGCTGACCGGAACGGAGACACCGCAGTTGGAGGAGATTAACGGTGTCGTCTGGTTGCCTGCCGAAGAGGCATGGCAAAAACAGCGGGAATTTGGCTATGATAACAATGATGAAGTGATGAAACTCGCTCTCGAGCAAATCAGGTTACGGAAAGGAAATGAATCATGAATGCAAAAGAACTGGCAGCGATGATCGATCATACGCTCTTAAAACCGGAAGCAACGCTGGAACAAATCCGCGTTTTGTGTGAGGAAGCAAAACAATATCACTTCGCCTCTGTTTGTGTCAACCCATTTTGGGTAAAGGAGGCGGCGAAGTTATTGGCCGGGACGGATGTGAAGGTATGTACGGTTGTCGGCTTTCCGCTCGGAGCCACCACAACGGAGACCAAAGTGTTCGAAACCAAGGATGCCGTTAAAAACGGGGCCGATGAAATCGACATGGTCATCAATATCGGAGCATTAAAATCAGGAGATTCGGAAACGGTCAAACGCGATATTGAGGCGGTGGTGAAAGCGGCAGAGGGGAAATTGGTCAAAGTGATCCTCGAAACCGGACTGCTCAATGATGAAGAAATCGCGGGTGCAAGCAAATTGGCCAAAGAAGCGGGCGCTCATTTTGTCAAAACATCGACCGGGTTTGGCAATGGAGGGGCAACCGTTGAAGCCGTTCGGTTGATGCGCAAAACCGTCGGTACCGATTTGGGTGTAAAAGCTTCCGGCGGAATTCGCGATCAGGAGACGGCGAAAAAAATGGTGGAAGCCGGGGCAAACCGGATTGGAGCCAGCGCAAGCGTCGCAATTGTCAGTGGCGGGCAGGGGAGCGGCTCGTATTAAGGGAGGCGGTGAAAATCGCCTCTTTTCCATGTCACGGTTTCATCGGGGATCAGATAGGTAATCCCCCGGGCGAACGGTTCGCAAAACGGCAGTACGGCTACGGAGCAAATCACGTTGAACAGCGTTTGGATATGGGCGATTTGGGTGGCTGGATTATCGGACAGATAAGGCGTGAATTGGCTGATCAACGGGATGAGCGGCGCAAACAGGATCACTCCGGCCAAATTTAGAAGAAAATGGGATAAAGCCACTTGTTTGCTGGCCGTGTTGGCGTTGACCGCCGCGAGGATGGCGGTGACACAGGTTCCGACATTGCTGCCGAAAACAACCGCGATCGCAAACGGCAAAGGGATGGCATGGGAGGCGTAGAAGCCCATCGTGATCGCGATGCAGGCGCTGCTGCTGTGAATGAGCGCGGTAAAAACAGCCCCGATGACAATCCCGGCCAGGATCGGATGGCCGCCATAGTCGATCACCCACTGGATCAGACCGTGTTCTTTGATCGGCGAAGCGATTTTCTGCATGTAATCGATCCCCAGAAAGATCATTCCAAAACCGGCCGTCGTTTTTCCCAGACGGGAGACAATGAGCTGCGGCAACATCCAGAGAATGGTGCCGAGGATGAGAAGGGGAAGCGCGAAATCCTCGATTTTAAGGGCGAGGATTTGCGTTGTAATGGTTGTCCCGATATTGCTCCCCAGAATGATGCCGATCGACTGGGCGAAGGTCAAAACACCCGCATTGACAAAACCGATTGTCAGAACCGTGATCGCGCTTGAAGACTGCAAGAATGCAGTTGTAATCGTTCCGGTCACAAACCCCCTGAACGGGGTGCGCGTGAACTTGAGCAGAATATCTTGCAGGCGATTGGCCGCCAGCGCTTCCAAGCCTGTCCGCATAAAGTGTAGCCCGATCATGAACACACAAAGCCCGATAAGAAATGGAATTCCGATTTCCCTGAACATGGTCTGCACCCACCCCTCCTGATCCTTTGCCTATATATATGGTGGACAGACAGGGAGCATGACCAGTAAAATGGAAAAGAACCGTTCGTTCAAGGGAGATGAGCGGACAAATGCCAGTTTGGCTGCAACACCGTTCCGGTTTTTGTCCGCGTGGAAATTGATCAAGAATCCTGAAATGGTTGCGGCCTTCGGGGAAGAAAAGGGGGAGAATCAAATCCGGTAAAATCGGGCCGGTACAGTTCGGGGAAACCCGGCAAGGCTCGCGGTTGTTCTCTTTTCGGTAGCAACTGCTTTTCCGGGTCGGGTTCGGGAGAACCAAAAATCGCCCACGTCTCCGTCTGAAATCCGTCCGCAAAGCGGGGAGGGGCAATTTGCTCCGCTTGCTCTCCAGCAGAAGTGCTGGCGGTTTCAGCCTCCGTTCCTTCCGTGTTTTGTCCGCTTTCGGACAAGGACCGGAGTTCCTCTTTGATCATTTTGCGGATCAGCCGCCGGAGATGGGATTCATAAGCAGAAGGTCGACGAACCAATTTATTCACCTCTTTTCCTCAACGTGTTATAGTATATGCTGATGAGAACCATGGGTGAATGTACTGATCCTAATCGAGAGTGGAGGTTCAAACAGTGGAATCCTGCATTTTTTGCCAGATTATCGAAGGGAAGATCCCTTCAAAAAAAGTGTATGAAGACCGCGATGTACTTGCCTTTCATGACATTGCACCCGCCGCGCCCACTCATGTCCTCGTCATTCCGAAAAAACATATTCAATCGCTGATGCACCTGGAGGAAGAAGATCAAGAACTGGTCGGCAAGATCCATCTGGTCATCCAAAAGCTGGCCCGTGAACTCGGCCTGGATGAAAAAGGATTCCGTGTGGTGAATAATACCGGCGAACATGGCGGTCAGACCGTGTTCCACATCCATTTTCATCTGCTGGGCGGACGTACCCTCACTTGGCCTCCGGGCTGATTTCTTCAATAACAGGCTGAAGCGTTTTGACAGGTTTTGGACTTGTACGTTATAATATAAAATGACTCTTTGTGTCCCAACGGTTTCCAGAGCTTGGGCTTTGGAAAAAGCCTGGGAAAGGCTTGATTTGGGCATCGTTGGTAGTTTTCTGATGCAGTTGTCGTGCTGACTCTCCGCTGGGGATCAGGCCGATGCTTGCGTGGAAATGTGTGGGTCTTTTCCTTTAGCTATGGCTGCGCGCCCAAACGGCCTAACTGACCCGTGGAGGGAGGGAATAGCATGGTAGAAACCCGTGTGCGCAAAAACGAATCGCTGGACAGCGCTTTGCGTCGCTTCAAACGCTCTTGCGCCAGAGACGGTGTATTGGCGGAAGTAAGAAAGCGCGAGCGTTATGAAAAACCTAGCGTACGTCGCAAGAAAAAATCAGAGGCCGCTCGCAAAAAGCGTCGCTAAAGAGGTGGCAACTCTTGAGTCTTTTGGAACAATTAAACGAAGATATGAAGTTGGCGCTAAAAAATAAAGAAAAAACCAAACTCTCCACGATTCGCATGCTGAAGTCTTCCATCAAAAAAGCGGAAATCGATAAACGGCGTCCGCTTACTGATGAAGAGGTGCTCGAAGTGGTGTTGCGCGAAGTGAAACAGCGCCAGGATTCACTTTCCGAGTACGAAAAGGCAGGCCGGGAGGATTTGGTGCAAAAAGAGAAAGAGGAAATGGAGATCCTCCGCGCTTACTTGCCTGAACAAATGAGCGAGGATGAAGTAAAAGCACTTGTGCAGCAGGTGATCCAGGAATTGGGTGCTTCATCCAAAGCCGATATGGGTAAGGTGATGGGTGCTCTCATGCCCAAGGTAAAAGGAAGAGCGGATGGAAGATTGGTCAACCGCTTGGTGTCCGAAGCGTTGAGTTGAGTTATGCAGCAGCGTGTTTTAACCAAAACACGCTGTTTTTTTTCAGTCTGACCACTGAATCAGGAAGGGAGAGGCGGAGAAGAAGCATGTATGAGATCGCTCAATTTCTTACCAATCCCTATGTCATGGGCGTGATTGTGGCCATCGGTTTGATCGGAATTGCGGTTGAACTGATGTCGCCGGGTTTTGGGGCACCAGGGATCATCGGGCTCATTTGTTTCTTTTTCTATTTCTGGGCTCATTTCACCATGGGAACGGTGAGCTGGGGAGCACCGGCTCTGTTTGTGCTGGGGGCCGTTTTACTCGTCTTGGAATTGATGTTGCCGACGCTTGGAATTTTGGGAGTGATCGGATTTGTGATGATTCTTGCCTCAATTGTCATGGCGGCAGCCGATTTGTGGGCGGGATTGACGGCCCTTGTCATCGGCTTTGTGCTGGCCGGCATCATTTTATGGGTGCTGATCCGCTTCATCGGGTTAAAAGCGTCCTGGAACCGGATTGTGCTGAAGGCGGAACAAAGGAATGAAGAGGGGTATGTGTCCGCAAAAAAGCGTCGGGATCTGTTGGGCATGGAAGGCGTCGCCGTCACCCAGCTCCGTCCTTCCGGGTTTGCCCGGTTTGGAGAACGGAAAGAAGATGTTGTCAGTGAAGGAGAGATCATTCCGCAAGGTGCGAAGGTAAAGGTGATCGCCGTTGAAGGGGCCAGAGTCGTCGTACGAAAGATCGAGGACTAGTCATCTTTTCCTGATCATTCATTCAAAGAGAATCTCCATTTTTCATGACTTATGGAATTTTTTTGCGATATGATAGAATTGTCAATAAAGGAAATCAGTTGAAGGAGTGAAGGGAATGACGGGCGGAGCGTTGGGGGCTGTTTTGTTGGTCATCCTGATTGTTATTGTTTTATCGATTTTCTTCTCATTTGTACCGGTAATGCTCTGGATCAGCGCGATGGCATCGGGGGTTTATGTGGGACTCTCCACGCTGGTCGGGATGCGCCTTCGCCGGATTGTTCCTGCACGAATCGTAAATCCCTTGATCAAGGCGCGCAAAGCCGGCTTGCATGTTGATATTTCCCAATTGGAAACGCACTATCTGGCCGGAGGGAATGTGGACCGGGTTGTCGATGCCTTGATCGCCGCCCAGCGGGCTGATATCGATCTGATTTTTGAACGGGCCGCGGCAATTGACCTGGCTGGTCGGGATGTGCTCGAGGCCGTGCAGATGAGCGTCAATCCAAAAGTAATCGAGACACCGGAAGTCTCTGCTGTATGTAAAGACGGAATCGAGGTAAAAGTGATTGCCCGGGTAACGGTGCGTGCCAATATCGACCGTTTGGTGGGCGGAGCGGGAGAAGAAACGATTATTGCCCGTGTCGGAGAGGGAATTGTGACGACGAATGGTTCCGCTGACAGCCATAAGGATGTGTTGGAAAACCCGGATATGATCTCGGAAACCGTGCTCTCCAAAGGGCTGGATGCCGGAACCGCCTTTGAAATCCTCTCCATTGACATCGCTGACATTGACATCGGGAAAAATATCGGGGCGAAACTGCAGATCGACCAGGCGGAAGCGGATAAACGCATCGCTCAGGCGAAAGCCGAAGAACGGCGGGCAATGGCCGTGGCACTGGAGCAAGAGATGAAGGCAAAGGTGCAGGAGATGAGGGCTAAAGTGATCGAAGCGGAAGCCGAAGTGCCGCGCGCGTTGGCCGAGGCGCTCAAGTCCGGGAAAATGGGGTTCATGGATTATTACATGATGCAAAATATTGAAGCCGATACCAAAATGCGCCGCTCGCTGGGTGATGATGATCCGGAAGCGGATGCGGAAAATTAATCAGTCCCCGCTTCACCCAAGGGAGGTGGTTTCATGGAAATTCGCATCTCAGCGCAAAAGCTGCGGAGCGGATCGCTTCAGGCGGTGAGAACCGGCTTGGAACGGGGGCAAAGGCCGGGCAAAAGGATTGGCTCGCTCCGTGAAGGGATGCGGATGAGAGAGATTTTAGGTCCGCCCCGCGCATTGAAACCGTATCGTTTTTCGCTGTTCCGTTAAAATTAAAACAAATTGTACTCGGCTCGTGAAGAGATTTCACGAGTCTTTTTTATTATTCATGGAAACAACTGCGTTTATTAGATTTTGCTTCAAATTTCATACTAAAAACCAAAGGAGGTGAAAGGCATGGCACGTCGATCCAATTCCAATCGCCTGTTGGTGCCGGGAGCGGCTTTGGTTCTTAACCAATTTAAAGAAGAGATCGCGGCCGAGTTCGGTGTGAAATTGGGTTCGGATACGGCCGCGCGCGCCAACGGATCTGTCGGAGGAGAAATTACCAAACGCCTGATCGCTGCGGCTCAAAACGAAATGAAAACGGAATAAGATGGAAGACGGCGGCATAGTAGGTCTCTATGCCGCTTTTTGTGTCTGCTTCATAAATCGGCCTTTGGGCGCATAAGAGTGAAAAAAGAAGAAGATCGGATGGGAGAGGGCGGGAGCTGATGCGCAAATGGGTTTCGGATTGGTTGGACCTGCCGGCAGAAGTGACAGAAGAAGTTCCACGGATCGAGATGGTCGGCTCGCGGCGGCTCCAGATTGAAAACTATCTTGAAGTTGAAAAATTCAGCCCAACCGAATTGAAGCTGAAAGTGAAGGAAGGAACCCTGCAAATCAAGGGGGAGAAATTAAAGATCGCCGTCATTTATCAGGATGGTGTGCGGATTGAAGGCGAGATTCAGGAGTTGCGATATATGAAGTAAGGGGAGAAATGCGGTGGCAGTGATGGGTTATCCGGCATTAGTCAAAGGAAAAGTCCGTTTGGCCTGTACGGGGGAACGGGTTACCGGTTTGATCAATCAAACGGTACAGGCAGGCATACATCTGGAAGATATTCAATGGGTTCATGAGCAGAAGCTCCACCTTACCGTACCATTAACGCATTTTTTTTCGTTCGTTTCAATCGCCCGCAGGAACAAGGTGAGACTGAAAATAGTCAAAAAAGAAGGTGTGCCGTTTTTCATGCGCAAGCTGAAGCGGCGTAAAGCGTTTTTGCTCGGTGTCGCTCTTTTTATTCTGCTCACGCTCTCTCTTTCTTCATTTGTCTGGAGAGTGCAAATTGAGGGAAACGAGCAAATTCCGGAACGATATGTACAAGCCCTCTTAAAGAAGGAAGGGGTGTTTGTCGGGCAACTTAAGGGAAAACTACCGGAAGCGGAAGTTATCCAGCACGATTTGCTCATGCACCTTCCAAAGGCTTCGTGGGTAGGATTCCGCGTGGAAGGGACAAGGGTGATTGTCACGATTGTGGAGAAAAAAGAGCCGGAAACAAAAAAAGAGGAGAACCGGGACCCGGGGCCCGTAAACCTGGTCGCCAAAAAGAACGCGATGGTTTATGATTTGCGCGTCGAGAGGGGAAATCCGCTCGTTGAGGTCAATCAGGTGGTGAAAAAGGGACAGATCTTGGTCTCCGGCATTTACGGCGACCCGGAAAATCCGGATCATGGAAAAATCGTCGGTGCAAAAGGAAAAGTGATCGGGGAAGTCTGGTATGAATCCAATGTATCGGTTCCGCTTGTGCAGAAGCGGAAGGTGTATACGGGAGAGCGGGTGAAAAAGCTGTCGCCATATCTGTTTTCCATGATCATTCCCAACCCTTTTGCCGAAAAAGTCCCATTCAAAAAGGTGGAAACGATTCGCAAAATCCACTCCTGTTACTTGGGGAAATGGCGGCTCCCGTTCGGATTGGTCGAAGATGAGATTTTGGAGATGAAGTGGGTGAAGAAGGATCTGACTCCCGAGGATGCCGTGATGTTGGGAAAAATGCGCGCGAGGGAGGAACTTCAACAGAGATTGGGGGGCAACGGACGAATTTTGGAAGAAAAAATTTTGCACCAGCGCGTGGAGAATGGTAAAGTGAATTTGAAAGTGCACTTTGATGCCATTGAAAATATTGCAAGTATACAACCGATTCTGCAAGGAGAATGAGCCATTGCAAAATCAAGATCATTCGCTGAAAATTCGCTTGCGGGATGCCGCAGAAGCACTTAGTCTATTCGGGCCTCATGACGCCTATCTGAAGCAGATTGAAGCCAATACTTCCGCCAGGATCTTTTCGCGCGGCGAAGTGGTGATCATCACCGGAAGCGAGGAAGAACTGGAGATATTGGATCATCTGTTTCGTGTGCTGCTGTCCTTGATCAGGCAGGGAAAAACGATATCAGATCGCGATATTGTCTATGCCCACCGTCTGGCCAGACAGGGACAAGCAGACGAACTGCTCGAACTTTATCAGGAAGAGATCGGCACGACGCAAAAAGGGAAGGCGATTCGCGTTAAAACGCTCGGACAACGCCATTATGTGTCCGCCATCAAGAAGTCGGATATCGTCTTCGGAATCGGGCCGGCCGGTACTGGAAAAACCTTTCTCGCAGTCGTGTTGGCCGTATCTGCCCTGAAAGCGCACAGCGTGAAAAAGATCGTCCTTACACGTCCTGCTGTGGAAGCCGGGGAAAATTTGGGCTTTTTGCCCGGGGATTTGCAGGAAAAAGTGGATCCGTATCTTCGCCCGTTATATGACAGTCTCTACACCATGCTGGGAACGGAACAAGTGGCGAAGATGATGGAGCGCGGATTGATTGAGGTGGCTCCTCTGGCCTACATGCGGGGGCGGACATTGGAAGATTCCTTTGTCATTCTCGATGAAGCGCAAAATACGACCCCCGAGCAGATGAAGATGTTTTTGACCCGCCTCGGCTTTGGGTCTAAAATGGTGATTACCGGCGACGTGACCCAGGTGGATTTGCCCAGAGGCAAAAATTCGGGATTGAAAGAGGCTGAACGGATTTTAAAGGCAGTACCGGAGATTCAGTTTATCTATCTCGGACAGGAAGACGTTGTTCGTCATACGTTGGTGCAGAAAATTATTGATGCTTATGAACAGGATCGAGTAAAGGAATAAGCAGCAAGGAGTCGGTTCAAAGATGAAGGAGAAAAAGGAACCGTCATCCCAGCGGGAGAAAAAAGGGAAAAAGGTTGAGACCTGGAAAACGAGTTTTCGCATACACTTGCTCTTATACGCGATCATAGGGATCGCGTTCTATTTATTACTCTTAAAACATGTATTGCCCGAACAATACGTCATACGCGTGGGACAAGTCAGCCCGGCCACGATCGTTTCCCCCGTCACGAAGATCGATGAATATGCGACCGAAATGGCAAAAGAGCAGGCGGCGGAAAAGGTGGAACGCGTTTACACCAAGGATGACCGGGTTACCAATCAGCAGATTGACAAAATCGACCGCTTTTTCGCCGAAGTCAGAAAGGTGCTGACTGATCACACTTTGTCCGATGATGAAAAAAAGCAGAAAGTGAAACTGATTTTGGAAGAAACATTTTCCGATGCATTTTCCGATACCTTTTATGCGAACTTGCTGAAAATCTCTCCCGACGATCTGACGGCGATCCGGCTGAAGACGAGGGACATTGTGTTTGATATCCTGAACAAGGGAGTTCGCCAGGAGGAGCTGGAGAACAAAAGGGATTCGGTGGACCGCGTCCTGGTTACTACTTTGCTGGATCAGGACTCGTTGGACAATCGTTCCCGTTCGATTGTGCGCGAATTGGCCAAAAAGAGCATTGTTCCCAATGATTTTTTTGATCGGGAACGAACCACGGCTTTGCGTGAGGCAGCGAAAGATGCCGTGCAGCCCATTCCGATTCGAAAAGGGCAAATTATCATCGCTCTGGGTGAGGTCGTCACTCCGGATCAGTACAATAAACTGCAGGAACTGGGTCTTTTGCGCAAAGAGACTAATTTTTGGCCGCATTTAGGCTTGCTGCTCTTTATTTTCGTGGTGTTGGCTGCCATCTTTACCTATATTCGCAATTATAAGCCCCGGCTTTATAAAAATAATATGAATCTGCTTCTCCTGTTTTCAATTTTGCTGTTGACGGTGCTCGGGATGAAGATGGTGGCCATTGGGCAGAATTTGGAATGTAGTATGATCGGTTTTCTCGCGCCGGTCGGCTTCGGGGCGATGCTGATCACGCTGCTCCTCGATCTTCAGGTGGCCATGGTGTGCAACGTATTGCTCGCTGTTTTTGCCAGCATCTTTTTTAACGGGGATAATCATATTTTGTTTGATTTTCGCTTTGGTTTTACCGCGCTGGTCAGCGGTGCAGCCAGTGCCTTCGCTCTGACCGATGTCCGCAGGCGGAGCGGGATTTTACGGGCGGGACTGGTCGCCGCACTTTCCGTCAGTTTGGCCATCCTGGCCCTTTATATGATGTATCCTACGGAAGGAACGATGAACGAACTGTTTTTATCCATCGGGTTCGGCATGTTGGGCGGAATCTTTTCGGCCGTGCTGACGATCGGTTTTTTGCCGTTTTTTGAGACGGCTTTTGGCATCCTGTCACCCATGCGTTTGGTGGAACTGGGGAATCCCAACCAACCTCTGCTGAGGCAGCTGCTGATCAAATCCCCGGGTACATACCACCATTCCATCATTGTCGGAAATTTGTCGGAAGCAGCCGCGGAAGCGATCGGGGCAGACGGATTGCTGGCCCGGGTGGGGGCTTATTATCACGATATCGGCAAGACGAAACGGCCGCAGTTTTTTGTCGAGAACCAGCTGAACCGCTCCAATCCGCATGATAAAATTTCGCCGAATTTAAGCAAAACGATCATCATTTCCCACGCGCGGGACGGAGTGGAATTGTTAAAACAATACCGCATTCCGAAACCGATTCAGGATATTGCCGCCCAACACCACGGAACCACCTTGCTCAAATATTTTTATTATAAAGCGTTGAAACAAAATAGCGGGACCCAGGTGTTGGAGGAGGATTACCGTTATCCGGGACCCAAAGCTCAATTCAAGGAAGCGGCGATCGTGGGTATTTGCGATTGTGTGGAAGCAGCAGTTCGCTCCCTCGCCCGGCCCACCCCGTCCCGGATTGAAAACATGGTCAAGAAAATTGTGCAGGATCGCCTGGAGGACGGGCAATTTGATGAGTGTGATCTTACGTTCAAAGAGCTGGACATGATCACAAAGTCGATCTGTGAAACGTTGCAGGGCATTTTTCACTCCAGGATCGAATATCCGGAAGAACCTGTTAAAGTAAAAGGAGTAAAGCAAGGATGAATTTGCGTTTGGAACTGGGTATAGAATTAGAGGTGACGGAAGAGGAGAGAGAAGCGATCTCCTCGCTGGAAAAAGCGTTGCAGGCTGCCGCGGATTTTGAAGAGCTGCCGCCGGTTGAAGTGGCCGTAACCATTGTTGACAATGAAAAAATTCACCAGCTGAACCGGGAATACCGCGGGATCGACCGCCCGACCGATGTTTTGTCATTTCCGCTGTGGGAACCCGATGAAGAGTGGGTAATCGATGAAGAAGAAGAGGGAGTCATGCTGGGAGATATCGTGATTTCCCTGCCGAAGGCAAAAGAGCAGGCTGCGGAATACGGCCATACGCTTGCCCGTGAACTCGGTTTTTTGGCTGTGCACGGTTTTTTGCATCTCCTTGGCTATGATCATGAGACCGAGCAAGAAGAAAAAGAAATGTTTTCAAGACAGGAGGAGATTTTAAGCCGGATCGGTCTTCAGCGATAGAAGGGGGCTTCTTCTCATGTGGGTGACCAAATTGCTGCGCAGCTTTGTTTACGCTCTGGAAGGGCTAAAGTATACGGTCATTACGCAACGGAACATGCGCATCCATTTTCTCATTGCCCTCGCTGTCCTTTTTTTCGCCTTGTACCTCCCGATCAGCAAGTTGGAGGTACTTGTCGTGTTTATCACGATTATTCTGGTTTTATTTGCGGAGTTGATCAATACCGCTGTTGAAGCGGTGGTGGACATGGTGACGGAGGAATACCATCCGCTGGCCAAAATCGCGAAAGATGTGGCTGCGGGAGCGGTGCTGTTGACCGCTGGGCTTGCGGTGATTGTCGGAATCAGTGTCTTTTATCCGTATCTCGATAAACTGTTTATCCGCCTGACCGCGGGTACTTCTTATCCTGCCAACATCGGGCTGGCCGTGATCATCGTGTTCGACTTTTTCCTCACTCTGCTTTTAAAGGGTTGGTGCCACCGTGTCGAAAAGCATACATGGGAGCCGAGCATGACCTCTTCGATTTCACTCTGCATCTCAACTCTGCTGATTCTGGTAACGGGCAACCTGCATATTACGTTTTTGGTTCTGCTCCTGCTCATGATGCTGGTGGGCATGCGCCTTCGTTACCAGCCTCGGCGACTGTCCGTGGTGATCGGAGGCATTCTCGGCATTTTTGTGGCGACGATCGGTCTGCAGTTATTGTAAATGATTCCATCCTTTCTCTATAATAGAGGCACCCAGCCAAAAGAAGGAGCATGGAAAGATGAAAGAGTTGATTGAAGCAGCGAAACAAGCAAGGGAAATGGCTTATGTTCCCTATTCAAAATTTCGGGTGGGAGCGGCTGTATTGACCAAAGACGGAGAGATTATCCGGGGATGCAATGTGGAAAATGCTTCTTACGGATTGACGAACTGTGCTGAACGCACGGCCCTGTTTAAAGCGATTTCCGAAGGTTATCGCGAGTTTGCGGGGATTGCGGTCATCGCCGATACCGAGGGACCGGTTTCACCGTGCGGAGCATGCCGTCAGGTCATGGTTGAGTTATGCCCTCCCGATATGAAAGTATTTTTGTCCAACTTGAAAGGGGCGATTCAGGAAACGACGGTGGCCGATTTGCTGCCAGGAGCGTTTCAGAAAGGGGATTTAGATGCACAAGGATGATTTTCGTTCCGGATTTGTGGCGCTGATCGGGCGTCCAAACGTCGGAAAATCGACATTGATGAATCATTTAATCGGACAAAAAATCGCGATTATGTCAGATAAACCGCAAACGACGCGCAACAAGATCCATGGAGTTCTGACCAGAGAAGAAGGGCAGATTGTCTTTCTGGATACTCCGGGCATCCACAAACCCCGCTCCAAGCTGGGCGAATTCCTGGTACAAACAGCCCGGAATGCGTTGGATGAAGTCGATTTGATCCTGTTTCTGATCGATGCGGCAGAAGGAGAGGGGCCGGGCGACCGCTTTATCATGGAGAATTTGCAGGGAGTCGAAACGCCGGTCTTTCTGGTGGTCAACAAAATTGACCAGGTTCATCCGGATGATTTGCTGCCGCTCATCGACCGGTACCGCAACCAATTTTCGTTTGCCGAAGTGATTCCCATTTCCGCCCTCCAGGGCAATAATACATCGACACTGGTCGAGCAGATCTTTCGCTACTTGCCGGAGGGGCCGCAATATTACCCGGCTGACCAGATCACTGACCATCCCGAACGCTTCATCGTAGGCGAGTTGATTCGCGAGAAAGTGTTGGAACTGACCCGGGAGGAAGTGCCCCATTCGGTGGCGGTTGTGGTGGAAGAGATGAGCAAACGAGAGGAGAAAGACCTCATCGATGTGCGGGCCACCATCTACACGGAACGTCCGTCGCAAAAGGGAATCTTGATCGGCAAAAAAGGAGCACTGCTTAAAGAAGTGGGGAAACGGGCCCGGCTGGAGATTGAGCATTTGCTCGGAACCCGGATTTTTCTCGATTTGTGGGTCAAGGTAAAAAAAGACTGGCGCAATGAAGTGTTGATGCTGCGGCAGTTTGGTTATACGGAAGACGAGTGAACCGTACGGGAAATGATCATGACTTTTTCGATCCCGGAGGAATTCCCTGCGTGCCGAGTGTTGGACGCACACCGCCACCCGGCCCGTGAGAGCACGCAGGAACAACATCATGAGTGAAAGTCAATAACAGGGAGAATGCCAATTTTTCCATCTAATACTCCCCGCTGCTCTAGGTCATCCTAATGGTTGTAATGAGGCATAGAGAAAGGATGATGCTAGTTGCGAAATTTTGTCTGGAATTGTTTCCAAGTGACTGGCAGTATCGACGCTTACCTCTTGTTCAAGGAACTCCAAACACTGGAGGATGTTGCGGAAAGGGCGGAACAAGAGGAAGAAGGGGAGGAAAACTGCTGCTGAGAGGAAAGGGCGAATCTCATGTTGGTGAAAGTGGAAGGGATTGTCCTCAAAGCGAAAGATTACGGCGAAAGCCACCAAATTTTGACGCTGTTTACGAAAGAGCAGGGAAAACTGGCGGCGATGGCCCGCGGTTCCAAAAAAACAAAGAGTCGTTTCAGTGCAGTGACGGAGCCGTTTACAGAGGCGCAATTTGTCCTGTTTACGGGAGGGAGCGGGGTTGCCACCTTGTCGCAGGCCGATTCGCTCGATTCCCATCACCCGATTCGCTCCGATTTGCTGCTCACAGCCTATGGCGCCTATTGGCTTGATCTTTTGGATAAATGCACGGAAGAGAGAGAACCCCTGCCGCCGCTTCACCGATTGCTCAGCGCCCTGCTCAAACGTTTGGAAAAAGGAACCAATCCGGAGATTTTGACGCGGATTTTTGAACTCCGCATCTTGAAATTGGCCGGATATACGCCGGTATTGAATCATTGTGTCATCTGCCGCCGGGACCGCAGCCCTGTTCGCTTCAGTGTCCGTCAGGGCGGTTTTTTGTGTGAAGAATGCCAGGAACGCGATCCGGAGGCGATTCCGGTTTCAGCGGCAACGGGCAAAATTCTGCCGGTTTTGGAGCGCATCCCGGTGGAACGGTTGGGGGAAGTAAAGGTAAGACCGGAAACGGAAGCGCAATTGCAACAGATTGTCCGTTCCTTTATGCAGGAATATTTGCCGTTTCAGTCCAAATCCCTCAACTTGTTGGAACAGATTCGCGCAACTTGGATAAAATAAGCCAAACGATGGTTGACAAAGTCTGATTGATTTGCTATATCTGTAATTAACATTTTTTCAATATACAGCGCAATGAGAGAAAAGGAGTAACCAAAAGAGCCATGCATAGCGAGTCGGGGAGGGTGCAAGCCCGATCTTGGTGTTTGGTGAATGGCAGTTCTTGAGCGCGGATGAAGGTTTGAAGAAAAAGCGGGTCAGCACGCTGCATGCTGACCAAATAGGGTGGAACCGCGGGAGAACAACCTCTCGTCCCTATGGCATCGAATCGTGTCATAAGGGCGGGAGGTTTATTTAATTTGGGGAATTATTGGAGGTGGCTGCGATGAATATGCAAGAAATGATCAAGCGATTGCAAGATTTCTGGTCGGAACAGGGATGCATCCTCTGCCAGCCGTATGATGTGGAAAAAGGGGCAGGGACGTTAAACCCGATGACGTTTTTGCGCTCACTCGGCCCTGAACCGTGGAAAGCGGCCTATGTGGAGCCTTCGCGTCGCCCTGCTGACGGGCGTTACGGCGAGAATCCCAACCGCTTGTATCAGCACCATCAGTTCCAGGTGATTTTGAAACCGGCACCGGCCGACATTCAGGAAATTTATCTGAACAGTTTGCGCGCCCTGGGTGTGGACCCGTTGCAACATGACATCCGCTTCGTGGAAGACAACTGGGAAAACCCCACGTTTGGCGCGGCAGGCCTCGGTTGGGAAGTTTGGCTCGACGGGATGGAAGTGACGCAATTCACCTATTTCCAGCAAGTAGGGAGCCTGGATGTCGATCCTGTTTCGGTTGAATTGACATACGGGCTGGAGCGGTTGGCTTCCTATATCCAGGACAAAGAAAATGTGTTTGAATTGGAATGGGTTCCCGGAGTGCTGTACGGCGATGTATTCGGCCAGCCGGAATATGAGCATTCCAAATATACATTTGAAATTTCCGATCCGGATTGGCTGTTCCGGCAATTCGATGATTTTGAGCGGGAAGCCAAACGGGCATTGAGCGAAAACTTGGTATTTCCGGCTTATGATTTCGCTTTGAAATGTTCCCACACTTTTAACCTGCTGGATGCGCGCGGAGCGATCAGTGTGACGGAACGAACGGGCTACATCGGCCGCGTCCGCAATCTGGCACGCAAAATTGCCCGGGCGTACATCGAAGAGAGAGAAAAACTGGGCTTCCCATTGATGAACCGAAAGGGAGGGGAAGAGAATGAATAAGCGAGACCTGTTGGTGGAGATTGGTTGTGAGGAAATTCCCGCCCGCTTTGTCGGCGATGCAGTCAGGCAACTTGGCCAAAAGCTGGCCGATTGGCTCAATGAACAGAGGATCTCATATGAGACGTACCATACCTATGCCACACCGCGCCGCTTGGCTGTGCACGTTCACGGAGTGGCCGAACGGCAAGCAGATCTCTATGAAGAAGTAAAAGGGCCCGCCGAGCGGATTGCCAAAACCCCGGATGGAAGCTGGAGCAAAGCAGCGGAGGGGTTTGCGCGCAAACAGGGAGTGGCGGTCGACGACCTCGTGTTTAAAGAGATCAAGGGAGAAAATTATGTATTTGCCAAAGTGCACCATGAAGGGGCAGACACCGTACGCCAATTGCAGGAAGGGTTGCCGGAGGTGCTTCAAGCGTTGCATTTCCCCAAAACGATGCGCTGGCAGGGGCGTACCCGGTTTATCCGCCCGGTTCGCTGGTTGGTTTGCCTCTTCGATGACGCGGTTGTACCGGTTGAGTGGGCAGGGTTGACAGCCGGACGCAAGACGCGTGGACACCGCTTTTTGGGGCATGAGATTGAGATCACCCATGCGGCGGAATACGTGAATGCGTTGAAACAGCAATATGTGTTGGTTGACGCGACCGAACGGCGCGAGCTCATTTTGCAGCAACTGCGCCAATTGCAGGAACAACGGGGTTGGGTTATTCCGGTTGACCCCGGTCTGCTCGAGGAAGTCACTTATCTGGTGGAATACCCGACAGCGCTGTATGGAACGTTTAACGAAGAATTTTTGACGCTTCCCAAGGAAGTGCTGATCACCACCATGCGGGAACACCAGCGCTATTTTCCCGTCGAAGATGCGGACGGGCATTTGCTCCCTTATTTTGTGACGGTGCGCAACGGCGATGACCGTTATCTGCAAACAGTGGTCAAAGGGAACGAGAAGGTGCTCCGCGCCCGCTTGGCCGATGCGCGTTTCTTCTATGAAGAAGATTTGAAACAGCCGATCGGGCAAGCGGTTGCCAAACTGGAACAGATCGTTTACCAAGAGAATTTGGGCAGTGTCGGAGACCGGATTCGGCGGATGGCAAATCTTGCATCGGCCATCGGTGAGCGCTTGAACCTTGAGCAGAAAGAGTTGCAGCAATTAAGCCGTGCGGCCCAAATCGCCAAATTTGACCTGGCCACGCAAATGGTTGGAGAATTCCCCGAATTGGAAGGTTTCATGGGAAGAACGTATGCGCGGAAAGCAGGGGAAGAGGAGGCGGTTGCCGAAGCGATCTTTGAACATCACTTGCCCCGATTCGCCAGCGATAAACTGCCGCAAACAAAAATCGGAGGGATCCTGGCCCTTGCCGATAAACTGGATGCGATTTGTTCAAGCTTTGGCATCGGCATTCAGCCGACCGGTTCGCAGGATCCATACGGATTGCGGCGCAAAGCGGCAGGAATTGTGCAAATTTTGCTGTCTCCGGCATACCGTTCGTTGTCGTTGGATGAACTGTTGGAGCTTTCTCTGGAACAATTGGAGCAAGCAGGCCTGCTAAAACAGGATAGGGCTGGTGTGAAAAAGGATCTGACGGAGTTCTTTTCCCTGCGCATCAAAACGGTGCTTCAGGAAGAGGGAATCCGCTATGATGTCATCGATGCCGTCATTGCTTCCGGCATTTCCCATCCGGCAGAAGTGCTGGAAAAAGCCGGAGTGCTGATGGATCAGCTTTCGCGCGAATCGTTCAAACAGGAAGTTGAAGGGTTTACGCGCGTTGCCAATCTCGCAGCCAAAGCAGATGGCGCAGAATTGAACAAAGAGGCGCTCACGGAACCGGCAGAACAGGCTTTACTTCGGGCGTTTGAAGAAGCGGAAGCACTATGGGAGCGTGCGGCCGAGCAAAAGGATCCGGCGGCTCTCTACAGTGCGCTTGCCCATATGGTTCCGGAAATTCACCGCTTTTTTGATGAGATCATGGTAATGGTCGATGATCCGGCAGTCCGCTTTAACCGGTTGGCCCTGCTTGCCGGGATTATGCGGTTGACCAGGAGATTCGCTTCCTTTGAATATCTGGTATTTGCTTAAAACGATCAGCGCATGTCGTCCACGGGGATGATATGCGCTTTTCTTTTCAGAGGCCCGTCTGGACTATTTCCAGGGAAATCGTTATTCACAAAAACCGCTTGCAGTCAGTCGGGATTCATGTCATGGTAAAATTATCCCCTTCCTCTGCGTAGGGGCTTTTTTACGATCTAGTCAGGAAAGCGAGGCACCATGATGGGAGAGAAAAAGAAAAGCAAAAGCAAAAGCGAACTACATTTAAACAGTGCAGTTGAGGGAGAATTGCGCACATTTCTGCAAAAGTCTTTTCTGGAAGCAGCAAAGCTGTACCAAAGCCTGACCGGGAGGATTCCCTCTCTGGAAGAGTGGGAGCGCATGATTGCCCTGGGTTTCCAAGGGATGGAAGAAAAAGTGATCGCTGATTTGACCGGGTATCAGATCACGGAAGGAAAATTGAAGAAGAAAAAGCTGACGAAGCAGGCTGAATGGAGACCGGGCGATGTGGTGGCCATTCCACTGCTCGGGAAAAAAGTTTATGGTTATGGCATGATCGTTCGGGGCGGGAAACAGGATGAGGATTTATATTTGGAATATTACTCGTTATTCAGCAAAAAGAAATGGACGCTTACCGAGTTCAAAAACAAAGAGAAAACGATATTATGGACTCTTTGCACAGACCGGGCGCCTTTAGCCACACGAGAATGGAAAAGGGTCGGCCATGTTGCTTTTGATGAAAAAAGCTATCAGCTGCCTGATTTTTTTGGCTTTGATGAAACCTTTTTCGGAAACAGCAAGCTTTATTACATAAGCAAAGGGATAGCCAACAATCGCGAGGCCAGAGTTTACGGTGTGACCAGGGAAGAAGCGGAAGCTGTGAAAAACCCCGATGGCACACAGAGTGCAGAACAAATTGAAGAGTGGCTGTATGAAGCTTTTTTGGGGATGCAGCAGTGAATCCCGAATAACAGGAACCAATTTTATGATTGATTGATCCGTTGCAGGAATATCCCTGCAACGGATCAATGACGTTTAGTGTGGGGGAATAACAGGTTGCTCCTTTTCCGGCTGAGGGAAATCGCGGAAATGATGAAACGCCGGTTCCGTCTCCGCAAAGAAACGGGATTGATCTTCGGGAGAGACATAGCCTAACTGGATTCCCGTAGCTTTGGCGATAAAAGGATCAATCGTGCATAAATCCGATTTGGACAAGTCGGCGACAGCCGTTTTGCCCAACGATAGGATGACCAATTCCATTTCCCGGACCACGGCGTTCAGATACCGTACCAAGTTTCGTGCCGCCTGCTCGACATCCAGTTGATCCGTCTTTTTGCCTGTGTAAACGAGCAGGCTGGTTGGCGGTTCAAAGGGAAGTGCTTTTACCATTTGCTCGCTCGCCAGTGCCATTAAAGCCGCCGTTCCGATATAAACGCTGTCTGCGCCCAGGGCGAGTGCCTTCAACATTTGACCCGGAGTGACCAACCCTCCGGTGGCAATCAGGCTGATCTTGCGTGTGGCTCCTTTTCGCGCCAGGAAATCCGAAGCTCTGGTGATGGCGAAGAGAGTGGGCAAACCGACATCATCCTGCAACGTGGGAACTCCCCCATGCGTTCCCCCCTCCGCACCATCGATCGTGATAAAGTCGACTCCTGCCTCGACAGCAATCTGCAATTCTTTTTCCAAGTGATGCGTAGCGGCGATTTTCAAACCGACAGGTACACCGGTCTCCTCGCGCAACCTTCTCACCAGCCGGATGAAGTCTTCTTTGGAATTGACACCGGGTAGCCGTGAGTGGATTCGTGCATCTTCCCCCGGTCGCAAACCAAACACTTCCCTGTAATCTTCCCCGATATTATGCGCGGCGGTACGTTGCGGGGCCGAACCCTGAGCCCCCTGCCCCAACTGGATCTCCACCGCATCCAGAAGCTTGTATTTCTCGGGCTGGTTCATCCAACCGCCCCGATTGTACTGACCGATAAACAGATTGGCCGCTTCCCGTTCTTCTTTCATGAGTCCCGCTTCCCCTGAGTTGGTCGCTGTCCCGACCATAGTGGCTGCTTTGGCGAGCGCGATTTTGGCCGGTTTGCTCAGTGCTCCTCCAAACGACATGGCGGCGATCATGATCGGAATGGAGATAGTCATCGGTTTTTTGGCGCGGGGGCCGATGGTCACCGAAGTGTTGATTCCGACATTTTCAGGGGTGGGGAAGCGGAAGAGATGGACGGGATTAAACAGGATTTTCTCCCACGGGGACAAGTGTATCGGGCTGCCCAACGGACGGGAAACCGGAGTGCCCTGATTTGCCCTCATGGCGATTTCCATCAGATTGGTGACCCCCACTTTTGTCGTGGCGGGAACCATTTCAAACAGGTTTTCGATGTACTGATCCCGAATGGTCCGGAGAATCGCCTGATCGATTGTTTCGTTGATCGTGGCCCGAATCCATCGTTCAATGAATTTCAGCATGATCCGTATGCTCCTTGGGTCCCACGCGGTCGATCCCGTTTTTGAGGCTTTCCACCTTTTGTGCCATCGCCAGGCACATTTGCCTGATGGTCCCCAGCTGACGGGCCGCATGTTGCTCTTCCACGGCAATGTCGACCAACTCACGATGATCATAGTTGGTGAGTTTGCCGTAGTGTTCTTGTTCAATCGTGGCCAATGTTCCCGCCATCGTTTCAATGCGGTTCAGTTCAGAGTGTAGATAGGAAAGAGTGTGTTTTAAGTCTTGATTGCTTTTCATCATGTGTTTTACACCTGCCTGTATGATTGTAGGTTATTAGAGGGTGTGGGTTGATCGGGAATGATTTGTTTTGATAGCTTCCCTTGCGATCGGGATAAAATATCGCCGAGGCAGAATAAGAGCTGCGAACTTCTTTTGTTAGGATGATCGCAAAACAAAAATTCCATTCAAAGCAGGATGTGAAACGGGCTCTTTCTCCCGAAGAAAATTTACGGTGGTAATTCGCTCGTCGATTAGTATATACTATATGTGGATATCAAAATAAAAGTATGTCACAATTAACTACATCCCCGTGATCTGGAGGTGCGATTGAAATCGAACTTTCGAAACGTCAGGAAAAAATCCTTGAAATCGTAAAAGCGGAGGGGCCCATCACTGGTGAATCGATTGCTGAAAAGCTGAATCTGACCCGTGCAACCCTGCGACCGGATCTGGCGATCCTGACGATGGCCGGCTTATTGGAGGCGCGTCCGCGCGTTGGCTATTTTTATTCGGGAAAAACAGCAAATCAGTTGATGGGTGAACATGTTCGCAATCTCTACGTCAGAGATTACAAATCGATGCCGGTTGTTGTGCAGGAGGATACTTCTGTATACGACGCGATTTGCAGCATGTTCTTGGAAGATGTGGGTTCCCTTTACGTAATCAAAAAAGAAGGGCAGCTGGCGGGGGTCATTTCCAGAAAGGATTTGTTGCAGGCGGCCATGGGAAAACAGGATCTGCACACAATGCCGGTGGGGGTGGTCATGACCCGGATGCCCAACATCATCACCTGCCAGCCGGATGACACCCTGTTTGAAGCTGCACTGTCCATGATGCGGCACGAGGTGGATTCGCTGCCCGTGGTCAGACCCTTCGCCGACAGGCCCGGTGAATGGGAAGTAATCGGGCGCATCAGCAAAACAACACTGGTCAAAGTTTTTGTGGAACTCGGACAACCATAGAAACAAACCTGAAGGAGGGGAAACCCATTTTCATGAACAATCAACCCATTGTTTACGTCATCTCCGATTCGGTCGGGGAGACGGCTGAACTTGTTGTAAAAGCTGCTTCCAGCCAGTTTAGTTGCGGTGACATTGAAATTCGCCGTGTCCCCTATGCCACTGATCGCGAAACGATTATCGAGACAGTACAGGCAGCAAAAGAAGAACATGCGATGATCGCCTTTACCTTGGTTATTCATGAGCTGCGTCAGCTGCTGATTGAAGAGGCGGAGCGCAAGCAGGTGATCTATGTCGATATTATGGGCCCGATGCTGGAGGGAATGTCCCGTTTGTACCAGCTTACCCCGAAAATGGAACCGGGCTTGATTCATAAATTGGACGAAGAGTATTTCCGCAAGGTTGAAGCGATTGAGTTTGCCGTGAAATATGATGACGGAAAAGACCCGAGGGGACTTTTAAGTGCCGATGTTGTGCTGGTGGGGGTATCACGTACATCAAAGACGCCGCTGTCGATGTATTTGGCGCATAAACGATACAAAGTAGCCAATGTGCCCTTGGTTCCCGAGGTTGAACCGCCGGAGGAGTTGTATCGTGTGCCTGTTCACCGCCTGATCGGGTTAACGATCGATCCGAACCAGCTCAATAATATTCGCCGCGAACGGCTGAAAGCGCTCGGGCTCGCCTCCGGCGCCAATTATGCCAGCATGGAGCGGATTTTGTATGAACTGGAGTATTCCGAAAAGGTGATCCGCCGTCTGGGTTGCCCGATGATCGATGTTTCCAATAAAGCGGTTGAGGAAACGGCGAATATCATCCTGGATATCTTAAAAAGAGGAGGAAACAGGCATGCGTGAGAAATGGGTGGTTCATTTTCATGAAGGAAATGCGGGCATGAAGGATTTACTGGGAGGAAAAGGGGCCAATCTGGCGGAGATGACCCGGGCCGGCCTCCCGGTTCCTCCCGGGTTTACCATTACAACAGACGCCTGTCGCTTCTATATGAACAACGGGGGAATGTTGCCGGACGGTTTGTGGGAGCAAGTGAAGGAAGCCTTGCAACACCTGGAGAAGGAGAGCGGAAAAAGATTTGGGGATCCTGATTCACCGTTGCTCGTTTCCGTTCGCTCGGGGGCAAAATTCTCCATGCCCGGGATGATGGATACGATTTTAAACCTGGGGCTGAACGACCGTACCGTCGAAGGGCTGTCGAGTGCCACCGGTAATCCCCGCTTCGCTTACGATTGTTACCGCCGCTTTATTCAGATGTTTGGAGATGTCGTGCTGGAGATTCCCCATTATCTGTTTGAAAAGATCATCAATGAGCGGAAAGAGAAAGCCAAAGTTCAATATGATACGGAATTGGAGGCGGCCGACTGGAAAGAAGTGACGTCCCGATTTAAACAGCTGATTTTACGGCAAACGGGAAAGCGCTTTCCGGAAGATCCGATGGAGCAGTTGCGTCAGGCTGCCGAGGCCGTATTTAAATCATGGAATAATGCCCGGGCAAAGGTTTATCGCAAAATGAACAGGATTCCGGATACGCTGGGAACCGCCGTCAACGTTCAGATGATGGTGTTCGGCAATATGGGAGAGGATTCGGGAACTGGTGTGGCCTTTACACGAAATCCTTCTTCCGGGGACCGGGAGCTTTACGGCGAGTTTTTGCTTAACGCCCAGGGAGAAGATGTCGTGGCGGGAATTCGCACACCCCAGCCCATCCGCGTTTTGCAGGAGAAAATGCCGGAGATTGATCAAGAACTGAAGAGGATCTGCCAGGAACTGGAGCGATATTATCAGGACATGCAGGACATCGAATTTACCATTGAGCGGGGAAAACTGTATATTCTGCAAACCAGGGCCGGAAAGCGCACAGCGCAGGCTGCGGTGAAAATCGCCGTCGATCTGGCGTATGAGGGGATTATCGACCGGGATGAAGCGCTTCTCCGCATCGCACCGGAACAACTGGATCAAATGTTGCACCGCCGGATTGATCCCAATGCGCCCAAGGAGGTGCTGGCGAAAGGGCTTCCCGCTTCCCCCGGTGCGGCTTCCGGAAAAATCGTATTTGACGCGGATCAGGCAGAGCAGTTGGCAGGTAAAGGGGAAAAGGTGATCCTGGTTCGTCCGGAAACGACGCCGGAAGATATTCACGGGATTTTGGCGGCTCAGGGAATTCTGACGACACGGGGTGGAATGACCAGCCATGCTGCCGTGGTTGCCCGTGGCATGGGGAAAGCCTGTGTTTGCGGATTGGAACAATTAAAAATCGACCTGCGCCTGAAGGAAGCAGTGCTCGGGGAAATTCGGCTCAAGGAAGGCGATTTCATTTCCATCGATGGAAGCACGGGACAGGTGATTCGGGGAGAAGTTCCGCTGATCGATCCGGAGTTGTCCGCCGAATTCCGGGAGTTGTTAAATTGGGCTGATGAGCGGCGCGTTCTGGGCGTGAGAGCCAATGCGGACAATCCTGTCGACGCAGGGAAAGCGCGGCAGCTGGGTGCGGAAGGAATCGGTTTGTGCCGGACGGAGCACATGTTCATGGAGGCGGAACGGGTTCCGATCGTCCAGGAAATGATTTTGGCGGAGACGTTTGCCGAAAGGGAGCGGGCACTTGCCAAACTGCTTCCCATGCAGAAAGAAGATTTTAAAGGAATCTTTCGCGAAATGGACGGTTTGCCGGTAACAATCCGGTTGCTTGATCCCCCGTTGCATGAATTTTTGCCGAACAGTGAGGAATTGATCGTTGAACTGACCAAAATGCAAATGCAAGGCAGAGACAAGGAAGAAGAATACCTTGAAAAGGAAAAATTGCTGAAAAAAGTTCGGGCGCTCAGCGAATTTAATCCGATGCTCGGTCACCGCGGATGCCGTTTGGGGCTCACTCATCCGGAAATCTACGAAATGCAGGTAAAGGCAATATTCCTTGCCGCCGACGAATGTCGGAGGGAAGGAATTAACGTGATGCCGGAAATCATGATTCCGCTCGTCGGGCATGTGAACGAATTAAAACGGATGCGGGAGCTGGTCGAACGCGTGGCGGCGGAAACGGTAAAAGAGGGAGAAGCGATTTCCTATTCCGTCGGGACGATGATCGAAGTGCCGCGTGCTGCGCTGACAGCGGATGAGATCGCAACGGAAGCCGATTTCTTCTCGTTCGGCACCAACGATCTGACCCAGACGACATTTGGCTTCAGCCGTGATGATGCGGAAGGGAAATTTTTGCACGGGTATGTGGAAAATAAAATTCTGGCGGATAATCCTTTTGTCACGCTGGATCGGAAAGGCGTCGGCCAGTTGGTCCGCCTGGGCGTGGAAAAAGGGCGTTCGGTCAAACCGGAATTGAAAGTCGGCATTTGCGGGGAACACGGCGGGGAGAAAAACTCCATTCAATTTTGCCATGAAGCCGGCCTTCAGTATGTGAGCTGTTCGCCGTTCCGGGTGCCGCTCGCGCGGTTGGCAGCAGCACAAGCGGCAATATCCGTTAAAAAGGAACAAAAACAAAAAAATTGACAGAGATTCCCTTAAAATGCCCAGCCAGATCCTGGGCATTTTTTATTGAAATAATTCTTTGATCGAAGTAAGATAAATTGTTAAGAAAACATACTGGGCAGGCTCGACATTTTTTTCGTTTTCTTCTATTGTAAAAAAAGGTTAACAGAAGGAGAAGCTATTTTTTTGTAGAATAGGAGGATAAGGAAATGAACGAACTTTAATATCTATATATTACCAGTGGCGGGAGCGAAAAAATCGGAAGGACTTTGCCGAATGGTGGCGAATGATAACATTCGTTCCGCGTTTCTGGAAGAGTTTGATCAGGAGTCATACCATGGTCTGGGGTAGAAAGCAGTGGTTTTTATGGGAGGAAGAATCCCTGACGAATTGATTGACCAAGTGAGGCAGCATTTTGATATTGTCGATCTCGTCCAACAATATGTTCAGCTCAAAAAAAGCGGAAGAAATTATTTTGGATTATGTCCGTTTCATTCCGAAAAATCCCCTTCCTTTTCAGTTTCGCCGGACAAGCAGATTTTTTATTGTTTTGGCTGTGGAGCGGGCGGGGATTGCATAAAATTTATTATGGAGATTGAACAGCTCACATTTGCCGAAGCGATCAGGCATTTGGCAGATCAAGCCGGCATTCACATACCGGATACGGACGCCGATCCTGGTGATCCGGAAGAGGATGAACGCCAGCAGATGCGCAAAGCCTTGGACTTGGCAGCGAAGCTTTATCATCACATCTTGGTGGCAACCGAGTATGGAAAAGCAGCAAGACAATATTTGCGCCGGCGAAATGTCTCTCCGGAAGCAATTGCCGAGTTTCAGCTCGGGTATGCACCTCCTTCTTATCAATTTCTTCTTCCATTTCTTAAAAAAAGAGGGTTTCATGAAGAACTGCTCGAAAAAGCAGGGTTAATCACCTCACGGGACAAAGGATCGAAGAAAAGGTATTTTGATCTCTTCCGTGACCGGATCATGTTTCCCATCCACGATTCGCAGGGAAAAGTGATCGCGTTTGGCGGTCGCCTGCTTGGTGATGGACGTCCAAAATACTTAAACAGTCCGGAGTCACCGTTATTTCATAAAAGGAATCATTTATTTAATCTTCATCGTTCACGTTCTCACATGAGAAAAGAAGCGTCTGTCCTTTTGTTTGAAGGGTATATGGATGTCATTACTGCTTGGCAGGCGGGGATTTGCAACACCGTAGCCACCCTGGGGACATCATTGACCGATGCCCATGCGCGCTTGATCAAGCGAAACACCGATACGGTTTATATCTGCTATGACGCGGACAACGCGGGACAGAATGCCGCGGTACGCGGTCTTGATGTGCTGAAAGGGAGTGAAGTGGCCGTCAAGGTGGCGCAGATGCCTGTCGGACTTGATCCCGATGATTACATCAGGCAATTTGGGGGTACAGCCTTTAAAGAGGAAATCTTGGCTGCCTCGTTGTCATTAACTGCGTTTAAACTGGAAAGTCTAAAGAAAAATTATGATCTTAAGGACGAAGACCAGCGGATGAAGTATTTGGCTGAAGCTATTGATGCGATTGCCGAACTGCCGCTGGCCATCGAACAGGATCACTACCTGCGCCGTTTGTCCGAAGAGTTTCAGCTGTCGCTGGAGGCCCTGAAGGAAGAGAGAAGAAAGGCGCGAACGCGAAAAAAGAGAGAGGCCAGAAGGGATAAAGAGGGAACCAAGTGGAATAATGGGTATCGAGAGGTTAGCAAACATTTGCTCGGTAGTGGTGGTCCGGCATCGGTTGCCGAAAAATCCGAGATGTTTCTTATAGCCCATATGATCCGAAGCAAATCTGTTACCGAATGGGTGAAAAATCATTTGGGAGCAGACTTTTATAATGAAATTTACGCAGCGCTGGCTGCTTATCTATATGCTTATTATGACCAAGGAAATCCCGAAAACCCTGGCCGTTTTATAAGTTCTCTCGAGGATGAGAGCCTGTCTTCAAAAGCGAGCGAACTGGCTATGCTCGAGTTACCGGAGGAGATTGCGGAGGATGCGCTTCTGGATTATGTCCGGCATGTGAAAATGGCTCCTCTTCTTAAAGAGATCGAAGAAAAAGAGAAAATGGTTGAACAATTATCGCGTGCTGATGAACCCGTCAAAGCCGCCCAGTTGTCCTTGGAAATTTTGCAGCTCAGAAAGCAGTTGCAAATGCGGATGAAGTAAGCGAGTTCATCAGAAAGGAGGAAGACGAATTTGGCAAAGGAACAAAATGTGGATACCGAGTTGGAATTAACTCTGGACCAAGTGAAAGAGCAACTGGTCGAACTTGGGAAAAAACAAGGGGTTCTCACATATAAGCTGATTATGGAAAAAATGGCTCCATTTGAGCAGGATTCCCAGCATATCGATGAGTTTTTTGAACATCTGAGCGATCAGGGAATTGAAGTGATTAACGAGGACAACGACGATGAGTTTGAAGATGCGGATGATGTCGACGTAGAAGCCGAGGATTATCTGGAAGAGGATTTGACCCCTCCCCCGGGGGTTAAAATCAATGACCCCGTTCGGATGTACCTGAAAGAGATCGGCCGTGTTCCCCTGTTGACGGCGGAAGAAGAAGTGGAGTTGGCCAAACGGATCGAACAGGGGGATGAAGAAGCGAAGAGAAGGCTGGCTGAGGCAAACCTGCGCCTGGTTGTCAGCATCGCCAAACGCTATGTCGGGCGTGGCATGTTGTTCCTGGATTTGATTCAGGAGGGCAATATGGGTTTGATCAAAGCCGTTGAGAAGTTCGATTACCGCAAAGGATACAAATTCAGCACATACGCAACCTGGTGGATTCGCCAGGCGATCACCCGCGCCATTGCCGATCAGGCCAGGACGATTCGGATTCCCGTTCATATGGTGGAAACCATCAATAAATTGATACGTGTTTCCAGGCAGTTGCTTCAGGAGTTGGGACGAGAGCCGTCTCCCGAAGAAATTGCGGAAGAGATGGGGCTCAGCCCGGAAAAAGTGCGTGAGATCATGAAAATCGCCCAAGAGCCTGTTTCTCTGGAAACGCCGATCGGTGAAGAGGACGACTCTCACCTGGGGGATTTCATTCCGGATGACGATGCACAAGCTCCTGCGGATGCTGCAGCTTACGAACTGCTGAAAGAGCAGTTGAAAGAAGTGCTGGACACTCTCTCGGAACGGGAAGAAAACGTCTTGCGCCTGCGTTTCGGGCTGGATGACGGACGTACCCGGACTCTCGAAGAGGTAGGAAAAGTTTTTGGTGTTACACGGGAACGGATTCGCCAGATTGAAGCCAAGGCTTTACGGAAACTGCGCCACCCGAGTCGCAGCAAACGGCTTAAAGATTTCCTTGAATAACTCTTTCCCGCAAACTGGGCACCCACACGGATTGGGTGCTTTTTTGTTTTTTGTTGATTAAATTTTATCCCTTTTCAATCCCCAATGCAAATAAGTTTCGGACAATTTTTGTGAATTTGGCAGGCATCCAACTGACTTTTAAAAATTCTTGAAGTAATAAAACAAGTCAACCTATAATGAAAATGAAAGCGCTGTCATACATCTGGGAGGAGTGGAGTGCGGTGAACTATGAACTGACGAGCGAACAAAAGATGATTCGCAACTTGATGCGTGATTTTGCCGAAGGAGAAGTTGCTCCCGGAGCGGATGAGCGGGATCGGACCAAGCGATTTCCAAAAGAGATATTCGAGAAAATGGGCGAATTGAAGCTGATGGGATTGCCCTTTCCGGAAGAATATGGCGGGGCCGGTGCGGATACGGTCAGCTTTGCGATTGCCGTGGAAGAACTGAGCCGGGTTTGCGCTTCGACTGGGATCACCTATTCCGCCCATATTTCTCTCGGTTGTGCCCCGCTCTACCTGTTTGGCACGGAGGAGCAGAAACAGAAATACCTGGTTCCGTTGTGTGAGGGGAAGACACTGGGGGCATTTGGTCTGACGGAGCCGAATGCCGGTTCGGATGCAGGCGGTACCAAAACACGTGCGGTGAAAGAAGGCAATGAATGGATTATTAACGGTTCCAAATGCTTTATCACCAATGCGAGTTACGCTGATTTCTTGGCCCTGACCGCAGTGACGGGAAACTCGCAAGGCAAAAGGGAAATCACTTCTTTTATCGTTTCAACGGACCAACCGGGATTCCGGGTGATTGATAATTATGAAAAATTGGGGCTTCACAGTTCCAATACCACGGAGCTGGTTCTGGAAAACGTACGGGTTCCCGATGAAAATCGCCTGGGCGAAATCGGCAGAGGGTTTAAACAGTTTTTGATCACGCTCGACGGAGGGCGAATCGGAATCGGGGCGATGGCTGTGGGAATCGCCCAAGGAGCCTATGAACTGGCTCTTCAATATGCCAAAGAACGGACTCAATTTGGCCAATCCATCTCCAAATTTCAGGCAGTTGCCCATAAATTGGCCGATATGCATATGAAAATCGAATTGGCGAGGACTTATGTGTATAAAGCCGCCTGGCTGAAGGATCAGGGGCGCAAATTTACCAAAGAAGCCTCGATGTGCAAACTGTTTGCTTCCGAGACGGCGATGTGGGTGACGACACAGGCGGTGCAGATTCTCGGCGGTTGGGGCTATATGCGCGATTATAAAGTGGAGCGCTTCTTCCGTGATGCCAAATTGACGGAAATCGGGGAAGGGACATCGGAGATACAGCGCAACATCATCGCGCGGGAGATCGGCTGTTAACAGGGAATAGCAAAAAATTTTCACAGAAAAAAGGGGGCGGCGGCGAGTGGCGGAATTGTTGGATCTCACAGTTGGCGGGCTGTTGGCTGAGCAGGTCCACAAATTCGGAGAAGAGGAGGCCGTGGTATATCCGGAAAAAAATCTTCGCTGGACCCACCGCAAGTTCCAAAATCAGGTAAACCGAACAGCCAAAGGGCTGATGAAACTCGGCCTGAAAAAAGGGCATCATCTTTCCATTTGGGCGACCAATCAACCGGAATGGCTGATCACACAATTTGCAACAGCGAAAATCGGCACGGTGATGATTACGGTCAATACGCATTACCGGGTACGTGAACTGGAGTATTTGTTAAGGCAATCAGATACGGAAACATTAATTTTGGAAGAACAGGTGCACGGGACGCGCTTTATCGACATGCTCTACCAGATTTGCCCCGAGCTGATCCACTCGCAACCGGGAAGATTGAAAGCGAAGCGGCTGCCGCATCTGAAAAATGTCATCCTGCTGGGTGACAAACGTTATCCGGGCACTTTCATCTGGCGGGACCTGATCGAGATGGGTGCGGAGCTGGATGATGAAGAACTGATGCGAAGAGAAGCATCGCTGTCCCCCGACGATGTGATCAATATGCAATATACCTCAGGCACAACCGGCTTTCTCAAAGGGGTGATGCTGACCCACCGGAATATCGTGAACAACGCCCGCAATATCGCTGAATGCATGAGGCTGACGCAGGCGGACCGCATGTGCATCCCTGTCCCCTTTTTCCATTGTTTCGGCTGTGTGTTGGGTACCCTTGCCTGTGTCAGTGTTGGCGCAACCATGATTCCTCTCGTTACCTTTGATGCCGGCAAGGTGCTGGAAACGGTGGAAAAAGAGCGATGCACTGCTCTTCACGGTGTTCCGACCATGTTTATCTCCGAATTGAATCACCCGCGCTTTTCCCGGACCGATTTCAGTACGCTTCGGACGGGAATCATGGCCGGGTCCAACTGTCCGATTGAAGTGATGCGGAAAGTGACCGAAGAGATGGGAATCCGGGAATTGACCATCGCCTACGGGCAGACAGAATCTTCTCCGGTGATCACGCAGACGAGAACCGATGATGCGCTGGAGATGCGGGTGACAACTGTTGGGAAGCCGCTGCCCCATGTTGAAGTGAAAGTCGTTGATCCCCAAACGGGCGAGCTGCTCGGAGACGGACAGCAGGGGGAATTATGCACAAGGGGCTATCACGTGATGAAAGGGTATTACAAAATGCCGCGCGAGACAGAAGAGGTGATTGATGAAGAGGGCTGGCTGCATACGGGGGATCTGGCGATACGGACGGAAGAGGGCTACTATCGGATTACCGGACGGCTCAAGGATATGATCATCCGCGGCGGGGAAAATATCTACCCTCGGGAAATTGAGGAATTTTTGTACACGCACCCCAAAGTGCTGGATGTCCAGATCGTTGGCGTCCCCGATGAAAAATACGGAGAGATTCCCGTCGCTTTTGTTCGCAAAAAAGAAGGGACCGATTGTTCGGAAGAGGAGATCCGGCAATTTTGTACCGGCAAGATCGCCAAATACAAAATTCCCGAGCATGTGATTTTTGTCGATTCCTATCCGATGACGGCAAGCGGGAAAATTCAAAAATACAAATTACGGGAGCAGTTTATGATCAACCGTCAGGAAAGTTAGGCTGGCGCAGGCGAAACGGAAGCATGACGGTTACAAACCGATTTCCTTAAACGGAATCGGTTTGTTTTTTTGGAAGAGTCCTGTAAAATTTGGATAGAAAAATCTTAAGGAAATGGAGATCTTTCAGTCATGAAACCATTGCCGCCCATTTTGATGAATTTTCCGCACTCCTTTGAAACGGAAAGGCTTGTGATCCGATGCCCCTTGCCTGGTGACGGAGCGTTGGTATATGAAGCTGCCACCGAGACGTTGGAGTTGCTGAAACCATGGATGGATTGGGCACAGAAACCGCTGGATCAGGTGGAGATGGAAGCGAATATCCGCCAGGCTTACTGCCAGTTTCTCGAGCGGAGCGATCTTCGTTTCCATCTGTTTGAAAAAGGAAGCAATCTCTTTGTCGGCAGCAGCGGATTGCACAGAATCGATTGGAGAATCCGCAAGTTCGAGATTGGATATTGGTGCCGGAAAAAAATGATGGGAAAAGGGTATATCACGGAAGCGGTCCGGGGTTTAACCGTGTTTGCCTTTGAAATATTGAAGGCGAACCGGATTGAAATTCGTTGCGACCAGCGAAATGTGAGGAGTCGCAAAGTGGCTGAACGGCTGGGTTATACATTGGAAGGCGTGCTTCGCAATGACCGGTTGTCGGCTGATCTTCGTTTGCGAAACACCTGCATTTATTCCATGATTCCTGAAGATTTTCACAGCCTTTCATTACGTAAAAGCGACGGCGCAGCACTGTAGATGCTTGCGTCGTTTTGGGCTGCACGATATTCTTGAGTTAGGAAACTATTTCGAAAAAGGGGGAATATTCTGTCATGAGCAAATCGTTCCAACTCCCCGAAGAGTTGCAAACTGATTTTTTCCCGATCTATGACATTGACTATTTGGAATATTACACCGGAAATGCCAAGCAGGCTGCTTACTTTTTCTGCCAAACTTATGGCTTTCGCCCGGTGGCGTACAGTGGCCTGGAAACCGGCAATCGGGAAAAAGTTTCGTATCTGCTTGAACAGGGGAACGTGCGCATCCTGGTCAGCGGATTATATCAGCCGGATCATGAGATTGCGCGGTTTGTGCAAAAACACGGGGATGGAGTAAAGGATATTGCCCTTCGCGTCGAGGATGCTGAAATCGCTTTCTCCGAGGCGATCAAACGGGGAGCGATCGCCATCAGGAAGCCTTATGCCGAACAAGATGAACATGGAATCGTGAAGAAAGCGGTGATCGGAACATATGGGGACACGGTGCATACCCTGGTTGAGCGAAAAAACTACAACGGGCTGTTCGCACCGGGATTCGTGCCGGGAGAACTCAACCTGCCCGTTCGTTCCGTCGGCATTATCGGCGTCGATCATGTGGTCGGCAACGTGGAGAAGATGGAAGAATGGGTTTCGTATTATGAAAAGGTGATGGGCTTTAAACAATTGATCCATTTTGATGATGAAGATATCAGCACTGAATATTCGGCGCTCATGTCAAAAGTCATGCAAAATGGCACAGGCCGGATCAAGTTTCCGATCAACGAGCCGGCAGAGGGGAAACGAAAATCTCAGATCCAGGAGTTTCTGGACTTTTATCACGGTGCAGGAGTTCAGCATATTGCTCTCATCACCGAGGATATTGTCGCCACCGTGGAATCGCTAAAAGAAAATGGGGTCGAATTCCTTTACACACCGGATACGTATTATGAAACACTGCTTGACCGGGTGGGCGAAATTGATGAAAGCATCGAAGATTTAAAACGTCTGCACATTTTGGTGGACCGGGATGATGAAGGTTACTTGCTCCAGATCTTCACCAAACCGATCGTGGATCGGCCGACGCTGTTCTTCGAGATTATCCAGCGCAAAGGCGCGCGTGGCTTCGGTGATGGAAACTTTAAGGCTTTGTTTGAAGCGATCGAACGCGAACAGGCTCGCCGGGGAAACTTGTAAGACAGGTGAATCAGCGAAGCGGTTTTTTCGTCTGTCATATTTTTTGGGAGAATCGGTCATCCTAAACGGGAATTGACTTTGGATTCGAGGTGACGGACAGATGAAATGCCGCTTTTTTTCTATCGGCGTTTGTTTGGTGTTGATATTCCCACTCCTGTTTGGCATGAGAGGGAAGATGTTTGCTGCCCCTGCGGCGGAAGGACAACGGCCGCAATACCGGATTGATGCGACGTATGTACCGCAAAAGGATGAAGTAAAGGCGCATATGGAGCTGATCCTGCCCGCACAGGGAACAAGAGCACAGACGGAAGCCTTTTTTCACCTTTATCCCAATGTGTTTCGCGACTGGAAATACGGTCGGGAAGCAAAACCGCAAAAACCGGGTTACATCGATATTTCCAATGTGCGCGTCGACGGCAAACCGGTAAAGGAAAAAATCAGCGGGATTATCATGCGGATTCCTTTGCCGACACCGCTGACGAAGGGAAAGAGTGCGCGGATCGAAATGGATTTTCTTTTGAATCTGCCCCGCGGAGGAACAAGGTTAAATACCTTTAAACAGACTGCTTTTCTGGCGCAGTGGTATCCGATGCTGTCGGTCAGGGATCAGGACGGTTGGCATACAGAGCCGTATACAACCGTCGGCGATCCTTTTTACACGCAAATGTCCGACTTTGAAGTCACGTTTCGTTTACCGCAAGGATATCAGGTGATCTCCACCGGGAATAATGCAGATGGGAGGGTTCGTTCCCCCATTACGGTAAAACAGGAGCGCGTACGCGATTTTGCGGCGGTTTTGACCAAAGATTACCGGGTGACGCGCGGGAAAATGGGAAACATCCAGGTGAATTTATGGTACCTCAAAGGGATGGAAAATGTGGTGAAACCGCTGCATGAGGCGGCTGTTTCGGGGATGAAATTTTACGGAGAGCGGTTTGGCCCCTATCCCTATGATGAGGTCGACATCGTTCTCGGGGAGACGGGGTTTGGCATTGCCGGCATGGAGTATCCCGGTCTGGTGACATCGATTCCGACAGTGCCGGCAGAGTCGGGACAGGTGCCGGCTGTCAATGTGGTCGTGCATGAGTTGGCCCACCAATGGTGGTATGGCGTTGTCGGCAACAACCAGGTAAAAGAACCCTGGCTGGACGAAGGATTGACCACTTTTTCGGAATTCCTCTACATGCAAAAGAAAATGAAAGAGGATGAGCGGGGACTGTTAAAAAAAGCTGCCAAACGGACGGATGAAATTCACCGCGTCGTCGGGGTAACCTCGGTGGAGAGATTATATGACTATCCTGACGCCGTCTACGGCATGATGGTTTATATTCGTCCGGCGGCGATGATGTTTCAGCTGATGGACGAGATCGGCGAGAAAAAGGTGATGGATATTCTGCACACCTATTATGAACGATATCGTTTTAAAGTGGCGACCACCCGGGATTTTATCCGTGTTGCCAACGAGGTGGCCGGAAAAGATCTCACTCCCTTTTTCGATGAATGGCTGTATTTCAAGCATAAATAAGCGTCCGATGTTCAATCGCGGGGAAACTCGCAGCGACCTTTGCGACAGACCCGTCGGACTCTTGTTTTTCGGGCCGGAATCATTTCCGGCTTTTTTTAAATCCAGGCGTAAACTTGGTCGATCAGATCCGGATCGATCGATACGTTGCCGGCTCCGCTTACATTGACGCCTCCGTCTCCGATCGTTGACGCACCGCCAAGGGTTTTTGATCTGTTCTCAGGAGCGAGTTGAAGGGAGTTGCCCACCTGAATCCGGGCGGTGGTAAACATATTGCTGATTTTGCAGTTGAAAATATTGTTGACGGACATCTTCATCCCTCCTTCGGATGCCATTTTATTCAGCGGCGGGCGAAGATGTTATAATAAGAGGGCCGAGAACAGGAGGAGAGAGCTTTAGCCATGGTGGAATCATCATCTTACATACCAGGATGGCAAATATCCAAACGACTTCAGACCCTGGCCGAGTTTGTTCCCGACCGGATCCGCGTGGCGGACATTGGCGGCGACCACGCTTTTCTGTTGCTCCATCTGGCGAAACAAAAGCGGCTGAAAAAGGGCATCGTCGGGGAAATCAACCGGGGACCCTTTGAAAATGCCAAAAATCGTGTTCGGCTTATGGGGTATGAGGAAGTGATCGAGGTTCGTCTCGGAGACGGCCTGTCGGTCCTGGAGGAAGGGGAAGTGGATGCGGTCGTGATTGCCGGCATGGGCGGTTCACTCATCGCGAACATTCTCGAAGAGGGAAAAGAAAAGCTGACCCGTGTCCGTCGTTTGATCTTGCAACCGAATATCGGGGCGTACCGGGTTCGGGAGTGGCTGCGGCAAAACCACTTCCGCATTGTCGCCGAGACGATTGTGGAAGAGGCCGGAATTTTGTATGAGATCATCGTCGCCGAACCGGGGGAAGAGGATGCTTATGGCAGGAGCGGTCTGCCTTCTTCCCTGCTGCTGGAGATCGGACCGGTATTGTGGAGAGAAAAGCATCCGTTGTTGCAGCGGAAGGTTGCAGAAGAGCTTGCAGCCAAAGAAAAGGTGTATCAGCAGTTGGCAAAAGGAAAGTCGGAGGAAGCAGTCATCCGCAGGAAAAAACTCGCGGACGAACTGGAACAATGGAGGAAGGTGTTCACATGTCTATCCGGGGAGTCGAATTGATCAAAGCGATGAATCATTATGCACCACCGAGCCTGGCCGTGGATAACGACCGGATCGGGCTGCAGGTGGGTGATCCGGAAGCAGAGGTCAAAGGAGTGCTGGTTACGCTCGATGTAAATGAAGAGGTTGTCGATGAAGCGATTCAGAGAAATGCGAATTGGATCATCGCCCATCATGCCGTCATCTTCCATCCCCTTAAAGCCGTACGCACGGATCAACCCGCCGGACGAATGTTTGCCAAATTGCTTAAACATGACATCAATGTTTATGTGGCCCATACGAATCTGGATGCCGCCGACGAAGGGGTAAATGTTGTTTTGGCAGAAAAGTTGGGCCTTCAGCATCTTCGCGTGCTCATTTCCTACCGTGAGGAAAAACTGAAAAAGCTGGTTGTCACCGTTCCGGTTTCCCATCATGAACAGGTGCTCGACGCCGTGTGTGCGGCCGGCGCCGGATGGATCGGCAAATACAGCCATTGCACGTTTAATGTGGAAGGAACCGGTACATTCATGCCCCGCGAAGGAACTTCCCCCTTTATCGGGCAACAGGGTGAGTTGGAAAAAGTGCAAGAAATTCGCCTGGAGACGATTTTGCCGGATCATCTGCAGGAACAAGTGATTCAGGCCATGCTGGCTGCCCATCCCTATGAGGAGGTTGCCTACGATCTCTATCCATTGGAACTGAAAGGGAAAAAGCTGGGATTCGGGCGAATCGGCCAACTGCCGGAACAAACAACACTGCTTGATTTTGCGCGGACGGTGAAACAGTCCTATCAACTGGACGGTTTAAAAGCGGTGGGTGAGTGGTCCAATCCTGTCCGTCGGGTGGCGATTCTCGGCGGTTCAGGGGGACGGTATATTCACGAAGCGAAACAGGCGGGCGCCGATGTGTACATCACGGGAGACATCGATTATCACACAGCACAGGAGGCAGAGGCCATCGGGCTGAATCTGCTGGATGTCGGCCATCATGTTGAGCATCATGTTGTCGACCGGGTCCGCCATATCCTGCAACGGCAACTGGGCGAGGCCGTTTCGGTTTTTGCTTCCCGCGTCAACACCAATCCCTTCCGCTTTATCGGGGGATAGAATTTCCACTGATTACCAGTTGCGCTTGATTTCTCGCTTTGTTAAAATATGTAGATGCACAGGAGAAAAGTAAACAAGGCAATCGCCGGTGGTGTACCGCAAGGTCCCACGGGAGGAAAGTCCGAGCTCCACAGGGCAGGGTGCCGGCTAACGGCCGGTGGGGGCGACCCTAAGGCTAGTGCCACAGAAATGTAGACCGCCGATGGAGGCTGTTTGCCTCACAGGCAAGGATGCAACGGTGCGGTAAGAGCGCACCAGCAGCATGGAGACATGCTGGCTAGGTAAACCCCACCCGGAGCAAGACCTGATAGGAGATCAGCACATGATGTGCAACTGTGGCCCGCAGTGATCTCGGGTTGGTCGCATGAGTCGTGCAGCAATGTACGACCTAGACAGATGATTGCCACTCCAATGGGTGGAAGACGAGCAAGCCGTCGACCGGACCACCCGGAGAACAGAACTCGGCTTATTGTTTGCTTTTCTCATCGCTTGTTCGGAGCAAAAAGACGCTTGTGCGTCATCCGTGACTGCTGGCATTGGCTGAATGTCGGCAGTCTTTTTTTATGTCCGGATTTCGCATAGATTGGGGCGAAAGAAGCAAAACTAACCCTAAATATGTTAAAAAAGGTTGAAGTGAGATGAATCCGGATTTTACTTCGTATGATGCGTATATTGAGAGATATAAAATGTTTTATAACGAAGAAGGGGACAATCGCCCGCCGATCATGGACGAGCCTGAATTCAACAAAACCTTTCGTTTGCTCGCGGAAAGCTATGATACTTACCAAAACTTGATTGAGATGGGACATATGGATCAGGCTGCCACCTATTATGCCAATGTGATCAACACTCTTGAAAACCGCCTGGCCATTGCCGATGCCTCCGACAATTTTCGCAGGCAGGTGATCGATCGGGAAGAAATGTAGACCATGCGCGATTTGCCATGGTCTGTTTTTTATGGCCCGGATGGGAATGAGAGGTGCGATCATGTTCGCCGAAAGATTTTTGATGATTGGTAAAACCCGCGATATGGCGGTCGGCTCGGGAGTGTGTGTCGGAGTTGATGGGGATTTCTGGCGTGCATGGGATATCAAAAAAGGCCGTTGACGAAGAAAGGTCAACAGCCTTGTTTCCCAGAGATTGCGCATCCAATATGCGATAGAGTTGATAAATTTCCTGAATCAGCCGTTTCTTTGCCATCAAGGAGACCGATTTGTCAAAAATGAGGTTTTGCGTCATCTGTTCCAGTGTTTGCAAAGCGGATTGGTCCTGTTTCAGCAGGACACAGTTTAACAGGTGGTCGGCCTGGCGGGCGAGCAATGGTTGGTCTGTCGATTCGACCATTGTTTGATAAAGATCAAATGCGGTCAAATGAGTTTTGATCGCTTGGTAAACCCGGTACCGGCGACCGGGATCATAGATCAAGATTTCGCCGATTAACCCCCGGGATGTGGACATCACCGTCCAATGCTTATCCCGTTCTTCAAAATCGGCATTTTGAACCACGAATCCTTTTGTCTGCAAGTGGTCAAAACCGGCGTAGGCCCAGTCTGCCTGATCTTTTTCCTTTACGGACAGGCGCAGGGAGAGAAGGGCGGTTCGCTTTCCTTTCAGGTAGGGAGTAAGATGAACCGTCTCTTTGACCCATTTTTCAGACGGGGTGGCATTCAGCGGTTTTTTCCAAACGAGGCAGTCATCAATCCACAGCTGTTTTTGGATGGAGATCGGCTTGCCGGAGGCCGGATAAGTGCTCATATGCCAAAAGGTGAGTTCATATGAAGGCGAAGGTGGAAGATAGATCCGCTGAACCCACTGTACATTGTTCTCGTTCCGGTTTTTCATGCCGGCGGGAACGAAGAGATTGGCATATCCCATTCCTGAGGGAGCAATATTCTCATTGTCTTCTGCCGTAAATTCCTTTTGCAACAGATACGTGACCACACCTTGAATTTGTCTCAGTTTCAGGCGGTGAAGCGCCAGTTTTAAAGCCCCCTCCACATAATAAACGGACGGACTAGCAGGGGTGGCTGACAACTTGCTTGTATAGAGCATGAGAATAAACGGCAATCCAACCTTCCGGGTTCGTGCCTGCATCGTGTCAATCTGGTCAACCAGGCGGTCGATTTTTTGCGTGTTGCGAAACTGGTCGTCGCGAAAGCTCATTACCACACCGTCAAAGTAAGGGCGGTAGGCTTTCAGCAAGCCATCGGTGATATACGGATAGTAGATTTGCGGCAGAAACTGAAAAGAGGGATTTTCCTTTTTTCCCGCATCTTTGATCGCTTTGAGGACGGCCGGTGTGAAAAAAGAAAGATTTTCGCTGAAATCGTCCATCACAATTCCCTGCAAATTGGGATAACGCAGCGATAAACGGGCGACTGCACGCGCCCAGGCCACGTAATCTTTCCCGTACGGTTCCGGTGAGTGAATGGCCGTTTCGGAAGGAGGGACAAGATAGACCCAGACACGGATTCCCGCTTTTTGCGCTGCAGGAAGAAATTCATTGCGCAAATCGTCCCAGTCGGAAGGTTGATGCCAAACTAAGTAAAAATACGTGTTCACCTTTAAATCTTTGAGATGATGGATCATTTGCGGGGTGTCCACGTGGAAGAGCCCGTCCGCCCGCGGTTTTTTCTCCCTGATTTCAGCCCCGTAATCGCCGTATAACGGTTTTTGCCATAGCGTCCCGGCGGCCGGGTTGCCTGTGGAGTCCGGAAGCAAGGATTGCCCCAACAGCACAAACAGCATCAGTGAAGCAAAAAATGCTTTCATCGCATCGGGCTCCTCAAATGCTTTTAAGGATAGTTTGAAAAACGATCCGCAGAAATATGTAAAGGGACTGGTTAAAAAGAGGGTTATAAAAAGGATGAAAAGAGCAGAACTTATAAAAAGGCCAGACCATAAGGGGGATGAAAATGCACTTATTGAAAGAATTAACCGAAGCGAGAGCCGTTTCCGGGTACGAGCACGAAGTTCGTGCCATCATGGAACGCGAAATGAAAAAGCATCATGTTCATATCATGACAGACGGCCTTGGCGGGATATTTGCCGAGATTCAGGGAACCAGCAGCAAACCCCGCATCATGGTGGCAGCCCATCTGGATGAGGTTGGCTTTATGGTTTCTGAAATTACCAAATCGGGCTACCTTCGCTTTACGCCGTTGGGAGGCTGGTGGAGCCAGGTGCTGCTTTCGCAACGCGTGCAAATCATGACTGAAAATCGCGTGTTTACAGGCGTGATCGGCTCCAAACCACCGCACGTTTTAACAGCGGAAGAGCGCAATAGGGTGTATCCGATGAAAGAAATGTTTATTGACGTCGGTGCCCACAGCGATGAGCAGGTAAAGGAGTGGGGCATCCGGGTCGGTGATCCCGTTGTGCCGCTCTGCCCGTTTGAGATCATGCCTGACAATGATACGATTTTGGCCAAAGCGCTGGATAACCGGACCGGCTGCTGGCTGGCTCTGCAAATGGTGGAACGGCTGAAAATGGAGTCACATCCCAATACCGTGATTGCCGGGGCAACCGTTCAGGAGGAAGTGGGACTCAGAGGAGCGACGACGGCTCCGCGCCTGGTGAAACCGGATCTGGCTTTTGCCGTTGATGTGGGAATTGCCGAAGACCAACCGGGAGTGGAAACAGAAAATAAACCGAAAATGGGGAAAGGCCCGCTGATCACCTTTTTGGATGCGACAATGGTTCCCAATATTCGTCTGCGCAATTATGTCGTCGAAGTGGCCGAGAAAAACAATATTCCTTATCAGATTGAGATCATGACAGGAGGCGGAACCGATGCCGGCCAGTTCCACCTGTATGGAAAAGGAACGCCTTCGCTGGTGATTGGAGTTGCGGCAAGGTATATTCACAGCCATGTCTCCATGGTAAGCAAAACCGATCTGGAAAATGCAGCCCGCCTCCTGCATGAAGCGGTGAAAGGGCTTGACGAGCAGAAAGTGGCAGAAATCACGCAGTATCTATAGGGCGGTTTCTTATAACCGTCCTGATTCCTTTGTCAGGACAGGGGAGTTCCGGAAACAACGTTCTCATATTCTCGCAGGATTCGTGCATCTTTTGCTCAAGGTTAAAGTATGATATTCTTAAAGTGTTTGCACGTAAAGGGAAAAACGGGGTTATACAATGGAACAAACGCTATTCATAATGCTGCAGGAGTATGGGTATATAGCCATCTTTCTTTTCCTGGTACTGGGAATTGTGGGAATCCCTTTACCGGATGAGATCTTAATGACCTTTCTCGGGTATTTGACATCGATCGGAAAATTAAATCTGTATATGACTTATTTGAGCGCTTTGATCGGTTCGGCGTCCGGGATCACGATCAGCTACCTGCTGGGCCGGCAATTGGGTTACCCGTTCTTGAAAAAGTACGGACGCAAAATCTTTATTACCCGTCGCCGTCTGCGCATTACTCAGGTTCTTTTTCGCAAGTACGGAAACTGGCTTTTGTTTGCCGGGTATTTCATTCCCGGGGTTCGTCATGTAACTGCTTATCTTGCCGGGATATCGCGCCTTTCATTTTCCCGTTTTTCGCTGTTTGCCTACGCGGGAGCAGTCATCTGGTGCGCCACTTTTATCGGATTGGGACATGTCCTTGGCTCCAATTGGGAGACAGGATTTGAGGTGATGCACAAATATGGTGCCCGTATTCTTCTTGTAGCGTTGCTCGTCATCCTGATTTTTCTGGGGTGGTTTCTGTGGAACCAGAGCCAGAACAGCAACGGATTGGATACCAAATAGACCGGGCGATCGCAGTTTGCCATCATCGCACAAGAGGTGATGGTTTTTTATCATGGGAAGAGGAGCTGGAAGAATTGCCGAGAGTGAAGATTGAACTGGCAGATCAATCTTATGAATTCGAGGTTTATGACGGGGCCAATTTATTGTTGGAGGCGGCCTCCAGGTCGATTCCTCTGCCGTTCCAATGCACGACGGGACGCTGTGGAACCTGCAGGGTCCATGTGCAGGAGGGAATGGAGAATCTAAGCGATTATACCGATTCAGAGCTTTATCGGCTGGGGGATGAAGAGCTGGTTCAAGGAGGCCGGTTAGCCTGTCAATTGTTTGTTTACGGGGACGTTCGAATCTCAGTCAATTCGGAAAAGAGTGAATGAGTTTGATTAAGCGAATTCATTTGGGCAGCGAAGAGCAGGTCAGACAAATTTTACAGGTGCAGCAGGCGGCATACCGGGTGGAGGCCAAAATGATCGGCTGTGAAGAGTTACCGCCGTTAAAGGATACAAAAGATTCAATCAAGCAATCAGGGGAAACGTTCCTCGGGTTTTTTGCAGGAGAGGAATTGGCCGGTTTTTTGGCTTTTAAGCGGACGGGTGATTTTATCCGCATTTGCCGTCTCGCCGTTTCCCCCTCCCATTTTCGCCGCGGGGTGGCGTCTGCGTTGTTAAAAAAAGTATTGCAGGAAGACGGGGTGAAGGAGTGGGGAGTGACGACAGGGAAAGCCAATCTGCCGGCGATCCGCTGTTATGAGAAACACGGGTTTGTCCGGGTGGCCGAACGATTGACCCCGGAGGGGATTGTATTGATATATCTTAGAAAACAATTGACGAAAAGTGAAAAAAAGGGATAGAATAAAAACGATACATTTAGTATTTTGGTTAATTTCATATTCATATGGCCACTAGGGGTGCATATTGTGCTGAGAGGAACGGAAGGGGTTCCAACCCTTTGAACTTGAACTGGTTAATACCAGCGAAAGGAAGTGGGGAAATTCGTGTATTCGTTGTTTTTTGGATAAATACCGGTATCCCCATGCGGATGCCGGTTTTTTTGTTAAAAGAGGAGATGGATGATGGAATTGCACGTGATTTCGGACCGGACGCAATCGCCGGCTGATCTGGTCAGGATATGGCCGTCTCTTTGTCCGTGGGTGGATGCTTTTCATCTGCGGCTGAAGGACCGGTCCGCCGACAGCGTTCGGGCGATAGCGAATCATTTGTTGCAGCAAACGGATCTCCCGCCCTCTTCCATTGTAATCAACACCCATATTGATGTTGCCCTTCAGTTAAACTGTGGCGGTGTTCACCTGCCTGAAAAGGAAGAGATTTCTCCGCGTACTTTATGCAGGTTGCAACGGGTGATGCGGGTGGGGCGTTCCGTTCACTCTCTGGAAGGGGCGAAACGGGCTGAAACAGAGGGATTGGATTATATCTTCGTCGGGCATATCTTTACGAGCAACTCCAAGCCTGGACTTCCTCCGCTTGGCACAGAGCACCTTGAGGAGATCGTCAGCCGGGTGAACATTCCGGTGATCGCGGTTGGCGGGATCGGGATGGACAACCTTTCCCGGATCAGAAAGGCCGGTTGTGCCGGGGTTGCTGTCATTACCGCAGTTTCGCAAGCACCAGCCCCGGAGAAAGTGGCAGAAGAGATGAAAAGAAGGTGGAATTTTGCATCGTGACGTTTTGGTAATCGGCGGTGGGGTGATCGGTTGTTCAATCGCTTACCATCTGGCTAAAAAAGGATGTACGGTAACCGTGCTGGAGCGCGACAGGATTGGTGCACAGGCATCGTCTGCGGCTGCCGGGATGCTTGGGGCCCAGGCGGAAATGGATCGCCCCGGACCGATGGTTGATGCCGGATTGAAGAGCCGGGCGATGTTTCTACGGTTGGCTGAAGCCTTGCTGGATGAAACCGGATTGGATATCGAATTAAACAGGACCGGTTTATTGAAATTAGCCTTTGATGAAGCGGAAGCCGAAAGGTTGAAGAAACGGGGCGAGTGGCAGCGGCAAGCCGGGCAGACAGCCAGATGGCTCTCTGTAACAGAATGTTTTGAATTGGAGTCCGGTCTGAGTGATCGGATTGTCGGCGCGCTGCATCTTCCCGATGATTACCAGGTATCGGCCCCGAGGCTGACACAGGCGTTTGCCAGAGCGGCTGGCCGTCTTGGCGTCAAGTTTGCCGAAGGGTGCCGTGTCGATTCATTTCAGAGGGAAGGAAGGCGTGTGATCGGCGTTTCGACCAGTCTCGGACTCCAAAGTGCCGATGTGGTGATTCTGGCGACAGGGGCATGGACCGAATGGGTGGCCAAAGGGATGGATATTTCCCTACCCATGGTTCCGGTGAAAGGTGAGTCCCTTGCACTGCAATCTCCGCACCTGGTTTTGAAACACACCCTGTTTGGCGAAGAAGGTTATCTGGTGCCGAAAGCCAACGGGGAAATCATTGTCGGGGCGACGGAAAAAAAAGGGAGATTCGATTGCCAGGTGCAGGCGGAAGCGATCCGTTCACTCCTCGAATGGGCCCTCAAGGCCGTTCCTGCTTTGGAACATGCCAATCTCACGCGGTTCTGGTCCGGCATTCGTCCGGGAAGTTACGACGGTCTGCCCTATATCGGGCGATGGGAGGAATACGATAACCTGTATATCGCCAGTGGTCACTACCGCAATGGAATTTTGCTCAGCCCGCTCACCGGAGAATGGATGGCGCGGATGGTTTTCGGTGAAACAGCGGAAGAGTGGTTGCCGTTTTCACCGATGCGTCTGTTGAAGACGGACGAAGGGGGGAGAAGATGAAAACCATTCAATTAAATGGCCAGCCCTATGAAGTGGAAAAACATATCGATACAATTGGCGACCTGCTAGAGCACTTTCATCTGGGAGAGCGGATTGTGATTGTGGAACATAACCGTCGGGTCTTGTCCAAAGAGGATCACAAGGCAACTCCGCTCAGGGCAGGCGACGTAGTCGAGATCGTTCATTTTGTCGGAGGAGGTTAATAGCATGCTGAAAATCGGGAGATATCAATTTCAATCCCGTTTGTTTTTGGGAACCGGAAAATTTTCTTCACTCGAAGTACAACGAGAGGCGGTGGAAGCCTCTGAAGCAGATGTATTGACGTTTGCCATCCGCCGCCTGGATGTTTTTAATCCGGATCAGCCCAACTTTTTGGAGAAACTCGATCTGAAGCGTTTTACCCTTTTACCCAACACGGCCGGGGCGACGACAGCGGAAGAGGCTGTGCGGATCGCCCGTCTCGCCAAAGCTTCCAACCTGTGTGACATGATTAAGGTCGAGGTGATTGCTGATCCGAAAACGTTGCTTCCCGACCCGATCGCCACACTGGAAGCTACCCGCATCCTGGTCGAAGAGGGGTTCACCGTTTTGCCGTATACTTCCGATGACCCGGTGATCGCCCGCAAATTGTGGGAAGCGGGTGCCCATGCCATTATGCCGGGAGGTGCGCCCATCGGTTCGGGACAAGGTTTGCTCAACCCGATGTACCTCCGTTATATTATTGAAGAATCGCCTGTTCCGGTGATTATCGATGCGGGGATCGGTTCTCCGGCTGATGTTGTGCAGGCGATGGAATTGGGAGCGGATGGTGTGCTGCTGAATACCGCCGTCTCGCAAGCGGATGACCCGGTGAAAATGGCCGAAGCGATGAAATGGGCGGTAAAAGCAGGAAGATTGGGCTTTGAAGCTGGGCGGATTCCCAAACGGACGACAGCCAGTGCCAGCAGTCCGCAAACCGGCTTGGTAAAATAACAAAAATCCCCTTAAGGGTAAAGGACATCCTTAAGGGGATTTTTTATTCAGATGCGGAATTGTCGGGAGACCGGATCGGGCTTGGCCGCTTTTGTTTTTTTGGTGCGATAGCGGGAAATATTGAGCAGAATTCCCAGCGAGGTCAGTTTGAGGATCAGGGCGGTTCCTCCGTAACTGATCAGCGGCAGGGGAACACCGGTCACCGGAAGCAGCGCCGTCACCACTCCCAGGTTGAAGATCGCTTCAATGGCAATCGAACTGACGATTCCGATTCCCAGCAGCGTCCCGTATGAGTTGGGAGCCTGCAATGAGATCAATACTCCCCGCACAATGAGAAAAATAAACAAAGTGATCAAAAAAGCGCCACCAACAAAGCCCAGTTCTTCTGATATGATGGAGAAGATAAAATCTGTATGCGCCTCGGGCAGGTAGGCCAGTTTTTGAATGCTTTTCCCCAGGCCGACGCCGGTCAGCCCTCCCGGTCCGATCGCGATAAGGGACTGGATGATTTGATATCCGTCCCCGGTGGGATCGCTTAAAGGGTTCAGCATGGTTTTGATCCGGTCTACCCGGTAACTTCCCGAGAGCATCACCAGGATCAAAACGGGAACACCGGACAAAAAGAGATACATGAGATGCTTGAACCTGGCACCGGCGCAAAAAATGATGATCAGACTGGTCAGGATAATGATCATCGTCGCACTGAAATGAGGTTCGATGACAAGCAGAGCGGAAACAAAGCCGATGATGATCAGGGGCGGCAGCAACCCGCGACGGAATTTATCGAGATGGGGCTGTTTTTTCACCATGATCGAAGCTGTGTAAATGATCATTCCCAGCTTGACCAATTCCGAAGGTTGAAAGGAAAGAAAACCAAATCCAAGCCAGCGTTTGGCGCCGTTGTGCACTTGTCCGACCAGGGGAACCAAGAGCAACAGGATGACGCTCACGGCCAATATCCAGCCTACATGTTTCCGATAAGTTTCATATGGTATATTGGAAACGACGAAAAAAAGGATCAGACCCACCAAGCCGTTGGCAAGTTGCTTTTTAAAAAAATAATAGGAATCATGGATATGCGGGTCGGTATAACCTTTAAAATAACTGGCGCTAAATACCATAACCAGACCAAAACCGAGCAAGATAAAGGTAACCAAAATTAACCAAAAATCAGGTTTGCCACGTTTCATCGTGAAAATCTCCTTCTGCGAAATGTTTTTCAATTCCGTTCATGATGGCAGGATGGAAACCGAAGCGAAAAGGAGAATCAATTGTATGTTAAAGAAAATGCAACGAATTAAGCAAATCGATCCATTTATTATTCTGACGCTGTTCGTACTTGCTGCTATCAGCATTGTTGCCATATCCAGTGCGACTTACACGAGCGATCCTTCATTTGTGCAAAAACAGATGCTCTGGTATTCAATCGGCTTTCTATGTATGATCGGGGTTCTCCTCTTTGATTATAAAATTTTGCTTCAGGGTCGGTTTTTGTACATTCTTTATGGGTTTGGCATATTGTTGTTGCTCATCGTCATGATTCCCGGTGTCGGAATAAAAGTAAACGGTGCACAGCAGTGGATCGGAATCGGAAGTTTAACCTTTCAACCGTCTGAGTTGATGAAGCTGATCTTTATTCTGATCTTAGCAAAAATCCTTTCCGTGAAAAAAGGAGCACCTTGGTCCGATCTCAAGACATTGGGAAAAATAATCGCTTTTTTTGCCATCCCATTCCTGATTATCGTTTTACAGCCGGATTTGGGAACAGCCATGATTCTGATGGCGATTACGGCGAGCATGTTGCTTGTCGGGGGACTCAACTGGAAATGGTTTGCCGGGGGAATCGCCGTTGTGGCCATAGCGGCCGGCACTGTTATAATTCTCTATACCACGCATTCGCCCCTGCTCCATCTCATTTTGCAGCCGCACCAAATTCAACGGATTCAAATTTTCCTCGATCCGGCGTCCGATCCCACCGGGGCCGGCTATCAGTCGACACAGGCCAAAATCGCGATCGGATCGGGAATGCTGAAAGGGAAAGGATTTCATCACGGGACGCAGGCGCAGGGAAATTGGATTCCCGAACCGTACAATGACTTTATTTTTGCTGTGATCGGGGAAGAGTTTGGCTTTATCGGAGCCAGTGTGCTTATGTGTGCCTATCTCTTTTTGCTTTACCGCCTGATCCAAATTGCGATGAGGGCCTCGCATCCGTTTGGCGTTTACCTCACCTCCGGGATTGTCGGCATGTTTGTCTTCCAGATATACCAAAACATCGGGATGACGCTGGGGTTAATGCCGATTACTGGCATTCCGCTGCCATTTATCAGTTACGGAGGAACCTCGCTCGTCACCCAGATGATGGCCATCGGCTTTGCGCTCAATGTCGGCATGCGTTCGCGCAATGAACTGATGTTTGACACGTTTGTTGCTTAAAGTGGTGCAACCCCCTTGCCGGAATGCGGCATCCGGCCAAGGGGGGTTTTTTATAAAAAAAAGGGTGGTAAATAAAACCATTGATTGAGGAGAATGTCATAATTATCATTAATAATAGGAAAAGAAGTCAAAAATTTTTTGACCAAATTCGATCATCTCTTCACAGAAGCGTTGATTTTGAAGGAAGTACATGTCATGAAATGAAACAAAAGCGGGTAATGTTAAAATAGATGATGAGAGGAGTGGATCAGATTGTTTTTTCCCATTTGGTATGGTGTGAACCCCATCTTTGTGCTAGTTTCCATTATCGGTCTCGTGATCACGCTATGGGCCCAGTGGAAAGTGCGGGGAAATTACCAAATCTGGTCGCGGGTTCGTGCGAGATCGGGATTGACCGGGGCAGAAGTTGCACGCAGGATTCTCGATCGAAACGGTTTGTATCACGTGCCGGTGCAAATGGTTCCGGGGAGTCTGACTGACCACTATGATCCGACTGCGCGGGCGGTTCGCCTGTCGGAACACGTATACACATCTGATTCAATCGCGGCCATTTCCGTGGCGGCCCATGAATGCGGACATGCCATTCAGCATAAAGAAGCTTATGGAGCGTTGGTGTTTCGCCACCGCATGGTTCCCGTTCTGAACATTGCCTCCGGTCTGGCGCCTTTCTTGTTGATGGCGGGGATCTTTTTTAAGTTTACCGGCCTGTTGATGCTCGGTTTGATCTTTTTCTCGGTTGTGGTGCTGTTCCATCTCGTCACGCTGCCGGTGGAATACAATGCGAGCAGCCGGGCCAAGAAAATCATGGCGATTGAAGGGTTTGTGCACGGTCCTGAAGAGGAAAGAGGCGTTCGCCGCGTCTTGGGTGCTGCCGCGCTCACCTACGTTGCCGGTGCGTTGGTCGCCTTGCTTGAATTGTTGCAATATGTCTTTATTCTCTTTTTCCAGAATGACCGGGATTAACAAGCCAAAGCCCCTTTTACAGGGGTTTTTTCTTTGCCGGCATTTCGGTGGCCGGACCGTCGGGAACCACTTTCCCCCCGATTTTTCGGACTTCTCACCCGGATTGCGCCGAAAAGGCTTGAGTTTTTTGTTGTAAAAAAACGGAAGCGGCTCAGGGGTAATAGAAACGGTTGGCATTCACATACTAAAGGCAAATAAAAAGTTGAAGGAGGGAACTGTGAATGCTGACTCGTCGGCTGTTCATCAGCGGCTTGGTCGTGCTTTCGATGATCACCATGTCCGTGGGCTGTGCCACAAGCAAGCAAGGATTGCCCAATCCGAACGAACCGGGGTATCGTACGCAAAAAGTGGCCAATGAGTCGCTGCGCAACCGCAATGTGCGCAATGATGTACGCAATGGGAATACCTACTTGAATCGTACCGATACCAATGATAATAATTTGTCGCGCAACGTGCGGGTGGCGGATGACGTTGCCAGGGGGGTAGCGGGTTTGAAACAGGTGAATACTGCTGCCGCCATTGTGATGGGTCGTAACGCTTATGTTGCGGTCACTTTGAAACATAACACCGGCGACGGGAAATTGACGGAGAGGATAAAAAAACAGATTGCCAGGAGGGCCAAAGCAGTTGATCCAAGCTTGCGCAACGTCTATGTCTCCTCCAATCCGAACTTTGTCAAACAAATGAATAATTATGCCAATGATTTGCGAAACGGGAGACCGATCAGCGGGTTTATCAAAAACTTGGGCGATATGATCAGAAGAACGTTCCCGGAAGCAAAATAAGCAGAAAACCCATTTTCCTTAGAAACCCATTTTCTACGGGGAATGGGTTTTCTTATTTGTAATTAATTAAGTTTCTCTATAGGGATTTATTCGTCTTTGTTTTTTTATATAATGGTTGTGAAAGAAATGTTGGCCGAGGAGTGTGATCCATGAGCAGACTAACCCCAATGGATATTTTTAATAAGGATTTTAAGCATGCCATCCGTGGTTATGATATTGAAGAGGTTAACGAATTTTTGGATTTAGTTATAAAAAATTATGAAGAAGTGCTGCAAGAAAATGAATATTTAAAGGATCAGATCAAAAAATTAAAGAAAAATCAAGGGGGTTCGGGTGCGGCAGCCAATCAGAATGATGACCTGATGGATCAGATTCTCATGCGCCTGGAGAGATTGGAACAAATCGTGCTCAGATAAGGAGGAGACGATTGTCAGCGATTCAGCGTTTTTTCAGCGGAGTGACAGAAACTGGGGATCAGCAGGAGCCCAATTTGAGGACAAGATATTACCGAAATCAAAAATGGGAGGCAATCGAAGCGTTAAAAGGGTTGCCCGGGCAGTTTCCTTCCTTTCGGTTGATTCATGTGGATGAATCTCGCGGGGAGGTTATGTTGGAATGTCGCAATGGTATAGGGTTGAAACATGATTTGGTCGTCACCGTGATCGATATCACCCCGCTCCGGACGGCGGTTGATATTCATGCCGCACTGAGGGCAAAGTTTGTTGACTTCGGGTGGAACGGAAAAATTATCCGAAGCATCTATCAATATTTGGACCGACGATTGAGCAAAGATTTGAGTAACGGGTGAATTTCTGGACGAAAGCCGGCTGTTTAAGGAAGATTTATTTGACAGATTTTTCTGATTATATCATCGGCAGGATTGATTTATTCAACGGTACGTATGAGACAAGAGAATTCGCAGTCAGGGCAAATGTACATCTGAAGCGGTGGATACCCATCGCTTTTTTTGTGCAAAAAAAGAGACAGGATACCCGGAGAGATTTTGTTCTTTGGAGACCCCTCATCCGTCCTTCTGGTGTTGCCGCCTTGCAAATCAAGCCTGTCATCGTGAGAGTCATATTTTTTATTTAATATTAGTATAATTTCATTTATCAGAAGGTTTTTAATACGGATATGACGAAGTAATTTTCATTCCGTTTTTTGTTTGTGTATTGAAGGAGGGAGAGATTTGAAAAAGTTCGGCCTTTTTTCTCTGCTTTTATTGCTTGTTTTGGCTGCCGGTTTATCGGGATGCGCCTCAAAAGCCAATGGTCCAGAGCAAAAGATCCTGAATTTGAATGCCACCGGCGAACCGACCAGTCTCGATCCGGCCAAGGCATTTGATGAGGATACGCTGGAAATCACCAACAACCTGTTTGAAGGTTTGATGCGTCTGGACAAAAACGATCAGCCGCAACCGGCGCTCGCCGATAAGGTCGATGTCAGTTCCGGCGGGCTGACTTACCGGTTTCACCTGAAAAAGACCAAATGGTCCAATGGGGATCCTTTGACCGCGCATGATTTTGAATACGAATGGAAGCGGGTGCTCGATCCGAAAACGGCCGCGGAACCAGCGTTCTTGCTCTATTTTATTGAAGGAGCGGAAGCATATAACACGGGGAAAGGGAGCGTGGATCAGGTCGGGGTCAAAGCTTTGGATGATGACACGCTGGAAGTCCGGCTGGCAAAGCCCACCCCTTCCTTTTTACAGTTGACGGCTTATCCCGTCTACTTCCCTGTTGACCGAAAAGTAGTCGAGAAAAATCCGAATGCATTTGCCGATGCAAAAACGTATGTGAGCAACGGGGCGTTTAACCTGACGGAGTGGAAGCACAATGATCATCTTACCCTTGAGAAAAATGACCAATATTACAAAAAAGAGAAAGTGAAACTCGATGGACTGCATTATTCGATTGTCAGTGATAACAAAACGATTTACCAACTGTATCAAACAAAAAAGTTGGATGTCGCAGCCGGAGCGCAAATGCCGGCGGATCTGCTTCCCTCCATGCTGAAAAACGGGACAATCAAGACGATGGACGGCAACGGGCTTGCCTTTTTCCGCTTTAATACGAAGAAACCGCCGTTTACCAATGCTAAGGTGCGCAAGGCATTTGCACTGGCCATTGATCGCCGGACCATCGCAGAGAAGATCGTCGGCGGAGGAGTAAAACCGGCGTATGGCTATGTGGCCCCTTCCGCCCCGAATCAATTTCGCAAACAAGGCGGCGACTTGATTAAGGACGGACAGTATGATGAAGCCAAAAAATTGCTTCAGGAAGGCATGAAAGAAGAAGGCTGGAGCCAACTGCCGACAGTCACGCTGCTGTACAGCAATTCCAATGAGAAATATAAAAAGATCGCCGAAGCAGTACAAGAGATGATCCATCAGCACCTGAATGTGGAGATACAATTGCAGGCCGAGGAGAAGAAGGTGTTTTTCGCCGATCAACGCAGTTCGAACTTCGTCATGCAGCTGGCAAGTTTCCTAGCTGACTACAACGACACCTATAATTATCTGGAGAGCTGGCAAACCGATCATTCAATGAATCATACGCATTGGAGCAACAAAGAATATGACGCTTTGCTGGAACAATCTTCGGAAACGAGCGATATCAACAAACGTGACCAGTTGCTTCATCATGCTGAACAGATCTTGTTTGATGAAGCGCCGATCACTCCGCTGTATTTCTACAATATCGCTTATGCGCAGCAGCCGGACGTGACGGGAATTATCCGCCATCCGGTCGGGCCGAATGATTATTCGGAAGCAGATAAAAAATAAGGAATTTGCTTGGGGAAAAACGGAAAATGGGAACATCTTGTTGCAAAACCTCTTTGTTGGCTTGGGAGCGGAGTCGGTTTCTGCTCCATTTTTATTTCCTCCATTTAACAAACGTTTTTTTACAGGAAGAAACACATACTAAGCCTAAACCCGGAAACCAAATGGAGGGATCGGCATGGCTAAGGACAAGAAGCTGAATAAGGAAGAAGAAAACCAGAACGAACCGAATGTCGCAAATAGACCGGATGATGAGGAAACAGCGGCGGAACTTTCACCCAATCCCACCTTTGCCAGTGAAGACAACGACCGTGACGACCAGAGAGGCGCGCGTACCGAAAATGGTGGTATGGGACTTGGCATCGCCGCTTTGGTTCTGTCCGTCCTCGCCTTTTTCTTCTGGCCTTTCGTTTTGTCGATTGCCGGCATCGTCGTCGGTGCGTTCGCCGTCAGAAGGAAAAGCACGTTGGGCTGGTGGGCCATTGCTGTGGGAATCGTTGCTTTGATTTTAGCGTTTGTACTCTTTCCGTTTCGTTTGATATTTTAACCTTCCGGGTGGAAACAAGTCCTCAAAAAAGGGGGCTTGTTTTTGTGTATTGGTTTATGGTATAATGACCATGTCGATACGCGGATGTAGTTTAATGGCAGAACACTAGCTTCCCAAGCTAGTAGTGCGGGTTCGATTCCCGTCGTCCGCTCCAACATGAAAAGGTACCACCGTCAGGTGGTACCTTTTCTTTTTTCATTAAATTGGGATAAAATAAGAGAGTGCTTTTTAAAAAAATATCGGGGAGGATGCTTGTGCAGGAAAAAGAATATGTCCGTTCTCTCTTTGTCCAGGAAGACGAGGTCTTGAAAGGGATTGCCGCCGGATTGGCCGAACGCGACATGCCGCAGATTTCCGTACCGCCGGAAGTGGGAAAAACGCTTTACCTGCTCACCAAGATTTCCGGAGCCAAAAAGGTGTTGGAAATCGGGACACTGGGTGGATACAGTACGATCTGGTTGGCCCGAGCCTTGCCGGAAGACGGGAAAGTGGTATCGCTTGAACTGAAACAGAAGCATGCCGACTTTGCCATGGAAAACTTGACAAAAGCAGGGCTGGATACACGCGTTTCCTTTATGGTGGGGGATGCGGCAGATAGTTTGTCCCAATTGACCCAAAGAAATGAGCGGTTTCAATTTATTTTTATTGATGCAGATAAAATGAATTATTTGCATTACTTGGAAAAAGCGATTGAACTGGCTGAACCGGGAGCGATCATTGCCGCGGACAATCTCTTTATGGGCGGGAAAATCCTGGATGAGTCTTATCAAGGTCCGTCCCCTGTGGCCGTACGGGAATTTAACCGCCGCATTGCCACCGATCCCCGGTTGGAATCCATTCTGCTTACCATCGGTGACGGTCTGGGAATTTGCCGCGTCAAATAAATATAAAAACTGCCGGAGGGAAATGTTTCACTTCGGCAGTTATTCACATGGGTTTTTCTCATTCCGGATTTGATTTTGAGCCAAAGCGGAATTTATTTCCCCATTTTTCAATCCATTTCTCCGATTTTACTGCTATTTCGGGGTACCGCCGGCGCAGGCGATCAAGCAGGCGTTTCGCCCAGGGCGTGGTTTGCGACAACAGGATCAACCCGATCAGCGTAAAGAGAAACCCTTGCAGAATCGGGACAAAAAAGCCAATAATCCCGAGGACGAGAAATGTCCAGCCAAGTACGACTTTGATCACGTGTTTTACTCTGTCATTCATGGGGAACAATAAACCACCTTTTGCTTTGGGGTGTCATCGTAATTAGTATACCCGACCAACCTGGGATAAAAAATGGTCAGCTTTTTGGACAATTAAAAAACGACATCAAAGGAGTAGATCAGATGAGCCGTCTGGAAGAGATTCTGGCCTATAATCGGGAATTTGTGAATAATAAGGAATATGAACCATATCTGGCGGAAAAATATCCGAAAAAAGAGCTGCTGGTCGTAACCTGTATGGATACCCGGTTGGTTGAGCTTTTGCCAAAGGCGCTCAATCTTAAAAACGGAGATGCCAAAGTGGTAAAAACGGCCGGTGCCATGGTGACAGAGCCATATGGCAGCGTGATGAGAAGCATTTTGGTGGGAGTGTCGCTGCTGAAAGCGAAAGAAATCTTTGTGATTGGGCACAAAGGATGCGGCATGGAAGGGCTGAGAGCTGGATCGGTTCTGGAACACTTAGAGGAGCACGGGGTCACGCAGAACGAAATTGAAGCCGTTCGTGAGCAAGGGGTGGATCTGCATAAATGGTTAGCCGGATGCGCAAACGTGGAAGAAGGGGTCATGAACAGCATCCGTCTGATCCAAAATCATCCCCTGCTTCCCCAGGAAATTCAGGTTCACGGTTTGATCATTGATCCCGAAACCGGGGAGCTGGAGCTGATTCATGACGGGCGGAAATAAGTTTGGTCTCCGGCTTTCAAGTGGAATCTTATTCTGATAAAATTGATGAAGAAAAGGGGGAATAAAAATGGCGCTCGCAACATTTGGTGCAGGCTGTTTTTGGGGAGTAGAAGAAACGTTTCGCCAGGTTCCGGGTGTAATCAACACCACAGTGGGCTATATGGGCGGGACGTTGGAGAACCCAACCTATGAAGATGTATGCACTGACCGCACCGGACATGCGGAAGTGGTGCAAATCGAATATAATCCGGAGCAGGTCTCCTATCTGGATCTGCTCGATATCTTTTGGAACAACCATAATCCGACGACGTTAAACCGTCAGGGTCCCGATGTGGGAACGCAGTACCGTTCCGTGATCTTCTACCATAATGAAGAGCAAAAGAAATTAGCCGAAGCATCCAAAGAAAAGATGGACAAAAGCGGCCGCTGGAAAAATCCGATCGTCACGGAGATCACACCGGCTTCAACATTCTGGCGGGCAGAAGAATATCATCAACGCTACCTGCAAAAGCGCGGCCTTGACTCGTGCCATATCTGATCCTGAAATCGACCGATGCTGCTTCTTGAAGAGGCGGCATCTTTTTTTACAAAAATATTATTGCGAAAATAAATAATATAATTTCTTGTAAGATAAATGATGAGGCGATAAAATAGAGATGGAATCGACGTATTTTTGTTTATGCAACCGTTTGCACAAAGGAGGCTTCGGAGATGAAAAAATGGATCGGTCTTGTCGCGGTTTTCGCGATAGTGACCGCACTGTTGAGCGGATGCGGGCCGAAGCGCGATCCCCATGTTCAGGCCGGTGGAATCGAGCGGAAGCCGGACAAGCTGGTAGTCTGGGAAAACGCGGATGACGGGGTGCAAATCAACAACACCAAAAAATTGGCCGCCCAGTTTACCAAACGAACGGGGATCAAAGTCGATGTCGTTGCCGTTCCTCTCTTGAAACAGGAAGATAAACTGACGCTGGATGGCCCGGCCGGAAAAGGGCCTGACCTGGTTACCTGGCCGCATGACCGGCTGGGGGAAGCGATTGTCAAAGGTCTTTTGCAACCGATTCAGGTAGATGATTCCGTCAAAGAGCAATTTGATGATAACGCCATGCGGGCCATGACTTATAACGGTCAGGTTTATGGTCTGCCGAAAGTGACGGAGAGTATCGCTTTAATATATAACAAAAAATTAATGAACAACGTACCGGCAACGTATGAAGATCTGATGAAGTACGCAAAAGAGAACAATAAACCGGCGGAAAATAAATATGGAATCATGTTTGAGGAGAATAATCTTTATTATACGTATTTCCTGTTTGCGGCCAAAGGCGGTTCCGTTTTTGGGGAGACCGGTGGCAAAACCGATCCGGATAAAATTGAATTAAACAGCCCGGGCTCGATTGCCGGGATGAAAGAAGTGGAAAAATGGTTCAGTCAGGGGTTGTTGCCGAAAGGGCTGAAAGGGGATACCGTGAGCGGGCTCTTTAAAGAAGGGAATGTGGCGGCCGTCCTGAACGGTCCCTAGGCAGTCAAGGACTATCAGGCTGCCGGCATTGATCTGGGTGTCGCACCGCTTCCCAAGGTTGACGGAAAACCGGCACGGACGTTTGTCGGTGTGAAAGGATGGTATTTATCCGCTTACAGCAAGCATCCCCGATACGCGACTGATCTGATGAAATTTTTGACAAGCAGAGAAGCATTGAAATCACGATTTCTGGAAACGGGTGAAATTCCTCCGCGCAAGGATCTTCTGAATGATCCGATGATTAAAAACAATCCGTTGATTAATGGCTTTGCCGAGCAGGCGAAAACAGGGGTGCCCATGCCGAGCATTCCGGAGATGGGGGTTGTCTGGGAACCGGTTAACAATGCCCACACCTTTGTCGCGGAAGGGAAACAGACTCCCAAACAAGCACTGGATGACGCAGTCAGATTGATCAAAGAAAACATCAAAACGATGAAACAATAAGCAAAATCAGAAGGGAAGACAGGGGCCTCCGACTGCCGGGGCCCCGACGACCCGTCCTGCAACATGCTTTTTCAGACGGAATACAGGGTAAAGGATGCGAGGTTGGATGAATTCAGCAAAATGTCCGTTAATAAGAAGAAGCAGGGTTGCCGCCGTGCTGTCCGCTTTGTCGATGGGCCTCAGGCAAATGTACAATCGACAGTGGGTGAAAGGCGGATTGTTATTGGGGTTGCAGATCGCCTATATCGTTGTTTTCTATCCTTTTTTTAACATCGGACTCTGGGGCATTGCCACCTTGGGCACAATTCCGCAAGTGGATAATTCGCTCGATTTGATGGCGGAGGGGATTATTTCCATTTTGCTTATCCTGTTTGGCCTGGGCTGTTACGGTTTCAATATTCGCGATGCCTACAAAGTGGGAAAATTGCGGGAACGGGGAGTCAAACCTCCCGGAGTGATGCAGACCTTCCGGCATGTTACCGATCAGGGTTTTCCGTATCTTGTGATCGGACCGGCCATGATATTGCTTGTGTTTGTGGTGCTCTTTCCCATTTTGTTCATGATAGTGCTCGCTTTCACGAACTATGACCTTTATCATCAACCTCCGGCCAAATTGGTCGACTATGTCGGGCTGGATAACTTCGTGCACCTGTTTCAACTCAGCTTTTGGAAAACATCTTTTTTCAGCGGTCTCTGCTGGACGGTGGTTTGGACGTTGGTTTCGACAACGGTTCAGGTGATTTTGGGCCTGTTTTTAGCCGTGATCCTCAATCAGAAAAAACTGAAGTTTAAAAAGTTTTTCCGCACCATTTTGATCTTGCCGTGGGCAGTTCCCTCGTTTGTCTCGATCATTGTTTTTTCCGGCCTGTTTGATAACAACTTCGGAACGGTTAACCTTTTTTTGCAGGGAATCGGGCTGGGGGCACTGCCGTGGATGACGGATCCCTTTTGGGCCAAAATCGCCATTTTGCTGATCCAATTTTGGCTTGGCTTTCCCTTCAGCATGGCTTTATATACCGGTGTGTTACAAGCGATCTCTGCGGATCTGTATGAGGCGGCTGAGGTGGACGGGGCGACGATCTGGCAGAAATTTCGCCATATCACTTTGCCGATGGCGCTTTATGCAACGGCTCCGTTGCTGATCGTTCAATATGTGGGCAATTTTAATAATTTCAATGTCATTTATCTCTTTAATAAAGGGCTTCCGGCCATCCCGGGACAAACGGCCGGGGGGACGGACATTCTTATTTCCTGGGTTTACAAATTAACCTTTGAAACCTCCAAATACAACTATGCCGCGGCGATTTCCGTCATCATCGGCTTGATCGTAACCGTGCTGGCCGTTTTGCAATTCAGGGGAACCCGTTCGTTCAAAGAGGAAGGGATGATCCGATGAACAGCAGCAAACGGCAAACGTATCTCCGGCTTCTCCTGAGTTACCTGATTCTGATCATCATGGCTGTGATTTGTATTTACCCGTTGCTGTGGGTGATCGGGGCTTCATTCAGCCCGGGGGACGGCATCTTTTCCACTTCGCTGGTTCCGAAACATGCGACCTTGGCTCATTATCGCTGGCTTTTCTTCAATCCTAACAGCCAGTATCCGACCTGGTATTGGAACACCCTGAAAATCGCCCTGATCAATGCGTTTGTGTCCGTGATCATCACCACTGGTACGGCCTATGTGTTTTCCCGTTACCGTTTTTTCGGACGCAAATACGGATTAGTTTTATTTCTGACTTTGCAGATGTTCCCGTCGATGATGACAATGGTTGCCATTTATCTGTTGCTGAATTGGATCGGTCTGTTGGATACGCACCTGGGGTTGCTGATTTTTTACGCGGGAACGCAAATTCCGTTCAACACCTGGTTGGTGAAAGGGTATTTTGACACGATACCCTACAGCCTTGATGAAGCAGCGCGGATCGACGGGGCCGGCCATGTCACCATCTTCTGGAAAGTGATCATGCCGCTGGCCAAACCGATTCTGGCGGTGATGTTTTTGTTTAATTTTATGACACCGATGACTGATTTTCTGTTGCCGCAAATCATATTGACCAGCCCGGATAATCAGACGCTGGCGGTCGGGCTGTTCAGCTTTATCAACAAAGATGTGGGCAAGCAATATACGTTGTTTGCTGCCGGTTCCGTGTTGATTGCCGTTCCGATCACGGTGATTTTCCTGTCTTTACAGCGCTACTTTATCTCCGGATTGACTGCAGGAGCGAATAAAGGCTGATTCAGGGAGGAGATGAGCTTTCATGCTTATTGAAGCACTTTTTCACGAAACGAGGGTTCCCTATGCCTGTCCGGAAAATTTGCATTCCCTCAGGGTGCGACTGCGTGCCGGGAAAGGAGAAATCGCCCGCTGTCTCGTGCTCCACGCGGATCGCTATGAATTACTGGATTCCTGTTTTCAGCAGACGGAAGCGGAATGGATGGCCTCGGACCAGCGGTTTGATTATTTTGAAGCTTTGCTGGAGTGCACTGCAAAACGCCTGCAATATGTATTTCTCCTGGAAGGAAAAAAAGGAGAGCGGGTTTATTTCGGAGAATCGGGAGTGTCAAAGGAACGGAACCGGGCAGGAGTTTTCCAGTATGCCTATATCCATGAATCAGCCTTGTTTGTGACCCCGGAGTGGGCCAGGGATGCGGTGGTTTATCAGATTTTTCCGGACAGGTTTGCCAATGGTGACAAGGAGAACGACCCGCCCCGGACGGAAGATTGGAGCAAGGATGCACGGCCCGGAAGGGACAGTTTTTACGGCGGTGACTTGGAGGGGGTGATCCATTCCCTCCCCTATTTGCGCAAACTGGGGGTTAATGCGCTCTATTTCACTCCCATTTTTGCCTCCCCATCCAATCACAAGTACGATACAGCGGATTATCTGAGAATTGATCCCCAGTTTGGCAATCTGGACACGTTTAAGCGCCTGATCAGGGAGGCTCACCGGCACGGGATGCGAATCATTCTTGATGCGGTGTTCAACCATTCGGGTGACCGGTTTTTTGCTTTTCGCGATGTACTGGAAAAGGGAGCGGACTCGCAATACAGAGACTGGTTTTTCATCGAGCAGTTTCCGGTTGTGCAAACGCCACAGCCCAACTATGAGACGTTTGCTGTCAATGTTCCTGTCATGCCGAAGCTGCGCACGGAAAACAGGGAGGTAAAAGAATATTTGTTCCAGGTCGTCCGCTACTGGACAGAAATGGGGATCGACGGGTGGCGGCTGGATGTGGCCAATGAGGTGGATCATGCCTTTTGGCGTGATTTCCGATCTTTTGTGAAGATGCTGAATCCGGAAGCCCTCATCATCGGCGAAGTATGGCATAATGCGGTAAAATGGCTGGAAGGGGATCAGTTTGATTCGGTCATGAATTATTTGTTTCGCGACTGCGTTTATCGTTTTTTTGCAGAGCAAACATCAGATGCCAGCGAGTTTGATGCCGAATTGACCACAGCACGCATCTCTTATCCGGATCAGGCGCTGCAAGTGGCATGGAATCTGCTTGATTCCCATGATACCGAGCGCTTTTTGACCTCTTGCGGTGAAAAGGAAGAACGGTTCCGCCTGGCCGTCTTGTTTCAGATGACCTATGTGGGGACGCCGTTGATTTATTACGGGGATGAAATAGGCATGACCGGAGAGACAGATCCTGATTGCCGCCGGCCGATGTTGTGGGATAAAGAGGAGAAAAATCAGGCGCTTTTCTCCTATTATCAACGGCTCATCCGGATTCGCCGGAGTTGTGCTCCGTTGCGGAGGGGGAGTTTCCGGACATGGTTGGCTGATCCAGGTTCCCCTGTCTATGCCTTTGTGCGCTCATGGCAAGGGGAAAATGCAGGAATTGTCCTGAATAACAGCGACAGCTGGCAAAATGTTTCCTTGCCGCTGGATACATGGGCAAAAAGGAATTGGACCGATTTGTTGACGGGGGAAAAAGGCCAGGCATCAGGAAACCGGATGGAGTTGATTCTTTCCCCTTATCAGGGAATGGTGCTGGTTTGAAAAACAGTCTGATCATTTGTTAAAGGGGTATTTTTATGGCAACGATTAAAGATGTGGCGAAACTGGCGGATGTGTCGCCATCGACAGTGTCGAGGGTGATTGCCGGAAGCAACCGGATCAGCCTTGAAACCAAGCTCCGCGTTAAACGGGCGATGGAAGAACTGAACTACGTTCCGAACGCGATCGCCAGAAGTCTGGCGCGGAGCCGCTCGCGAACCATCGGTTTTACCATCGCCCGGGAGGCGGATCAGGCTTTTTCCAATCCTTTTTTTTCAGAAGTGATGCGGGGGATGTCGACTATCGCCCAAGCAAGGGATTACAACATCCTTTTGTCTATCAGCCGGACACCGGAAGAGGAACGGCAAAAATGCATGCAACTCTTTCGCGAGCGCAGGGTCGACGGGTTGATTGTCTCCACTTCACGCAAGCAGGATCCGCTGATCGACCTGCTGATTGCCGAAAACGTTCCCTTCGCCTTGATCGGGAGAAGCTGTGAACACCCGGTTTTATCGGTGAATAATGACAATATACAAGCGGCCAAAAAAGCAACATTGCATTTATTGGAGCAAGGATATGAGAAAGTGGTTTTTATCAGCGGCGATCCCAATCTGATCGTAAGTCAGGACCGGATCAGCGGGTATAAACAAGCATTGAGCGAGAAGGGAATAAGCTTCGCGGCGGAAAGAGCAGTGACGGCGGAGTTTTCCATCGAAAGCGGATTTAATGCCCTGCAGGAACTGAAATCCCGCGGGGTCGACTTTGACGCGGTGCTGGCGGCCGATGACTTGTTCGCCTTGGGAGCCTTGCAATTTGCCGGACATAACCGACTGCGCGTCCCCGAAGAACTCGGGATTGTCGGTTTTAACGATTCGCCGTTGTTGTCCTTTACGAATCCTCCTTTGACCAGTGTCAAAATCTTATCGTACGAACTCGGCATGGAGGCGGTGAAACTGCTTTTGAACGCTTTGAGCGATCCGGAACATTGCAGCTTGCCTGCTGAGCATGTGATTCCGTCACAACTCATCATCCGCCAATCGAGTTTGAAAAAGAACAGGGAAATGGATTGCACCTGAATCTCATGTCAGGTGTTTTGTTTTATGATAGAATGGTGAAGTTATGAAGAGAGGAAAGGAGGGCAAGTCGGTGATCTATTTGGATAATAGCGCCACAACGCAAACAGATCCCGAAGTGGCCAAAGTAATGGCTGATGTGATGGTCGATGTGTTCGGCAACCCTTCATCTTTGCATGGACTGGGGGTAAAAGCCGAGCGGTTGGTCACCGGGGCGCGCAAGGTGATCGCGCAAGCCTTGAACGTTTCCCCTGAGGAAATTTTTTTCACCTCGGGCGGTACGGAAGCCAATAACCTGGCGATTCGCGGGGTAACCGAAGAATATGCCGGCCGCGGAAAACACCTGATTACAACCGAGATTGAACACCCGTCGGTATATGAGGTGTTTCAATACTTGGAACGCAAAGGGTGGAACGTTACCTATCTCCCTGTAGACTCACAGGGACGGGTGAATCCTGATGATGTGGAACGGGCGATCACAGAGGAAACGGTGCTTGTCTCCATCATGCATGTCAATAATGAAATCGGCACCATTCAGCCGATTGAGGAAATCGGGCGGCGGCTGGAGCGCTATCCCAAAGTGCTGTTCCATGTGGATGCCGTACAGTCTTTCGGCAAGATTCCCTTATTGCCCCGCCAGGCGAAAATCGACTTCCTCTCCGCGTCCGGCCACAAACTGCATGGACCGAAAGGAGTCGGTTGTTTATATATACGCAAAAATCTTCACCTCCCGCCTCTTTTGATCGGCGGCGGACAAGAGCAGGGAATCCGTTCCGGAACCGAGAACGTACCGGGAATTGTCGGAATGGCAAAAGCGGTCGTGTTGGCCCGGCAGAAGGGGGATGCTTTTATACGCGATTCTGCCAACTGGAAAGAAGCTTTTCTCAGACAGATCCAGGAGCGGTTGTCTTCCGTGATCATCAACGGCGATGTGAGCAGGGAAGGCGGTGCGCCGTATATTATCAATCTTTCATTTCCCTTCCTGAAATCGGAAGTGATCGTTCATGCGTTGGAGAAAGAGGGAGTCTATGTTTCCAGCAAGTCGGCCTGTTCCTCCAAAAAAGAGTTGCCCAGCCGCGTCCTGAAAGCGATTGGACGGTCGGATGAAGAAGCGCTCGGCTCGATTCGCATCAGTTTGGGACGGATGAACACCGAAGAGGATCTCATGCGGTGTGCCGATGCGCTGGGCAAAGTGATCCCCATGTTACAACAGGTGATGAAGGTGCATAACAGATGAAAAGAAACTGTGTTTTGCTCCGCTACGGAGAATTGGCATTAAAAGGAAAGAATAAGGCGGATTTTGAAGACCGTCTGGCAAACAATATCCGCGAAAAAACGGCGCGTTTTGCCGGTGTGAGCGTGGTGAAAACACCGGGCCGCATTTTTGTGGAACTGGAAGATGAAGCACCGGAAGCGCTCATTGACGAACTGAAGACCGTATTTGGTCTGGTCGGGATTTGCCCGGCGATCCGGGTGGAAAACGATTGGGAAAAGATTAAGGAAGCGGCCCTGGAATTGGTGCGAAAGCAGGAAGGTGTCCGGACATTCAAAGTGAACAGCAAGCGGGCGGACAAAAAGTTTCCGATACGGTCGCAGGAGATGAATCACCGCCTCGGCGGATTCATTTTGGGAAATGTCCCCGAACTCAAAGTGGATGTGCACAATCCCGAATTGACGCTTCATGTGGAAGTGCGCAGCAAATACGCCTATATCTACGGAAATGATATTCCGGGACCGGGCGGATTGCCGGTGGGAGCCAGCGGCCGCGTCCTGCTGCTCTTGTCGGGAGGGATTGACAGTCCTGTGGCCGGCTATCTCGCTTTAAAGCGCGGGGTGGAACTGCATGCGATCCATTTCCACAGCTACCCGTTCACCAGCGAGAGGGCCAAGCAGAAAGTGATCGACCTGGCACAGATCCTGACGCGTTATGGCGGGAAAATCCATCTGCACATCGTTCCGTTTACGGAAATTCAAACGGAAATAAACAAACATTGCTATGACTCTTATTCCATTACGATCATGCGCCGGTTCATGCTGCGCATCTCCGAGGCCGTCGCCAAAAAACATGGTGCGCTTGCCCTGGTGACGGGGGAAAGCCTGGGGCAGGTTGCCAGCCAAACGCTCGAAAGTATGAATACCATCAATGAAGTGACAAATATGCCGATCTTAAGGCCGGTGATCGGGATGGACAAACAGGAAATCATGACGATTGCCAAACGGATCGGAACGTATGAAACTTCGATTTTGCCCTATGAGGACTGCTGTACGGTCTTTTTGCCAAAAGCGCCCAAAACTCGGCCGGATAAACAGGTGGCGGCCCGTGAAGAAGCCAAACTGGATCTGGAACGCCTGGTGCGTGAAGCGGTTGAAGGGACGGAAGTGATCGAATTAAATCCGGGTGAACCGGAAGAAGAGTTTTCCTTCTTCTGAGCTGAAGAAAGCGATTTTTGAGTTTGCCTCCTCAAAAATCGCTTTCAAACTTGATGAAATCAGAATCTTCCTCCCTGGATATATTTTTCGATATTTTGAAATGGAGGGGATCAGCGATGATTAACTTCCAGGATGAAATCTGTGCTTTAACCAAAGAGCTCGTCGAGCATCCCAGCATTGTCGGCACGATCGGGGAGCGGGACATGGCGGCTTTTATTTATGAAAAATTGCGTCAGCTCCCTTATTTCCTTGATCATCCGCATCATTTGCGCATTACGCCGACCCGGCATGATGACCGGGAACGGTACAATGTGCTGGCGCTGGTCAGAGGAAGGGATGAAAATTGTTCCGAAACGGTGATCTTGATGGGGCATTTGGATACCGTGGGTGTCGAGGATTACGGCAAATGGATGGGACTGGCCTTTTCACCGGATGAGCTGCTCAGGGAATGGAGCAAAGGAAAAATTCCCGCTGCCGTTGCCAGGGACTTGGCCGGCGGGAATTACATGGGCGGCAGGGGAGTTTTGGACATGAAAAGCGGGGTTGCCGGCAATATGGCGATTTTGCGCTACTTTGCCGAAAACAGGCACCGTTTTCAAGGGAACCTTCTCTTTCTGGTCACATGTGATGAAGAGAATAATTCGCGGGGAATTTTATCTGCTCTGGCCGACATCCATCAGCTGGCCCGGGAAGAAGAACTCCGGTTCATTGCCGCGGTGAATTCCGATTATACGGCCCCGCGTTTTGACGGGGACCCGAACCGCTATATTTATTTGGGTACGGTTGGCAAACTGCTCCCCGCCTTTTATATTGTCGGCAAAGAGACGCATGTCGGTCAGGCGTTTGAAGGATTCGACCCAAACCTGATTGCGGCTGAACTTACCTCCCGCATTGATTACAATCCTGATCTGTGCGATGAAATGTTCGGCGAGGTGACGATGCCTCCGGTTTCGTTGAAACAGACTGATCTAAAAAAGCAGTATGATGTGCAAACTCCACAAACCGCCTTTGTTTACTACAACTTTTTTGTTCACAGTTGGTCGCCGCGCGATGTTTTGTGCCGGTTGAAGGGGATTGCCCGTGAAGCGTTTGAAGCGGCCATTGCAAAGTATCACCAGCGGGGTCGCCTTTACAGCCGATTAAGCGGAAATTCGTATGTTCCTCCGGAGATTGAACCGCGCGTTTTCACATATGAGGAATTTTACCACCTTTGCCGGGAAAAACACGGGGCGGAGTTTGAACAGCAGATCCTGGCTTTTTCCCACAATATGCTGAACAAGGAATCAGTGGATATACGCCAGTACGCCAAGCAGATGGTAGAGGAATTATGGCGCTGGGGCGGGGATGCGGAACCGGCGGTCATCCTGTTTTTCGCATCTCCGTATATCCCCCGTGTTGTCCTGAACGAAGATGATCCGCGCGACTTCCGCCTGATTGAAGCAGTTCATCGCGCTGTGGAGCAAATCGAACCTTACTGTGCGGAAAAAATACAAGTTCGCAAATTTTTTCCGTATATTTCGGACATGAGCTTTGTGGCGCTGAGTGATGATGAAAAAGAGATTCAGGCCTTTGAAATGAACATGCCCGTCTGGGGAGTGAAGCACCAGATGGATCTGGAAGCGATCCGTCAGCTGGATGTCCCCGTGATCAATATCGGTCCTTATGGCAAAGATGCCCATAAACAATGGGAACGGGTTGAAATCTCTTACTCGATGAAAATTGTTCCGAATTTGACGGTTGCGGTAATCAGGCACTTGTTTTCCTCATAATTTTAGTTAACGAGGGTGTCCAACTGACTGGACATGAAAGTTCTTTCCGGTCTGGCGGAGCGTCACTTTGCGGTATGCGAATCTCAAATTGAGGGTTCGCTTTCTCTGCTTCTTCAGCCAGTTGTGAAAGGTTAAGAGGGCAGGCATGTTGGTCCGCCAAAAAGGCGAAGCCGGTATCAGCATGCCTGTTTAAAGGAGTAAAAAAAACATGGCAAGTTGGCTAACGGATATGGCTTTTTGGATTGGCTTTTTTAACATCATTATCCTGGATCTCCTTTTGAGCGGGGACAATGCGGTGGTAATCGGGATGGCGGCGCGAAACCTGCCTGAGCATCAGAGAAAAAAAGCGGTCATGATCGGTGCTGGAATGGCGGTCATTTTGCGCGCTTCTCTCACTGCGATCGCCGCGTATCTGTTGAAGATTCCGCTCCTCATGACAATTGGGGGGATTTTGTTGTTATGGATTGCCGTCAATTTGCTGGCTGATGAAGAAGAAGGCACGGAGGTGTCCCTTGGCCGTACCCTGAAAAGCGCGATTAAGACGATCATTGTGGCGGATGTGGTGATGAGCCTGGACAATGTGCTGGCGGTAGCCGGAGCGGCGCACGGCAGTGTTGTACTGGTCCTGTTTGGTCTGGCTTTAAGCATTCCCATTATCATGTGGGGGAGCGGGCTGGTGGCTTCCCTGTTAAAACGGCTCCCCTGGCTTATCTATGCAGGAACCGCCATCCTCGGGTATACTGCCGGTGAATTAATGATCGGAGATCCTTTGGTGCGCAGTTATCTGTCCGGGGGACAGGATTATTTGGATACGGCGGTTCCGATTGTTTTGGCCATTCTTGTCATGGTCGGGGGTCATGTGATGAAGAAGGTGAACAGCAAACAAAAAACAGCATGAGCATAAGGAGGAGAAATGTTTCCTTTGCTCATGCTGTTTTTTGGCTGGGGAAGCAGGATTCGAACCTGCGCATCACGGAGTCAAAGTCCGTTGCCTTACCGCTTGGCTATTCCCCATCGACTCTATTCCTTAGCATCGCCGCTGCGGAAAAAATTATTCACGATCACGCGAAAACATTTCCATGCAATCACCTTTAGTCAATTATTTATTAATAGTTACTTGACAAAAGTAAGTGAATGAGGTTAAGATGGCATTACAGAAATTATCAGAAATGGAGGGAGTCTGATGAATACCGGTCTTTTGCTGATTCGGCTTGCAGTCGGTTTGACGTTTATGGGGCATGGATCGCAAAAACTGTTCGGCTGGTTTGGCGGGCCTGGTCTGAAAGGGACAGGACAATGGTTTGAATCGATCGGGATCAAGCCGGGTTTATTTATGGCTTTTTTGGCCGGATTGGGTGAACTGGCGGGCGGTTTTTTGTTTGCCGCCGGTCTTGGGGGACCTGTCGGGGCCGTTTTGATTGTGTTGACAATGCTGGTGGCTGTTTTTAAAGTTCATGGAAAGAATGGTTACTGGGTGACACAAGGGGGATATGAATACAATTTGATCCTGATTGTCGTTGCCGTCGGTGTCGCCTGCACCGGTTCGGGAACATATTCGCTTGATGCCGTTCTATTCAGATGATGACAGAAAGAGGAGTCAAAAATGTTGAAAGTATATCCGGCTGAATCACGATACACCTCCGATCACGGTTGGTTAAAGACAGCGCACAGTTTTTCATTTGCCGACTACTATGATCCAAACAATCTTCAATTCGGTCCCCTGCGGGTGTTGAATGATGATATTGTTGCCCCGCTCACCGGCTTTGTCCCCCATCCCCACCGGGAGATGGAAATTGTCTCGATTGTTCTGCAAGGGCAATTAAGGCATGAGGACAGCTCGAGAGCGACGGAAACCACCACATTCGGCGGTGTTCAGAGAATGACCGCAGGCACGGGGATCGTCCATTCGGAAGTGAATCCTTCCAGTGAAGAAAAAGTAAATTTTTTGCAATTATGGTTTCTGCCTGAGCAAAAAGGGCTGACGCCCTCTTATGAAAAAACGGAATTTCCGGTTGAGAAGATGAAAAATCGTCTTTTGCCGATTGTCGCGAAAAATCCTGCTTCCAAAGAAATTGCCCATATTCATCAGGATTTGACCATTTACTTGGCTGATCTGGAAAAAGGAAAAGAAATCGTCTTTTCGCAAAAGCCGGGACGGAGAATTTTCCTGTTTGCGATTGAGGGACGATTGGTTGTTAATAAAGGTGAAGCGATCTTAAACAGACGCGATTCTGCCCGCATCACGCAAACCCCCGTACTTCAGTTGGATGCTGAATCCGATGCGCGATTCATGCTGATTGATTTGCCTTGAGTCCGATCATCATGAATAACTTCGGGGAGCTCATAATGTTTTGAGTCTGTTGGCAAACTGGTTGCATGTTTTTGAAAAAAGCCGGGAGATCTGATGATCCTCCCCTTTTTTTGTGCGTGCAGAAAATAGGGAAAGTTGTACAAATAATTCCGAATTTGTCGAAATCGGGGAAGGATATCAGAAAGAAAGGTAGAAATTGTAAAATAATTTATTTTTATGGATTTTTCCGGGAGGGAGGAATGAGGCTGGCTTGAATGTTGTCGATTACATTGATGATCTCTTTTTAAAAGCACAGGAACTGCGGGCGAGCGATATTCATCTGGAGCCCATGCAGCACGGACTCAGGGTGCGGCTTCGCGTCGATGGTTTTCTCCAAGAGCATGATTTGCTTCCGGCGGAGCATGCTGCGGCCATCACGGCCAGAGTCAAATTACTGAGCCATTTGGATATCAGCGAGAAAAGAATTCCGCAAGACGGGAAAATCGCCCGGGGTCAGCTCGACCTGCGCGTGTCGACGCTTCCGACACTTTACGGAGAAAAAATTGTCCTGCGTTTGTTCAAAACCCGCGGTCAACCGCGGAAGCTGGAAAATCTGGGCATGGAAGCGGAGGAACGGGCCAAGGTTGAGCGCCTGCTGAAAAAAGCGAGCGGCCTGATTATTGTTACCGGACCGACGGGATCAGGGAAAACGACGACGCTTTATGCGATGCTGGAACAATTAAACCGGGTCGAAACCAATATTGTGACATTGGAAGATCCGATCGAACTGCAGTTGCCGGGGATCAATCAGGTGCAGATCCTGCCCAAGTCCGGTTTGACATTTGCCAGAGGATTGCGGGCGGTGCTGCGGCAGGATCCCAACGTGATCATGATCGGGGAAATCCGGGATCTTGAAACGGCCGCCATTGCCATCAGCGCTGCCCTGACCGGCCATCTCGTCCTCACCTCGCTTCACACCGATGATACAGCCAGTGCCGTGATGCGCCTCATTGACATGGGGATCGAGCCGTTTCGGGTTGCAGCTGCCCTGGCCGGTGTCGTTGCACAGCGTCTGGTGCGTTTGCCGTGTGCACATTGCCGCGGAAGCAAATGCGCCGATTGCGGGAATACGGGATACTATGGGCGCACCGGTGTTTTTGAGGTGATGGAGTCCGGTGAAGATCTGGGACGTCTGATCGTGGGGCGGGCCTCTTTGCGCGAGTTGCGCGCGTTCTTGATCGACAGCGGCATGAAGCGGATCAGCGACGCTGTGATGGACAAGGTAAGGAAAGATGAAACCACGATTGAGGAATGGATGCGGGTGATTGATGGTGCGGATGAAACGCCGGTGGAAAACTGAAAAGTTGATGGTGTTCAGCCAGCAGATGGGGCATTTGCTGGAAAGCGGAATTTCTCTGCTGACCTGTTTGGATTTGCTGGTGACACAACAATTGATTACATCTTCTTTATACGAAAAATTAAAAAAAGAATTGGAAAATGGCGGGAATCTGTCTTCCGCCTTGCAAAAGTGCGCTTTTCCCAATCTGTTCATCTCGTTTATTCGCGCTGCCGAAGAACACGGCGATTACGTTTTCGGGTTTAAGCAGTGCGCATCCTACTATGCCGCAAGGGCCAAATGGAGCCGGGAATTCGGGCAAGCATGTTTTTATCCGCTGCTGGTCTTTTGCATTGCAATCGGTGCGATCTTTTTTCTGGTTTCGATTGTTTTGCCCCGATTTTCCGAACTGTATCAGACGCTTGGGATTCCGTTGCCGGCCATCACCCAATGGATGTTTCTCTTGTCTCATTCCTTTCATTCCGTTTTGCTGTTTGCAGGGGGATCCATATGTCTGTTGTCGGTGGGCGGTGGATTGATCCGGATGAGCTCTGACAGGCTACAAGCTTTTTTTACCAGGATGTTGTTGTGGCTTCCGGGCATTGGGCAGTATTACCGGTACCGTTTCACTCATTATGTTGCGACTCAGTTGGGTTCGCTGCTGGCCGCGGGCGTTCCATTGCTGACGGCGCTTGATGTAATGGCGACGCTGACTCCGTGGGTTCTTTTAACCCGCAGAATACATAAGGTGAAAAAGTGCTTGATGCAGGGTGATTCTTTTGCCGGAGCGGTGAAGAAAAAAGCGGAACCACTGTTTTTGCCTTTATTCGTGCAGATGGTCACGTTGGCCGAGGAATCAGGAAAATTGGATGAAATTCTCCTCCATCTGTCCGAGGGGACGGAGAAGATGATGAAATACAAGATCGAACGGCTGACGAGGAGTTTGGAACCCGCGTTTATATTTGCCATCGGGTTGTTTGTTGCACTGACGGTCATCGGCATGTTCCTGCCGGTATTGCAGCTGGTGCGGGCGCTTTAATGAAAGGAGAGTGGCAGATGTCAACCATGACGGGGAATGGTGAAAAAGGATTTACCTTGGTGGAAATGTTGGTGGTTTTGTTTATTATCGGTCTCATTTTGGCGATTGCGATTCCTAATTTGAAGGCGGCTGGGGAGAAAGCCAAGGATCGGGCGGATCGCGCGAACAGACAGATGATCAGCGCACAAGCGGATAACTACTATCTGGAATACGGAGAGTACCCGGGCAGCGTGGCGGAATTGGTGAAACGGGGTTATCTGCGATCGGTGCCGGCGTGTCCGGGCGGGGGGCATTATGTGATTGACCGTAATCCGCAAATCTCCTCCGAAAAAAGAGTGAAATGCCAAAAATGAAGCATGTCGGGGAACAAGGGTGGACGCTGGTCGAAGTGTTGTTGATTTTGTTCGTGCTCGGACTGATGGCTGCGATTGCGCTGCCGGCATTGTCGGTTTTGGGTGAGCGGGCGGAAAGGGAGATGTTTTTGGATTCTCTGGCCACACAGATCCAATTGGCCCAGTTGGAGGCTGTCTCCCGTGAAAGCGAAGTTTCTCTTTTTCTGAATCCCCGTGAAATCGAAGTGTATCAGGGAGAGGAGGAGATTCGGACCATCCCGGTTCCCGACAAATATCGTCTTGCCAGCAATTATAAGGGAAATCAGGTGATTTTCCGGGAGACCGGGCAGGTTCAGGGAGGAACGATCCGCATCTTGTCTGCGGAAAAACTGGTCGGAAAATTGGTGATTCAGGTGGCGTCCGGCCGGCCCAAAGCGGAGTTGATGCCATGAAGCGGGGAGAAGAAGGGGTTACCTTGGCCGAGGTGACGATGTCGCTTGTGCTGATCGGCGTGTTTATGGTGTTTGCCGTTCCTGTCCTGCACGAAATAAAAATGAAGGAAACAGAGGAAATCATCCGGCTGGAAATCGATCATTTGATGGAAAATGAAATGGAAAAGCAGCTGTCGGCTTTTCCGGATCGTTGCGCCGGTGAAAGCAAAACAGTAAAAAGCGAAGAGTTCCCGAAGCAAGTGTATCTTTTGCAGACCAAATGCCGCGCGGTTGAGCCGTTCTTGTACCAGATGGAAGTGGAGGTTCAATGGAAAGGGAAAGATGGAAAAACGAAAAGCGCCAGGTGGATGACGCATCGCTTTCAGGATTAAAAGGTGAAGCCGGTTTTACCTATCTCGAATTGGTCATTGCCATGAGCGTCTTGTTGATACTGCTTCCGGCCCTGTTTTTTATCACACGCACCTTTATGTCGGAAATCAAAGGGTTGGATGGCAAAGAGCGGTTGGTAATGGAATCGATGGCTTTTTCCGGTTATATTCATCAGGAATTGAAGCAGGGCAGCCATTTTCGAATGGATAACGGCTCCCTGTATTTTCAATTGCCGAACGGAGACACCGTTTGCTATCGGCATCAAAAACGCCGGGTGATCCGCAGCGTCCGCGCACAGGAAGAAACAGCATTCAAGGGCAATACCATTTTGTTGCAGGATGTTTATTATATCGCTTTTGTCCCGGATCCTGTCGGTGTGGGAATGAAAATCGGCATGCAGAACTGGAATGCGAGCCTGGATTGGAGCACATATGTCGCAGGAAGGGTGAGAACATCTGATGAGGCGGAATGAACGGGGCTTCGCCCTCCCGGTGGTGATCGCCTCCCTGACGGTTTTGTTTACGCTGCTCACGTTTCTGATCATCGGTTCAGCTGACACGAAGCAGGCACAGGCTCTCTATGAAGAACAGATTCGCTGCAAATATGCGTCGGAGAGTGGAATCGCCGTGCTTCGGAAGCAGCTGAAGATGGGAAGTGCCGGGAAAAAAGGCCTTTTGCAAATCAATGGAATTTATGTGGAGACATGGATTCTTCAACAAGGGGAGAAGATGACCCGCGTGCAGGCAACAGCCTATGGAAAAAATGGCGTCATGCAGACGAGCGAAGTGGAGCTTGACCCGCACACGCTAGCCATCCACCGCTGGATCCGCTAAGATAGAGAATAAAAATCCAGGTGGAGGTAGAAATGAACCAGGAAAAGAGCCATTTGATTCTCATTGGCATGATGGGGACAGGTAAAACTACTGTCGGTCGGGAATTGTCGAAAAAGCTGAAACTGGAATGGAAGGATACCGACCAGGAACTGGAAGCGCGGTTTGGCTGCACAATCGCAGAGTATTTTGCCCGTGCCGGCGAGGCTGCTTTTCGGCAAGAGGAGACCAGATTGCTGAAGATGCTGCTGAACGGTTCCCCTTTGCTCCTCACCACCGGGGGAGGAATTGTGTTAAAGGAAGAGAACAGGGAGATGATGCGGGAAAAGGGGGTTGTCGTGCAGCTGTTCGCCGAACCGGAAGAGATTATCCGGCGTCTCGGTCGTGCCGCTGATGAGCGTCCGTTATTGCAGGGAGAGTTACATACCAAGGTATACGCCATTATGAAGGAGAGAGAAGGTTTGTACGACTTTGCCGATCTCACCGTCGATACCACCGGGCGAAGTGTAGACGGGGTCGTGCAAGAGATTGTTTCCTTTTGGGAAAAAGCGTTTAAACGGCGATTTCACCGGCTAAGCTAAGGGATGAGGTGGAATCAATGTCTTTTAGAGAATGGATTCAGTTTCTGCTTCAGCGGATGATTTGGTATATGGAGACGCCTCGCTCTGAGCGGAAAGAACTGAAACAGATGAGAAAAGAACCCTGGTCTGTCAAATGGTTTGGCATGATCCCCTTTTCCATGAGAATGTACATGGACAAACAGCGTTCCAGGCTGAGACGGGAAAATGAATAGCAACAGGGGCGACAGGTGGCCGTTGCCACGTGGAAAATGGTTTTCGCTTGAGCACCGGTGGTTTCAATGTGGAATAAAAATTGAACAGAAAGCAAAAAAAGATTGACAAGGAGCGTTTGTGCTCCTTTTCTCTTTGCCGGTGTGATATGTTATACTTGGTAAATGGAGTTCAGGGACTCATGATTCTTCATTCGGTTGTTGGCGGCATAAAGGAAGGTCAACATGCCGAACATCGACTTCACGTTACGGCAAAAGGAGCGAATCCTTTATGTATCATCGTACGGAAACAAGGCCCGTCAAAGTTGGAAACATTCAAATTGGCGGGAATAACCAAGTGGTTATCCAAAGCATGACGACAACGAAAACGCATGATGTTAAAGCGACGGTTGCAGAGATTAAACGGCTGGAAGAAGCCGGCTGTCAAATCGTCCGGGTCGCTTGTCCGGACATGCGCGCAGCCGAAGCGATTCCGGAGATTAAAAAGCAAGTAAACATCCCCTTGGTTGCAGATATCCATTTTGATTACAAACTGGCCTTAAAAGCGATCGAAGGCGGAATTGATAAAATTCGCATCAATCCGGGGAATATCGGTAAAAGAGAAAAAGTGGAGGCGGTCGTGAAAGCGGCCAAAGAACGGGGGATCCCGATCCGCATCGGAGTCAATGCCGGTTCGTTGGAAAAGCGGATTTTGGAAAAATACGGGTATCCAACAGCAGAAGGAATGATCGAAAGCGCCCTTTACCATATCGGCATTTTGGAAGAGCTCGATTTTCATGATATCATCGTTTCGCTGAAAGCCTCGGATGTCCGTTTGGCGATTGACGCCTACAAGAAAGCGGCGGAAACATTCAATTACCCGTTACATCTCGGGATTACCGAGTCGGGAACCCTTTTTTCCGGCACAGTGAAAAGTTCTGCCGGACTGGGAGCGCTTTTGGCGATGGGAATCGGAAATACGGTGCGGATCAGCCTGAGTGCTGACCCTGTTGAAGAAGTAAAAGTGGCAAGGGAGCTCTTAAAAGCGTTTGGGTTGGCTGCAAACGCGGCGACGCTGATTTCCTGCCCGACTTGTGGGCGAATCGAAATCGACCTCATCAGCATTGCCAATGAGATCGAAGATTATATCTCCAAAATTCGCGCTCCGATCAAGGTTTCTGTTTTGGGATGTGCAGTTAACGGTCCCGGTGAAGCGAAGGAAGCGGATATCGGGATTGCCGGTGCCCGCGGGGAAGGCCTCTTGTTCCGACATGGGAAAATCATTCGCAAAATCCCGGAAAAAGATATGGTCGCCGAATTGAAAAAAGAAATCGACAAACTGGCGGAAGAATATTATCAAAAGCAAAAAGAAGAAAACCGAGAAAAGGATATACTGGGAGTCTAGTTCCCGGCAACCCGCAACCATCGGGTTGCTTTTTTTTTGTAAATATGCATCACAGCCCGGGGGGGCATGGTCGCACCTATCCTGTATTCTCATGCCCCGGTCAGAGATGCTGCCCGGGATGGACCTTTAGTTTCCCTGCATGTTTTTCCTGCGGTGCGGGATAATAAACGTAAACAGTGGGGAAAGGAGGAGCAGCGTTGAAAAAATTGGCTTTAATTTTGGTTATCATTGGGGCTTTGAACTGGTTGTTGGTTGGATTGTTCCAATGGGATTTGGTTTCCGCGATTTTTGGCGGTGAATCGCTCCGTGCATCCTCATTTCTGAGTCGCGTGATCTATGCAATTGTCGGGATTGCCGGCCTTTATGCGATCAGCTTCCTGTTCAGTAATCGCGAACCTGCATCAGCCAAATAAACTCCAGCCATTTTGGTCTGGAGTTTTTTGTGTGCGTTGTTTTTTGATACTTTCGTCAATTGTAAACATAAGATAAGATCGAAAAAGGAGGAACAACAACAGGAGAGGGAGATTCAGATGAAACCGGTGATCGGGATTACCATGTCCCTTGAGCAAAGCAAAAAACAATTTTTATCGCAGGAATACAGCGATGTGATCATCGCTGCCGGGGGGATTCCGTTTTTGCTTCCCTATACGGTCGATGATGAACTGATCGCGGAAATGAGCAGACTGGTTGACGGTTTGCTCCTCACCGGCGGAGGCGATATTGACCCGACTTTATTTGACGAAGAACCTCATCCCGGGTTGGGTGAGATCGTGCCGGACCGGGACGAAATGGAAATTGCCCTCATTGAGCAGTTTAATGCGCAACGCAAGCCGATCCTCGGCATCTGCCGCGGATGCCAAATTTTGAATATTGCGATGGGCGGAGACATGTATCAGGATTTACCCGGCCAGAAGAAGGCGGTATTGCAACACCAGCAAAAGGCCCCGCGCAGCCATGCTTCCCATACGATTCAAATTGCCGAGGATTCCCTTCTTTACTCGATTTTTGCGAAGTCGCTGATTAAAGTAAACAGTTTTCACCATCAGGCTGTCCGCAAAGTGGTGTCTCCGCTCAAAGTGACGGCGGTCGCCAGTGACGGGGTGATTGAAGCATTTGAAAGCATTGCGCATGAGTTTGTGGTGGGGGTGCAGTGGCATCCTGAGTCGATGGTGGCAAAAGATGATCATGCGAAACGATTGTTTCGGGCCTTTGTAGCGGCTTGTGAAAAGAGAAAAGAAAAATCGGCGGTTTTCCGGTAAAAGCGAATAAGAGAGGGCGTTTCTCCGGAAAGGAGTTTCGCCCTCTTCATGCTTTCCTCATCGTTTTCCTTTATTTTTTTCCGCGAACATAGCCGGCGTTGAAAAGGAACAGCCAGAGCAAAAGCCCGATGGATGGAATCAGGAGCAAGAGACCGGCGATAAAAGCGATCACCAATGCCATACCCATCGTGGTATTCGTCAAAGCGGTATGAATGGTGATAAAGGGATACAACAGATAAGGAAGATGGGAAATGCCGTAACCAAAAAAAGCGCAGGCGAACTGGAACATGACGAAGATAAACGCGATGCCCAGATTTTTCCGTTTCCACATTAAGCAGACGCCAATACAAAAGCAGAAAAAGGAAGTGACGAACATCCAGCCGACAGAGAGGGCACGGGAGAAATGTTCCGGATTGTGCCGGGAAAGCTCCCAAAAGACCCACAAGCTGGCCAAAATTGTAGGCCCGCTCCAAAACAGGGCATATTTTCGCAAAAGCTCCCTGGCCTGGAGATCATTTGCCCGATCAGCATAAAAGGTGAGAAAACTGGCGCTGATATATAAAATGCTGACCAAAGCCAGGAAGACAACGCTCCAGGAATAGTGGCTGGTGAAAAGAAGATCTGCCCGAAATAAGAGGCGATCCCCCGTTTTTTCAATAAAACCCCCTTCTGAAATCGTCAAAACCGTTGACAGGGAAGCGGGAATGAACAGACCAGTCAACCCGTAGAGGAGCAAATAAAACTTGCTCTTGCGCGCCCCGTAATTGGCAAAGGCATAGAAAGAACCGCGAATCGTCAGCAGAATCAATGCCACTGACCCGGGAATCAGCAATGCCGTCCCGTAATAATAAGCGGTTTCCGGGAAAAAGCCGACAAGGCCGACGATGAAAAAGATCAGAAAAACGTTGGTTACTTCCCAGACGGGAGACAGATAGCGGTCAATAATCCGGTTGATGATATGGTCTTTTCCGGTCAGCATGCTGTAGCAGGAAAAGAATCCAGCCCCGAAATCAATCGAGGCGATCAGGAGATAACCGTACAAGAACGTCCACAAAACCGTGATTCCGACCATTGCCAAGTTCATGTCCGGCTCCTCCCTTCAACTGCATGAAGTTCCGTTTCCGCCGGCCGTCCTCTGAACAAGCGGGAGAGGACACTGATGGCAACAATGGCGAGCAAGAGATAGAGGAGACTGAACATCAGGGTAACCATTCCCACATTATCCGCCGTAGTTGCAGCCTGATCCACCCGCATCAACCCGGTGATGATCCAGGGCTGCCTTCCCACTTCGGCGTAAATCCATCCAAACTCAATGGCCAGAAACGCGAGCGGAGCGGCCAAAACAATTCCCCGGAGCAACCAGCGGCTTTGGATGATCTCCTTTTTCGACAACCAATACGCGAGATAAGCCGCGGAAATGAAAATGAGATAAAAGCCGATTCCCACCATCGCGTCAAACAGGTAGTGGATGAAGAGCGGCGGCCATTCCGAGCGCGGAATCTCCTTCAGCCCGGTCACTTTGCCGTCGATGGATCCGGTGGCGAGAAAGCTCAACGCCGAAGGGATTTCCAGTCCGTATTTCACTTCCAGATTCTTTTCATCGAGTATGCCGCCAATCACCAGAGGCGCATTGGTTCGTGTGTCAAAATGCCATTCTCCGGCCGCAAGTTTGGCCGGTTGCCAAGTGGCCAGAAACTTGCCGGAAAGATCGCCGGCGACAAAGGTGAGCAAGGACAGGATAAAGCTGATTGCCATCGTTAAATGAAGCGCTTTTTTGTAATAGACGTGCGTCTTTCCCTTTAATAAGTGCCAGGCGGCGATGGCGGCCAGCAAAAAACCGCACGTGGCATATGCGGAAGAGAGCACATGGCCCACTTCTGACGGAGTGGACGGATTAAGCATGGCGGCGATCAGATCGATATGGCTCACCCGTCCGGAAGCAGAAAGCTTGAAACCTGCCGGGGTATTCATAAAAGAGTTGACAGTCGTGATGAAGACGGCGGACATCGAGGAACCGATGATAATCGGGATTGACGTCAGCCAATGATAGACCGGTTTTTGGAAACGATCCCAGGTGTAGAGATAAGTGCCCAAAAAAATTGCTTCAAAGAAGAAGGCAAAGGTTTCCATAAACAAGGGCAAACTGATGACATTGCCTGCCAGTTGCATAAATTTCGGCCACAGAAGCGAGAGCATCAGGCCGATACAGGTTCCGGTTACCACGCCAATGGCTACGGTGATGACAAAACCGCGCGTCCAGCGGCGGGCTAACAGGATGAAATGGGGATCCTTGCGCCAGATTCCCCATCCTTCGGCCAAGCAGATAAAAATGGGGACACCTACACCGATGGTAGCCCAAACAATGTGGAATGCCAGCGTTTCAGCAGTCAAAATACGGCTCCACAAAACTGAGTCCATGTTTAATTCCTCCTGCTCAGAGCTAATTTTATCTTAATCATACGCATTCGCCATCACTTTGTACATTTATTCACGAACTTTGACAATAAAAATCAACAATTTTAAAAGGAAATAAATCAATTTTGTTCAATAATGAACAAATAGGTATCGAAAGTCAGAATTGATGGAAGTGATGTGAAATTATAGCTCTCCTTTTTTTGACAAAGACTAGGGAACAAAAAGGGGGGACGTTTATGTGCTGGTTGAGAACTCGATTTTTTCCCCTGCTGCTGGCCGTGTGCCTGATTTGTCCTGTTTTGCCCGGAGGGAGCTTGAAGTCGGACGCTTATACCCGACCTCCGGCATCGCTCCATCCGGCAGAATCTCCCCGTCTTTACACATCTGTGATGATTTTTCGCTTCCAGCATAAGGAGTGGATCTTTCCGCTCAGTGAAATCGGTTTTGACGGAGTGGATCCCACCACATTAAACCGCCAAGCCTTTATGAATTGGTTTTCACTTGTGGTTGAACATGAGATCAACCGACCGGCACGATCTGCCCGTTTTGACCGTCAGCGCCGGATTATTCCTCATCAGTTGGGGCGAAAAGTGGACCGGCAGAAAGTATACGAGTGGCTCGATTCGATCCATGAATATTTGGGCAGGCCTCTCGAAGTCCCGGTTATCTGGATTCAGCCGCAGCTTACCACAAAAAAATTGCAACAACTGAAACAAAAAAAGCTGTCCTCCTATTCAACTTATTTTAATGCGCGAAATTTGAATCGCACCCATAATATTCGACTGTCCGTCCAAGCGATTGATCATACGGTTTTACTGCCCGGACAAATTTTTTCCTTCAATCGCATCGTCGGAGAACGGTCGCTGGCAAGAGGATACCGTCCGGCACGGATCATTGTCAAAGGGGAATACAGCGAGGGGATTGGAGGAGGGATCTGCCAAACCTCTTCAACCTTGTTCAACTCAGTTGACCGGGCGGGGCTGAGAGTGATCCAACGGGTCAGTCACAGTAAAATGGTTACTTATGTGCCGAAATATCGCGATGCAACCGTTTCGTGGGGCGGGCCGGATTTTCGTTTCCAAAATCAGTTGAATGAACCGATTTTAATTGAGGCGGAGATACAAAGAGGCAGGTTGACCATCTCCATTTACGGACCGAAAAATGTGCACTATTATCCGCGATCCATCCCCCCTGCACCGCACCAGGGGACTTTTTTGGAAGAATAGCAAGGAACAATTGACGACCCGTGAGCATAAACATAATTTGTATTAAAATAGAGGAATATATGACAATCAATCAAAATAATAGATTGGTAGGTAAAGTTCTGCTATAATCAATCATTGTTCAGGCTTTTATTCAGAAGGAGGTATTTGATGAAAAGGATCCTTCTAAACAGCCTTGCGATGATCCTCATCCTGCCCAGTCTGCTCACGGGTTGTTCAGAACCGCAGCAGGTAAAAGTAACCTTTAGCGACCAACCGAAAATAATTAATCTGGAAAATAATGACGATACATTGGCGAGCTCTTTGACAAAGCAAGGCTATTCTGTCGCAGAGCTTAAACAGAACTATGAACCGAGCATTCCCTGGGATCAGAAGTTGGGCGGGCAAAAAACGGTTCAGCTTACCTGTAAATGCCGCGTTTCGTTAAGTGTTGCCGGAAAGGATCTGGGAACTTTCCAAACCACGCAAGAGACCGTGGAAGATGTTTTAAAGTCGAAAAAGGTCCAACTAACTGCTTGGGATGAAATCAATGTTCCGCTTAATCAGAAGATTAAGGAAGGAACTAAAATCGTAGTAGATCGATTGGAGCAGCGAGTGAAGAAGAAGGTCGAAGAGGTTCCGTACAAAACGAAGAAAATTGAAGACAACCAGATGGCTGATGGCAAAACGGAAGTGAAACAGGACGGGAAAGAAGGGAAAAAGGTTTATCAGGTGACCATGTTGTACAAAAATGGTCAACCGGTCGTGGAAGATGGAGAACCCGTCGTTACGCAAAAACTGATCGATTCTGTCGAGCCTGTCGAGAAAATCGTGAAAGTCGGAACCAACAAAGAAATGGCCCAAAAGGAAAGCGTCAATCTGACTTCAGCCAAAGAGACGGGAACTTTGACGGTTGAGGCAACAGGATATACTGCTACCGGTTCCCGAACGGCTACGGGCACATACCCCCATCGCGGAACGATTGCGGTTGACCCTGACGTCATTCCGCTGGGAACAAAATTGTACATACCGGGTTACGGTTACGGTGTGGCCGAAGATACCGGTGGAGCGATCAATGGAAAGATTATCGATTTATTTTTCGATTCTGAACAAGAAGCGATCAACTGGGGTCGACGGACGGTTACGATCAAGATTTTAAAATAATAAACAAAAAATTGCCTGCAATGTTTATTCGTTGCAGGTATTTTTTTGTTTGATAGGGAATTATTTAACAGGGACTCCGTTTATCCACCTGAAATGCCAATGCCAAGCGTCTTTGCAAAATTTTTTCTTTCCTTCCTTTTCAATCCGGCCTTTTTTTATTTTTAATTAAATGGTTTACAACCCTTTATATAAAGGTATATATATTATTGATATATGAAAAAGCGACCGAGAACCTGCAATCAGAAAATCAGGATGAATTGGTAAATATTTGTTTTTGATGCTGTTTCAGCTATACTGAAGGCAAGGAATACTGCATCCGAGGTGTCATGATGGTAGGTCGGAATGAACCTTGCCCATGCGGCAGTGGAAAAAAGTTCAAAAAATGTTGTGAAAGGGTTGTGACGCTGGACGCGGCTGAAAAAGCCCGTGAAGCGCGTGAAAGCCAATTGAAAAACGAACTGTTGTCAGAGCTTAACCGCTGGTTTAATCAGCGGGTATCGGAGGGGAAACAGCTCGAATGGGCGAATCGTTTCAAGAAATTGCTTCAGTTTCCGATGGATCAGCCGATACCAAAAGAATTTTCCACATCCTTTCGCTTGTGGATTTTATTTGATGCCCCCTGTTTAAACCGCAAACGGCCTGTCGAAGTGTGGAGTGCCACCTTGCGCAAGGCACCGCAAAAAGAGCGCTTGGCCCGATATTTCTCCGAGTCGAAGTTTACCTGCTTTGAAGTAACGAAAAAAGAAGAAGAATACATCATATTGAAAGAACTGGAAACCGGACAAGAGTTTACCGTTTTGCCGGCGGGAGCCATTGCGGAGAAATCCCTTTTGTTTACAAGATTGCTCAGGATCGGCAATCGCTATCAGATTTTCGGCCCTTATACCTCTTTTGTGCAGGAGATGAGAGGGGAGATACTCGTGCAACTAGAAAAATACAGCCAAGTAGATGAAAAACGCCAAGAGTTGACCACTTGGGAAAAAGGATGGAAAGTGTTCGGATGGTCGATCAGTCGGGCTGAGGAATTGGAGCAGGTAAAAGCTGTTCCGTCAGCAACGCCTGAACCGATCAACGGCTTCTTCTGGCCGATGGCGAAAGAAAAGGAGGAAGACCTGCCCCCCCGAACCATGCTTCAGCTGGAGCAATTTTTTCTTTCCTTTGTTGCTCCATTGCAAAAAGGGACGCAGCAATTTTACAGCCGCACCCTCGAATGGTTGTACAAATACCTGTCGATTCGATATGGACAAGCATTTGACTGGAATTTGCTCAACGAAGAAGCGCTCGTTCATTTCCTGAGCGTCTGGTATCTGGATAATGCCAAGATCTCCCCGAACGGGGCGCGCATTTTTCTCAATACGCTCAAACACCTGTTCCGTTGGTTGGAGCAGGAGGAGATTTCAAGCGTTTACGGCATTTATAAGCAAATCTACATTTCCTTGATCCGCGCCCTGCCGGAAGCAGTGGAAATGAGAAAATCGCTGATGGAATTGAGTGAAAATGATCCCGGCGACTCACAGGAGCAAGAATCCGTGATGATGCAGTTTGCGGTATCCTCCTCCGGACCGGTCGTTTTGGTGGATGGAAGATGGGAACCCGTCCCCCTTTCCGGCTTGCCTTCCACAGGGGTGGAAAGGAGATACTGGGTCAGAGGAGTCGTGAAAAAAACGCCTTCCGGTTATTGTTTTGCCCGTGTTGAAGGTGTATATCCGGCAATGTCACAGGCCAACCAAGTTCAAGTGTCCGGAAATAAATGAAGGGAGCCAAAACAGGTAATCTTTGGCTTCCTTTTGTTTTGGGTATGGAACGAAATGGGAGATCACATACTAATTTCACACTCGACAAAAGGAGGATCTTCTTATGTTCCGCTTTTTGAACTTGTTTCGCGGTAAGGGAAATGAAGAGAAACGGACTGGTCAGGCAAAAGCCGGACAAAATCCCGGCGGACAAGGTGAAAAAGTAGAAGAGATGATGAACGAGATCAGCAAAGAGTTAGGTGTGGACAAACAATCCCGTTCGTTCGCAGGAAACCCGAATGAACTGGCGGAACAGATCAAACAGGAGATCAAGGAACGTACTTGATTGTTGAGTGTACAAGAGCACCCGCCTGCAACGGGTGCTCTTTTCTCGCGCGTTAAGATTTCAAATAAGAAGCGATTTCTTCTATTTTCCCCCATACAGCGGTTACGACCGGCTCAGGTACGAATGATTCAAATTTGCTGTTCATCGGGGATTGCAGCTTAATGGTCGGGGTGTCCAATCCCAAATATTTTGTCCTGTGTTCTTTTTTCTTGAATGAAGTAGGGAGGGTAAGGCGGTAAGTGCCTCCCGAAGCGGCATCTCTGATTTCCATATTGTAGACGGGCGGCTGATTGTGTGACGAACGAAAACCTTGGGCTTTTAAAATCCGATCCATTTTGTGGTCAGGACAAGAAATTCCCGCAAGCGCTTTCATTCTTAACTTCACGAAAAACCCTCCTTACAAGTGGTTACCAATTGCATACCCCTTTTTCGGGATGAACAATCCCCATTTTTCAAAGTGGAAGGAAGCAGTTAATTTTATGCGAGATTATATGATTTTATGATAAATTGAAGTAGAAAAAGGGGAAAGGGAGAGATCGTTTTGCCCATGGCCGGAGATCAACCGATTCCTTTTTTATCTTGGAGAGATGAGTGGCAGAAGAAAAAGGAAGAATCGTTTTTTAAACTGCTGGGCCAAATCGAAGTTTATGCGGAGAAGACAATTTCGTTTCGCGAGAAAATGCGGGCGCTGTACGTATTCGGCACTTTGACGGGATACCGCAGGGGGAAGGAGACATCCCTGGTTTCTTTGCCGGAGAGGGTTTTTCAATCCTGGTTTTTATTTGATTATGTAAGTGTGCAAAGAGAGCGCGTGGTCGAAAGGGCCGTTCGGGAATCGGAAATTGAAGAGGAAGAATGGGAGTATGTTTCCACCCTGATTGCTTCTTACTTTTCCATTTTTAGAATCAAACGCGATCAGAAGTATTGCCATTTGACAGAGTGGAGGGAGGAGATTCCGCGTTTTTCCGTTTCCCGCGAGGACTGGCCGCATCAGGCACGGGACGTCGATTATGCATTCGTGCGTCCTGTCAAGGTAGGAGTGAAGTTTTTGTTGCTCGGGCCGGTCGTTCCGCTGTCGATCAGGCAGGCGGAAGAGAAGATTGCCTGGTTAAGATCCCGCCTTGCCCAAAGTGCGTTTTCGTGCCGGATTTTTATGCAGAGGGAAGGTATGGCGCTGTTTCGCGATCTGTTTTAACATCGAGGAGGGAGAATCAATGGCAAAGGTAGATTTTCATTCGCACAGTACTGCTTCTGACGGACTTTTCTCACCCAGGGATGTGGTGCGATTGGCAGAAAGTGCCGGACTGGCAGCGGTCGGGATCACGGATCACGATACGGTGGCCGGTGTGGAAGAAGCGTTGGCTGAAGGGGAGAAACGGGGAATAACGGTTGTGCCGGGAGTGGAGATCAGCACTTTGTGGCAGGGGAAAGAAATTCATATGCTCGGATTGTTTGTGATTCCGGATCATCCTCATCTGCTGAATAAATTGGAGGAACAGCGCAATAAGCGGAAAGAACGGAATCGCATGATCATCAACAATTTGAACCAGCTTGGGATCTCCATCACGATGGAAGAGGTGATGGAAAAGAAAAAAGGAAAGGGCAAGGATCTGAATGTGGGTCGTCCGCATATCGCCGAAGTTCTGATCGACAAAGGGATTGTACATACCATGGATGAAGCATTTGACCAATATCTCGGCAAAGACGGCAAAGCATACGCGACACCGGAACGGATTTCCCCGTTTGCCGCAATCGAGCTGATTCATGCCAGCGGAGGTGCGGCCGTTCTTGCCCACCCAGGATTATATGAGCAAGACGACCTTATCCCGCTGCTTGTTTCAAAAGGATTGGACGGAATCGAAGTAAATCATCCCGACCATCCTGAGGATGCAAAAGAAAAATACCGGGAGATGGCGAAAGCTTTCGGGCTGATCGCAACTGCGGGATCAGATTTTCATGGCGAGAGAAATGGTTCCATGTATCATGCACCGCTCGGTACTTGCACGACGGATGTATCCGTGGTGGAACTGCTGAGACAAGCGGCGCAAAAGCAGCGTTAATTCAGCTCTTTGATCATGGGAATATGTTCAATCCCGGCTTCAAAGAAGGGAGCGCCATTTGTCCGGTACCCTAATTTCTCATAAAAGGGAACCACCTGGATTTGGGAGTTCAGACGAATGGCGCGGGCCTCCTTCAGTCGGGCCGTTTCTTCCACGGCCAGCATCAACTTTCGGCCTGCCCCTGTGTTCCGTTTATGGGCGAGAACGGCCACTCTCTCCACTTTCGCCTCCTGGCTGCTGATCCAGCGCAGACGGCAGGTACCGATGGGTTTCCCGTCTTCCAGAGCGAGAAAATGGGTGGCCGACTGTTCCCACTCATCCATTTCCAAATCCTCGGGCACCTTTTGCTCGTGAATGAAGACGGTGCGGCGGATGGAGAAAGCTTGCTGCAATTCTGTTTCTGATTCAACTGTTTTTATCTCAATGGACAAGTTGGAACTCCTTTCTGTTTTTTATTGTTTGGCTAATAAAAATGTTTGATAAATACTCCAGGAGCCGTTTTCCAATTGGTAGAGAAGATGGAAGCGATCAATCAGCGTTTCCAGCTCAAATTTGCGCATGCGCAAGCTTCCGTAAACGTCGTGCAATTCGTCTTCGGACATCTTTTGGCCAATCGTCAGATGGGGGATATAATCGTAAGGGGCTTCGACTGGTTCAAACAGCTGCTCGATCTGATTGTGCAACTCGACTATCGGCTCTTCATGATCAATGGCAAGGTAAATGGTATTGCTTGTAGGATGAAAATGGCTGACCTTGTGAAAACGGACTTTAAACGCTTTCATTTGTTTGGCTATTTTCTCCAGGTCGGCCACTGTTTTCTCCAATTTATCATCGGACAGCTCAAACTTTTCTTTCAGCGTGATGTGCGGAGGAATCAAGGCGTAGTGGGGATCATACCGTTTGCGGTAAGAATTGACCAGGTCTTGGACACGTTTTTGTGGAAATATTGCAATTCCGTAGTACATCAACATACCTCCCTCAATAAATTAAG
>NZ_JPST01000034.1 GCF_000763315.1 Thermoactinomyces daqus | reverse complement strand
TCTTAATTTATTGAGGGAGGGATTAAGTGAAGATTCGGGATAAGCTTTGTCTCTTGATGCTGAGCCTGTGGATGGGGATTTTTATTTGGTCAGCCATCAATCCTTTAAATATAAAATTATGGATCTATGAAGTGAGCGGAGCTTTCTTGCTGGCAGCGGCCTTGTTAGTGACTTACCGCCGTTTTCGCTTAACGCCACTTGCATATGTCATTGTTTTTATCGCAATCACCATCATGCTGATTGGAGGACATTATACCTACGGTGAAGTTCCTTATTTTAATGAAATAAAGGAGGTTTTGTCTCTTAAAAGGAATAATTTCGATCGGTTTGGGCACTTTTTTCAGGGAATGGTTATCGCTGTGCTGTTTCGGGAATATCTGGTCCGTAAGGGCGTGATTCGCGATCGCAATCGGGAATCTTTTGTCATCTTTTGTATCAGCTTGGCTTTTAGCGCGGTTTATGAGTTGTTTGAATTTTTCTTCGTTATTCTGTGTCAGTTAAATATATCGAAATTTCTCGGCGAACAAGGGGATCGCTGGGATACCCATTGGGATATGGCCAGCGCTTTTTTGGGGGCGCTCATTTTTCTTCTCTTTCTCAGAAATTGTCACGATAAACAGATCAGAGCGCTGGAGAAGAACGGTATCTGAAAGCTTCAAGGCGGCCCTATCCGTTTGGCCGCCTTGAAGCTAGTAATCCTTATTCTTTATGGCGAAGATGCGTAACCGCTTATAATCAGCTACCCAAGTTCCTTTTTGATAGAGCTTGGAATGAAGATTATACTTAATTTTTTGATATATTTCTCTTCTTTCTGTAGTAGAAAACCCTTGAAAAAAACTATCTGTAAACATATCAAGCCAATGATCCAATCCATGTTCTCCGCCGGGTAATGGGGTTGGACGATCAAAATGAATGGCATTCAGGACACGGAACCCATTTTTTTCAAGTAGTGTGCAATATTCGCCGATACTAGGAAAATACCAAGGGTTTCGGCTTTCGATGTCTATTTGATATTCTTCTAACGTTTCTTTTATTGCCAGAAAAATCGACTCAACGTTCCCTTTACCACCGAACTCAGCTACCAAGCGACCGTGTGGCTTTAGATTAAACCAAATATTCTTAATCACCTTCGTTGGTTCTTTTATCCAATGAAGCACTGCATTGGAGAAAACAGCATCAAAAGTTTCCTTGGATTGAAACTGATAAGCATCTTGTACCTCAAAAGAAAGATGAGGATATTTTTCTCGGGCTTTGTTTATCATGTCTGGAGATGAATCAATTCCAAGAGTTTTAGCCCCTTCTTGGGCAATTTTATTGGTAAGATCTCCTGTTCCGCAACCTAAATCGAGAATAGTTTCATGGGGTTTAGGGGATAGTAGTTGAATAAGGTCTTCACCTAGTTTGGAAACGAAATAAACTTTTTCATCATAGAAGGTAGCATTCCATTCATTCATAAGGTTAAAATTCTCCCTTCCTCAGATTATGATTTTTTTTGACGTTCCCGTCGAACCGTTACACTTTCACCAGATACTCCCCAGTTATCCGTAGAAATTTCTTCGATAAGAACAAACGTATGAGCAGGATTTTTGTTGAGGACTTTTTCAAGAAGCTCGGTAGCTCCTTTAATGAGCTGATTTTTCTGCTGAGTTGTAACTCCTTCATCAGTAATTTTAATAGTTACAATGGGCATAAAATCGCCTCCGTTAATCTGAAATCGGATAAAGAATATAACCTATATTTCTAATAGTGAGAAGAAACTTCGGTTTGGCGGTATCATCGCCGATTCGTTGACGTAAACGGTTGATGTAAACATATAAATCACACAACTTGGATGTGCTAAACTCCCCCCATGCATAAGCAATAAGTTCTTCACTTTTCACGGGTTTTCCAAGGTGCTGAACCAAATAATAAAGAAGACGAAACTGTGTTCGCGATAAGCTTATTACCATATTGTCTCGAATCAGCGTCTCAAAATTCAAATCGAGAAAGCAATTATTTCCCACTGCAATTTTGAAGTTGGTATTGCTGACCATAGGAATTCCAGATTCCGCACCTGCCTTTTTGCCTGTTGGTTTATATTTACCAATAATAACACATTTATTTTTATTGTTCAAATTCAAAATTAATAAATAGAATTGCAAATAAATGTATTAAGAAATCTTGATAAACTGTAAGGAAAAATAGGGTTACATCTTTTAATTATGGGAATATTTTTTAAGAAATTGAAAGGAGAGTGAATGATGACAGTAACAATGAACTCCCGGTTGAAGGAAAAGCTGTTGTTTGAAACAACCCCTTTTCATGAAGTTGTAAAGGAAATGATTGTAGAAAAAAACTTATACTCATATTTTATTAACAATCCTGATCATCGAGAAATCCTGCTTTCACGTACAAGACAATTGGCAGAGGATTTTAAAAAGAAAAATCCACAAGCCATTTACTCGCTTCATCGCAGCTTGGGATGGATTTATGAACTTCACCTTTATACTCCTGGTAAACATCCGGTTTACAATCAATTTAATCCTATATTGTTAGAGGTCCAGAGACTGCTGGAAATGGCTTGGGAAGAGTTCGAGGACCAGCGGATACCAAAAGTTGATTACCCAGAGAATCCTGATGAATTTATACGTTGGTTTAAATTAATGTTGATCAATCACGAAGTAGCTGAACATAAATTGTTCCATTATCTCGAAAAAAATGCGAGTTTTGAAGAAATGGCTTACTTTTTCTCTCAAGAAATCACGGTTGATTCTCGATTTGATGACCTTGTAGCATTAGCTCAAATTGGTCTTGATAATGATGTCAAAATGGAACTTGCAGAAAACTATTGGGATGAAATGGGCAATGGCGATATGTCTAAAGTCCATACTATCATGTTTGATCATTTGCTGGAGGAATTAAAGGTCACTGGGGATAAATCATTAAATTCGTTATTTAACGATGCATCATGGGAATCTCTGGCTTGCGGAAATGTACTGTTACATTCCGTAATTCACCGAAAAAATGCATATCGGGCCTTAGGAGCATTAGGTGCGGTAGAAATGCTGGCTCCCAAACGGTTTAGTTATTTGGTTAAAGGATATAAAAGAATAGGATTGAGTGAAAAGGCTCAGGAGTATCATGTATTGCACATTTCCATTGACGCCAAACACGGAGATGGTTGGCTGCGAAACGCTATTGCACCAGTCATTAAAAGAAACCCTGAAGCTAAGAAAGAGATTATAAAAGGAGCGTATTATCGTCTGAATACATCCATGGATTACTGCAATATGCTCTATCAAACTTTTACAAAGAATTGATCAGACTGAAGTCAAAGCCCACTTTTAATAGAAAAAAGTGGGCTTGATTATAAGTTCGCTAAGTAATATGTAAAGGGAGATCGAAATGAAATCTGATCGTTTACAAGGTTTGTCCTTGGGGATCTTTACGGAACTGGCAAACAGAAAACAGAAAGTTAAACAGCAAGGGCGGAAAGTGATTGACTTGAGTGTTGGGAACCCTGATTTGCCCCCGCACCCTAGAATCATGTCCACCTTAAGCACATGGGCACAAGACGGTTCAAAATATGGGTATACCTTACATGCTATCCCTGCTTTCAATCCGGCGGTAGCTCAATTTTACAGCGATCGCTATAATGTTGACTTACAACCAAACCAAGAAATTTTACAGGTTCCCGGAACACAAGATGGCCTTTTTCAATTGGCACTGTCGATAATAAATCCAGGTGATTATGCCCTTGTAACTGATCCTGGCTACCCGATCTACGAAACCAGTGTAAAATTAGCAGGGGGAAGGGTTTACTATATTCCTTTGACCGAAGAGAACGGATTTTTCCCGAGACTAGACCAAATTCCCGAATCTATCTTAAAAAAAGCAAAACTTTTGTTCATAAATTTTCCTGGAAACCCTATTCCTCAGTTAGCTCCTCCCTCCTTTTTCGAAGAAGTTGTATTTTATGCAAAAAAGTTTGATTTTAAAGTAATTCATGATTTTACCTACTCAGAACTGGTATTTGACCAAGAACGAGCTACAAGTTTTCTGAATATCCCTGGTGCAAAGGAGGTTGGGGTTAAGTTTAATTCCCTTTCTAAAACGTTTCACATGGCCGGATGCAGAATTGGTTATGTTGTAGGAAACATGGAAATCATTCAAGCACTATCTCTACTCATGTCCCATACTCATTATGGAATTTTTTATCCTATTCAGAAAGCAGCGGAAGAAGCTCTTAAATCAGGGGATTCATTTTATCGTTCTCATATAAGAATTTATCAGTCTAGAAGAGACCTTGTTATCAAAGAGCTAAAAAAATCCGGTTGGGATGTAATGAATCCTCCTGCTACGATGTACATCTGGGCAAAAATCCCCCTTTCTGTTTCTTCAACCGAATTTTGTTACAGGTTAATGGAAGATACAGGTGTGGTGCTGAAACCGGGAAGTGCATTTGGAAAGAATGGAGAAGGTTATGTCCGGATTAATTTGGTACAACCGGAAGTACAATTAAAGAAAGCAATGAACCTCATTCATCACTTTCTTTTAAAACAAGGATGGGTTTAAATGGCACAAAGAATGAGCGGATGGAATTGGTTTCTCTTAATATGCATTTTGACAGCATGGGCCAGTGCGAAGATTATTACCAGAGAATTAGTATCCAAGGGGATCGCCGAACCGATGACTTTGATGAGTATTCGCTATGGAATATCCTCTATGGTAACAGCCGGTTTTGCAAAGATATTCTTTAAAAAAGAGCAATTAAAATGGGATTCCCGGTATTTATTTGGAGGATTATTTGTAGCAGCACAAGCTATTTTGTTAGGAATTGCATTAAAAACAGCTCCGGTCTCGTTAGCAGGTGTTTGCTTTTTTGGTTGTTCCAGTTTAGTATCATCTGTTTACGGACTGGTCACCAACAGACAGGAAGTCAAAATTCATCTTTTTGCATTACTAATTAGCTTGTGCGGGCTTCTTCTCATTTCCGATCCAACTAATCATGCCACGTGGAATGCCGGAATATTTTTGGCGATTTTGGGCGGAGTTTTCTGGGGTGGGTATTTACTTTGGTGTAAACATCAAATTCCTGAAGGCTGGATCGCTAATATTATCGCCAGTAGCCGAACCATGGGGATCGGAGCGATCATTTGTTTTATTTTTTCCTTTATTTATGAACCAAACGCTTACCACAATATGAATTCGTTATCCTGGGGAGCAGCTGTTTATATGGGAATCGTGCCTCGGGCAATTGGTTTTGTCTTATTCGGATGGTTGGCTCCTAAACTTAACCATACTCAACTGGGGGGTATCTCAGTTAGGTACTCCTTTGCTGGTTGCTTTCGGAGGAATATTGTTGTTGGGGGAAGATTGGACATTTACACTGGGAGCCGGGATGATTTTCATATTATCAGGCATTGCCTTGGCTTCTAAAAAACCAAAACCCCAGCCTGCACGGAAGGAAGTTAAAGATGATGCATACTTGTAAAACATTTGCAAGAGATTCGAGATATGCTGAATGAACAATTATAGAGGAATAAATTATTGTTGTCAGAAGAAAAGAGGCGTCTAATCGCCTCTTTTTAAGCATGTTGTCAAAGAGAAGTTTCACGCGAGAAAATGTGACGATCATATCATTTATCAATAATTGATCTCTGTTAAAAATTAGATTCTATTCGGATTTATCGATCTTTTTATTCTTCAGGTTGAGATATTTTGTTGAGTATGCAGCTAAAATGAAGAATAAAATGATCAGGGACCAAGTTAAATAACCGGGCCATTTAAATGCAGTTCCAATTGCGGCAACGATCCCAAGAGCTAACAGAAAAATCGCTGTCAGGTACTTCATGCCCCAACCTCCTTGATCGAGAGACTCCCTCCATCCCTGTATCTTCAGGGGGTTTAACTCCCTGTCGTTTAATTCTATCCAAAGAAATGATCTCCTTCAAAGAGGACTTTAAACAGTCCTTGCTGCGGAAGAGCAGAGAACGCTTCAAAAGTTCTGAATGAATTGTTGTGAGTCTTGTGGGTAGTTTTTTAAACATTACCAGGTTGAACTAAAAAAGGCTGAGTTGCTGTGGGGCAGGGTTCAGAAAGTAAGGAGTGTTCATATAGGGATTGAGTGACGAAAGCAAATAGGGATTGGACAAAATTTCTTCAGAGGCTACTTCCAACCATGAGGGATGTTTGACGTGGTGCACTCTGCTTTTTTCTCTAAGTTCAATATGGAGGATTGATTGACCGTAACGGTCCAAAAGGGAGAGATGAGAGAGGTATCTGCGTTTTTGATGGAAACGAATACGCTGGTTTAATTTAATTTCGTTTATTTCATCCCGCGGGATTTCATGACGCTCCCCGCAGAACAGTTGAACTTCAACAGGATCGCCTTTTCCCCTCATCCATTGATCTAATACGAAGCGAAGAACATGTTTTGCTAAAGCGATTGAGGAATAATTTAATTTGCATTTGCGTTTTTCGCCGGGATAATGCGAAAAATAAGGTTTTTTTAATTTGCTTAGTCTGAGAATCAGTTTCCCTTTGCATTCAGGACATTGGTACGGTTCTTGAGGATTCGCTTCTTTTGGCAAAATAATTTTTCCGGTTGAACTGAGTCCGTAAGGAATAACTCCGTACTGCCGACGATATTTGGGTCGGATTTTTGTTTGTACCATCAGTTTCAGCCTCCTGATCTTCCCATTGAGTAATTTGTAAATTTTTGTCCTTTTTTTAAATATTATAACCATTTATCAGAAATATTAAAATATAGGAACATGATTATTTTTTCATTGGATTATTACATAAGGAATGTAGACTGGTTTGAAATGCAAACTTTTGATTGACACATTCGAAATATCAGGGAAAAGCAAGATGGATATTGATGATATCCCGTATTTCTATCGGCTTTGAAAGGCTGTGCAGATTAATATAATGTAAACCACAAAATTGATAACCTATCATTAAAGATAAAAAATGTATAATTGTCACGGAATATGCGAATCTGTTTTAGGAGGAGTTGAATTCAGTGAATATTACTCCGGATATTAAATCAATCGCATTATTTTTTATCTTATTTGTGCCGGGATTCATTTCGATGAAAGTGTACGATATGCTTGTTCCCAGAGAAGAAAGGGACTATGCAAAAACTATATATGCCATTATTGCTTATAGCGTGTTTAATCTCGCTCTGATTTATCCGCTTTTAGGCATTATTCAAAAACATATTTGGGCATGGTATCTATGCATATTTGCTCTTCCTGTATTAACGGCTTACTTATTTTTTAAGGTGATCACTTCGGGTTGGCTTAATCGTTTGACTAAGGAAGTTCAAGAGCCTATTCTTACTCCGTGGGATTGGGTCTTTCGTAAAAAGAAACCTTATTGGGTTATCGTTCGGCTAAAAGATGGGAGTCGGATTGGCGGGGTATATTCAGAAGGATCTTATGCTTCAAAATACCCGGCAAAAGAACAAATATACCTGGAGAACGTATATACATTAGATGATAATGATGATTTTGTTGAAATGATTCCAGGGAGTGCAGGGATGATCATATTTGGTGAAGAAATATTGGCAGTGGAATTGTATAGTAGTGTAGAAAGTGAGGATGGATCGAATGAGCAAGAAGAGACAGAAGAACAAGAATACGGAAAAGGGTAAACAAGGAGAGAGTAGTACTGTTTTTTATAGGAATATATTTGTAGGGGATTTTCGTAATAATTCAGCAAGTTATAGACCGAATGAACCTCTTAATTTATCATCTCTTCCACCTAAAAAAGGACCTGGTAAACACTTCCGAAAGACAAAGGATAATAAAGTAACCGCCTGGCAAAAGGGCGGTTTTATTATGATTTCAAACATCCTCCTTTAAAACCGTTAAAAAAACCGTCTCTGTCCCAGGGATCATTTGGAACCAAGGGTGTCGGGCTATAATGACCCCATACGCTTCGACTTTTGGGGTTCATTAAGGGGCAAGGCAGAGAGAAGCCGCTGATTGCTCAGAGAACCCCATAAAAAGGAAGCTGCATAGTTTTATGCTTCATTTCTTGATTGGGGTAGAGGACATAGCGAATTCATACGCAATGCTCATTTTTGGTATGAAGTATGCTGAGAAATTTTCACACCTGCCAGAAAAACGGGAAGAGTCTATTCAAAATTTTGAATGTTAACTGAAAATGCAAAATCTATCTATGGGGTATCAAAAATTATGCGAATTATTCATCTTTTGCTGACTGATAAGAAAAAATTCATTCTTATTTGACATGAAAAATTGATTCCGATAACATTATATTATCGGAACTTATAGTGAAGGTGATCAATTATGCTTTCTCCTTACCAAAAAAATGAAATCATGCTTGCTGAGAATGAAGGATTAACCCGGAGCGCCATGGATGTTTTTAAAAACCTCCATGCGGGTAACACACTTCGGGCCTATGAATCAGATTTCAGAGATTTCAGCAAATATCTCGATTCCATCGGGAAACACCCCGAGGATGTGACCGGTACAACCATCATCAACTATTTGGATTCGTTGAAAGAAAAGGGACGCAAATATTCCACGATCCAGCGCCGGCTTGTTGCGATCCGCGCGGTCTACAAAGAATATGGGCAGATGATGGAGCAAGAGGCCCAAGCAAGAGGGAATAAAGACTTTGTCTATCACAATCCGGCCAGCACAGACCGGGTGAAAGGCTGGATGAAGGCACTCCGGAAAACCATCGGGATTGCCCAAAAACAAAAGAGGCCAGCCACCAAACGGATCATGAACGCATTTCTGAGTGAGATGGAGGGAGACCGGTTAATCGATATCCGAAACCGCGCCTTATTGGTCATTGGATATGCGGGAGCCTTTCGACGTTCCGAGCTGGCTGCGTTGAACGTGGAAGACATCGAACGTGATAATGAAGGGATCTATATCATCGTGAGAAAAGGAAAAACCGACCAAGAGGGGCAAGGATTGAAGAAGTTCATTTATTATGGCGAAAGGGCCAGTCAATGTCCGGTCCGTTTACTGGATGCCTGGCTTCGGGCTGCGGGCATCACTGAAGGAGCGGTTTTTCGTCAGGTGAATAAGGGGGGGCGGGTCGGCAATCGGATGAGCGACAAGGCCATTTACAATGTAGTGAAAGACGCCGCGGAAAAAGCCGGTTTCGATAAGAGCGAATTCGGCGGCCATAGTTTGCGTGCCGGCATCATCACTCAGTTGGCGGATGATGGAGTGGAAGAACGCGATATTATGCGACACAGTGGTCACAAGAGCATCGCCATCATGCGGAGGTACATCCGGGAAGTCGACATCAAAAAGAAAAGTCCGACCAGGGGGATTTTATAATTTTCCTCTGTTTTGAAACAAGCTGCCCAGGTAATTCGGGCAGCTTATTTCATCGGCGCAACAGACCAGTCTGATGCCCACTATTTATCCCGCCTCGATCGGTTCTTCCCCGGCCAATGAGTGGAACTATTTTTCGATTAATGTGTTTAGGAGTTTTTTTGCTCTTTCTTGTTCGCTCGCAACATTTTTATTTCCATATCGTTCTTTTAGATAAAGATCAGTCAGTTCTTCCATAAATACTTTTTTGTCGGGTATAAATGGGGCAATCTTCCGGATATATTCCGGCGCCGTTTCGTTGGGAAGTCTTTTGGTAAATGATTTACCTGCGAACTTGAGAAATTTACGATATGTTCTTCTGATTGGTGTAAGTGAATTATCATTCATCTTTAAGTCTGATTTTTTAATAGGGTTCATTTTAAAAAGAAATTCCCGCTCTTCGATTTCTTCTTCATGTTTAGCTGCAGATTTGATTGATTTGGTGTTGGATTCGAAGGATTTATAAATAAAATAAACGACGATGACCGAAATGAAAATCATAAAAGCCGATTGTACCCACTGACCACTAAAGCTATTTTGGTTGAGAGAAGATTGGACGTGGGTGAGTCCGTTTATTTGATTAACAGACGCATCATAAAATCGAGGCCTGAAAGGCAAGTCGTCAGGGATTAATTGCTCGAGAATAAATCCAACAACATCGATGACAGGAGAAAAGAGGTAAAATAAAAAAATGGCGATTGTTTTATAAACGGGCCAACCGGAAAGTTGGATGATCCATCCTCCCATAATTCCAGTAATTAATAAGGCAAAAGGAATAAAGAATTCATAAAGGGAGCTTTTTGATTGATGACTTTCCTCATCTCTCGACATTTTGGAGATCATCGATAAAGAAACCATCCTTGTAAACAAGAAAGCGATAAAAAAAAGAAAAACTTGGTCTTCCCAATAACGGTTAACTGCAAATAGATAAGCTGCCCCTACAGAAAGAAATATCCCTGCCAAATTAAATTTTGTTTGTGTCTGCAATAAATAACGCCGGGAATCCGTTTGTTCATTTGCAATAGCTAAAGATTTGATTAAAAGCAGGTTAAATAAAAAGCAAAAAAAAGAAACTGCTGAATCTTCATATTTTATTTGCCACCAGGCAGTGATTATCAAGAGCAGCAGCAATTCAGCCATAAAGAATTGTTTGCCGCTGAAATATTTACCGAAAACAATTGATCCCCATACTAAAATGAAAGAGCTGATTAAAAACCTGACGGTAAAGTCGCCGCTTTGATTTAATATTGCTGTCAGTGCGATAAATTGGATCGAAACGGCTGATACTTGGCTTGCGTAACAAAAGAAAAGGAACCTGTATTTTGGAAGCAAAACTTATTCACCTCCATGGTTTGTCAGCTCTTCAAACATGTAAATGGGTATTTCCTTTTCCATTTGAATATCCTTTCTTGAGAGTGGGGAAAGGCAATGACGGATACATGTGAACCACGCTTGATGATACTCCCGATCCTTTCGGTTATTTCCTTATTCCAAAAAGATGTCAGGATAATCAAATGGTTTGTTTTACTAATATTATCATCATTATATTTTTTTAAGACCGAACTAAACGGGCAGGAAGGGAATGATTTAATTTTTCCCAACAAAGAAAGCAAAAAATCTAAGTGGTCATATGAACAGTTTGGTTCTATTTTCAATACTCCTGGCCCGCTCCACGCCGCGTTGGAAAATAAGCCGTAAGGAAACCCCGATTCTTGCGCTTTAAGGAAAATCGCAGCCGCAACCCGGCATTGCAGGTCAACAATCTCCTTTTTGATGCCCAACCGGAAGTAATCATGAGATTGGAGATTTAACATGACATGAATAGATGTTTGCGAAGTGGTATCATACTCCTTGACCATCAATTTTCTGGTTTTTGCTGTGGCTTTCCAGTCAATTTGTTTATACGGATCATTTGCTGTATACTCACGCACACCTGAAATTCTGGTTTCATCTCCATGGTACCAACGATATAATATGTATTCTCCCGATAACTCAGTTAAGGAGAAGGATGCAAATTCTTCTTCCATTGGTTGGGGACGTACCAACAGACGGGTATCCGTCGGTAAGTCAATATGTACCTCATTTAATCCTATACCATCATACAAAACGCATCGAACTGGTTCAAAAAAATAATAGCCTCGTTTCAAACAGCGGATCCGATAACGTTTTCGCACCCGTTGTTTGGGAAGTAAATAGGTTCGTATGCTTAACTTTTGTTTCGCTTGCTGATCATAAATCCATCGAAGGCCTTCAGGCAGCAACTGATTAATATGAATCAAAGGAATGGGAAAATATGATTTATTTTCAATTCTGATCCAAAACTCAATTTGATCATCTTCTTGGACAGGTTTGTGTGGTAATTCATAGATAATCTCTGCATTCTTTTGAATATTCCTCTCCCAAAGGCGGCTATAAAACCAAATCATACAAACCAATATGGCCATCCAAAAAAGCAGCATCATGATCGATCCCCTGTCAGTTTTGCATCATCCTCCACAGGCGCAGGAATGTTCCGTAAGATTTCATCAAGAACATCCAATTCGCTTCTTTTTTTCATTCGGCTGGATGACTTCACTTTGATACGGTGAGATAACACTTTGGATACAGGCGCTTTGACGTCATCGGGAATAACAAAATCCCGACCGTGAATCGCCGCAAAAGCTTTGGAAGCTTTGGTCAGGAAAATTAATCCCCTTGGTGATGCACCTAAAGAAATTTCCTCATGTTCACGAGTCGAACGAATGATTTGGATAATATAAGTTTCAAGATCCTCCGTGATGGTTACTTGATTAATTGTGTTTTGTGCAAGAATGATATCTTGCGGGCTGACGACAGGTTTAATTTGTTCGATCGGGACAAACTGAGTAAATCTTCGAAGAATAAAACGTTCATCTGCTTCCGAAGGATAGCCGAGTGATAATCTCATCAGAAAACGGTCCAATTGAGCTTCAGGAAGTGGGAACGTCCCTTGAAATTCGATCGGATTTTGTGTTGCGATGACAAAAAAAGGCTTTTCTAACGGGTGAGTTGTTCCCTCTATGGTAACCTGTCCTTCTGCCATCGCTTCAAGCAAGGCCGATTGTGTTCTCGGAATTGCTCGATTTATTTCATCAACAAGTAAGAATCGGGTAAACAAGGGACCTTTACGAAACGTAAAATCTCCGGATTTTTGATTGTATACAGTTGTGCCCAGGATATCAGAGGACAGAAGATCGGGGGTACATTGAATTCTTTTGAAAGAGCATCCGATGCTTGAGGCAATTGCCTTACATAATACCGTTTTTCCTACTCCGGGAAGATCCTCAAGCAGTACATGTCCGGAACAAAGTAATCCTGTCAATACAAATTTTAAAGTCTCATCTAAACCTATTACAACCTTGTGGACTTCATTATTAATTTTTTCAGCTAATTCCCTGATAAATTTCATTTTGATTACTCCTAAAAAATATAATATTATGAATTATGGTCAGAGTATTATATCATAAAAGTGAGAATAATAAAATAACAAGGGAAACCACTCTCTAACATAAGTTCCCCTCCGAAGCGAATTTGACGTTTCTCGTTTCGAAGGGGATTTATGCGACGGGAGTGGATTATTTTTTTCGGCGATCCCGAGTCAATCATAAGCTGAGGGGATCAACTGTTTCAATTTCTTCATGATGCGGTAAACGCGTTTGTGATTGGAAAAGCAGAAAGTCCCCAAGTAGCCTGACCTACCTAATCCCCCATATATTAACGACTTTTTTGGTTAGTGTTACAATATTGAAAACTGGATCGAGAAAGGTGACACCATGAAACAATCGTTTGTTCCAAGTAACGCATTTATTGATCCATATGGTCGAAATATGCCAGAAGCTAAACATCTGATGGAAGCTGTTATGAGTTTGGTACTTTCAAACTTATCTTCGGCATCTCAACGATTGCCGCTGTCACAATCATTGAAACCATCTTATGCATATTTTCCCGAAGAAGGGCTTTCAACAGAAGAAATCCTTCAACAATTAAAAGGAATTTTAGAGAGTTCAATGAATCCTGCTCATCCTCATTACATTGGACATATGGATTCGATCCCAACGATCATGTCTTGTTTAGGTGAGTTTATTAGTGCATCGTTGAATAACAATATGTTAAGCCTTGAGATGTCACCTGTGTTCTCGCATATGGAAGTTGAAGTCATACAGACGATTTCTCAATTTTTTGGTTACAATGAGAAAGCAGGAGGAGTCATGTTGAGCGGAGGAAGTCTTGCAAACCTTCAAGCCCTTGCGGTGGCTCGAAATCATGCTTTCCCTGTTTTACAAAATGGTTTATCCGGTATTGATGGGCAACCTGTGGTGTTCGCCTCCGAGGTGGCTCATACATCTTTGCAAAAAGCTGCTATGCTTCTCGGATTAGGGACTTCTTCTGTGATTCCTGTCAAAACAAATGCAAATTCACAGATGGACACTGCTGATTTGGAGGTCAAGATTAAGCAAGCCCGCAATCAAGGGAAGAAACCTTTTGCCATCGTTGCTACGGCGGGAACAACCGTAACGGGAAACATTGATCCAATCCCTGCCATTGCAGAAATCGCACAACAATACAGGCTATGGCTTCATGTGGATGCCGCATATGGGGGAGCGTTGGTATTCTCCAAAAAACATCGTGATCGCCTTACAGGAATTGATAAAGCTGACTCCATTACGTTTAATCCCCAGAAATGGATGTATATCGCAAAGACGTGTGCAATGGTTATATTTAAAGATCGAACCATTTTAGAGAAAGAATTTCGTATCCCGGCTCCGTATATGAATGATACCGAATTTACAAATCTCGGAGAAATTAGCGTTCAAGGAACTCGTCATGCAGACATATTGAAGTTGTGGCTATCCTTGCAACATATTGGGATGAAAGGCTATGAGCAACTTCTTGATGAGAGTTATGTCTTAATGGAAACCTTTATTGAGCAAATCAAGCAACGCCCGTACCTTGAACTGGTAAGCGAGCCTGACACAAATATTTGTTGTTTCCGAGGAAGACCTGAGTATATTCCACCGGATCAATGGAATTTAGAACTTCAACAAACGCTCCTGCGTGATGGACAATCCTTCTTCTCTTTACCAACCTATCGGGGAAATCGTTGGTTAAGGGCGGTTCTTCTCAATCCATTTACTTCTATAGAAGTGATCCATCAAGTGTTTGACAGAATGGATCAATTTTATAAACACAGAAGAGGCGATTCGTAAGAGTCGTCTTTTCATATGGCCTTGAGACGAATGTATTTAAGTGTCCGAAACAACGTCATGCTGCTGGTACCAAGATTTCTAAAGCCGGCATGTGTTCACAGATAAAAGGATGGCCAGTATGTCCTAAGCTGGTAAGAATCTTGCCAATCGACCAGCAGTCTGTAAGCAGGGCTGTGATTAACGCAATTTGATTCAGCGACCGTTGTTTTTTCATTACTCATCTTGCCTAAATTGAAATCGCTTAATATGATATTTTTGGGAGGGATTACAATGGAGGAAAGAGCAGAGAAGATCAGAAGGCTGGCCGATATCGAGGAACATAAATTGAGAAAGGTGATAGCAACAGACCCGCATCCGGTCTATACTGACATGGATGATTACTGTGATGTCTGCTGTCTCCGCTTAAATCGAATACATATTCGGATTGTTGAAGACGTACAAAACATGGACGACAACGGGATCAGGGCGTGTTTAGATTGTATTAAAAAGCATGATCTTAAAGTACTGGATAACAAAAAAGCGCTTGAGTATGAAGCCATGACAGAAGCAAAACTCAGGATCAAAAAAGGTACGCAAATTAATCTCTGAAAAGGGGAGGAATTTTAAAAATAATGTCTAAAAAAGATGTCAAGATAGGAGGTGAAAATGATGAAACGTTTTCTCATCGGAGAACCTCCGGCTGGAAAAACCGGAGGAGAACCGCCGCAATGCTAATCTCTCTTCTCAGCTATATTTCTGCTATTGGAGGGCCCCTGAGTAAGGGGCCTCTTTTTATATATGTGTTTTTATATATGTGCTGCTCAGCAAATTATTCACTCAGTGAAATTACTGCCGAACCGTCAGTATCGGCCCAACCGAATCCACTTTGGGCGTGAAAGGTGTAGTTCTTCGCATCGCCGCGAATGTCATAAACCAGCGTAATCTGTTTTTCAACTGTCGGAGGAATTTCATTCAAAAAGCTGCTTTCGTCGCTGCTGTCCATTACATATAAAATCGCATCTGTGTCCGGCTCAAATGAGCGATTCTGTTTGTCTTTCAGTACAGTCATACTGGAATCAATGACCCTTGACTCTTTGTCATTATTCTTTACTGATACTTTCAGGATAGCGAAGTTGCCGGCGCTCGGCTTCTTTGATCCCATTATGTTTTTAAGCTGGTCTTTTTCCTCAACGGAATCTACCCGATATTCCAGCTTGCCAGCTTTGACCCACTGACCGATTTTCGCTACTTTGGGTTGTTCCGGCTTTTTAGCCGGGGCAGGTGATGACACCGGCGGTTTGTCGGCTACCGGTTGATTGTTAGACGTATCTCCACCTCCGAAAGCGAAGCCGAAAATGACGAAGAGGACAAAAACACCGAATCCCCACCAAGCCCATTTTCTTTGAACGCTTTTGAAGTGATCAACACTTTTCCATGATTTCGCTTTCCAAGCCCATTCACTTCCTTTAGCGCCTAATATGACATTCATGATAAAACCGAATATTGGGACAAATGCGAGCAAACCAATCCAGACTCTGTTGCCAATCGCCCATATCGGCCCGAGAAAAAAGCCCCCCAGTTCCATTTTTTTACTCCGGATACATCAGAATGGTTTGTAATGTTTTGATCCATGTCCAATTCCTCCTGATTTGTTTCCAAAAGTCATAATGGATTCTTCGATCTGTGCTTTTATGTCTTCGATGCGGTAGTAAAGCAGAAAGGCATCTATAATGCTTTGAATAGCATCTCCGACATAAAAGCGATGAGCGCCGAATATGCCCAAGAAGAACCAGAGCAGATAAGCTGTAGATTTTTTCTTTTTTGCTCCAACTCAGAGTTAACAAACCATGGCTGTTATTTTATGTCATCAAATCGTCTGTAAACAGATTGCTCACCTTTTCACCTCCCTCAATAAAT
>NZ_JPST01000033.1 GCF_000763315.1 Thermoactinomyces daqus | reverse complement strand
TCAATGACCGTGGGGTTTTGAAATACCGGATCTACAAATGCGGGAAATTTTGCGGATATTTGACGTTGCCAGGATTGTTGCAGTGGATCAATGAAAACGAAAAGCCCGCTTCTGGGCAGAGAAGCGAGCTTTCCAACTCAAAAATAACTTGGATCTTCTCTAAGTGTAACACACACTTGGAGCGGTGAGGAGGGGCTAAAATGAAGCCTTATCTGAAAAGATTGGCCGAACTTTACCACAAAACCCAATCCGGCCAAGATTTTACCGAATCGGAAACAAGAGATTGGTGCGATTCCTTGAACGCCAATCTGACTTGCAAAAAAAAGCATTACGCATACGAGTATACGCTGGCTTATCTTTGGGAGCGCTACAAAGCGGTCGGACGGTTGTGTCCGGTTGAACGGATGCTATGGCGAAAAGCGATGCAACAAAATCTTTCACTCTGTTGTGAATTGAGCTGGCTTGAACACCTTTCTTTTATCGTCTATCAAACCGGCGACACAGATTACCAGCACGAAATCTGCGCGAAGATCGACTGGTTGAACGGAGACGGAGTGGTTCACTGATCTTTCAGCCTGGCTGGGAGGCTGAATCCCGGCCCCATTTTTCCCGAAAGGATGACGCTCATGTTTTATGTGAAAAAAGCCGAGGTCTACCTGGTTAATCTCGAACTTCCTTTTCAAGTCAACGGAAACGAGGCACAAAATCTTTACTCACTCTCTCTGGATCGGGACCAGGAAGAAACTTTTCCTAACTTCTTCATTTCAAATGCCGATATCGGCAAGTCTTTATTCCCGGCGATAAGGTTCATTCGATCTACTTTTATGAAGACAAAGAAGCGAAGGACCTTTACCGACAAATCTGCGAGAAATGGAATGAAGTGACGCAGATGACCGGCATTAAAGACGATAAAGGCAAAGAATGGTTTGTCATCAATGGCGTTACCTATATCGGGGATGAGAACACACAAGAAAAAGTCTCCAATGATCCGGAGGTTGCTCGTTTGATGTTGGAAATTGAGCAGCTGGAATTTCTGTTCAATGAGTTTCGAAAAAGTCGTGAAGTGGGTGAAGTAGATGGCCAAGTATAAAGCCAAACTCACCTGGCGTGAAACGGATCCCCAGGAACGCCGGGAAGTCCAAGTCGGTGACGAAGTGGAGATTCAAAAGGGACTTAAGTTTACCGTTCTCGATATATTCCCTTGGGAAGGCCGTCAAGCCTACTGGACGGATAAGATCGGCGTCGTTTATGCGGATGAGCTGATCAGGCAATGATCTTCAAAAGGAGCGGATGAAAATGTTTCAACCGGCCAAAAAGGTAAAGAAATCCCTGAAGATTGCAGTGTACGGTGAACCGGGAACCGGAAAAACGTGGTTTGGCCTGATGGCCCCTGGACGTAAGGCAGTCATTGATACAGAGAACGGAACGGATTTCTATGGTGAGCGCTTCGAATTTGATGTTTTGAAAACGCGGTTGTATAGCGAAGTCCGCCAAGCGCTTGACTACATTGAACAAAACCCCGGCCAATATGATGTTTTGATTGTCGATCCAATCACCAACATCTATCAGGTACTGAAAGATGCAGCGCAAATGAACGCAGAGAACCGGGCCAGAAGGAACAAGAAAAATCCCGATGACGCAGCGCTCACATTCAGAGACTGGGGCATCGTGAAGAATAAATATAATTCGCTGATCAGCCGCCTTTGTAACCTACCTTGTCATGTGGTGATCACTGGATGGCTCAAAGACATCTACGAAGGTGAAGGCGAGAACATGAAGAAAGTCGGCTCTCGGATCGATGCCGATAAGAAAACCGAATACCAGCCGGACGTCATCATCAAGTTAGAGGTTGACAAAAATGGCAATCGATACGGCGTGATTGAGAAAGACCGGACCATGACATACAAGAAAGGCCAGAAGGTGAAAGATATCTCGTTTGAGAGCTTTCTGGGGGCTGTAAATAAAGTTGGAACGGTAAGCCGGCTGATGACAGAGGAAGAAGCAGCCACTGCAGAAGCGGAGATCACTGTAGAGACTCTTGAAAAAATCAAAGACAAATGGCTCAAGAGCGGTAAAGCTCCCCAAGAGTTAACGGTCCATTTGAAACAAACATACGCAGCTAAAGACATATACAGCCTTACCGAGAAGCAGGGACAAGAGGTGCTGAAGTGGATCGCAGGAGGAGGGGCTGATGGCAAACGTGAGACCGCTTGAGCAAACAGTCGAAGCGATCCGGGCAGCGGCTCTGGTGTTCAACAAGTCGCTCAAGATTCCGGCTCGGTGGCGAGTAGCTGAACGGATCTCCTCCTCCAGCCGGTTGATGAAGATTAATCGCGCTCAACATGTTCTCCTGCTGGAAGATATCAACGAAGGACGGTTCAAACGTAAGCGGGGCGAGTTCCTCTGCAAAGCACGGATCACAAACCCTTCGGCGCATGAACGGTTGAACGTGATCGATATCGACGCCGACAAGAGCAAGCGGGTCAAAGTGGACTGTCAGAAGTGCCTAGAAATTGCGCGGAAGCGTTGGAGATAAACAAACCGGGGTGGCTCCGGCTACCCTCTCCTGGGGGGATCACGATGAAACATGGAACCTGCCGGAATTGTGGCAAGGAGTTGAATCAGAAGCCCAAACATCAGCTTGATGAAAATCGGAAGTTTTGCGGAAAACGATGTTTCTGGAAACACCTAGACAAAGTAATGATGATGCACGTAGAACATAGCGGCAAATGTAATGTGGAACGGCTCTAAACTAAACGGGCGGCTCGTCTGCCTCTTGGAGGGATAACGATGTTCAAAGCGTACTGCAAGCATCCTGAGTTCGGAACTATGCCGGCAGTTCATCTGGCAGATGTAGATGAGATTTTGCGCTATACCAGCCTGCAACGGCATTTTTTCCCCGAAATCATCGTGACAGACGAACTGGATCTGACAGTAGTGCACGTTCAGAATCATCGATATGTGTTCCCGGACGAGTGGAAGAGATTGAACAAATAAAGGGCGGCATTGTCCGCCCCCCGATACGGGGGAGGGTGTGAGTGTGGCAAATCCACAACCGGACAAATTTACACGGCTCAGTAATGAACTGTACGAAGCAATTATGACCACCGATTTTAGTAAGAGGCAACGGAATATTTTAGATTTGGTTCTTAGACTAAGTTATGGATGCGGAAAAAAAGACGCTCTCATCAAGCCATCGGAATTTGAGTTGGTTGGTGTTCGGAAAGGTCATGTGAAGAAAGAACTTACCTATTTGGCCCAATCAAAGGTGTTATTTATTGATGGGGATCGGATTCAGATAAACAAGAATTACGATCAGTGGCGGGTCAGTTTGGTCAGCTGCTTTAATCCCGAGAAATTCAAAGATCTGATCAAACGAAATCTGGATGCTAAATCAGTTACCAAAACAGTAACTACTGATGAGAGCGAGTTATCAAAACAGGAACCAGATAGTTACCAAAACAGTAACTCGGTAGTTACTGAAACGGTAACCGACATGGCCTCTCATCCCTACAGCCACAAGGCTTACGACGATCCGAAAGATATATTAAAGAAAATTAAAGAAAGTAATAATAATAACTCTGCTGACGAACCACTACCTGATCCATTTGAAGAAGAGCTGACAGACGAACAGAAGTTGGAAAACGAAATAGAGGACTATTACCAATCAAAAAGAGGGAAGTATGGTTTCCCTGTAAGCCCCAAAGATCGAGACTTAATCAAGAAAGCGATACACGAGGAAAAATTCACACGCGATGAAATGTTCCAAGGTATTACCCTGGCTTTCTCGCAATCTGAAAATATAAATTCCTTCAATTACTGTTTGAAAGTGATGAGGACAGAAAGAGAAAAAAGGATGAAAGTGCAACAGAAAAAGAAAGTCGTTCCGCTCAATCGCCGGACTGATACTGATGAATTACCGATGGTATTACGTCCCGAGTTTCAGCAACAACAAAACCAATTGTCGCCAGAAGAGGCTGAGGCAAGAGTGAAGGCTTTAAAAGAAAAAATCAAACAACTCAATAAGAAAGTGCCGAAGGTGGGAGAAAAATGAATCACGCACGAACCGAAATTCGTAAAATCCTAGCTGGCAGACAGGTCAAATCACCAGATGAACGAGTGAGAGAGCTGATGGACCACACCTTGATTAGATCGTTTATGAAAGAACATCCAGAAATCCCGTTGGAAGCCTATAAGAGATCATTGTCAAAGCTCAGTCAATATGTACGGGAGCAAGGTAACTGCGTCAGGTGCCAAGGGTTGGAGTCCTGCCCGAATATCATCACCGGCCATCATTCCGTTTTGGTTGGATACGAAACCAATATCGATCTGCAAATGAAGAAGTGTCACCGTCTGGAAGCGTACGAACAGATGAAGAAGCGGCAGGCGCTAATGAAAAGTCACATGATTCCAAAGAGTATCTTGGCTGCCACTTTTGACACAATCGATTTAGATCCGGACCGGACGGAAGCCATCAGCCAGGCAATCGAATACTGCGAGCGGTTTGAGAGTGGGGTATTCCCGAAGCATGGGCTTTATCTATACGGACCTTACGGCGTAGGCAAAAGCCACATTGCCGGGGCGATGGCAAACTACCTGACGGGGCTTGGTGTTGACTCGTTCATGGTGTATGTGCCGGACTTTGTTCAATCGGTTTATGATTCCATCCGCAAGCAGAAAATCAATGAGCTGGTTGATTCGGTGAAACAGGCGAAAGTGTTGATTTTGGACGATATCGGAGCAGAAAACCTCAATCCTTGGATGAGGGATGAGATCATTGGGGCCATTCTCCAATACAGGATGGGTGAAGAGCTGCCAACAATCTATACGTCAAATCTCACCTTAAACGAATTGGAGAACCACCTGGCGTTTACAAACAAAGGTGGCGAGGAGAGAATCAAAGCCGTCCGGATCATGGAGCGCATTAAACATTACACCAAGCCGATTCGAGTTAGCGGCAAAAATCGGCGGGAGGGAGCGATCTAAGATGAGTGCACAAACGAAAAAACGGAATCGCCGGGGCCGGCCGCCGGTCGATGAACCAAATTATATTGCTTGCATTGACTGGGACTTTGGCTGGAAACACCCGAGGGACTTCCAAGAGCTATTGAAAGCGTGGGAGGATGGCTTAGCTGTTGAAGATATAGCCAGAGCGCTGGGTCGTCCGTTGGGTGAGGTAGTCGTCTACATCATGGATCAATGGGAGAAAGGGAATTTGCCGGATCGGCCAAACGGGCTGTGGGGAAGGAGGAAGCGAGCATGAAGTATCAATACGAATTCTTCTTGCCTCAAAATCCGAAACCAATCGATACGATAACGGGAGATATTTATGATTGCGAAAAGAAGGCGGATGAGATCGTAGCGGAGCTTGGAATCAATGAAGACGACGACTTAATTATTGCGGTAACGGAGGTCGGCAACAATGATTGATCCACGAATCGGGGAGCAGCTGGAGTTGTTGCCCGAATATCTAGAAGAGGTTGAACAGGAAATTGCCCGAGAAAAGGATCGGAAAGCACAGGAAGCTCGGGAACGGGCAAAACAACGTGCCCGAGAGCGGCGAGAGTACATCAAGCGAATCCAGGAACAACGCGAAACTGAGGCACAAAACATGGCGAAGGTGATCCCGTTTAGAAGAAAAAACAAAGTGATCCCGCAGTTTGAGAGAGGAGATGCATCATGAGAGTTCTTGATTTGTTCAGCGGGATTGGAGGATTTAGCCTCGCCGCTCATTGGGCAGGAATGGAGACAGCAGCGTTTTGCGAGATTGAGTCATTCTGTCAGAAAGTGCTGAGAAAGAACTTCCCTGGCGTTCCGATTTACAACGATGTGCGGACGATTACCAAAGAGCAACTAGAAAGGGACGGTGTGATAAATGGCGATCGAACAATTGGACTTGTTTGCGGTGGGGTACCTTGTCAACCCTTCTCAGTCGCCGGGAAACAACAAGGAATCAACGATGACCGCCACCTCTGGCCTGAAATGTACCGAATCATCCAAGAGCTTCGACCCCCTTGGGTACTTATTGAAAACGTTAATGGCTTTGTCAAACTGGCCCTCGATCTCGTCATCGATGACTTGGAAAACGAAGGTTACGAAGCGCGGACGTTTATTATACCAGCTTCAGCAGTTGGAGCGCCGCATCGAAGAGACAGAGTCTGGGTTGTGGCGCACACCTCAAGCTTCCGAGGCCATCCGGGGGCCGAAGAGCCGGGAACTGTACGAGAAATGCTTAGCAACCGGCCAAAGCATGGTGACGCTAACGGATCAAGCAAAACACGCGCCAGGGTTACTTTGGCCAACACCGACAGCGCAGGACGGGAAAAACGCCACCTTGCCGCCGTCACAGAAGGAACGGGATTCAGTACCCGGGGCACTGATCCGCGAAGGGCAGAAAGGTTCCCTCAATCCGGCTTGGGTCGAGTGCCTGATGGGATACCCACCAAATTGGACCAACATCGATGGCCTGCAGGATTAGGGCAAGCGCAATATGAATGGGAACCACCGCGAGTAGCAGAGGGAGTCAAAAACAGAAAAGATCGGCTAAAAGCGTTAGGGAATGCAATAGTACCGCAAGTCGCCTATCAGATACTTAAAGCGATCATGGAGGTAGAAAAACATGAGCCTGCCAGCAGGATTCATACAAATTGATTTGTTCTCGATACCGGAAAAACAGGAGCCTAAGAAAGCGCCCATAAGAAAGCCGAAAGGAACCGTCTACCGTTGCGACAAGTGCGGCAAGTCTGTGGTGATGAATATACCGGCCATCGTGATCGTTTGCGGATGTGGTCGGATTATGCAACAAGAGGAGTGATCAGCATGGCAAAAGTGATCCGGGTTAAGCTGCCCAACCCGACCCCGGGAGGAGCCATAATAGATGGGCGGACTATAAGAGTGACGTTGCAGAGCCTAATTAGTCAAATCTCAACGGATTTACTTGACCGGCGTGTAACCAATTTCAAGACCGATGGGGAAACGCGGGAGATTCAAATTCATTTTGAAGGAGATGAAAATAGTGATCAGCATATTTGCGGACAATAAAAAGGTTGTCCGAGCGAAAGAGACAATCAAAGAAGTTTATCTGGCTGACAAAAGGCCGTGGGTTGTAGGGTTCAGTGGTGGTAAAGACTCCAGCGTTGTCGTCCAACTCACGCTACAGGCGCTGAGTGAACTGGAACCGGAGCAACGGCGGAAACCGGTGTACGTCATCAGCTCCGACACGCTGGTTGAGACGCCCTTGATCATCCAGCAGATCGACACGGCGCTCAACCGGATCCAGACGGAGGCGGATCGAGTCGGACTCCCAGTGAAAGTCCAGAAAGTTCGCCCGGCCCTGCAAGACACATTTTGGGTGTCACTGATTGGCAAAGGCTATCCAACTCCTCGCCAAAAGTTTCGCTGGTGTACAGACAGAATGAAAATCAAGCCGGCGAACCGGTTCATCCTCGACAAGGTGTCCGAGCACGGTGAGGTGGTCATGGTTCTGGGGGTCAGGGTGGATGAATCAAAGTCCCGGGCAGAGTCGATCCGGAGCCATCAGATCGAGGGAAGCCACTTGATGAAGCACAGCACCTTGCCCAATGCTTACACGTTCGCTCCGATCAAGGACTGGAGCACAGATGATGTCTGGGAATTCCTACTGGACAATGCTGAATGGGAGGAGGACAACCGGAAACTGCTGCAACTGTATCAGGATTCAGATGGAGAGTGTCCCTTAGTGATCGATGCTGATAGCAAAAAGGTATCATGTGGGAACAGCCGGTTCGGATGCTGGACCTGCACGGTCGTCAACGAAGACAAGGCGTTGAGTGGATTCATCAACAATGGTGTGGAATGGCTCAAACCTCTCCTTGAGTTCCGGAACCATCTGGTGGAGATTCGAGAGGATCGTCGAAAGCGTCAAAAACAAAGGAAGGATGGTCGGCGATACCTCACAACGAACTTGGAGGGGATCGACCAGACCAAAGCAGTCCGGATCTCAGATAGTGAACTGGACGAGTGGCTGGAACGGAACCGAATTGACCTGAGGACGGTGGAAGACCTCCACCTAATCGTAGAAGTCCCCGTAGAAGGCGAGTTGTTCCCGGTGGAAAAGACGCTGGGGCTGGGACCGTTCACCCTGAAGACACGGCAAGAGCTGCTGAACCAGTTGCTCGCCACACAGGAGCGGATCTGCAATCAGTACGGGGTGGAAGTGGAGTTGATCAGCGGGGAAGAGATAGAGGAGATCAGGAGAATCTGGCAAAAAGAAAAAAGCCCTTCCGCATGACGCGGAAAGGGCCCTCACCTACTAAGAGTATAGCACAAAAGCGGGAGGGATAGCGATGATCAAATTCACCGTACCAGGGCGGCCGATTCCCGCTGTAAGAATGACACAACGATCTAAATGGGATAAATACGCACAAAGGTATCTTGCATATAAAAGGGAGGTTGCCTGGTTCGCGAAATTGGCAGCAAAGGAACCGATAAGTGGCTATGTTGAAGCACGAATTCGCTTTTATGTGTACGGTCGCCGACGGATGGATATCGATAATTTAATTAAGTCAGTGCTTGATGGGGCAAATGGAATTTGTTATGAAGACGATCGATTGGTTTGGAAAATTACTGCTGATCGATTTATTGTTAATCATTCAAGTAAGCAGAAGGTTGAAGTGGAGTTTATTCCATTGCCAGAAGCTCAAATAAGCTAACGGAGGGATCAGGATGGGAGCAATTAAAGAAGCGCCAAAAGTTAAATGGAAAAAGCCCATGTACAGAAAACTGGTGGAGCAATTTCTGAGGGACTACCTACCACTGAAAGAATCGCTTCAGGACCGGGAAATGGTCGATCTGTTCCCGTCCTGTGTCCCAACCTACGGAGAAGAAGGGGTAAGCGGTGGTGGACATGGTTCATCATCCACTGAACGATATGCGCTCAAACGAGTGGAGCGCCAATCATGGGAGAAAGAAATTTTTGTTCAAAGGCTTGAGAAGGCCTTGGACATATTAAATGAAAATGAACGGGAGGTGATCGTGAAAACTTACTTCGATGGATTATGTCCTACCCAGGCTTATATGCAGTTGAGGATGAGTGAAAGATCTTATCGTCGGGTCAAGGCGCGGGCAATTGACAAAATAGCACTGTCATTAGGTTTGATTTAGTTCTGTTCGTTCATTTCCTTAATTATCATTGAAAGGGGGAACGCTGCTTTCCCTAGACCTTTGAGCGGGAAACCGCTCTTTTTTTGTTGGCCGGAATTTGGCCGCTTTTTGGCCGTTTTTTCGCTGAAATCGGTGCTAATATGGTATCAGGGAAATTAATCAACATGATCCCTTGCATTTATCGGAGCGGGCGGCATGTTGTTGGTGCTTGGTAATCCACGGAACGTGTGTTTGTTCTCTCTTCTTTCCGTAAGCGTGGGCGCATATTTCAAAAGAGGTCTTAGCGGGGACCTCTTTTTTATTTTGGAAAGCCGGGGACATATCATAGACAAATTTGTTTTGCAAACCGCATCTAAGTCAGGGAAGGAGGACAAAAAATCCAATCAAGGAAAGGGTGTGGGGCAATCCCCTTCTGTCAAATGTCCCGCCTCCTCCTTCCTTGACTTAGGCCAAGGAAAAAATCAAAAAGGGAGAGTGAAACTCCCTCCATCGTCCAACTCCTTTCCTTGGCTTATAAAAATTAAAGCATGGAAGCTTTTTCTAGAGGAGTGTTAGCCGCTTAATTTATACTAATCAGATGCATAAAAACATTCAGCAAAAAAATGATGCAACCCCTGATTTTTATGTACTATAATGTAGATTATAGAACATAAACACCTCGGGGGACATGCAAATGGAAAATGAAATTATGTTAGTCGGCAGGGCGGAAATTTCTACAGAAGTGAAAGAAGTCCCGCTGACTGATCTGGCTTTGCAATATATGGAAGCCAGTAAATCAGAAAACACATTAGCCAACTATCGGCACAGTATTAAGTTGTTCAGCGAATACATGATTGAAAAGCATGGCTTAGACTTGCGCTATACCGATCATTGCCAGCAAGTTAGTCAGGAAATGATATGCAACTATCTTTCCTATCTCACAAGTGAGGAGAGAGCGAAAAAAGGGAAGAAATATAAGCCGCTGAAAGCTGCTTCTGTATTGCGTCACCTGTCGGCCATCCGGGACTTTTTCGGCTATGTTGCAGAGATAGCGAAGAAGCCTATTCCAAACCCTACGATTGGGAAAAAGGTGTCGGACACCGTGAAAGGGATTCAGCGCAGACTAGGAACCGCGCCAAATCCCAAACGGGCCGTTACTTTGGATGTGGCTGGGATGATTTTGGCCGAGATCGAAGGAAATGATTTGATTGACTTGAGGGACGCGGCCATCATTTCCCTTGGGTTTGCCGGGGCGTTCCGGCGATCTGAGTTGGCCGGGGCGGATGTTGAACATCTGATATTTAAGGACTCCGGTATTCTGTTTTATCTTCCGCGATCCAAGACGGACCAGACCGGGGAAGGAGCTTGGAAACATATCGCCTACGGGCAACGGAAGACTACTTGCCCGGTGCGGCTTGTGGAAAGATGGATTAAGGCTGCGGGGATAAAGGAAGGCGCACTATTTCGGAGTATTGGAAAGGGTGGAAGGCTTGGCGGTCGGATTCATCCCGCATCGATCGCCCGGATACTCAAAGATCGAGCAGAAGCGGCAGGCTTGGATAGAAACCATTTTTCAGGCCATTCTTTGCGGCGCGGATTTATCACATATGCATATGAGAACGGGGTGGACATGGTAACGATCATGCAGCATACCGGGCATAAACGCTTCGAGACGGCCAAACGGTATGTGGAGATGATCGACATCGAAAAGAACAGCGCCACAAAGGGGCTATATTAGGGGCGGATGCTCTCTTCGAGTGGAAACAAAAATCAAATCTCCTCCGAATTATTTAAATTGAGGAGGGTATACGATGAATGAGGATTTCGGTCATCCAAGTTATCCGTTTAATAAGTGCCACTTTTGCGGGAAAGATCTTTCACCTGGGGAAGCTGAAGTGAATGATGATTTAAAAGTTTGCTGTAAAGAGTGTTATGAAGAAGAGGTAAGAAGAGGGAAAGGTTAAGTCCAAAATATATTTACCAAGGGGTACCTAGGGTATTCGGAATAAATTTTCGCGGCTCAGAGAGGCTCCTAGACCCCTGTTTTTATGAATGAAAAAGAAAGCTGCCCCGATTATAGGGCAGCTTTCATTGTGAAGGAGAACGTCGGTATACTTATTTATTCGTAAGCAGGGGCGGAATTATGCTTCTTTTTTATGGAGGTGGCCAATGTGTCGATTATCTTGGGTTTGCTGGCTATTTTGTCAGCAATCGGATTATTTTCCGCTATTCTTATCAAAAGTCAAGCAGAAAAGAGAATTGCTTCGAGCGCGGGTCTTTACAGTTTTTCATGGAGGTGAACTGAATGTATCAATCCTATGGAAAAAATTCACGCCGTTATTTTCAAAACGTAAACAGGGAGAATGATGGTTTATATCCGTCCTACGGAGTTAATCGACATCTTTACTCTTGGAAACCAAGCGGTAGAAAGATTAAAACAATCAGCGTTAAGTTTGGGTAAATGAAAAGACCACCCGGAAGTGGGGTGGTCTCTAAAGTTCGGTAAGTGGTCCTGTACCAGTTAATAAAGTTTCTGAACCATTGGGGTCGACATTTAACTCTTTGACAAATGCTTTTCCTCTTAATGTAAGTCCATCATCAGTTAAGGCACGAAGTACAAAGTAGTTGCCTGATTCAAACAGATCATCAAAAACATCAGGGTAACTTTTAAAACCATTAAGGCTTACATGCCAACTCTTTAAACCATTGTGAGACTCTGCAACGGATATATAACCGTTTGTAAATGAGATGTTTGTTTCTTCGTTATTAATCAAAACGGTTAGAGACCTTAGATAGTAAATTCCAGGTTCCATGGATATTTTCACCTCCCAAGAATATATTCGAAGTTCGGTCACTTTTTAGATCAATTTATTGTGAGGTGGTGAGATGAAAAGCGCAAAACCATTCTACCAAAGCAGAGCATGGCAGCGATGCAGGGCCGCAGTGTTGGCCAGAGATAATCATCTGTGCCAGGTGTGCTTAAAGAAGGGAC
>NZ_JPST01000032.1 GCF_000763315.1 Thermoactinomyces daqus | reverse complement strand
CGCACTCAGGGGCTTCCGGAGCGGAAGCCCCGCTCTAAGCGGCCATCCAAACTGGATCCCTTCAAACCGCTGATTCATCAGTACATGGAACAAGGCATCTTCAATTGCGAAGTTCTCTTTCGACTTCTTCAAGAGCATGGTTACCAGGGAGGCCGTACCATCCTCAAAGACTACATCAAAGCTTTCCGGCCTCCCAAACAGCTTCCCGCTGTTCAGAGATACGAGACGCGTCCCGGTGAACAAGCGCAAGTGGACTGGGGGATTTGTGAGTACACCGACCCGGAGGGACAAGTGCACAAAGTACCCGTGTTTGTCATGGTGCTCGGCTACTCTCGGGCGATCTACGTGGAGTTTGCCAAGCGATGCGACATTCACAGTTTCCTCCGCTGCATGGTTCATGCGTTTGAGTATTTCGGTGGGATTCCGGAGGTCATCCTAACGGATCGGATGAAAACGGTGATCCTGGGGATGGAGAATGACCGGAAACCGCGGTGGCACGCGCTGTTCGCCGACTTCGCGGCGACAGCGGGATTTGTTCCACGCGTCTGTCGTGTCCGGCGGCCCCAAACGAAAGGCAAGGTGGAGCGTAGCATCCGGTTTGTGAAAGAAAACTTTCTGCCTGGTCGGCGGTTTGTGGATCTGGAAGATTTGAACCGACAAGCAATCTCCTGGTGCGATGAGAAGAATCGCCGAATCCACGGGACAACCGGTGAACGGCCTTGCGATCGTCTGAAACAGGAAAAGCTGAAGTGCCTTCCCCCGAGAGAACACTGGAAGCCATATCTGTTGGAACGACGCCGGGTGAGCCAGGACGGATTTGTGGGCCAGGTGGAGGTCCAGATCGGATACGAGTTGATATCCAGGCATGAAAAGACCACAAAGTCCAGAGAGATCCGAACTTGTCCCGACCAATACAAGGGGCTCACGCTTGCGCAGGGTTATCTGGTTCCACGCCCCCGTGCAACACAGATTCCCGTTCATGACGTGGAAGTTCGCTCACTTGAGGTGTACGAGCAATTGACAGGGGTGAGCCCATGACGGAACTGGAACAAGTCCGCTTTCGGCTCGAGGAATTGGGTCTCCATCGGGCTTCCGAGCTTCTGGATGTGCGGCTGAAAGCCGCACAACATGCACAGTACACATACCTGGCGTTTTTGGGAGAGTTGTTGGAAGCAGAACTGACGGAGCGAAAGCGTCGGAATCTCGAGGTTCGCACCAAATTGGCACGTCTCCCTTACCGGAAGAGCCTGGACGACTTCGACTTCTCTTTTCAACCCAGCCTCGACGAAAGATTCGTCCGGGAACTGGCCACCATGACCTTCGTTCAGCGGAATGAAAACCTGATCCTGCTCGGACCACCGGGCGTGGGAAAAACGCACCTGGCCATTGCGATGGCCATAGAGGCCATCGCCAAAGGACTCTCCGTCTACTTCGTGAGTCTGACGCATCTGGTTGAAGACCTCCGCAAGTCTTATGAGGAAAACCGCTTGGACAAACGGCTCAGAGTGTATATACGGCCCAAAGTTCTGGTGATTGATGAAGTGGGCTACCTCCCCCTGGATAGCTTGGCAGCCAACCTGTTCTTTCAGGTCGTCGGTGCCAGATACGAACGTGGAAGCATTTTGCTTACCAGCAATAAAAGTTTTGGGGAGTGGGGAGAGCTTTTGGGTGATCCGATCCTGGCAACTGCGGTGTTGGATCGATTGCTTCACCATTCACACGTATTGAATATCCGTGGACAGAGTTACCGATTGCGTGAGAAGCTGACGAGTGGAGTTTACGGGGAACCTTCAAAGGCTAAATGAGGCACCGGGGTGGGTCAATTTTAAACCGGCTGAAGTGGGTCAATTTAATCCCGGCGTTGACA
>NZ_JPST01000031.1 GCF_000763315.1 Thermoactinomyces daqus | reverse complement strand
AGGAATGCTCCTTTGTTTTGTCTGGCCCGCTGATCCGCTTCAACGGGCCAACTATTTTGTTATTCGTGATAAGTCAACATTTTTTGTCCAGTTCCATTTTGTCTTATGCTTGCTTGCGTTCTTTCAATTTGTTCAGGGCGTTTTGTGCGGTTCCAAGTGAACACCCAGCCGCCTGGGCCAGTTTTCGGACACTGATCTGTTCATTCCGTTCCAACATTTCGATTGCGCATTGTACAGCCTGTTCAACTTTGCTACTGTTTTTGCTCCCGTTCACAATATACAGATTGGTTCGTTTACGCTGTACATGTTCAGGTTGTTCAGTTTCTGGCCGTTCATTCTGTACAGCCTGTTCTTTTTTCTCCTGTACGATCTGTTCATCTTTTGAGCGTTCATCTTGTTTAGCTTGTACAGATTCGGATTGTTCACTTTGTATATCTTGTGAATGTACACCCTGTTCAGCCTGTACATTCTCCGAGTGTTCATTTTTATCCTGAACAAAATGGTTCAATCCCGAGTGTACACCTTGAACATGTACATTCTGTTCTGTATGTTCCTGTACAGCGCGTTCAGGTTTCTGTGTAATCTCCATGAACGTGTTCAACGCGTTCCCTAGTGAAGCCGCCCACAATGTTAATTTAGACTGTTCAGGTTGTTCAGGTTGTACACTCGGTTCCATTGAACGGCTAAAGTTAACCAATACAGCGTTTAGTACAAAATAGGGAACAGACAAGCCGAGTACTAACCCTTTGATCGGGTTCCCGTACAGATAGTTATACCCGAGTGTTCCCCCAATATTGGCCCACCCGATAACAACGAGCCCGCCTAGAAACATCCCCCACATCCATTTATATCTCCAACCTGGGAATCTCTGTTCAACTCTGAACGCTTCATACAACCCCCAGAGACCTACACTGAACGCAGCCTCGGCGGCCAGTGTCGCGAACAGGGCCAAGGTGAAGAAGTTTTCACCTAGCCATTTTTCCGTTAAATGGTTCAACCATCCGATCGGATCATCGAACCCCGCTGATTTGTACAACTCGATTGTGTGGTTGAACGATACAATGATCGCAAAAATGAAAATCCCCGTGATCGCATAGTCAAACCGGTCACGTTTTCGATTGCCTTTGTGGTAACTCATGCTCTCTCACCTTCTATGCGCTCCATCTCTTTTTTCCTGTGCCGAAAGATGGACTTGCAAGTGTTGCGAAGTTTTTCGAGCCGGTTGAGATCACTCATTCGGTCGAGCGTCTTTATCATCTGTTTGGCGTGTTTAACTTCCTTACGCCAACCCTCCGGTTTAAGCTCTTTCAGCATAACAATTAATTCTTCAAAATACGCCCGATCTCTTGCGATTTTTGATTCAAAAGACGGCGGGGAAGGAACCTTCTTTTGAGCACTCATTTCGATGCCCTCCTTCTTTTTTGCTTTCCGATCAATTTTTGAACCCGCTTCCACGTGATCTTTTCCGTTTTCCCAGTGGCCCAATCAGAAATGACCGTTTCCTCGGTCTCCTCGTCGCCTTCAACGGGTATGTCTTCCGCGCCCGGCATTCGGATTACATTGTTCTTTTCGGCCAGTTCTTCCGCATACTTGAATTCTAACTCGATTTCTTCAATAATTTTCCGAGCAAACAGGGCCGGCGGATTTCCGCGAGCCGGAATCGTCCCAAACTCGAAAATGGGTTCATGATCCGTCTGCCAAGGCTTTTTGCTGGCCCGTGGGTGCTGATCGTAAATGGTAAGATCGTAGTAGCTTTTGGGGTAGCCGTTTTCATCCCAGCCGTCCCAAAAATCGGCGTACACGTAGTAAATATTTCTCGGCGTCACGATACGAAAAGGAATGTTCATATCTCTCTATCACTCCCGTAACCCTCCCTCTTCCGAGAGGGGCTGTTCTATTTTCGATAATCGGCCGTTTTGCTAGCTTTTTGCCGTTAGACGAAATAGGGAGGAGGGGGAGGTTTTGGCCTTATACCTCCGCCTCCGGTTCCTGTTGATCCGGTCTTTGTGCTTTTCGTAGTAGGCCGCTGATCGGCAAGTATTTGTACAGTACACCTGATTCCACTTTTTCCTCTGAAAACTATCGCCACATCGCGGGCAAAAGTGATACATTAGGGGTGACTCCTTTCTATTGGGGAGTTATGGCCCGTGAGCGAAGGTTGCAGCCGTTGCCGCTCTCGGGCCGTTGGTTTTTATAGCAAATTCCAACCTTTGGCCGTAAGGATTGCGCCAAAATAGGGGATTTGTTGCGCCCCGTCATACCTTTCGCCCGTTATTTTCTCAAGTTCCTCGACCGGGATGATCTCGACCAATTCCGGATCGTATTGCTCTATCTCCCGGATCAGCTTGGCTTCTTCCCTGTCCCAGATGGTTGCACCGAAAGCGATTTGCTCCATCAGATCAAAATGTTCTTTTCTCATTTTGGGTTCCTCCTTACAGAATCTGCACTGTGTTAACCAATTTCCATGTACGCAGACTTTGACTTTTTCCGGTTCACTGCATACTCGAAAATAGCCCGTTTCCTCAGCCAATCGCAGCGCTTTTAAGAAACCCTCCTGCGTTTTTACATCCATCCTGATCTCTCCTTTTTGAAAGGGCCGCCGGAGCAGCCCGCTAGTTGTTAAACTGCGTATTTCTCGCTTATGAAGCGCCTCCAGGACGAAAGCCAACTTTCAAAGTCTGCTTTATATTTTTCCGACAAGAAGGAGTAAGCGGACGGGTAAGCGTCTTTTAAAGGAATTCTTGCATGGTGCAGATAGGGTATGCTTTTCATGGCTTTCCTTCCTGTCCTTTGAACCTGTCGAAGCTGTTCATCAAACCAACAGGCTTTTAGAAAAGAAAAGGGTTCTTCTTCGATGATCTCCTTCCAGTCCATTCCTTGCTTGTCGCAATTGAATGGGCACAAGTAGCAGCGAGATCGTTTAGAAGGCATCCGGTTTTCCATCAAAAACTGGATGCTGTCGTCAGTTGTCAGCCCTTCTTCTACGAGGGGATACGACAAATACATATATTTGAATTGAGGCGATTGATAGGTGCTGATCCTGTTAATTTCGTCATAGCTAAAGCCGATGTCGATGATAAACGCAATATTAGCGGGCATTCTTTGCTGTGGTTTTAACCCCAGCTTTTTCATGACCAATCTCCTGGCCGTTTGTTTGACCGGAACGATCTTAAAGTCGACCGTGCATTGCCGGGGCATGATCCCGGCTTTCGATTCTTGTCCTGTTTCTGGATCAATCCGGCTACAATGAACGGGCATTTGGAAGCGCTGGTAATCTGTATGGATATACCGCATCAGCATTTCTTCCAGGCCCTTTGTCATGCTGTTGTGGTGAGTGATGATAAAGGGCGTTTTGTTTCCGTACTCTTTTTGCCGATTGCGCCACCACTGCACTTGATCATGGATGAATTGCGGTTCTGCTCCGGTATCCGCGAAGATGATATAGTCGTAGTGGATCAACCCTTTAAAATGCTTCTCCAACAAATGGGCCGATTGCGTTCCTCCTCCGAATGAAAGAACGTAATAGATCCTATCCACCCCATTCTCTCTTAGCTCCTGTTCGATCTCCCACTTGGATTTGAATGTACCTTTCTGGTATTTCTTATGCTGCCGAAAATCTCTATTCATCTCGCATCTCTCCCTTTGCATGCTGGACAATCGGCAGTGTAAAAACCCTCAAACAATTGAAACTCTATTTCCACTTTTCCAGAGCCGCCGCAACATGGGCATTTGCCCCTTTTAAAGTCGTTCTCAAAGAACAGGCCAAACTTATCCGTTTTGTATATCTTCCGGCCCATGTAGGAGAATATCTCAGTGATTTCAAATTCTCTCCCTTTGGGTGTGCGGAGCTTATCGCCTTTCTGGATCAGAGGTTTATTAACAAAGATGCTGAAATCGTCATTGATCCGATGTTTTTTCATTTTCGCCCGCTCCTTTTTGTCACTTGTAAATTCGAGCGCCGATTGTCGAGGCCGTTTCTGTTCAGGTGCTTGACGATCCAATACTTGGGCGGCCTCATAATCCATCGGTGAAGCAATGGCCGGCCAGCATTTCGCACGCTACGATCCCCGAAAACATAGCAAATGTTTCGGTTTTTCATCCAAACAGCGCGCCATGTTCCAGAGTAGGCCTGAACGCGTTCTAAGTCTAACGTGTCAATGAGAGTCTCTATAATCGAACCGTCTTCCCGTTTTATGAAAAGGACTGTCACATCGCCGCGTACCTCGTAATCGTTTTTCATGGTGTGCCTCCGTGTATTGGGCCGGGGCCGATTTAGCCCCGGTCTTGATTGATCCGACATTCCATCTGTTCAACCAGTTGCAACACTGATTCCCTGACAGCCTCTAGCTCGCCGATCCAGAGGGCCTGGCGGATTTGGATCAAGTCATCTTGGATTTGATCGAGAATATCCATGCTGATCTCCCCTTAATGAAGCAGTTTGTCTATTTGCTCGCACAGGCGATTTTCCCAATCGTGATCTCCGATCACCGCCGCCGCATCCGCCCAGTTTTGAAGCTCGTTTAGCTTGCTCACCCAGTTGCGGTGCGCGTGCAGCGACTCAACCCACTCAACAACTTCCATAGTAGAGAGCTTCTTACCCTGACAGGCTTTCTCCCAAAGCTGGGCAAGCCTCTGATGGAAAGGTTTCATCGTAAGCCCTCCCGTGATATAATCGAACTCGGGTGATTTTCTAAACTCACTCTCATTTGAACCGTGCCACGGTGGCCGCCGAGGTGCGGTTCTTTCTTCTTGCCTGCCAGATCGTTTGCCAGTAGAAGTAGGCAATTAGGATCATGGTGTATTTCTGGCCCCAGTTCAGTTTGCGCCAGGCTGCGACATTGATCCGCATCTGGTTCACCTCCTTTCAAGGTTTCAACAGATTGGCAAGCTCGCGTCTTACTTACGAATCTGAGTTAACATGTGCTGTGTCTCTTTGTCTCCAGCTGGGCCGCCAAGCATAACCCTCATGCCGGCCAGCGCCCAACGGCTGGCAGCTTTGCCGTATTGAGTCGCACGAGTAAACCAATAGATAGCCTCTTCTCTGCTGAATCGTTCCACTCGCCAGGCCATCAGTTCGACCCGGTCTAAGTCTGCAACCCTCTCCTGTAATTTGAAAATGAGCGCCAATTTTGCACCTGCTTCTTCGTCTAATGGCAAGTTGCCGCGGTAGGTGATCCTGTCCCGGTTAAAAAATTTTTGAAGCTCTAACGGGATACCAGCATAGTCACACACATGGCTAACAATTCTACGTATCGCAGGGAGACAACGGCGCAGGGGCTGACCATGCAACATTCCTTTACTCACGGGTTTTCCTTCAATACACTGTTTAATCACTAAGACAGCGCCTGTTTTATCTTTGTGTTCGGTTATGCGAATAATCCAGGGCGCTTTTTCTAAATCACGTTTCTCCATTCCGCATTTCTCCTTTCAGGGTTTCAGCAACTTTGCAAGCTCCTGCCAAGCCTGTACGGCCAATTCATCCTCTGTCATGCTGGAAAGCTCCTTCCGGTTGTAACCCAACTCGCTCAGGAATCCAACCAGACTTTTTAGGATGTCCGGGCTCATGTGCTCGCCTCCTTTAAGTGATCGGGATAATGACAGTTAGTCTCGAAATAAAAGACCATCTGTCTAGGAACAGTATATATAAGCCTGCACAGTCTAGTCAAGACTTTTTTGTCTCGAAATTCAAATTCTTTTTCCTCCCGTCAACAAAGTCAACAATGGCAACATTGAAAAACATCTACCTACCAGTAGGCGGTATAGAGAGGATAGAGAGGCCATTTTTACCTCTCTATCCTCTCTATCCTCTCTCATGCCCCATACTTTTTTCTTATTGTTGTCTTTGTTGTTTTTGTTGTCATAGAAGGGATAATAGTAGATATATCAAGGGTTTAAGGGTGTCAACAAAGTGTGTGAGGGGTGTCAACAAAGACAACATTGGAAAATTTTAGGTGTCAACAAACTCTTAGACTTTGTTGACACCTTTTGTTGCCACTTTGTTGACACTAAGGGCTGCTAACAGACTGCAAACACGATGCAAACGAACGGGGCGCTTATAGGAGGGAAAGGAAGGTAAAAACCGCATAAAAACAGGGGGTTTCGGACATATCAGACACGATCAGACAGTAAAAAACCAAAAGAGGCTAACTTGAAAACCGCCGAGGGTTCACGCCCTCCGTGGGTTCGAATCCCACCCTCTCCGCCAGAAACAGGAAGTCGCCGGGTTGATCGGCGGCTTTTTTCATATGGAGCATAACATAGGGGACAGATAGGTTATCGTTGAATCCAGGGTAACGGGCTTTGTTACCAGACGGAGGACAAAATGAAGAAAGAAGAAGTCAGTACATATATAATAGTGGATCATATTCACAATTATGATGATTTACCGGGTTGAAAGGGATTGAGCCGTTCCCGGCAATGTTATGGCTTTTGCTGCTCAATTGGAGCACAAGCTTTTCAATGTCTGTCTTGATACTGGGGCTGGCCGTCAAGTGGGAGCGTGTTTTCAAACCATATGTTCTTGTGGTTTTTCTGTATATCGTTTCTTGTTTCAGCAGTCTCATGCCTGAAAGTCTGGTCAGTTGGTTTCCCGGCAATCAGGGGATTTATCTGAGACATTCTGAAGTGGATGGGCACATCCATCATTTTTCGGTTTGGTGGTCTTTGATATATAACGCGATGATCATCGTTTGTGTTTTTTATGGGGGATGCATTATATCAAAAAGGCCGATGTTTCGGGGCAGAAAAATTCAAATGAATTACAGTGAAAGACAGGAGGATTTATCATGGCACATCCGGCGCCGGCGGTAAAACTGGAAAATGTCTCAAAAGTGATTGACAGAAAGCCGATCCTGAACAAGATTGATCTTGAAGTTCCGGCGGGTCAAATATATGGGTTGATCGGGCGCAATGGATCAGGAAAAACGATGCTTTTGCGTTTGATCAGCGGATTTGTATTTCCGACGGAAGGGCGTGTCTTGGTTTTCAATCAGGAAGTTGGAAAAAACGGAACCTTTCCGCAGGATGTCGGGATTATTATTGAGACGCCCGGTTTTTTGGGGGAATACAGCGGGTTCAAAAACCTGAAGCTGCTGGCTTCAATGAGAGGAATAATCAATGATGATGAAATCCGGCAAACGCTGAAAGAAGTCGGCCTTGATCCGGCGGATAAAAAACCGGTGCGGAAATATTCCCTTGGAATGAGACAATGCTTGGGGATCGCTCAGTCAATCATGGAAAGGCCGAAACTCCTGTTGCTGGATGAACCGACAAACGGGTTGGATACGGAAGGAGTTGAAATGCTTCATCGTTTATTGTCCGATCTGCGGGAAAATGGAGTGACCATTCTGTTAGCCAGTCATTATATGGAAGAAATAGCGAAATTGTGCGACAGAGTATTCAGAGTCGAGAAAGGACAGTTGACAGAGGTCGGATAAATGTCATTTTCCGCTTAACCCCTCGTTACGGTGAAGGAACAGGGAAACCGGATGACAATCATACGCCGGGATTTGACGGAGACGCTTCAGCCGGTTTTAAAGAAGAACCAGCCCGGCGTTTTTTTGTCTTTGCTTCAGGTGTTCATCAACAATATGAAAATAACCTCTTGGCACTGAAATGGAATTGTTAGTATAATAGTATAAATTAAAAATACATTTTAATAATTGTGATTAATCGGTATTTTTCATTTGTTTTTCGTCTGACCCTTACGGTCGACCAATTTCACAAAATAAATTGGGAGAAGGAGTGGATTTGTCATGTCTGAAAATCCCACCAAGGGTCCGGAAATGAGCGGTTTTATTGCAACCTGGTATGCCAAAAATACCGAAAAGCAAATCGAAAAATACAGAAATGATGCCAAGAAGGTGTTTTCATCCGTATCAGAGGGGGATGCTGTTCTTGAACTTGCTCCCGGTCCGGGGTATTTATCCATTGAACTTGCCAAGATGGGCCGTTTTCATATTACCGGATTGGATATCAGCAAGAAGTTTGTGCAAATGGCACAAGCAAATGCAACAAGAGCAGGAGTGGATATCGACTTTCGTCACGGAGATGCAGCACAGATGCCCTTTGATGATCATGCATTCGATTTTATCATCTGTCGGGCGGCCTTCAAGAATTTTTCCAAACCGGTCGCGGCACTCGATGAGATGAATCGCGTATTGAAACCCGGGGGCAAGGCATTGATCATCGATTTTAAAAAGGATGTTTCCAAAGATAAACTGGATCAATTTGTTTCCGGTGATCTGGGTTTTACCGGCATTAATTCTCTTGTTACCAAATGGATGTTTCGATTCGTGGTGATCAAGCAAGCCTACACTAAAGATGAAGTCAAGGAAATGATAGCGAAGAGCAAATTTCAAACAGGCAGGATTCACGAGGGGTTGATCGGATTGGAAGTATGGCTGGAGAAGAAATAACAGATGGCTCGGACGATAGTTTGAATTTTTGTGATACAATGGACTGGTTATGGATTTTCGGAGAGGTAGGGGGCTCCATAACCCGATGGCAAAACATTTTCACGGAAAACAGTGATAAGGATCACACTGAGATGGAGAAAAATAATGTATAATAAAAATGTTACGCAAAAACGGACTCAGAAGACGATGTTTTGGGAGAGAACAGTCGCGTCCATCCCTTAATTTGAAGGATTGGGAAAAATCCCTGAAATCCGTTGACTTTTCATCATTTGCCGTGATGCTGTATAAAGGTGCGTTTTTATTTTGCATTCTGCTGTGCCTTTTTGCCTTCTTCATAACTTTTCGCCTGGGTTCAACTCAATCCCAAACTTCGAATGAACATTACGAAAAAAGTCGAAAGAAAACTGTTATCCTTCTTTCCCTGATTTATGTCCTTGTCACGGTCTGTGGTCTCTTGTTTGTCTGTTTGCTTTAGGAAAATCGGACAGGACAGGCGTCCGGGCTTTTGCCAATGGGAATCTTACTTCCAGCCTCTCAGTGCATCCTTGTCCAGGATGATGATCTGCGAGCGTTGTTTGTCAATGATTTGTTCCTTTTTTAATTGATTCAACAGGCGGCTGACGGTTTCTCTGGATGTACCGACCACATTGGCCAGTTCCTGATTGGTTATGGGCAAATCGATGTAAATCCGGGAGCCTTTTGTCTCTCCTTGCTTGTCTGCCAGGTCGAGCAAAAAGGAGAGAATGCGCCGGTTCACGTCGGTTCCGGTAAACTGCTGGAGTTTTTGCTGAAGATCCCGGATCTTGGAGCTGAGCACATCAATCACTTTGCAGGCAATCGTCGGCATGGCCAGGATCAGTTGCTCAAAGGCGCGAACGGGAATCGCCAACAGGTCGGTATCGACAAGCGTTTCCGTGGTGGCTGGATAAGGAGCATGTTTAAAAAAACCGGTATGCGGAAACATGTCACCGGTTTGCAGAAGCGAGACAATCTGTTCATGGCCTGTCTCGTCTGTCTTGTAGGCTTTGACAAGGCCGTTCTGTATAAAAAAGACCGCTTCTTTTTCACTTCCTTCCGTGAAGATGACCGTTTTTTTCGTGAATGTACGATGAATGACGATTTCTCCGATTCGTGCCAGTTCTTGTTCGTTGAGATCTTGGAATAACGGAACCTGTTGCAGTACACTCTGTTTTTCCATTGAAAAAAATTCCTTTCGTGTATTTATGTTTATTATATCAGATGGCGTGCAGACTTATTAGGCGGATCAAGCCGTTGTGATCGTTCACGGCTGTTTTTGTCATGAGAAGGCTTTTGCCCGTTTCAAATCGTTTGTACCTTTTATGGACACAGTGAAAATCGAAGAAGAGATCAATCTGTTTTGAGAAGGGGAAACGATGTTGCTGAAGATCATGTTATTTTTTCATGTTCTCGGGGCGATCGGCATGGGATTCTATCTGGTCTTGCCCTTTTTGCTGCAAAAAAGGTTTTTGCAATCGCGTTCCGTTCTCCAGGTATTGTATCGGCTGAACTTTCTCACGCAATGGATTCTCGTCGTTCAATTGTTGACCGGCGGTTACTTGTACAGTCAAGCGGTGTATAGCACCTTGTGGATTTCTTTGGTGGTGGCTGCTTATTTCGGTGTTGGCGCTTTTGGTGGATTGTTTGGTTATTACATCCGCCATTTTCTCAAGTCGCCCGATCGCTTTGAAGTGAAATCGTGGATGCAAACCGTCCGTTTTCATGCACTCTTTACGACGGCCTTCATATTTCTGGTCATCCTCTTGATGATGTTTCCCGCCGGAATTTGATGCTGTTCCTTGGAACTCTTGTCGACACCTGTGGAAAGTGTGAATAATTTGTGGAAAAATATCAGATTTGCAGAAAACAGGGATTGGAAAAACAAACGGTCATGGTTCGTTTCAGCCGGACGATGGCCGTTTTGACTGAAGAACATGATGTTTGCTGATTCAAACCTCTGAAACTGCCAGAAAGGGGATCGATCCGAGGGTCATCACCTCAATGCGACCAATCGGAACCTGAATCTCCCCTGATTTTCCCACCTTTCAATTTCTCCTTCCCCGCATTTTATCGTTCCATCCTCACCAAAAAATGTCCTGAGAATAACATACAGTATAAGTGTGGAGAGTTGTCATGCCTTCTTTTCACCGGATACTTGACCGGCGACATCGGGGTCGTTGATGACATAGCAATTTTCGGACACTGTATTATGATCGCCGCTGATCATGCCGTGTCCTTCGTTGGATTTATCACGGGGTTTCCAATCTTTATGAACGTTATCACCTGAAAATACAAAGGAAGTTTTTGTCATCTGTCCAATCTTGAGGTTTCTTAAAAATGCGGATCATTTGGCATCGCTTCTTTTTTTGGCTTTACATTGCGAATCGCAATGAAGGGGGAATGGACCATGTCCGATTCACGGGATCAGTTTAAGCCGTTCGAGTTTAATTGGAATGATGTTGTAAACCGGGTTACCAAACATCAGGATTTTTCTTGGCTGGATAAATTTGTGGAAGGGACGATTTCGAAAGCTCTTCCCAATCACCAGTTTCCTTTCAACATGGCAAAAGGCGGGCTTAAGTCCCTGGATAAGTATATGGATCAAATTTTTTCACAAGCAATGCCGAATGCAAACGGGCAACCTCTTTTTAACTCAGGTCAGGACAGTGTAAAGTCGGAGGTTTTTGAAACACATCACTGGATGTTTGTGCGTATAAAAGTCCCGAACCGGGCCATCGCCAGCAAATTGCGCATCTCCCTCGGCGTCAATCAAGTCCGTGTCTCCGGTTTGACTAAAGAGATTGAAACGATTGGCTTGCCTGCAACCGCACGCTTGGAAGGGGCAAGAGCCATCTATAAAGACGGAATCCTGGAAATACGGATTCCCAAAGATTTAAATGAACAGTTTCATGAGGTCAACATTCAGTTTCTGTGATGATCGCATGGCAGGAGATGGGGGGCACGATCCGCACCAAGATATTTGGCCCGTGGGTTGATAACAAATGCAACGCCAAAAACCTTTCGCGGCGATACGGTTCTGCTAGGGAATTATAAAACTCCTCTTTTTGGGCACTTTACTGGATAGCAATTACCGAAGGAGTGAGTATGATGGCATTTTTGGAAATCAGTGTTGCCCCGGTCGGAACCAATACGCCCAGCTTCAGTTCTTATGTGAGCCAAGCGGTGGAAGTGGTACAACAAAGCGGGCTGCAGTATCAGGTCACGCCGACGGCAACCGTCATTGAAGGGGATCTGAATCAATTGATGGATGTGGCCAAGCAAATTCACCAAAAAGCCATGTCAGCCGGTGCGAATCGGGTGATCACCCATATCAGCATCGACGAACGCAATGACAAATCGACAAATATGCAACAGCAAGTGCAATCCGTTCAGCAGTGACCCGACCGAAACTTTTATCCGTCCGGACTGAACCCCATATGCGGAAAATCAAGGCTCCCGCCTGCCGCGGCCTTGCTGACCGTCATCCTGATCTCCTATCGCCTTGACTGGCAAACACTGGTGACAGCCCGGATTTACGGGATTCCTCTTCCGGTTCTCATTCCGGTTTTTGTGGTCAGCATCGGAACGGTCTTCGGTTTTGCTTTCGGCTATTCGATGAAGAGAAAAATCGAAGTGATTGTCGAATCAATCATGCGATATGAACGGGGCAATTTCGCCCATCGGGTGCCGGTGCTGGGTGAAGATGAATTCGGCCTGATCGCCGGACATCTGAACCGAATGGCCGAGCGGGCGCAACAACAAGTAGCTTCTTTGCAAAAGCTGACGACGGAGAAAGCGAAGTGGGAAGAACGGATGAAAGAGGCCGTGATCTCCGAAGAGCGGCAACGCCTGGCCAGAGAGTTGCATGATGCAGTCAGCCAGCAGCTGTTTGCCATCTCGATGATGTCGTCCGCAGTAAAGGAAACCCTGACCGGGGATGACCGGCCGATTTACAGGCAAATCGCCATGATCGAAAAGATGGCGGGAATTGCGCAAAATGAGATGCGGGCGCTGCTTCTGCATTTGCGTCCCGTCACCTTGGAAGGCAAGAGATTGAAAGAGGGTCTGGAAGAGCTGTTGGAAGAATTTAAGGCCAAACAGTTGGCCGAGGTGCATTGGGAAGTGGAGGATTTGCCCGATCTGCCAAAGGGGATCGAGGATCATCTGTTTCGCATTGTCCAGGAAGGACTCTCCAATGTGTTCCGCCATTCGCAAGCCACTTCGGTCACGATTCGCCTTGCTGTCCGCAACCGGCAAATTTACTTGCGGATCATCGATAATGGTATCGGTTTTGACATGAATAAACCGAAGTCTTCTTCTTACGGTTTGCAGTTGATTCAGGAACGGGCCAGCGAAATCGGCGGAATTGCCGAAGTGATCTCTTTTCCCGGCAAAGGGACACAGATTGAGGTGAAAGTGCCGATTATCGAGGAAGAAAAGGGGAGAGATGCATGATTCGTGTGATGATCGTGGATGACCACGAAATGGTCAGGATGGGACTTGCCGCCTACCTCGAATCGTAGCCGGATATGGAGATTGTCGCCGAAGCGGCCAGTGGGCGGGAAGCAGTCAGATTGGCGCTGGAAACCAGGCCCGATGTGATCCTGATGGATCTGGTCATGGAACCGATGGACGGCATTGAAGCGACGAAAGAGATTGTCCGTGTGCTGGATGATCCCAAAATTATCGTCCTGACAAGCTTTATCGATGATGACAAGGTTTATCCGGTTATTGAGGCAGGGGCACTGAGTTATCTGCTGAAAACATCGAAGGCGAAGGATATCGCCGCGGCCATTCGCGCTGCGATGAAGGGAGAGCCCGTGCTGGAAGCGCAGGTTACGGGCAAAATGCTTTCCAGAATGCGGCGGACCCATCATCCCAAACCCCATGAAAAGCTGACTGCGCGCGAGATGGAGATTTTGCGTCTGATCGCCGAAGGGAAGAACAACCAGGAAATTGCTGAAGTGCTTTATATCACGGTAAAAACCGTGAAAACGCATATTACCAATATCCTTTCCAAACTGCAGGTGGACGACCGCACCCAGGCGGCGATTTACGCTCACCGGAACAAGCTGGTGGAGTAGCAAGGCCGGATCGCTCTTCCTGCTTCCGATCCCATGGACGGATGTCTATGGGATTTTATGCTGTTATGGTGTCTGTTTGTGAACTGATTAAATATTTGTAATAAGCTTATTTCAATAGAGTAAAGCATTACATGGATGCTGTTTACATCTTTTTAATCCTGGTGTTATACTTTCTTTGATCTATACATGATTGCCGCTGCAATTTTCGAAAAAGAGGTGAAAAAGATGGGAGCCGCTGTATATCGCCGCATCATGTCCTTGCCTCCAAGAATCATTCTTTTATTGGAATATATCGAAATTCTCGTCGGTACGGCGATTGTTGCGGTCGCCTTCAATCTGTTTCTGCTGCCCAACCAGATCGCTGCCGGCGGCGTCAGTGGACTCAGTACCATCCTGTATGGAGTATTTGGCTGGAAACCTTCTTACGTGCAATGGGCGGTTAACATTCCGCTGTTTTTTCTGGGCATGCTCTTGCTGGGGAAACAGTTCAGCCTGAAGACACTGGTGGGAACGTCGTTTTTGCCGCTGGTTGTTTACCTGACAGAGGGAATCAAGCCGGTCACCATGAATCCCCTGTTGGCCGCATTATTCGGCGGGATCATGGTCGGACTCGGTCTGGGGATCGTGTTTCGCGGGAAGGGTTCCACCGGCGGAACGGCCTTGATCGGGCAGATGCTTCATAAGTTTACCGGCATTTCCCTGGGAGTTTGCATGATGTTTATCGACGGGATGATCGTTTTGTCCTCTGCCCTTGTGTTCAGTCTGGAACGGGCATTATACGCGATCATCAGTATCTATCTCACCGGAAAAGTGATCGATGTCGTCCAGCTCGGCTTCAGCAATTATGCCAAGATGGCGTTTATTATTTCCGAGAAAGAAGAAGAGATCAAAAACGTGATCCTTCATAAAATCAATCGCGGGGTGACGCGGCTGTCCGGGACTGGCGGCTACACCAATGACAAGCGCCCGGTATTAATGTGTGTACTCGATCAGAGCGAACTGTCCCAATTGAAACAAATCGTTGAAGAAGTGGACCCTTCAGCTTTTGTCATTGTTTCCAATTCGATTGAAGTGCTGGGAAAAGGGCTCCATGCCTGAGACGATGCAACCGAACACCCATTTTGCGGGTGTTTTTTATTTTGATTTGTTAATGAACCCCAAACAGGGAAACATTAACATCAGGCAGGTCGTTTGCTGTGAACGGAAAGGCGGCCCGCCGGAAAAATTTGCAGGAATCGTGATGAGCCCGGGAGGAATCACCCTTGACTGGCTTTACTCATACATTCTTTTATCTACTGCTGGTGTTTGCTTTTGTCTTGATGAACGGATTTTTTGTCGCGGCGGAGTTTGCCATCGTCAAAGTGCGATCGACCCGGATTGCCCAAATCCATAGCCAGCGCGGAAAAATGGCGCAAAATGTGCTGGCTCATCTCGATGCCTATCTGTCGGCGACACAGCTGGGAATCACTTTGGCCTCTCTCGGATTGGGCTGGGTCGGGGAACCGGCAGTCGCCCGTTTGTTGGGAGTGGTTTTCCGCTTTTTTCATCTGCCCGAATGGCTGGTTCACCCTGTTTCTTTTGCCGTTGCTTTTACCATTATCACGTTTTTGCATATTGTGCTGGGGGAAATGGCCCCAAAATCGATTGCCATTCGCAAGGCGGAAGAGGTTACCCTGCGGACGGCCACCTCTCTTCACTGGTTTTACCGAATCTTTAAACCGTTTATCTACATTCTGAACCAGGCGGCCAATCTCGTTTTGCGCCTGATGGGCATCGAGATGACAGAACCGCAGCAAGCTCATACCGAAGAGGAGATCCGCATGCTGATCGCACAAAGCCATCAGAGTGGTGTCATCGACCAAACCGAACTCACCCTCTTTGACAATGTATTTGACTTTACCGACCGGGTGGTTCGCGAAGTGATGGTGCCGCGTGTCAAAATGGTTTGCTTGTACGTGTATGATTCGTTTGCCGAAAACATGGAAACGATCAAAAATGCCCATTTTACACGTTTTCCCCTCTGCGGCGAGGATAAGGATGACGTGCGCGGCATTGTTCATATCCGGGATGTGTACGAACATCTGCTGGCCGGGGAAACTCCCGATCTGGAAAAACTGGTTCGCCCGATGATTGTGGTGCCGGAAACGATGGAGTTGAAAGACCTGCTCAGGGAATTGCAGCGAAACAAGATCGGCATGGCCATTGTCGTCGATGAATACGGCGGAACCTCCGGGCTGGTAACAACAGAGGATATCATTGAAGAGATCTTTGGGGAGATCCAGGATGAATTTGACGATGAACGCCCTTTCTTTCAGAAGGGAAAAGAGGGGGTATCCATCGAGGCAGGTTTGTTAATTGACAATGTCAACGACTACTTTCAGATTCATATCGAGGATGAGGATAACGACACGATCGGCGGATGGCTTTTCTCGCAGTTGGATAAAGTGCCGAAGACGGGAGACGAGGTGAAGTTTGGGGATTTTGTCTTTAAGGTTGAGGAGATGGATCAATTGCGCATTTCCCGGATTTTGGTCAGCAAAAATCCCTCCCCTGTGCCGGTGGAAGAAGAACAGAGGCGATAGCCGCCCTCATGCGACGATCGCCTCCTTATGGTTAAAACGCTTTTCGGTTGAGGATTTCCTTGATCTTGTTCAAAGGATCGCTCATGGTTTGCTGATCATTGATATAAAGGACACTGTCCGGATTATTGTATTCCCACTTCAACGAGGTGAAGAAGGATTGCGAAGAGCGGATCATCTCCAGATCCATCTGGATATGCGTCTGGGTCATGTTAAAGGAAACATTGAGTTCATCGATATACCCGTGGTAACGTCCGGTCGGGCGGAAACAATAGACCTGGGCAAAGGAATGAGGTTTTTGTTCCTTGTCGTAAACATTATAGATTTGGTAGAGAATAAACTCCGCATCTTCAATCTGCTTCAACAGCTTTTGCACCAGCGGGTGCGGGAACACTTCGATTTTGTCTTCATCCGTCGGGTCGACCGCCATTTTGATTTCCACATCGGTTTTCAGATGGATCGGGTATCCGCCCGTGGACATGGGGGTATAGAGAGGTAATTGGATTTGAAACGGGATTTCCTTCACTTCCCCCGGCTGAATGAGGAAAGCGTGAGAAAGCTTAAACTTGCTTAACACATGTTTGGTTTTTTTATTCTGTTTAAGCAAAGTGATGACAAGATAAAGATAAATATCTTCAATTTGCTGTGTAGTCTGACCACCGCGAATCCAGACAGTTCCCCTCACGGTGTCTCCGGCTTGAAACTGATTTTCGGCCAGATTTGTATCGACCCGGGCTGACCCAATTCCCAAGCTTGCCAATGGTTTGAATAAATTCAATGTCTGTAACACTCCTTCGAGTTCACCCTGTTCAAAAAAAGACAAATCCTTTTTAGGTAATGAAATATTTGCCAAATTTAATCATATTATAACCTAAAATCATAGAATGCCAAAACTACTAAATAGACTCAGTTTCTGATGATCATAAAAAAAGTGATCCGAATCAAAAATGACAAGACACCTTTTTCCGACGGTCACATAGGATGAAGAGTAGACATTTGCCTGGATCTTTTGGCAGAAAGGGTGGATGATCCGTGTGCGGAATTACCGGTTGGATCGATTTTGAACGGGATTTAAGCGGGCAATCGGCAATTTTAAACAAGATGAACCAAACCCATGAGAAACGGGGCCCTGACGCCGAAGGGACCTGGATTTCCAAGCATGTTGCCTTGGGGCACCGCCGCTTGATCGTGATTGATCCGGAGGGGGGCACCCAGCCGATGATCAAAAGATTCGGCGATAATCAACTGGTGATCGTCTACAATGGTGAATTGTACAATATGCAGGAACTGAGACTCAAGTTGCTCTCGCTGGGTCATCATTTGCGAACCCGCTCCGACACCGAGTTGGTTTTGACGGCCTATGCCGAATGGGGGATGGATTGTCCGAAGTACTTAAACGGCATTTTTGCTTTTGCCGTTTGGGATGAACGGGAACAGCAACTGTTTATGGCGCGGGACCGCATCGGAGTAAAGCCGCTTTTTTATGCGCGTGTCGGCAGTTCTTTCCTGTTCGGTTCCGAGGTGAAGTCTTTACTTGCCCATCCGCTGGTGCGTCCGGTGATCGATGATGAGGGGATCGCCGAGGTACTGGCAATCGGCCCGGCCCGCACTCCGGGGTCAGGCATTTTTAAGGATGTAGAGGAACTTCGCCCCGGTTTCGCGATGAAGGTGGGACGCGACGGGGTTTTTGCCCGGCCCTATTGGGAACTGGTCAGCAAGCATCATGAAGATGACTTTGATACCACCGTTGACCGGGTGCGCGAGCTTTTTGCCGATGCGGTCAAACGGCAATTGGTATCGGATGTGCCGATTGGGACCATGTTGTCCGGGGGATTGGATTCCAGCGCGATTTCCGCCTGTGCCGCGCGTGTATTTGCAGAGGAAAACCGTGGCGTTCTCTCCACCTTTTCTGTCGACTATATCGATAATGACAAACATTTCAGCGTCAATGAATTTCAGCCGAATGCGGATGGCCCGTGGGCGCGACTGATGGCAGAACATATCGGTTCCGATCACCATATTGTGATGATTGACAATCATGAACTGTTCAGCCATATGAAAGAGGCCATGATCGCGCGGGATTTTCCGGGAATGGCTGATGTGGATGCTTCTCTTTTGCTCTTTTCCCGGGAAATAAAGAAGAAAATGACGGTGGTTTTGTCTGGAGAGTGCGCAGATGAGGTATTTGGCGGTTATCCCTGGTTCCATCGCGAGGAAATGGTGAATGCGGATACCTTCCCGTGGGCGCGGCTGGTGGAAAAGCGAATTCCCTTTATTTCCCCCGACATCGTCAGGCGAATCCGTCCGCTCGAATATGTGCAAACTCGCTATGAAGAAGCATTGGCGGAAGTTCCGCGCCTGTCGGAAGATAACGCCACGGAGGCACGGATGCGCGAACTGTTTTATTTAAATCTCACGCGCTGGATGCCGACCCTCCTTGATCGAAAAGACCGCATGAGCATGGCCTTTGGTCTGGAAGTGCGTGTGCCGTTTTGCGATCATCATTTGGTGGAATACGTCTGGAATGTACCTTGGGCGATGAAAGCGCACAATGGCAGGGAGAAAGGACTCCTCCGCCATGCGATGAAAGGCATCCTGCCGGATGAAGTGATCGAGCGCAAGAAGAGTCCCTACCCCAAAACGCATCATCCGGACTATTTGCGCATAATGCGGGAAAAGGTAAAACGTCTGGCTGAAGATCCGGCTTCCCCGCTCTTCCACCTGCTCGATCGGAAAGCAGTCCAAGAGTTTATCGAGCAAGATCTGACCAAGATTCACCTGCCGTGGTTCGGTCAACTGATGAACGTCCCTGCCTTGCTGGCTTATTGGTTACAGCTAAACGACTGGTTGACCGATTACCAGGTGGAAGTGCAGTAAAACCATCAAAACAAAAGAAGCGGGTCCTTCCGGCAGGAATCCTGCTTCTTTTGTCATCATCGCAGGGGAAGAGGTTGCGGACGGAACGCTCTTCATGTATAATTTTATAAAGAAATTTTATGCGCCCGTAGCTCAGCAGGATAGAGCAGCGGTTTCCTAAACCGCGTGTCGGAGGTTCGAGTCCTCTCGGGTGCGCCAACCTGGTAATGACGCGGATTTAACCGCTGATTTAAACCGCGTGGTTCCCTGCCGCCTAAACCGTGTGACACACGGGAAGAAAGGCGGTTATTTTTATGGGTGAAAACGGAAGCAAAAATGCGGATTGAAAATCGTTTATGCAAGCGTCCTGCCGGATTGGCTTTGTGTAAGTATATAGCAGATCAGGCGACCTTGCCAGATGACCGAGAATAGAAATGAAGTTAATTATAAAAAAATTCTGTATAAATCCGTTGACTTCCGTTGTCTAATTCATAAGAATAAGAATATACGTAAAATATAACCTCGACCACGTCACCGAATACAGCAGATCAAATCTTCAGGAGGCATCCGGTATGCTTAACATATTTGAGTGGTTGGCGATCTCTTATGAAAGGTGCCCGCGTTGCGGTGAAGGGGAGTTGCAGAAAACGAAGGACGGCTACGTAGTTTGTAGCGAATGTGGTTACGAAGAGTATGACGGCTAAGCTCAGGCGCCCGCGCTTTTTGCGGGTGTTTTCTTTTTTGACACAAGGAATAGTCGTTATGATATGGAATAGGTATTAGCATCCATGCACAAGGAGTCGAGCCAATGAAAACGGTAGACGCTTTTTTGAAAGGGTACAAACCCGCATTTTTGGAGGTTCCGAACCACAAGTACACCACGGAAAAATTGGATACGTTGTTGGCAAAATATCCGTATGTTGACGACAAGGCGTATGATTTGCTTGACGGAAAGGCATTTTATTTATTCTTTCAGGATGAAGCGTTGCGTACCCGTTTCCGAGCGGACATGGAGCGGACCGGGTTTACAAAAGGCGAGATTGACCGCGTCCTTGGGATTACACTGGGATTTCCGCCGAAATCAGTTGACTTCTACGTACGGATGATGACGGAAAAACGCAACGGGAACATTGAAGCGTATCAGCGGATGAAAAAACAAAAAGTCGGTATGGGTTATTGCGGCTGTTATTTTGGTTCGGGCGTGGCCGATTTTTTGGAAAATGCGCTTTGGTTGCTTGAACAATACCCCTTCCAGGAAGCGAAAGACGAGGGGATGTTTGTGCGCATAGGCTTGGAAGACCGGCTGCGGGTTCCCGTGAACAGTTACCGTCAACTGACGGAGTTTCACCAATACATATTGCAAAAAAGCAGTGCTATGCCTGTATAAGTTTCAATACAAAACGTACGGTGAACTGTCTGTATGGCAGTTATTTTTTTTTGCCTTGCATACATTGGCAAGTTCCCCAAATTCATGCTTAATATACGAATATAAGATTAGATACTTCATATGAGGAATAAGTTACAACTGCGTTATTACGATTAGCGGGGGCAGGGGGCGGGACAGAGAAAAAAAGCAATTGGTAGGCATCCCATCGGAAGGGTTATGAGAATGACCACAATATATTGTGGATACTGTGGATAAAGTTGTGGATATGTGGATATGTCTGTGGAAAAGTCCTGATACCATTGATAAAATAAGAACTTTTCTGTTGCATTGCATTTGAAAACTGGAAAATGTCTTTTGAAAGCTTCATAAAAACCCTTACATCCTTTATACTGAATGTAGTCTCTCTGTAAAGACAGGATATTTTTGGAGGATCGGAATGCGTCACGAAAAAGTGGATATGATTTTTCAAGCAGCTGTTGAGGTTTTTGCCGAAAGTGGATTTGACCAGGCCAAGATGGATGATATCGCGCAGGTGGCGGGGGTTGCGAAAGGTACGATCTATTACCATTTTAAGAGCAAGGAAGAAATGTTTATCGGGCTGATGAATGAGGGAATGCAGAAGCTGATCGACTGTGCGCGGAGAAATGTGGATTTGCACGAGTCACCGACGGAACAGCTAAAAGCATTGATCGCCAGCCATGTTCAGTTTTTCGTGCAAAACAGCAAGCTGGCCAAACTCTTGATCAATGAAGCATTTGGAACGAAGGAACGGCAGCGGCAGTTTCGTTTGAAAGTCCGCGACTATCTCGGGTTAATCGAAGCGGTGTTGATCAGAGGAATGGAGTGCGGGGAGTTTTTCATCAGTCAGCCGCAGGAAGTGGCGAACAGCATTTTTGGGTCGGCCAGTTTTGTCGTATTGCAAAAGATCTACAGTTTGGATGAGTTGACAGAGCAGGAGATTGAGGAAGCATCACCCGTCATGATTTCCACCCTGCATCAGATTCTGCTCGGAAGTATAACAAAATCGTCGCAATATTAGGCTGCTCTTCTCTTGCAATTTTGCAGGGGGAGAGTTATTATTTTTGTACTGACCAGTCAGTTCATAATGCGATGGGAGGGGTGCGGCCGATGAGGGCGAAACCTCATACCTTCGGCTTCAACGCCACCGACGATTTGCGGCGTCTTTGGGCAAACAAGCCGATGCGTCTGGCGCTGATCGGAATTTTGTTGATTCCGCTCGTCTACAGTTTTATTTATTTATCAGCCTTTTATGACCCTTACGCCAATTTGAATAAGCTGCCGGTGGCGGTGGTGAATGAGGACCGGGGGGCGGTGCAAGATGGTGAACCGGTTCATGCCGGTGCTGACCTGGTCGATGAACTGCGAAAAGATCACACAGTGAAATGGGAATTTGTCTCCCGTGAAAGAATGAATCAAGGATTGGCGAACGGGGAGTATTACCTCGGAATCGTGATTCCCCGTCAATTTTCAGCCAAGGCCGTATCCGTAAGCAGTCCCGAGCCGCTCAAAGGGGAACTGGAGTATGTCCATGATGAGAGCAATAACTACCTGACCGAAAAAATCGGCGATTCGATTCAAAAAACGCTGGTCAAAAACCTCGATGAAAAACTGACCCATGTCTACGTCAAGGCGATATTTGATTCGCTGGCCAATTCCACCCGGGATTTGGCCAAAGCTGCCGACGGGGCCGGCCAGTTGGCGGAAAAAACGGGTGAGGCGGCAGCTGGAGCGGGGAGAATGACCGATGGACTGAGAAAGCTTCAGGCGGCGGCTGTGGAAATGGAAAAGGGACAGCTTCGCATGCTGGCCGGGCTGAACGAATTGCATCAGCATGTGGCTCAAGCGAAGGAGCAAATCAATCAGTTGCCTTGGAAGAAGATCGATGAAGCACAATCCTTTGTTCACCAAGTCAATACGGTGATTCAGCAACTGGCGGAACAGCCGCTTCCAGATCCGGGTACAACCACGGCAATGCTGAAACAAAATGCAGAGCAAGCTTCCTTTTCTTCGCAAAAAGAAAAACAGGGGCTGGAAGCATCGCAAGCTTATCTTGACCAATTGGTGCGCCAGCATCCCGATTTGGCGGCAGACCGCGATTTTGCCAAATTGAAGGAATCGCTCGCGCAAGCTGGCCATTATCAGGCGGAAACCAGCGGAAAGTTGAATTCCGTTCAGGCCAAACTGCCCGAGATCGAAAAGGATTGGTCCCGAATTGTAAGCCTGCGCCGGCAAATCGCCGATCGTTCGCAAAAAATGACCGATCAATTTGATCGTGAAGTGGCGAAAATCAAGCAAATGCGAAGCGATGCGAACCGACTGGTTGACGGCGTGAACGCATTGGCTGCGGGAGCCGGCAAGTTGGCGGACGGTCAAAACCAGATGCTGGCAGGAGTGAAAAAGTTAAAAGCGGGCTCGGAGCAGTTGGCCGGCGGGCTGGAGAAAATCGGGCAAGGGCAAGCGCAGTTGGCGGACGGTTTGAATGAGGGTGTGCAGAAAGCGAAAAACGAGCTGCAAGGCGCTGGCAAAAAGGAAGAAGTGATTTCCGATCCGGTGCGGGTGAAAGAAACTTCCCTTCATCCGGTTCCGAACTATGCGACAGGGTTTGCACCTTATTTCATCTCGCTTTCTCTCTGGGTCGGGGCCATGCTCTTGTTTACCATTGTCGACCTGTACCGCGTCCTGAAGGACAAAGGGGAACCGTTATCGCTGACAGCGGGAGGACTGATCGGACTGGGTCAGGCGGCCATCCTCACTTCCGTACTGATGTTTGCGCTTGATCTCAAACCGGTGCGGCCGGGGTGGTTTATCCTGTTTGCGCTGGTGATGTCCGTCACCTTTATCGGCATCAACCAAATGTTGGTCGCGCTCCTGGGAAACGTGGGACGTTTTCTGTCGATTATCATTTTGATGTTGCAGTTGGCGTCCAGCGGAGGAACCTATCCGGTCGAGCTGTTGCCATCCTTCTTTAAAAGCATTCATCCCTACTTGCCGATGACCTACACGGTTCAGGGTTTGCGGATGGCGCTAACTAACGGGAATGTACAGGTGATCGTTCATGACCTCATTCTGTTGCTGATTGTGCTGGCCTTCTCCCTGGCGGTGACGCAAATTCATCTCCGCCTGGGCAAACCGATGATGAAAAAGGCGATTCTCAAATTGAAAAATGCATAAGCAAAAAAATCAGGCTTTCCTTTTTATCTTGGGGAGCCTGATTTTTTTTGGCACTCAATCATACGATAATAGCCGACGTGAATCTGTAAAAGTGAGAATTCATTTTGCGATTCTGCGTTTTGTCTGACATACCTTTCTTTATTCTGACATCGTGAGTTTCATCTCCGGTTTGTGAGGAGAAAGACGGAATGCTTTCTTTTATATTTTCAGTCTTTCACGCCGAAACTAATGAAGAATAAGGGAGCGGATTATCTATCAATGATAAATAACCTTATCACCTTTCTAAATCGTAATATTTACGATTTACAATTACCAGGCATCGGTATATAATGAGTAGGAAGTTTGACAGGGTGGGGAGCCCTTCTGACCGGAAATGGCTACAGATCACCGGAATCGGAATTAATCTGTTTAAAGGTGGAGTTTTTATGCGAAAAAAATGGTTGTCGATTTTGATGCTTGGGTCGGTATTCACCCTCATATTGTCCGGTTGTGGCAAGAGTGGAAACGTTGGGGCTCCGTCAGGAAAAATGCAAGTGGTCACAAGTATTTATCCATTGGAGGATTTTACCGAGAAGATCGGGGGCTCCCATGTACAAGTGACCAATCTGGTTCCGCCGGGAGTGGAGCCGCACGATTACGATCTCAAGCCCCGGGATTTGATGCTGCTTAGCCAGTCTGATCTCTTCATCTATAACGGGGCGGGTCTTGACCCTTACGCGGAGAAGGTGAAACAGTCCCTGGATCCGGAGAAGACGGAAGTGGTCAATGCAACCCGGCACATTCGTTTATTATCCCCGGAGGAGGAAGGGAAGCAAGGAGATGGCCACTCGGGAAGTTCACGTGACCCGCATGTATGGCTGGATCCGGTGCTTGCCAAACAGGAAGCCTTGGCGATCCGCGACGCTCTGATTGCCAAAGATCCCAAACACCGTGCTGATTATGAGAAAAATTACGAGCAGCTGGCCCGGCGCTTTGACCGGTTGAATCAGGAATTCAAAGAGTTGGCCGATAAGGCGCCGCAGAAGGAGTTTGCCGTTTCCCACGCCGCTTTCGGTTATCTGGCCAAACGGTACGGACTCCATCAGCTGGCGGTTTCCGGACTTTCTCCGGAGGATGAACCGAGTCCGCGGGAGTTGGAACAAATTATTCAGCAGCTGCGGGCACACCATATTCATGTCATCCTGTTTGAGACGCTGGTGAGCGGGAAGATTGCGGAAGTGGTGAAGCGGGATGTAAAAGCAGAAGCGGGTGTGCTCAATCCGATCGAAGGACTGACAAAGGAGGAAAAAGCCCAGGGGAAAGATTATTTCTCCCTCATGGAGGAGAATAAGATAAATTTGGCCAAAGCTCTGGGCGTATCCCGATGAGAGAAAATGTGGTTGAAATCAAAAATCTCCATTATTCTTATGAGGAACAGGCAGTGTTGGACGGAATTGATTTGACGGTGAAACAAGGGGAGTTCCTTGGGATTGTCGGACCGAACGGTTCGGGAAAATCCACTCTGGTCAAATGCATTCTCGGTTTGTTGAAGCCGCAGGCAGGTGAGGTGCTCCTCTTCGGCCAGCCGGTTCGCACGCTCGGGGAACGTAGCCGAATCGGATACGTTTCGCAAAAATCGAACAGCTTTAACAGCGGATTCCCCGCGACGGTAAGAGAAGTGGTTGCTTCCGGGCTGTATGGTTCACTCGGATTATTTCGCCGCATGAAAAAGCAGGACTGGGAAAAGGTGGAGGAAGTGATTGACCAAGTAGGGTTATCGGCGTTTCGGGATCAGAACATCGGCAAACTGTCCGGCGGGCAGCAGCAACGCGCCTTTATTGCCAGAGCATTGGTATCCGATCCCCGGCTGTTGGTGCTGGATGAGCCGACAGTGGGAATCGATGCCAAATCGACGGCACAGTTTTATGACCTGCTGGCCGTCTTGCACCGGGAGGAAGGATTGACTTTGCTCATGGTGACGCACGATCTCAGTGTCCTCTCTTCTCATGTCGACCGGGTGGCGTGCCTGAATAAACGGCTTACCTTCCACGGTCGGCCGGACGAATTTGAGCGCAAGCAAACAGAGATCTTGTCTGCCACTTACGGGCATGAGATCCAATTGGTCAGCCACGGACACTAAAAAGGTAAATTCAAAATTGGATAGGAGGGTAGTGCCGGGATCCGGGCACTCTTTTCGCTATGATTGAGATGCTGTTTCAGTTTGAATGGATGCGCAATGCATTGCTGGCGGGTGTTATGATCGGCTTGATTTCCCCGCTTGTCGGTGTTTACCTCGTGGTGAGGCGAATGTCCCTCATCGCCGATGCCTTGTCTCATGTCACTCTCTCGGGTGTGGCAGCCGGGCTGTTGCTGCAAAAGGATTTTGCCTGGGCCGGGTGGCTCAATCCGATTTATCTGGGCATGGTCTTTTCGGTGATCGGTTCCGTCTTTGTGGAACAACTGCGCCGTCTGTACCGCACCTTTCAGGAGATCGCCATTCCGATCATCCTCTCCGGCGGCGTCGGTTTGGGCGTTGTTCTGATCAGTGCGGCGAACGGGTTTAATGTTGACATCGCCGGTTACCTGTTCGGGAGCATTCTGGCGGTCGGCCGGCAGGAATTGCTGTTGATGGCGGTGGTCAGCGGCATTGTTCTTCTTTTTCTTCTTATCTTTTACAAGGAATTATTCGCACTTTCTTTTGATGAAGAACATGCATTCCTGACAGGGATTCCCCGCCGGTTGCTTAATTTCTTGTTTATCGTGGTGGTTGCCCTGGTGATCGCCGCTTCGATCCGCGTGGTCGGCATCCTGCTCGTTTCCGCTTTGATGACCATTCCGGTTGCTGCCAGTTTGCAGTTTACGAACAGTTTCCGCCAGACTTGTATTTGGTCGGTGATCTTTGCACAAATCGCTGTATTATGCGGCCTGTTTGCGGCTTACTATCTCAATTGGGCTTCGGGCGGAACAATCGTCCTTGTCTCCATCGTCATCTTTTTGCTCATTTTGCTCATCAAGAAATCACTTTTTCTATTTCGACGCCGAAAAATAGGTTAAAATAGTAGCGAGAACCCAAGAGAGGATTAACACAGGGGCGAGATACATGAATTTGCAAAAAGCGCTGGACCTGCTGAAGGAAAAAGGATATAAGAACACCGGGAAACGGGAGACGATTTTAAATATCTTTGCCGAGCAGCAGCGGTATTTGACCGCCAAAGAAGTGCTCGACCTGATGCAAGCTGATTTTCCGGGACTCAGCTTTGATACGGTTTACCGCAATCTGGCCTTGTTTGAAGAGCTGGGCATTGTCGAAGCAACGGAATGGAACGGGGAGCGCCGCTACCGGTTTCATTGCGGCGGAGAGCATCATCATCACCATATTATCTGCACGGAATGCGGCAGAACGCGTACGATCCACCTCTGTCCGATGAATGCCATTCTCGGTAACCCGGAAAATTTTGCGATTACCGGTCACAAGTTTGAAATCTATGGAGTTTGTTCCGATTGCGCACCCGGAACATCCTCCGCCCGACACTAGCAGATGCAGCAGATGGCTGGCCGGAGAGGTCAGCTTTTTTTATGGAGAAGGAGCGAACGACATCATGGATTATCAAACCTTTATGCGCGAAGCATTGGCAGAAGCAAAAAAAGCGGAAGAGATCGGGGAGGTGCCGATCGGTGCGGTCGTTGTCAGAAATGGTGAAGTGATCGGTCGCGGGCACAATTTGCGTGAGACGACTCATGATCCGACGGCGCATGCGGAGATCATCGCCATTCGTGAAGCGGCAGGGGCGGTCGGCGGATGGCGGTTGAATGACTGCGACTTGTACGTTACTTTGGAACCTTGCCCCATGTGTGCCGGGGCGATTCTCCAGGCGCGGATCGCCAACGTCATCTACGGGACAGCCGATCCGAAGGCGGGGTGTGCAGGAACTTTGATGAATCTGCTTGACGACGGGCGTTTTAATCACCAGACGGCGGTGGTTACCGATGTATTGCAGGAGGAGTGTGCTGCTCTCTTGTCCGATTTTTTCCGCAGGCTGCGGCAAAAACGAAAACTGGAGAAAGAAGCGGCACGGAATCGGACAAATGAGTAAAAATGGAACGGCCAATCCGGTATAATAAAAGAACCAGCACATGATGGAAGGGGGAAGAATCATTCGGCTGTTAAAGGATAACCGCATCCTGGTTTTGCTGATGGCGATTTTGGTCCCGCTGGCCGGGGAATTTAACATCCGGCCGTTCCATGACGACTACCGGGTCAGCTTCGGAATCCCCATCTTTTTCTTCTTTTTGTTCGTCATCCGCAAAATCCATCCGGTCATCTCCGGAGTGATTGTCGGGTTTGCCGTTCTCGTTCTGCGCATCTCCCTTGATTTTTTCAATTCGGTGCCGTTTGACTTTTTATTATCCGTACGAACTCATATTCCAGCCAGCATCTTTTATATCATTTATGGTCTTTTTTTTCATTTGGCGAAAATAAACCGTTTTCAACAGGAAGCCGAAGTGATCGGGTTTTTGGGGATGGGCGTGGAGATTGTCGCAAGTTTGAGCGAATTGGCATTGCGCCACTTTTTATCTGACGAACCGTTTTCCGTACCGATGGTCGGGAAGATTGTCCTGATTGCCTTTGTGCGCAACTTCTTTGTCCTCGGGGTGATCTTTAGCGTTTTTAAAGACAAAAAAGTGCAGGAAGATCAGAAAATCATGTTGGAATCCCATTTGTATGAAGTGAATATTCACCTGGAAAAGACGTTGCAATATGCTGATGAAATCACCAAGGACGGACAGGAGCTGTACCGGCGTCTGATGAGAATCGGGTCGGCTAGCGGTCATCCCGAAGTGATCCGCCATGCCCAGGATGTGCTGGGAATGGCCAAGAAAGTGCATGATATTAAACAGGATAATAAGCGGATCATCTCCATTCTGTCCAAGCTGCTGTCCAAAAAGAGCTCCCCGGACCGGATTCGGCTGGATGAACTCGGTTATATCGTCGTACGCGCCAATCAATACTATGCCGAAAAATTGAACAAAGAGATCCACATCTCTCTTGATACTGAAAATTGCGAACTATATATTGATGCGTTTACGGTTTTGTCCCTGATCAACAATTTGGTATCCAACAGCGTGGAAGCGATCGAAAAGAAAGGCATGATCCGCATTTCCCTTCGCCGCCGCAAGAACTGGCTGACCTTCACCATTGCGGACAATGGACCGGGCATCCAGGCCAAGCGGCTGCAACGCATATTTGAAGCGGGCTACACGACGAAACTCCTCGAGCGAAAAGATCCCTTTTCCGGACTGGGTTTATCTTACGTAAAAGAAGAAGTGCAAAAGCTGGGTGGGCGCATTGAAGTGCAAAAGCTGGGTGGGCGCATTGAAGTGAAAAGCTCCCCGGACCGGCGCGAAACGATTTTTACCATTCACTTGCCGGTTGAGCGGTTGTTAAGGGGGTGAGACGATGCGTTTTTATATCGTCGATGATGATAAAACCACCCGATGGATTTTGGCGGAAATTATTGAAGAAGGCGGTCTCGGAGAAGTGGTGGGTGAAGCGGAGAACGGTGCGCAGATCGACAGCAATCTGCTCAGGATGAAGCGGGTTGATATTCTTCTGATCGATCAGATGATGCCGGAGCGGGACGGCCTGGAAACGATACGGCAACTGCAGGATTTTCAAGGCAAAATCGTGATGATCTCCCAGTTCAGCAGCGAGGAGATCAAAGAAGAAGCGTATGCGCTCAAGATCGAATACTATATCACCAAACCGATTGTCCGAAATGAGGTAAACCGCATCCTGACCAATATTTGCGAGATGATCCGCAAAGAGGCTCTGATCCACAGCATTACCCAGGGGGTTCTGGGGTATCAGTCGGGCCGCCTGATGGAAGGGCAAAAAGGAAAATAGCCTGGACGAAGTCTGGCCGACGCGGGAAAAGCCATCTTGAAGGAACTGTCGATCAACAGCGAGAGCGGAAGTGCCGATCTGCTGGATATCCTGCGCATTCTTGAGCGAAATCAGGAACGGGCAGAGACGGAGTTTCCGATATTGAAGTCCCTGTTTCAGCAAGTGGCCGAGGAGCGGCTGGGCACAGCGAAAAAGGAGACCGAGATTGCCAAAGAAGTGAAGGCGATGGAGGCGCGCATTCGCCGGGCGATTATTCGGGCCATGCACTATATGGCTTATCTCGGCTCAGATGATTTTCACAATATTAACTTTGAGAACTATGCGCACCGCTACTTTGATCTGGAAGAGATTCATCGCCTGATCAAGGAAATGAAAAAGAGCAAAGGTGCGGTGAAAAGCAGCGAGATGAATCCACGGGTGCAGATGCGCAAATTTATCAGCAATCTGTATGAAGATGCCAGGATGATGGCGATGGAGTAAGCCTTTTCCCCGAGTGGGGAGAGGGCTGTTTTAATTTCATTTCCATTACTCGAAAAAGTGTGTCAAATTTTTGTACGTTTTTATAGGTTTTTGTAGGTTCATTTCTATAATAAAATTACCTTCTTCACCCCCGAAGAAGAAATGAGGGTGTTTTACACGGAGGGATGCCCCGTGAAACGGGAAGGTCTTTGGCGTGTACTTTTTATCGGTTTGGTCTTGGGAATGACGGCGGAGCAGTATCTGAATCAACACCCTTCGGCTCAAGGCTGTATCATCACTTTGTGGGATTTTTCGTTTGAAATGTTGAAAAGCATGGTATTGTCTGTTGTCGGCGTATTATATTGACCATTTTTTAACCTGATAAATACGAATATTCGGAGGTGCGCGTGTGAAACGGATTAGTCTGGCGTGGCAGATCCTGATCGGTTTGGTGCTTGGGATTGCAGTAGGAGCCGTCTTTTACGGGAATCCGGCTGTAGAAACCTATCTGCAGCCGGTGGGCGATATCTTTTTGCATCTGATTAAAATGATCGTCGTCCCGATTGTCTTCTCCACTTTGGTCGTCGGTGTTGCCGGGGTGGGGGATGTGAAGAAGCTGGGCAAGCTGGGCGGAAAAACGATTCTCTACTTTGAGATCATTACCACGATTGCGATCATCGTCGGCCTTCTCGTGGCCAATATCGTTCAGCCGGGTGACGGCGTGAATATGAAACAGCTGACGAAAACGGATATTCAGTCGTATGTGGATACGGCGAATCAGCAAAACACTCACAGCTTTGTCGACACCGTTGTCGGAATTGTCCCGACAAATCCGTTTGCCGCCTTTGCCAATGGCGACATGCTGGCCGTCATCTTTTTCTCCGTCATGTTCGGTTTGGCCGTTGCCGCCATCGGGGAAAGAGGAAAGCCGGTGCTGGCCTTTTTCAAAGGGGCGTCGGATGCGATGTTCTGGGTGACCAACAAGGTGATGCGGTTTGCCCCGTTCGGCGTGTTTGCCCTGATCGGGGTGACCATTTCCAAGTTCGGCATTCACTCTCTGGTTCCGCTGCTGAAACTGGTGTTGTCTGTTTACGGAGCCATGATCTTGTTTGTCGTCCTGATTCTTGGGCTCGTTGCCAAATTCGTCTGCAAGGTCAATCTGTGGACAATGATCAAAATCCTGAAAGACGAATTGATCCTGGCCTATTCCACCGCCAGTTCTGAAACCGTTCTCCCGCGCATCATGGAGAAAATGGAGAAATTCGGCTGTCCCAAATCGATCACTTCCTTTGTCATTCCGACCGGGTATTCGTTCAACCTGGACGGCTCCACTCTGTATCAGGCGCTGGCGGCTTTGTTTATCGCGCAGATGTATAATATTCATATGCCGATCGAAAAACAGATCATGCTCGTACTTGTCCTGATGCTAACCTCAAAAGGCATAGCCGGAGTTCCGGGCGTTTCCTTTGTCGTCTTGCTGGCAACCCTCGGTTCCGTGGGGATTCCCCTAGAAGGGCTCGCCTTTATCGCCGGTATCGACCGCATCCTTGATATGGGACGCACCGCCGTCAACGTTGTCGGCAACTCCCTTGCTGCAGTTGTCATCTCCACCTGGGAAAAACAATACGACCGGGAAAAGGGGAATGCCTACGCCCGAGGAGAAGGGGAAGCGGCGTAAGGAGCAAAGTGAAACCATTTCCCGCCACATTCTTCACCAAGGGAAAAAGGGCAAAAACTGTTTCTCCCCTGCCCTTTTTTCCTTGACTTTTTTTTATTTATCCTATAAAATGTTTTAGTGTCTGGTACTTCATATATATGGAGAGGTGTCCGAGTGGTCGAAGGAGGCGGTCTCGAAAACCGTTGTGCGGGGCAACTCGTACCGTGGGTTCGAATCCCACCCTCTCCGCCAAAACACAAGGGTTTCGCAAATGCGGAGCCCTTTTTGTTTTTCCGGAATCGGGGAACCTTCCGATGAACTTCTAATGTTAGTCAGCTAAAGTGTTTTGATTCGGAATATTGAAAAACCAAAATAAATGTTTATGCTTGGAGTAAAAACAAAGGAGTTGTTTTGATATGGCGCTCGTCAAATTGACTTGCGAGAAGATGGAAATGTCGTAAGGTCTTCAATCACTTAGAAAGATCGTAGAAGAGCGGAACCACAACTGACAAATTTGCCTTACCTTTTTAAATCAGAAGTTGATCAATTAATGTTGAAAGGGGACTAAATAATGAAGAGAAATACACCAGTTTTCTTAGAGTACACGATTTGTTTTATAAAAAGAGGAGATGAAATACTGCTTTTGAATCGGGAGTCTCCTTCTTGGATGGGCCGGTGGAATGGGTTGGGAGGAAAAATCGAAAATGGGGAGTCACCATTGGAATGCGTGCTGAGAGAAGTTTATGAAGAAGCGGAAATCCAACTTGAACATGCTGAATGTAAAGGAATCGTAAGTTGGACAAAAAGTGGAGGCAGTAAAGGTGGAATGTATGTGTTTGTGGCAGAGCTACCTGAAGCGATCCATTATGAAACCCCCAAAAAAACAGATGAAGGAATCATCGACTGGAAAGAGATCTCTTGGATCATTCACCCGGAAAACCGTGGCGTAGCGGCTCATATACCAAGTTTTCTTCCTAAAATACTGGAAGAAGACGGTCGTTATGAATATCAGTTTGTGTCCAAAGATGGGGAATTGATTTGTTACAAGACTATACCATTAGGTGAGATCTACTGACAGCAGTCATTCTCGAACGATGATTTGTAGAGGTCTTGATTATATCGCAATTTTCAATACAGGTTACCGAACCTTGCTTCTCTGGAGAAATGGAGTTTTAAAGAGAAGGAACACGACAAGAGTGTTTGTACACAAATGGGGAAAATATCAAGACAACGATATGTATAGATTGTTGAACAGTAAAGACTTCTTCAAATGTAATTTAGAGTTATGGGAATTGAAACTAACCGGGTGTAAATTATATCCCGGATTTTTTGTTTGGATTGAAGATGATATAGAGGTGATGATTCCCTGGTTATTGCTCGATAATTTTTCGATGGAATCTTTTTTGAAAAATAAAAGGAAATCTGAAGTATAGATAGAATTAGATATGGTGGTATTAAATTTTAAGCAATAAAAATAATTTTTATGCCAACTCAACAAATAGATTTTTAGTTATCATCATTAAGCTTTCATCGTATCTATTTGGATTTTCTTAAAAAATAGTGGACGCAAATTAGAATAAATAGATGGAGGTTGGAATAATGGCTAATGAATTAAATGATAAAAAAAATCCACTTAGTCCTGTTAGCTACAAGGTGCTCTATGGCGTATTAGAAGAAAAAATCCCTCAATTAGAAATTGTTCAGAAGGATGGAAATGTTCTTTTTGCAAAAAACTTGTATCGTTTATGCGAAGAAGTGGTTAAAAAGTTGTGTCCAAAGTTGTCTAATCAACTTTTTGCAGAGATGCATATGGATGAAACTGCGATCTTAATGAACCCCAAAAGTCAGCGTATGGGGTCATTATAAAAGTACGTTTTGATTATCCGAAGATATATATCACAAGTGAAGATGAAGAAAGCACACCAATTCAAACAAAGGAAGTTTTAGTGCCGGTAAAAGGAGGTCATATTAATGGTTGGCTTGTAAATACAAATTCATATCCAGCAAAGGAATTGAATCTAATCTATCACATTAGTGTTCAAGGGATCCCGCAGGAAGAGTATCTTGCTGGAAGACAACCTGGGAAAGAACGTTTTAAACAGGAAATAAATTTATCTGAGGAACAAGATGAAATCATCTTTCATCGAGTTTTTGAACATTTGTCGGCGTGTCCTAACGAACAAGTGATTGTCTATGTCCAAAATATTAATCGTATAGAAAAATTGAAGAATGGATTTATCCAACGCTATAGGCACACATTTGGGGAAGAAGCTGTAGAATTTCAACACTATATGGTGATCACCTCTCAATTGACTGCTAAAGCAAGAGAGAAAGCGATTCGGGCAACAGATCAGGTACGATGTGTATTTATGACAAGTTCAGCCTCCCGTGGTATTTCGTTTAAAAAAGCAACTAAAATCCTTGCTGTATTACAAACGTTTAGTATTGAGAGAGAACTCATGGAACAAATCCAACTCTATTATCGGATGAGAGGTGATACGGAATGGGATACAACAAAAGTCAAAGGAATTGAATTTTTTGTTGTAGATTCATACATTCATAATGAAGATGATGAGGAATGGCATAAAAGCAGAGCTGTAATACACTTGTTATCATTTTTGACGCTGGTTCGAGCTTGTTTAATGAGTCGAGTTTTTGGAAGGTCTATGATAGGAACACGATCATTTAGTGTAGTGCCGCTTGGAGGAAGAGGAATTTCCCCAGTAAAATACGGTTTGATTCAGGATGTAGTGGACAGTATAAAGCTTATTGCAAAAGAACTGGCCGGTAAAGAGCGCTTTGATTTGCTTCGTGAACTTAAACACGAATTTGATAATACGTTCGGTAGAATGAAGATAATGACAAATGCACAAATATTTCAGCCAGGATATACTGCAAAAAATATTTATCCACAATTTTTGCAGCGTGCTCGTCAAAATTTGTCTCATTTAATAGAGTTTCAACCATTTCAAACTTTTCTTTTCGCAAACGGAATGCTAATATTTCGCGTACCGGATGCCATTCGTGAACATGTTACATTTCTTGATGATTTACGAAAAAAACTGACTCATATCATTGAATTATTAAAGTTTGAACGTGAGAATCAAGGTAGGTTTCCAAATACATATGTAGAACATTCTCATGATGAAAAACGATATGTGGCGATTCCGGTTCTTGCTTTTACGATGTTTGAAGCATTGAGAGATTATGAACCGCAGGAAGGTGAAGAAACATTTTTAGATGTTCTTCATAGTCTAACTCGTATGTTTACGGATGTATCATCAGTAACTCCGATTTCTGGAAGGTACGAAAATATTCCATTTATTACGTTTAAAAGCGACGCTTTGGAAGAATCGTTCGAAAGTCTTTTTCAGCAGAATCACCTTTTGACATCGACGGAAACAAATATATTGAATTTACTACTTCTCGAGAAAATATAAACACTTTCATATTTAGATTTTGAGATGGTTTAGATAGAAAAAGAGCACCCAATTGGCTAGGTGCTCTTTTTAATCTTCCTCCTACTGTATCTCCACGCCCAATAGCGCAAATGCTTACTTATTGACCAGAGAAAATGCTCATTCGCACGTTGTATTAGGAATAGGGTGTTTATAAATGTTACCGCCGGTCTATAATTG
>NZ_JPST01000030.1 GCF_000763315.1 Thermoactinomyces daqus | reverse complement strand
CTTCTTTGTCAACAACCTCAACTTGAACCCATAGAGGGTTCAAGTTATTTATTGTAGTGTTTGGTTTTAATCTTTTTTCTTCGCTGCCCAATCGGTGAGTACAACATTCGGCAGATATGTCTTAAAGGTCTGGACATTGGAACCGTCTGCATTCATCGTCCATACCTGGTTTTCGTTTCCATCAAAAACATTTGGCCCCGAGAAAGTGATACGGGTTCCATCAGGGGACCAGACGGGACCATCTAAATCCTCGTTGATTTGAGATGTAAGATTCGTTGGATTACTTCCATCTGCGTCCATGACATACACATCGGTTCCATCAAAGGCATAACGAGTGTAAAGAATCTTGGAACCATCGGGAGACCAACGGGCATCAAACTCAGCCGTTTCATTACTTGCGTCTCCGGTTAATTGCTTCACATCAGATCCATCAATGTTCATAACGTAGATATGGTTTCTTCCATCCCGGTCGGAGTGAAACACAATTTTCGTGCCATCGGGAGAGATGTCCGGAGAGGAATTATAGAAAGGCTCAGTTTGTGTGAGTTGCACCGGATCGCTGCCATCTGCATTCATCAGCCATATATCGAAATGTCTTTCAAACACAATTTTACTTCCATCCTTTGACCATCTGGCGTACGAACCTGTTCCGATCTTTACAGGATTTTTTCCATTAGGATCGGAAACCATAATATCGCCATTATTGGTGCTATAGAGCAATTTCTTTCCATCTGGTGAAAGATCCGGAGTTCGACCGTCGGTGATTCGCTTAATGTTAGTACCGTCCGGGTTCATTCTGTAAACTCCAGTATCCATCCGATCGTCGTCAGGAAGCCATCGGGCACTTTCAAAGTAGATCAATTCTTTTTCTTTTGCAAAGCTAGGGGAAGGACTAAACAAAGCTGACGCCAAAGCAATTCCACCAATAAGAACCCATAATTTTCTGATAATAGGATACCTCCTTATTGCTTGTCTATTAATTTATTCGGTTCAAGTTTAAGATTTCTGTCTCATCACTTGACGTTTACTTGATTAAATATTTTAATAATTTTGAGTATACGTGCTCGATTGATCGTGGAACAAGAACTTCAATTGAAAGACATGTAGATTCCATGATATCTAGCCAAGAAATAAAGGAGATAGAAAAATTACTGGATCAAAAACCGGGAACAGCTTTCATCATTATTGCCGACAAGGCTGTTTTGGAAGAAACAACACGAAGTTTCACTCCAGAAGTAAGGGAAACACCGCAAAAGAAACTGAGGGAGTTAACAGACGGGCTGGCAAAAATCCATGATGCAACGATTAAGATTGATGATCAGCGGGGGGATCCTGCAGTGGTAAACCACAATCGGGAAGTGGACGTGATCATGGATGTGGCAAGAGAGGTGTTCGGCTCCGAAAATACAAGGATGACAAAGCCGAACATGGTCGGCGAGGATTTTTCTTATTATCTCAAAAAAGCTCCGGGCGCTTTTTTGCTTTGTTGGAGCAGGAGATTCAAATAAACCAGTCTATCCGCACCACCATCCCCGCTTTCAGCTTGATTCTCTTGCAGCGGAATGGTTTTGTCGGCTGACCCATGAAATATTTGGGGTGATTGGGAGTGAGGAAAGAAGCAACTGACTTGTGCCTCACTGCCAATCACAATATGAAGTATCATTAGCGATTTATCGTGCAGGAATCACTTCAGCCGGCTTCTCATCCAATACACTGATCGGGCTAAACGCCTCAAAGTGAATTCGTTTTTTCGGAATTTCCATTTCCAATAATCCCCGGTAAATCGCCTTCATGAATGGAAGGGGTCCGCAAAAATAAAACATTCCATCCGCATGGGGGAGAATGGATTCCAACCAACTGCGATCGATAAATCCTTCCTTGTCAAAGCTTCCTGCCTGACGATCTTTTTCCGTCGGTTTTTCATAACAGACATAAGACTTGATATTGGGGTTTTCGTTTGCCAATCGGGAGACTTCATCTTTCATGGCGTGTACGTTTCCGTTGATGGCTGCGTGAATGAAAGTCACCTTTCGTTCCGGCTGCCGTTCCGCTGTTGTTTTCAGCATACTCATCAATGGCGTCAATCCCACACCGCCACTGATCAGAACAAGCGGGGCCGGATCATCCGTATTCAAAACAAAGTCTCCGGCCGGTGCGCTGAAAGCCAGAAGATCCCCTTCATTTATCTGGTGATGAAGGTAATTGGACACAATCCCCGGCGGATTTCCATGGTGCGCATCTTCTCTTTTCACCGTAATCCGGTAGTAATCTTTGTCCGGTACATCAGACAGGCTGTAATGCCGGATATGTTCGTACTTCTCACCCGGAATCCTTGCTCTCAAGGTCAGATATTGTCCGGGCAAATAGCTTGCAATCTCCTTCCCATCCGCAGGCTTTAAGTAAAAAGATGTAATGACGTCACTTTCTTTCACTTTGCGATCCACCACGAAATCCCTGAATCCACTCCATCCTCCTGGTTGGGATTCTGCCTGTTCATACAACTCCCGTTCTATTTTCATGAAAAGATCGGCGAGGTACTGATACGCTTCACTCCATGCCTCGAGGATTTCCGCGTTTACCTGGTTCCCCAACACATCATGCACTGCTTGGATCAAATTTTCTCCCACAATCGGATATTGCTCAGGAACCACTCCGATCGCCCGATGTTTATGGGCAATCCGTGTGATGATGGGCCGGATCGCGTCCAGATTGTCGATATGTTCTCCGGCCGCGTAAACGGAATGGGCCAGCGCTTTCTGCTGAATCCCCCGCCGTTGATTCGTTTGGTTAAACAAATTGTACAGTTCGGGATGACTTCCGAAAAGCAACTGATAAAACCGTTTCCCAATGGCTTCACTGTGCTTATCGGTGCCGTCGCTTTGACGATCTGAATCGTTCTGCTGTTCATCGACCTCCTCTGTTTGATATGTTGCTTATTCTGTGCTTCCGATATTCAGGCTCCTTGCTTTATCGTTATATCAAAGCGGAGACAGCAAATTGTGAAACAGATCACAAATAGACAGCGGCGAAACCATCCTTCATCCTTCAAGTTCCCGAGAAATACTTGCTGCGAATTCCGCCCCTAATGTGAACCCACTTTAATCAATCGCATCTTCTATTGCCGCGATGTCATGTTCCTGAAAAGGATTCATATGCAGCAATGAACCCGATTTCATATGAAATTTCTGTTCGGACACGCCGAACAAGACTTCCCCTTCTATAACATAAACGATCACATGGCAGTTTGCATGATGACGGGGAATCTTTTTGCCAGCCTTTAACTGCAGGTTCATGACCGCTCCTTCTTCAAAATCGAGCAACTTGGACCGGGCAACCCCTTTCTCCCCGCTTAATTGGTTTTTAATCTCCACTACTGACATAAGATCATCCCCCTTCAATTCTGAACGATGATTTTACTCAGATTCCATTCCTCTTCGCATCTCCTCTGCCTTCACGTCTCTGGCAATTTCCTCTTTTTCATCCTTGGACAAAACGAGACTGAACAGCGGAAATAGATAATGATCCTCTTTTTCAATATGTTTTTTCAACAGATATGCAAGCAATCCCATCTTCTGGATCAGCTCATGCGAAGGATTTTCGGGATCATGATTTTTAAACATTATCTTGGCTTCTTCATAATGTTTGCGAATGATCTCATGCTCACTCTTCAATTTGTAAATCGGGCCCACTTCGGTTTCCGGAATGTGTTTTACCAAACGCGAAAGAATATATTTTTCTTCATATAAAAAGTGGTGATCCAATTCATGGCCGATTTCACCTAAAACTTTGTCATAAAGTTCGGTGTTATATCCTTCTCTTACCCGATCCATCCATTGGCTTAATGAAGCGTGTTCTTCGATGAAAGAATGCAGTTCAGGCGCGACGATCCCCAAAATTTTTTCCGATTCACTCACATTCGTTTTTTGCCAATCTGTTAAATCCAGTTTTGGTTGATACTTTGGTCTTGACATCCTGATCTGCTCCTTATTGCGGATTTTTCCAAAGCTTGTGTACCAATGCTTAAGCAAGCTTCAGTTTTTTTGCGAGAAAATCTTTTTCCTCGGACGAAAGCAACCGTTCCGCCATGGGAAAAAGAACATTTTCTTCTTTCATAAAATGCTGGGACAAAACATGATAAGCTTCAATCATAAACGCGGTGATTTCCTTTGCCTTTTCAATATGAACAGATGCGTCCGCCTGATTGAGCTTTTCGATAAAAGTTTGCAGATTTTTCTTCCCTTGCTGATGCTCATATTCCATCACTGCGATCGGACCCGTTTCTCTGCCGATGTACTGAGCCATCAATGTGAAGAGAAACTCTTCTTCCCGTTCTGAATGTGCAGTCAGCTCCTGCTCGAAGCGAATGGCTTTCTCCTTTAAACCGGGCCAGTCAATTGGATGTTCCCTTGCTGCTTCGGCCAACTGAAACAGCTGCTCCATTTGCTCCCTCAATGTCACATGTTCTTGCTTGAATTGCTGCAGGGCAGGGCACAAAGGAACATCCCCCCCCATCATGTGACCGCAATGAAAAGGCATCTCATTCATCGTTCTTTTTCCCTCCATTTCCACGATGCAGGTTTCAAGAAAGATGCAACCCATCCCAAGTTGCTCCCACGCGAAAAAGCCAAAGAGATGCAACATCCAAACTCTTACTTTTTCATGCCCAATTATACTTTGGTGACTTAACATTCCGCTGTGAGCGATATCACTCCTTCCCTCTGTCACATAATTTTCACAAAATACAACAAGACAAATTTGAAGATGAGCAAACGTAAACAATCATGTGATTTGTTTCACAAACAGGGCTGCATTTGTATCATTCTCAACTGGAGGAAAGCAAACTTTTCAGTGCATCCAGATTGTAAATAAAGATGCCTTTCCGGCTGATTTCGAGCAGTTGATCCTTTTTAAGCTGATTTAACACCCGGTTGACCGATTCCCTTGACATTCCCAACATATTTGCAAAATCCTGGTTTGTTAATGGGATTGAGATATAAACGCCACCATCCTTTTCATTTCCGTACTCCTCCACCAACTGCAATAATGACACGATCATTTTTCTATGAATATCGCCCGAGATCACCCCGTGTAAACGCCTTTGCATCTGAAGGAGCCTTTTATCCATCATTTTCATGACTGACTTGGCTATTTGCGGGTTTGAACTCAGCAACTGATTAAAACTTCCCAGCGGGATTGCCAGCAATTCACAATCCGTGACAGTTTGCGCTGTTCCTGGATACGGGATGTCATCGAAAAATCCCACGTGAGGAAACATTTCCCCCTTTGGCAAAAGGCAGATAACCTGTTCGTTTCCGTTATTGTCAACCTTCGTAACCTTAATGATTCCCGAATGAATGAAATAAACGGCGCTCCGTTCCTGACCTTCTGTAAAAACGGTTGAATGCTTTCGATAATGACGCAAAAACGCTATTCCGGAAACCTTTTTCAATTCTTCCTCGTTCAACCCGCTAAACACGGGAACACGTTTAACAACCTCAAATTTATGATCCATCCAAACCGCCCCCACATTGTTAAATCGTTCGCAAGCTTAAGCAGAATCACCAAAAAATCAGGCCTTAAGATGTTGTAACCGATCCCGCTCCGGCTCTGTCCCGCACGAAACGGACAGAACCCTTATCGCCCGAAAACAACTTCATCCGTTTTTTGTAACTAACTTCTTTTTACACGAGATCGCTTTGCGCAGCCAAGTGTCAAAAGACAATCATTCTGTGGATTTTTTGTGACACAACTCATTTTGTGAAATAAATCACATTCATTTCGTTCAACACCTCATACACTGGTTGTAAGCACGGATAAATTAAATCGCTCTTGTTATACGAATGGAGGTTATCCAATGAAATACCGCAACATGCCCGGTATTGACAAGCCGGTTTCCGAAGTTGGCTTCGGTGTTTGGTCCGTTGCCACTCCGTGGTGGGGCGTAAATGACGACAAGCTCGGCAAACGCCTGCTGCGCATGGCATACGAAGATTACGGCATTACATTTTTTGATACCGGCGATGTGTACGGCCAAGGCAAAGGAGAAACACTCTTGTCAGAAGCACTGGAAGGACTTCGTGACAACGTGGTGATTGCCACCAAATTCGGCTACGACATCTATGCCAAGCGGGGCGACCGTCACGGCAGACACTCCGAATTGCCCCAACGGTGGGATGCAGCCTCAATCCGCCAGTCCTGCGAAGAAAGCTTGCGCCGATTGAAAACGGATGTGATCGACCTCTACCAACTTCATAATCCAAGAATGGAAGCAATTCAAAGCGATGAAGTGCTTGAGACGCTGGAACGATTGAAAGGGGAAGGAAAAATCCGCTCCTACGGTGTCGCATTGGGGCCGGACATCGGCTGGAAGGATGAAGGATTGGCCACCCTCCGCGATGAGCGGTATGACATGGCGCAAATCATCAACAACATGCTGGAACAGGATCCCGCCAGAGAACTGATCCGGGAGGCGGAAAAGCGGAACAAAGCCTTGATTGTCCGTGTCCCGCATGCATCGGGGCTCCTTGACGGCACCTATGACCCGGACAAACATTTCAACAAACATGACCATCGCAATCACCGGCCGGTCAAGTGGATGAAAGCTGGTCTGGCCGCAGTTCAACAATTGAAATTCCTGTACGAAGGAACTGACCGGACGATTGGCCAAGCGTCCATTCTCTTCTCGTTAGCCAATCCATCGATCAAATCAGTGCTCCCCAATATCACCACTGAAGAAAACTTGCGTGAATTTGCCGAGGCGCCTGACAAAACTCCGCTTACGGAAGAGGAAATGAAGAAGCTTGAAGAGTTGTGGGAAACCAGCATGAAAGAGCAATTGAAACAGCCGTTCTCCGACAGCAAAATCAAGCCGACACCGGTAGCACCTCGATAACAACCGCTCGGACAGGAACTCCAACATCACTTTCGGAGCAGTCACGGAAAGTCAAGTGACAAAACATCGACGTTAATGTCAACTTTCCGTGAACTCGCCCCTTTTTGTGAAATTAATCACATTTTCTTTGTCCGTTTCCGCTTACATTCTTTTACGCAGAGAAAATTTCAATCTGACCATGGGGGTGTGAAACCAGTGAAGAAAACGGGGATCTCAAGCCGGCTGAAAAAACTTCTTTTGTGTTCCCCTCTTTTATTCTTATTGACCGGATGCAGCGACAAATATATCCTGCTCAATCCTGCCGGCCCGGTAGCACAGACAGAGCACAGACTCATCTTACTTTCCGCCATTTTGGTTGCGATCGTCGTGATTCCTGTCATCGTTCTTCTTGTCTTTATCGTGATTCGTTACCGAGAACGTCCGGGAAATCAGGCGCCTTATCAGCCAAATTGGACAGACAGCAAAATTTTGGAGGTTATTTGGTGGGGAATCCCCATTCTGATCGTTGCCATATTGGGGTTCGCCACTGTTCGCGACACGTTCGCGTTGACCCGTCCTCCCAGTGAGCAAAAACCCATCACCATACAGGTTGTCTCGCTGGATTGGAAATGGTTGTTTCTCTATCCTGATTCGAATATTGCCACTGTCAACTACTGTGAAATTCCCACAGGGGTACCGGTTCAATTTGTGTTAACCGCAGATGCCCCCATGAACTCCTTCTGGGTTCCGCAGTTGGGCGGGCAAGAATACACCATGCCGGGAATGGAGATGCGACTCTGGCTGCAGGCAGACCGCGAGGGAGTGTTTGAAGGGCGCGGCGCAAACTTTACCGGAAAAGGATTTGCCCACATGAACTTTCAGGTGGTTGCCAAACCGCAGTCTGAATTTGCGTCATGGGTCAAAAAGGTCAAGGGATCTGCTCCCTCTTTAACCCAGGAGAAATACGATCTACTTGCCAAGCCGAGCGTTGTCAACAAACAGTCTTATTCATCTTACCCGCCTGCACTTTATCAAAATACCGTAAATAAAAACGGCGGGATATATTGGCACCATCCAATGCCAATGAATGAGCCTCATCAAATGCCAATGGAAAACTGACAAGAAAGGTGGGAATGGCGGATGTTAAAGAGTCTGATTTCGTACTTGCAGAACGCGAATCTCATGATACAGATCTCAGCAGTTGCGATCATCTTGACATTGGTCGGGATCGTGTTCGCTTTGACGTATTTCAAAAAATGGGGATGGTTGTGGCGCGAATGGATCACAACCGTCGATCATAAAAAGATCGGGATCATGTATCTGGTTTGCGCGCTGTTGATGTTCTTTCGCGGCGGCGTCGACGCCCTGTTGATGAGAACGCAACTGGCTTTCCCGAATCTGCATTTTTTAAACGCACAACACTACGATGAAATCTTTACCACTCACGGAACCATCATGATTCTGTTCATGGCCATGCCCTTTATCTTTGCCATGTTTAACCTGGTGGTTCCTCTTCAAATCGGCGCACGCGATGTTGCTTTTCCCTTCTTAAACGCCGTAAGTTTTTGGCTGTTTTTCTTCGGTGCAATGCTGTTTAACCTGTCCTTCGTGCTGGGGGGTTCCCCCGATGCCGGTTGGGTGGGCTATCCGCCGCTGTCTGAACTGCCGTATAGCCCGGGACCGGGTGTCAACTATTATGTTCTGGGCATTCAAATATCCGGGATCGGAAGCATTGCGACGGGAATCAACTTTATCGTCACAATCCTGAAAATGCGCGCTCCCGGCATGACCCTGATGCGGATGCCGCTCTTTACCTGGTCTGTTCTTGCATCCTGTATTGTGATTATCTTTGCTTTCCCTGCTTTGACCGTTGCGCTTGCCCTTTTGGGGATGGACCGGATTTTTGGAACCCACTTCTTTACGATGCTGCATGGCGGGAACCCGATGATGTACATCAATCTCTTCTGGGTTTGGGGACATCCTGAGGTTTACATTGTCATCCTGCCGGCATACGGTATTTTCTCTGAAGTGGTCAGCACCTTCTGTCGGAAATATATTTTCGGTTACAAGTCCATGGTGGTTTCACTCATGATGATTAGTATTATCAGCTATTTCGTCTGGGTGCACCATTTCTTCACGATGGGTGCCGGTCCGGGAGTAAACAGCTTCTTTGCCGTGGCATCAATGGCCGTTGGGATTCCCACAGGCGTGAAGGTATTCAACTGGCTGTTTACGATGTTCAGGGGCCGGATCCGAATCACCTTGCCGATGCTTTGGACGCTTGCATTTATCCCTTGCTTTGCCGTCGGCGGAGCAACCGGGATCATGCTCGCAGTGGCTCCAGCAGATTACCAGTTTCACAACAGTTACTTCCTCATCGCTCACTTCCATCAGGTCTTGATCGGTGGGGTTGTGTACGGGCTGCTTGCAGGAATGTATTTCTGGTGGCCCAAGATTTTAGGATTTAAACTGAATGAAACTCTCGGCAAATGGGCGTTTTGGTTCTTTAACCTTGGATTTTATGTCTGCTTTATGCCGCAATACGCGTTGGGATTCATGGGCATGACCCGGCGTGTGTACACTTATCCGGCTGAATCAGGCTGGGGAACGCTCAATTTCGTCTCCACCATCGGCGCGTTTATGATGGGGATCGGATTCCTCTTTATCGTGGCACAAATCCTTTACAGCATTCGCCATGGAGAACGCGACACGACCGGAGATCCATGGGACGGTCGTACGTTGGAATGGTCTCTTCCGTCTCCCGTCCCTCATTACAATTTCGCCCAAATTCCTGTGGTCGATGACATGGATGCCTGGTGGAAAATGAAACAGCAGCAAAAAGAAGGCATTCAGCCACAGAAAGAACCATTGAAGCCGATTCACATGCCAAGCCCTTCATCCCTGCCTTTCTTCATGGGATTGGCGTTTTTCATCTGCGGATTCGGTTTGGTCTTTAACCAATTCACCATAGCCACGATCGGGCTGATCGGTGTAGTGATTTGCATGCTCTGGCGATCGCTTGAAAAAGACACGGGCTATTATATTTCGGTAGAAGAAATCAAGAAAAATGAAGCGGCAGTAAGGGGGTTGTAACATGGTTGAAACAACCGGACGCCCGATCCCAGATCCAAAGTCATCCAAACACCTGCACGGCACGGAAGAAGAAGAAAAAAACATTCTCGGTTTTTGGATTTTCCTTTCTACAGACCTTGTGCTGTTCGCTTGCCTGTTTGCCACCTATCTCGTTCTGCGCACGCATACGGATGGAGGGCCCACAACGGCACAGCTGTTTGACATTCCCATGTTTACGCTTGAAACCTTCATTCTGTTAACCAGCAGTTTTACCTGCGGGCTGGCCGTTCGTGAAATGCGTTACAACAATCTGCGGAGACTGCTCGGATGGCTTGCGGTTACCGTTTTGCTCGGTCTCATATTTGTCGGGATCGAAGCGAGTGAATTTCTTTCCTACTCATCGGAAGGAGCCACCATGCAACGCAGCGCGTTCCTGTCCGGTTTCTTCACACTGGTGGGAACACACGGTCTTCACGTCTCTTTGGGGATTGTTTGGATGATCTCCGTAGGCATTCAGTTGCTGCGTGACCGAATTCATCCCACAACAGCCCGAAAATTGTTCAACGCCGGATTATATTGGCACTTTCTGGATGTAGTATGGGTGATGATCTATACGGTCGTTTATCTCATGGGGGTGATGAAATGAAAAATATAGGGCAACCAGCAAAAAGGACTTTTCCTTGGTCGCATGTGACCGGTTATGTCGGATCGATTGTATTGACGGTTTTGGCACTGCTGTTTACGGTGAAAGCTCCCTTTTCACAAGGGAGCCTCATCACCATCTTATTGGGATTTGCCATCCTTCAAATCCTAATTCAATTAATCTTCTTCATGCATATCACGGAAAAAAACGGGCCGGCTTATCATTCGATTGCGATTGCGCTGGGGTTTTTGTTTACGTTTGCCGTCGTTGCCGGATCGATCTGGGTGATGACATTTGGCTCTCAAGTTCAATGATGAAAGTTTGAGGGGAGAGGGAAAAAATGCCTGACCCATTGTTAAATTCTGTTCAATCAACCAAACGAACCTTTTTGTCGGCCGATTTGGAAAAACTCAAAGCCTGTTTGTCGCTTACCAAGCCACGAATAGCCGTCCTTATGATCTTTTCGGCAATCTGCGCGGCTATCGTCGCCAAGCAAGGCTGGCCTGATATGTGGACCATGTTTGCGCTGGCAACAGGCTTGGCATTTTCCACCGGCGGGTCTGCTGCGATCAACATGTGGTATGACCAGGATATCGACAAAATCATGGAACGAACGATGAACAGGCCGCTTCCCGCCGGGCAGCTTCGTCCGCAAACAGCTTTATTTCTCGGGCTGGGTTTGGGATTGTTGTCCTTGATTTGGTTTCTGGTGTTTGTGAACGCTCTTACCGCCATTCTGTCACTGACCGGTTTTTTGTATTACACCGTGCTTTACACCATGTTGTTGAAAAGAAAAACACCGCAAAATATTGTAATCGGGGGCGGAGCAGGTGCGATTCCTCCAGTGATCGGCTGGGCGGCAGTGACCGGAGATATCGGTTGGCCCGCCGTGATCATGTTTGCGATTATTTTCTTGTGGACCCCTCCCCATTTCTGGCCGCTGGCGATCGTGAAAAATGATGAATATGTGCGTGCAGGCATACCGATGATGCCGGCGGTCCGGGGCTTTAGAACGACGAAAAAACAATGCCTGGTTTACACTTTCATTCTGTTGCTCGCTTCCTGCGGACTGTATTTCACCGGTTATACAGGCGGGATCTATCTGACAATCGCCATTCTTTCCGGCTTGTACTTTTTGTACTATCAGTTACGCATGTGGCGTGAAAACGACGATCGCACGGAGTGGGCAGGACGAGCATTTTATGCTTCCCTTATGTACTTGACTGTTTTATTTGCCTCTATGGCCGTTGATTCTCTTATTTAGTATTGGTTTTCTCCTCAAAGAAGGAGAGGTGTTAAGATATGGCAAAGCCCGACATAAGGAGAACAAACATTTATCCGCTCGCTTTTGCCACACTCTTGGGGTTGTTTTTGGTCAATCTCCTGGGTTTTATTGATACCCAAACCGGTTCCGCATTTGGCTGCGGGAGGGATTGGCCTCTTTGCAACGGGAAGATCATTCCGGAAGTGTGGAACACTCATATCGCGATCGAGTTTATCCATCGATTGGTTGTACTCGCTGATCTTCTTTTGCTGCTCTTCCTGATCGCAGCCACATACCGGAGATATCGGGGAAGAAAAGATATCCGGATTTTGATGGGCATCAGCTTTTTGGCCTTTGCCGGGGAAGGGTTTCTGGGGGCAATCAGTGTCTTGACTGACAATCCCCCTTCGGTGCTGGCTCTCCATATGGGAATGTCACTCATCGCGTTTACCTCGCTGTATTTGTGGACAGCCACACTCCGGCAAATCGAAACCGGCAAATACCGGCGATTTGACCTCCAAGATGCCGCCCCTGTCAAACAGATGAAAAGATGGACATGGGGAACACTCATTTACAGTTTTTTGGTTGTTTATTTTGGATCCTATGTTACGTTCACCGGGGCAGGAGGCTATTTCCAGGGATGGCCCTTTCCAACCGAAGCTTACACTCAGGCCGGGTCTGCTTTATTGATTGATTTGACACACAGGTTCATGGCTTTGGTGTTGTTTGTTTTGATTCTGAAGCTGTATCTCTTCACCTCCCGGTTGCGCGGGCAAAGAAAGGATTTACGGGCAGTAAGCCTTCAAACCCTCATTCTCGTGATTTTTCAGATGTTGAGCGGTGCGCTGCTCATTATGACGAAGTTAAACCTGGTTGCCTTTCTTCTCCATGTATCGATCGCAACCTTAATGGTGGGTTCTTTAGGTTTGCTGGGATTAAAAACATCCTTCTTTCAAGAAAAAGAGAGGATGAAGGAATATAACCTTTAAAGGGGTTATGGGAAAATCAATCGTTGAAGAGGAAGTGAAAAAAATGAGCCAAGCTGTAAAAACTTACGAAGGATGGTTTGCCTATCACGATTTTCGCAAAATAGACTGGAACAAATGGAAATCAATCTCCCCTTCCGGGAGGCAGGAAATCATTCTGGAGTTGCTTGATGCGATCGCGGAGTTTTCATCGGTGGAAAACAATAATGAGGGCAGTTTTGGGCAATACGCCATTCTTGGTCATAAAGCGGATCTGTTGTTTCTCCACCTTCGCCCGAATATCGACGAATTAAATGATATCAAAACGAAGTTTAATAAACTGGGCTTTGCCGGTATCACTTCCAATCCGTATTCCTATCTTTCTGTCGTGGAACTCAGCTCTTACACGATCGATCCAGATACGGACCCCCTAAGTGACCCCGCTTTCCGGGAACGTCTCCAGCCAATCTTGCCAAAAACCCAATATACCTGTTTCTATCCCATGAACAAGAGAAGGCTTGGAGAAGACAATTGGTACAGGATCTCCGTTGATGAACGGAAGAAAATGATGAAAAGCCATGGGGTTATTGGACGTTCTTACTCAGGAAAAGTTCGGCAAATCATTACGGGATCAATCGGCCTGGATGACTGGGAATGGGGGGTTTCCCTGTTTTCCGACGATCCATTGTACTTTAAGAAATTGATTACGGAAATGAGGTTTGATGAAGTAAGTGCCCGTTTTGGAGAATTTGGCTCTTTTTATGTCGGATGCAGGTTGACAAATGAAATGCTCTCCTCCATGCTGAACGACAAAACCCCCGATATTCGATAAACCTCCGTAGGAAAATGGAGAGAGACGTTTGAACAACGAAGTAAAAAAAGAGCAGGCCTTCCGCATTCGGAACCTGCTCTTTTTCATGTTCATCATACAGCTTTTCGATCACTTGGCAACAGAAAGGCCAGCACTGATGCAACAATGGGCAAAACCGAGATCACCGACATGATGCTCATGATCCCGTACAGGTCGGTTAAATACCCCATCAGGGTCGCACCAATTCCGCCCGCACCGACACCAAACCCGATCGCCAATCCGGAAGCCATCGCGATGTTGCGGGGCAGCAATCTCTGCATGTAGACGACGGTGACGGCAAATGAGGACAAAACAAAAAAACCGAACAATAACAGGATCAGCCACGCATAGCCCCCTTTTGCATAAGGGAGCAGCAGAGCGAAAGGAATGGAAAAGAGCATGGAACCGACCAATAACTGTTTCATCCCGATTTTGTCCGAGATCGCTCCGCCGATAAACGTCCCCAGAGCACCGGCACCGAGGAACAGAAAATTTAATAATTCAGCATGGCCGTAAGACATGTTCATTTGATGCAAAAAGAAAAAAGGCAAAAAGGCGGATACACCGATTTGGCACCAAGACCGCAGAATAATCACACAAACGAGCAAAAATACGCCCCACCAATGGTTTTTTCCGGTCATCTGCTGTTGCTTTCGCCCATGATCTTCCAGGCGCTCCCGATACCACGGAACTTGGCGGGCTGCCAACAAAAACGCGATCAGACCGATGAGCACAAACCAAAGCAGGCCGCTGCGCCCGGTTGAAATCAAAAACAGAGGAATCATGAGCGGGCCCAGCGCTTGCCCGGCATTGCCGCCGACTTGAAAAATCGCTTGCGCCAATCCTTTTGCATTCCCCGATGCATAATGCGTTCCCCGGGAAGCCTCGGGGTGAAAAGCTCCTGAACCCAAACCCGACAAGGCAATCAAAAATAATACCCATCCGTAGGAAGGAGCAATGCCGGTCAAGGCAAGACCGAGAACGGATAAAAAGACACCGAACGGCAACATCCACACCTTCGGCTTTCGATCCGTCCACGCTCCGAACAGAGGCTGCATCACGGAAGAGGTAATATACGAAAACAGCACAATAAATCCAGTCTGCGTATAACTCAGGGAGAAAGCGTCACGATACATCGGCAACAGGGCCGGCACGATTCCGGTCGTAACCAGATCATTGATCATATGGGTAAAACTGAACGTCCATACCTTCGCTTTTTGCAAGGTGAGGGCGCTGATGCGCTTTCCTTGCCCAACCGATTCCACTCCTGTCCATCTCCTCTCCTTTATTCAGAGTCCAGATTTTACTTTTCCTGATTATTTCTACCGTTGACAATCCATTTCTCTTTCCACTTTGCAAACCCGTGTCTTATAGCGAAGATACCATTCCATCCGCCCCCGTTCCTGGGCGATTCGGTGGTAAGAATGTTCCCTCCATCTGCGGATCGCTTCTTCCGATTCCCAATAAGAGACCGTTATTCCGAAACCCTCGGCATCACGTGCACTCTCGATCCCCAAAAATCACGGCATTTCCTGAGCCAGCTCTGCCATCTTGGCAGCCATGGCCTGATACCTGCGCTCCTCTCCGGTTCGCTCCGAAACAAAAATCACGGCATAGTATGGAGGCTCAGGAGTTTTGGCAATTGAATCCATTTACTTCAGCTCCTTTAATTCTGCACAACCATCATCCGGGTCGATGCTCATTCCCATGAGATAAGAATCGAACCATTTTCCCCCTATGTAAAAATCCCGTTTCAATCGTCCCTCTATGGCAAATCCCATTCGTTCATACAGGCGGATGGCCCGCTCATTGTCGACCCGTACCCTCAGATTGATTTTCCGGACTACATGTGATTTCTTCGCCCAATCGATCAAATACTGGAGCAAACGCCTGCCAATCGAACATCCCCAATACTTTTTCAAGACACTGATCCCAAATTCACCCGCGTGTGCAGTACGTGAATATTTTCCTCCGCGGAATACGAGGTTGCCTGCAATTTCTCCCTCAACTTCCGCAATCAAAAACAAATGATTCCTGCTGTTGGCACATTCCTCGATAAACGCACGCTCTTCCTCCATGCTCATGCAAAACTCGTCCGGGGAAAATGTAATAAAATCACTTTCACCCGCCATTTTCCGGATGTAGGAAAGAATCCGGCCGGCATCGTCTGCCCTTCCCTCCCGGATGACGCAAGACCATTCTTTTTTCACAAACCCCCCCTCCTCAACCTCTTTTCTGTATGGTTACGACTATTATATAGAGAGATATTTCGATAGACAAATATTTTTCCAAGAAAAAATCCCCATCTTCACCGAGGAAGATGGGGGAGCAAAAATTTATACAACCAGGGAAAGCAACAAAGTTATAATCAGGCCGACGACGGAGAGGATCGTTTCCATCACCGTCCAGGTCAATAAGGTTTCTTTTACCGACATGCCAAAGTACTCTTTAATCATCCAGAAGCCGGAATCGTTTACATGAGACAGAATCAATGATCCGGCCCCTGTCGCCAACACCAGCAGCTCCGGACTGGTTCCCGGAATGGCCGCTGCGATTGGTGCGACAATTCCAGCCGAGGTCAGCATGGCAACGGTCGCGGATCCCGTAGAGACTCGAATAAGAGCCGCAACCAGCCAGGCGAGCAGGATCGGGGACAGATGGGAGTGTTTGGCCACATCGGCAATCGAATCACCCACGCCCGAATCGAGCAGGACCTTGTTAAAGGCTCCCCCTCCACCGATCACCAGGAGAATGCTTGCTGTCGGGGCCAGACAATCATTGGAAAACTTCAAAATCAGATCGCGATTAAATCCTCGCAGTTTACCCAAGCTGACAAAGGAATAAAGCGTGGCGAGCAGGAGGGCGACCACCGGGTCCCCGATAAATTTCAAAATTCGATGGAGCTGACTGCCGGCAGAGATCCAAAGATCGGCAAAAGTGGATAAGAGCATCAGGATAACCGGAAGGATAATGGTGAAAATCGTATTGCCAAATCCGGGCAATTCTTTTTGCTCACGCGTCACCAATTGTTTGGCCATCGATTCCGGAACCGTTTTATGAATGCGCTTCCCAATCCATTTACCATAAAGGGGCCCTGCGATCATCGCAGCCGGCAAACCGACGATCAAAGCGTACAAAATGGTCAGACCCGTATCTGCCTTGAAGATTCCCACCGTTGCCATCGCAGCCGGATGGGGAGGGACGATCCCATGGACGATCGAAAGTCCTGCAACAAGCGAAAGTCCGATGGGAACGAGAGACATTCCGGTTTCAACGGCAATGGTAAAAACAAGCGGAATTAACAGGACAAATCCAACTTGAAAAAATACAGGAATACCTACAATAAAAGCAACAAACATCATAGCCCAATGAATATTTTTTTGTCCAAAGCGCTTAATCAGCGTTTGGGCGATCCGCTCGGCTCCACCTGATTCCGCCATCATTTTTCCCAGCATCGTGCCAAAGGCCAAAACGATGGCGATAAAACCGAGGGTATTCCCCAATCCGGTCTTGATCGAATCAATCACTTTATCTAACGGCATACCCGCAGCCAGACCGACACCGACCGCGGTGATGATCAAGCTGATGAACGGGTTGAGCTTAAGCCATGTGATCATCAATAAAAGGGCAACGATTGCTACGAATACGACGACTAACAACATTGTTAAAATCAACCTCTCTTCTCATGACTGCGTTGAAAATCGGCAATTTGGCGGAACTCATCCTTCATTTTGTGAGCCAGCTGATCGTAAATGGCGTAAAGAGACCGATAAACCTCGTGATTGTTCTGGTCCGGCAAAAGCTCGCTCGATACGGATATCCTTTTCTTCACTTCTTCAAGATCAGAGATTTCACCCAGACTCAATTGAACCAAAGCCGCCGCCCCCAGCGCCGAGGCTTCCGGACTTTGCGGGACAAATACCGTTTTGCCCAAAACATCGGACAGGATTTGCAACCAGACAGAAGAGCGGACAAACCCGCCGGATGCCCTCACTTCATGAATGGAACCCGCCAGTTCTTCCAAAACGGAGGTGACGGAATGCAGGCTGAAACAGATTCCTTCGAGAATCGCGCGTAAAAAATGGGCTTTGCCGTGTCGCAAATTTACTCCGAAGAAACTGCCGCGCATGTCCGCATCCCAATATGGAGCGCGTTCCCCTGTAAAGAACGGCAGACAGAGAAGGCCCTCCGCTCCGGCCGGAATTCCTTGCACCTCTATCAGGATGAGGTCAAAAGGATTTCCGACTTGCTGCTTCACTTTCTCCCAGTCTTCTTTGACAAATTGATCCCGGAACCAATTCATCAGGATTCCACCGTTATTGGTAGCTCCACCGATCACCCATTTTTCCTCGGTCAGGGCATAGCAGAAGATCCGTCCCTTTTCATCGGTTACCGGCCGATCAGTACTTGTGCGAACCGCTCCGCTCGTCCCAATGGTCAGGGCCACCTCACCGGGCCGGGTTGCTCCAACTCCGACATTGGCCAAAACGCCATCGCTCGCACCGATGACAAACGGTATGTCCGGATGCAAATTCATTTCCGCAGCAAGGCTTTGATCCATGCCTTTTAATACGGTTGTGGTGGGAACCAGGCGGGACAATTGATCATCTCGGATGCCCAAGAAGTCAATGATCTCCTCATCCCACTCTTTCCGCTCCAAGTGAAACATCCCTGTGGCTGAAGCGATGGAATGGTCAACCACATACTCTCCGAACAAACGATGCAGCACATATTCCTTAATAGAGATAAATTTTGCCGCGCGCTGAAATAAATCGGGCTGTTGCTCCCTCAGCCACATAATCTTGGTGAGCGGCGACATTGGATGAATCGGCGTACCCGTGCGGCGGTAAAAAAGGGTTCCCTCTGTCATTTGTTTTAATCGTTCCGCCTGTTCGACGCTGCGGCTGTCTGCCCAGGTGATCACCGGGGTGAGCGGCCGATGATCCTGATCCATCACCATCAGGGAATGCATCGCGGTACTGAAACCGATTCCAATAATAGCGTCAGAAGAAACACCCGCTTTAAGAATCGCCGTTTTGACGGATTGAACAAAGGCGTGGAGAATTTCTTCGGGATCTTGTTCTGCCCAGGAAGGGTGCGGTTGATTGAGCGGATAAGACACAGAATGACTGGCGATCACCCGCCCGTTCAGATCGAACAAGACCGCCTTTGTACTGGTTGTACCGATGTCTACCCCTAATACATATGACATAAAAACAACTCCTTGCTAAATACAAATCACACCATCATTCACTTCTCTGATTATACCTCTATGAAACCGGTAACACAACAGATTGCAAATTTGCCAGAAAGCCATGAGCGTTTAATGAGGCTGAAATTCCTCGGCTCATGGCTGATAAAATGCATATTTCTATTCACTTACGGTAACCCAACGTTTTTCCCGATCGCTTTTCAGGATGGCATCAATGATCTTCATGATTTGATGACCATCATGGAAATCGGCAAAAGTTCGGCTCCGTTTCCAATCTTCTCCCCTGTTCGCCATCTGCACAGACTGATAAAACCGGATCAATAAATTTTTCAAACCGTCCGGCCACCCTTCCTGATGTCCGCCCGGATAATGAGCCAAAGACGCGGCGGAGCCGGAGAGCAGTGCAGGATCCCTCAGCAAGTGCCGGTTGGCTTCATTGCGGAAACCCTGCCACAATTCGTTTGGTTTTTCCTGATCCCAGGCGAGCGCCGATTTTGTTCCGGCTATTTCAAAAAATAATTTGTTCTTCCGCCCGGCATTTACTTGGGAGATCGTAAAGGATCCCAAGGCTCCATTGGCAAAATGAACCAGTACGACTCCGCAGTCCTCGGTTGTTACGCGGACATCCTCCACATCCGCTTCTGCTGGCTGATGGAAAGTCTCCACATCCCGTTTCGGTTTTTTCCGGATCGGATGTACGGTTTTCAGATCAGCAAACACTTCAGTCACTTTGTGGCCCAATACGTGTTGCACGGTATCGCACCAATGTGACCCGATATCTGCCATGGCCCGGGAAGGCCCGTTTTTTTCCGGATCCAGACGCCAATTATAATCAGTCGGATATAAAAGCCAATCTTGTAAGTAACCTCCGAAAACAAGCTGGATTTCCCCGAGGTGTCCACTTTGGATCGCCTGTCTTGCTTCCTCCACCATCGGGTAATGACGGTAATTGAAGCAAACACCGTGAACCTTCTTTTTTTGCTCCGCCAACTGTGCCAATTCGGCTGATTCTTCGCTGGAAATGGCCAGCGGCTTTTCAGACAACAGATGTTTTCCCGCTTCCAAAATCATTTTGTTCAACGAAAAATGAAGGTGGTTTGCGGTGCAATTATGAATCACCTCCACTTCCGGATCATGAATTAAATCCTCATACCGGCCATACGCTTTCTTTATGCCGTAACGTTCAGCAAGCGCTTCCGCCTTCTCCCGGTTGCGTGAAGCAATGGCAATTACCTCTGCATCCGAAACCCGGCTCAATGCTTCCATATGGGACTGTGCCGAAAAACCTGTGCCAATGATTCCTGTTTTGATCTTTGCCAAAATCTTCCCTCCCTGACCATGATTCAGATTTCCTTATGAATATTCAAACAGGAACAGGAAAACGTTTTCACCCCTATTTTAACGAATTCTTATATTTTAATAAATAATAATCTTTATGACAGGGATTAGCATTCGCAACCGGGCTGAATTTTCCCTGCCACAACTGCAATTGTTACTGTTATAACCATTCAGTCTAACCCCCCGGATAGAAGTCCCACGATGTTCTGTCTTTCTCCCTGTTGGTCCGGTCTTTTTAACGTTCATGCATGAAATTCCCATGATAGAGACGACGGCAAAGATCGTTTGCATAAATGTTCATTCTCTTTATGCATGTTCCTGCCTCTTCCTTCCATTCTGCTTTGCTTTCCACTTGCGATGTTGTTATACTATAAGGCAGGACTTTTTCCAAAACTTGAGATCAGATAAGAAAGCAGGTGGATCTGATGACCACACCAAACACAAAACCATATCGCATCCTCTTATATTATAAATATGTTCCAATTGAAGACCCGGAAAAATTTGCCGATGAACATCGGGCTTTTTGCCGGGAATTGGGGGTACGGGGGCGGATCCTCGTCGCCAAGGAAGGGATTAATGGCACGCTTTCCGGCACGGTCGAACAGACGCAAAAATATATGGACTATATGAAACAGCATCCCTTGTTCCACGACATGCCTTTTAAGGTGGACGAGCATGAAAAACATGCTTTCAAAAAATTATTTGTCCGCCCCAAGAAAGAGCTGGTTACCTGGAGACTCAATCCTGAGGACAACGTTGATCCCAATCAATTAACGGGCAAAAAGCTGTCGCCCAAAGAGTTTTATGAAATGCTGCAACGGGATGATGTGATCGTACTGGACGGGCGCAATGATTATGAATATGATATCGGGCACTTCCGCGGGGCCATTCGTCCCGGAGTAAAAACCACCCGCGAATTTCCGGAATGGATTCGCCAGAACATGAGCCAGTACAAGGATAAACCGATTATCACGTATTGCACGGGTGGAATTCGCTGCGAAAAACTGACTGCCTTTATGCTGAAAGAAGGCTTTCAGGATGTTTACCAGCTGGACGGGGGCATTGTAACCTACGGTAAGGATCCCGAAGTCAAAGGAAAGTTGTGGGACGGAAAATGCTATGTCTTTGACGAACGGATTTCCGTACCGATCAACCAAACGGAACAAGTGGTGGTCGGCAAATGCTATCACTGCGGCCAACCGGCTGACCGCTATATCAACTGTGAATATGACATGTGCCATAAGCAGCACATCTGCTGCCCCGACTGCGAAGAAAAATATCAAGGTTACTGTTCCAAAGAGTGCGAGGAAAAAGATTTGGTCAAATACGAAGGATAAAGCGAGAGCCTGCTTCCCGGCGAAGCAGGTTCTTTTGTTCCGTCTCTCGTTTTTATCTGCATCAATCGATTATAATGTGGATAGCCGGTTCCTAGGTTAATGAGGTGAAAATCATGAATCTTAAGTTAAATGGAAAAATTGCCCTCGTCACCGGTGCGGGACGTAAGAAAAGCATCGGAACCGCGATATGCCGCCAATTGGCCGGTCAGGGAGCAGATATCTTTTTCACTTACTGGCAGGATCATGATGGTATGGAGTCTGAAAAATGGCCCGATCGCTTGTGCAGCGAGATTCAATCCCTCGGAGTCAAATGCCGCCATTTGGAACTGGATTTGGCTGATCCCAATGCACCGGACCGCCTTCTGGATGCTGTGGTAGAAAATTTAGGCCTTCCGTCCATTTTGGTAAACAATGCCGCTCATTCCACCCGGGACGGTTTTATGGCACTGGATGCAAAAACACTGGATGACCATTACTATGTAAATGTGCGGGCCACCTGTCTGCTTTCTGTGGAGTTTGCACGCCGCTTGCAGCAGGCGAAGCAAAACTGGGGACGAATTATCAACCTCATTTCTGGACAAGGACAGGGGCCGATGCCCGGCGAATTGGCCTATGTCGCCAGCAAAGGAGCCATCGAGGCCTTCACCCTTACTCTCTCCGCTGAACTTGCTCCGCTTGGCATCACCGTGAACGCAGTCAATCCCGGCCCAACAGATACCGGGTGGATGACAGAAGAAATAAAAGAACAGTTGCGCCCCCAATTTCTGATGGGACGAATCGGCCTTCCCGAAGATGCGGCCCGGCTCATCGGATTTCTGGCCAGCGATCAGGCCGGGTGGATCACCGGACAAACGATTCATTCAGAAGGCGGCTTTCTTCGCAAGTGAAAGCGGCTTCTCTTTCACGGCAACAGAAAAAGGGTTAAGAGATTTGCCTCTTAACCCTTCACCTGTGGTTTTCATTTCTTTCACGTGCCCACCGGACTGATTTTTTGTTCAAGCCGGGCGAGCATGTCTTCCGTCATCTTCTGCAAATCGTACTCCGCCTTAAATCCCCACTCTTCTTTTGCCGCAGTGGCATCAATCGAATTAGGCCAGCTGTCTGCAATCGCCTGCCGAACAGGGTCAACATCATAATCCAATTGAAAGTGCGGAAGATGTTTTCTGATTTCGGCAGCAATCTCCTCAGGTTCAAAACTCATCGCCGTCACATTAAACGAATTGCGGTGTTTCAACTTTGCAGGATCGGCCTCCATCAGCGCAACGATTGCATTGAGTGCATCCGGCATGTACATCATATCCATATAAGTCCCTTTGGCAATATAAGAAGTATATTTCCCGGAACGAAGCGCTTCATAATAGATCTCCACTGCATAGTCCGTGGTTCCCCCTCCCGGCGGGGTCATGTAGGAGATCAGCCCCGGGAAGCGAAGCCCTCTCGTATCGACGCCGAACTTATGGTAATAGTAGTCGCACAATAACTCGCCCGCCACCTTGTTTACCCCGTACATTGTCGTCGGTCTTTGGATCGTATCCTGCGGAGTATGATCTTTTGGCGTGGTCGGCCCGAATGCCCCGATCGAACTGGGGGTAAAGAACTGACACTTCAGTTCCCTGGCCACTTCAAGCGCATTCACGAGTCCGCCCATGTTCAAGTTCCAGGCGATCAGCGGTTTGGACTCAGCCGTGGCCGATAACAAGGCAGCCAGATGAATAATCGTATCCACTTGATTTTTTTTCGCAATCTGATACATGGCGTCGGCATCGGTCACATCCAGAAGTTCAAACGGACCGGAATGGACAATCTCCGTATCGTTTTTTCTGATATCGGTCGCGATCACATTGTCCGCCCCGTACAACTTGCGCAACTTCAGGACGAGTTCAGATCCGATTTGCCCCAATGCACCTGTAACAAGAATTCTCTTCATAACACTTCCACCAACCCAACCTGCGAATTCGATTTAAATAATTCCCAGCTCTTTCCCCACTTTTTCATAGATGGAGATCGCTTGATCCAGCATTTCCCTGGTGTGTGCCGCCGTCGGCATGTTGCGCACCCGGCCCGTTCCCCTCGGTACCGTCGGGAAAACAATCGCCTTGGCGTAAACTCCTTCTTCGTTTAAACGTTTGCTGAACTGCTGTGCCAATACTTCGTCTCCGATAATGCACGGTGTAATCGGCGTTTCGCTGTGGCCGATGTCAAAGCCCAGTTCCTTCAATCCTTTTTTCAAATAATCGCCGTTATTCCACAGCTTTTCCTGCAACTCCGTGCTGTCGATCAAAATTTCAATCGCTTTCGTGCAGGCAGCCACATCCGCCGGCGTTAACGCGGTGGAGAACAAGAACGGTCTGCTTCTCACTTTCAGCCAATCAATCAGATCCTGTTTTCCGGCCACATAACCGCCAATGACCCCGATGGCTTTGGATAAAGTACCGATCTGGAAATCGATTTTATCGGATAAGCCAAAATGCTTCACCGTGCCGGCACCGTTCCCGAGCACGCCGGAACCATGTGCATCATCAACGTAGGTGATCAAATCGAATTCTTCGGCAATCTCGACAATCTCAGGGAGTTTGGCGATATCGCCGTCCATGGAAAACACACCGTCAGTGATGACCATGATTTTGTTGAATTGGCCTGATTCTTTCGCTTCTTTGGCCTTTGCCCGCAAATCATCCATATCGGAATGGTTAAAGCGGATGATTTTCGCTTTGGAAAGGCGACAGCCGTCAATGATCGAAGCATGGTTTAACTCATCGGACAGAATGGCATCGTTTTTATCCATCACTGCTGAAATCGCTGCCATATTGCAGTTAAATCCAGATTGAAAGGCGATCGCAGCTTCTGTGTGTTTAAATTCGGCAATCTTTTTCTCCAGGTTCACATGGATTTCCAATGTTCCGTTGATGGTGCGAACAGCGCCAGCACCCACCCCGAATTCTTTGACGGCTTCAATGGCCGCTTTTTTCAGCCGTTCATCAGTCGCCAACCCCAGATAGTTGTTTGAAGACAAGTTGATCAACTCACGGCCGCCAATCTTGATCACGGGGCCGTTAGGGCTTTCCAGCGGGTCGATCACATTGTAAAGCCCCCTGCTCTTGAGATCCTCCAAATTCTCCTGTAAAAAAGCAGCTAATTTTTTGCTTGCCACAAGCAGATCCCCCTTTTAAGGAAATACACATCTGTCCGTGATAGAAAGACAATCAGCCAGAGCGAAAATATTGATATGTAAAGGATTTTAAAGACATTCTAACACATCTTCCGCAAAATGTCTTTATGTAACGGACAAAATCCGACTATTTCCAACCCGACAGTCTCTTTTTTATTAGCATGGATTGCTTATCATATTTTATGCCTTCAGCAGAAAATGGTCCGCTTCAAAAAAAAGATGAAAGCGGACAAAACAAAGTTATATGAACGCTTTTTCCGGCTGATTGACGCGAATCTCCTTGATCTCCTCAAACACAAAGCGGAAATCGGCTTTCCCATCTGCCTTTTCTGCAATCACCAAAAAAGGACGGTTATAGTAAAGATGAGTCGGCATCACGACTTCCAATGCCCTCTCCAATTTCTTCTCTCCCAATATCAGTTCCAGCGGATCCATCTCCAGTTTCATGGGACGAAGAATGGTTAAAATGGAGTGAACTTTTAAGCCTTCAAAGAAGCATTCTTCTCCTTTGATTTTGAAAGGATATGATCCGTTTTTTGTATGAATGGTAAAATCATCTCCCATATAGTCGGCAAGCGGCACTTTTCGTCCCGGAACCCGGAGCAGATGAACGATCATCTCCAGTTTTCCGATCCGTTGTTTAACAAAGCAACGTTCGATTTTCCCTTTTGATTCCGTCCAGCCGCTTCGTGAATCCGAAGATGACCTAAAAGCGAAAAAAGCTCCTTTCACAATTCCGTCGATCAAAGACTCCCCGGATTGGGAAAGATGCTTTCCGTTCGCTTTCCGACTGCCGTAATCCGTGATCGGCACTGTAAATGAGGAGGGGGCCACCCGGCATAAACGGAAACCCGTTTCAATTTTTTCTATTTTATATTGCTCTCTTAACCTTGTCTCGACATAGAAACAATCAAATTCATTCAATTCTTCTTTTGATACCCGATTCATCTGCTTCCCTCCTTTTTTTGTATTTAATTTTATTTCTCGGTATTGGTTATAATTTCCTGCCAGGGAGGCGACAAGACGAAAATATGTTCGTACACGCCGAAGATAAAGACGCAAAATACAGTGGATGAAAAAAATTTTTCGACTTTGCGAGGCGTTTCGCTTTTTGCAATCCGTGTTAAAATGGACATAACCCGTCTCTCATGACCTTGGCGGGCTTTTTATATGACATTTCATCCCGTTTTCTACATAAGTGATTTAGTAATGAATAGACCAAGTTCCGAATTCCACTTGCCGAAGGAGGTGCCAATTTGGAACCCGTCATTGTCTCACGGCGCCTGCCGGAAAATATCAACCGGATTGTCGCCCAATTTCCCGAAGAAGTGCAGGAGTTTTTTTTGGAAATGATCAGTGCGGACCGTTCCAAACAAACGATCGCCAACTATGCTTATGACTTCTCCCTGTTCTTCGATTTTCTCAAGTCGCGGAACAAAACGATATACCAAACGGATCCGATGACTATCAAGCGATTCTTTCGCCATATTGAAAACGGTTATGAACGAACGGTCTATGTCAAATTGAAGAAAAAGGACCCCAAAACAGGGGAAATAAATGAAGAATGGGTCAAGCGGAAGCATTTTCGCGAAAACTCACGCAGCGGTAAACAAAGGAAACGGGCCTCTTTACGCTCGCTGTTCCGCTATCTGGTGAAAACGCATGTCCTGGAACGGGACCCGATGGAAGAATATGAGGATGCCACTTTAAAATCACGTTCCCGACAGAAGGTACCGGTCTTTTTGACCCGTGAAGAAGCCTTGCGGCTGATCGAAGCGGTTTATTCCTATCATCAGAAAAAAAACAGAAAAAGCCGCGACTGGATGGAAGTGAGGGATTTGGCGATTATTCTCATGTTTCTCAACACCGGGATGCGGGTCTCCGAATTGATCGGACTCAACCGCAACAGCATTCAGGCCGACGGGGATCTGATTCGCGTCATCATTATCGGTAAAGGCGGCAAAGAACGGATGCTTAAATTGAATCAATCAGCGGTGTCCGCCCTGAATGATTATCTTGCGCTCAGGCCGGAAGAAGGGGTTCCGCCCTCTGACCGTGAGGCCTTGTTTTTAAATAAAAATCTTCAGCGCTTAAGCCGTAAAGGGGTTTCTGAAATCATCAAAAAATATGTCGCCGAAGCCAATCTCCCCCCAAAAGCCGCCAACATTTCCCCGCACAAGCTGCGGCACACGCTGGCGACACTGCTCCTGTCCAACGGGGAAAATTTGCGCGTGGTTCAGGAGATCCTCGGCCATTCCAGCATTCAGACCACCCAGATCTATACCCACGTCATCAATTCCGAAAAAGATGACGCATTAGACCGATTGAATATTTGATCGCCTTCCCGTTTCGAGAACAAACATTCTGGCAAATGTTTGTTCTTTTTTCTGTTTTCATGTATACTTAAAATAGAAAAAAGAGGGAACGTGTCTCAGTACATATAGGGGGATGAGAAAACCATGAAAAAACTCTCGCCGCGACAGAAAGCGATCTTGGAATACATACAAAAAGAGGTACTGGAAAAAGGATATCCGCCATCGGTTCGCGAAATCGGGGAAGCGGTGGGGCTGGCTTCAAGCTCAACGGTTCATGGTCACCTGGCCCGCCTGGAAAAAAAGGGGTACATACGCCGGGATCCAACCAAACCACGCGCGATCGAACTTTTAAATCGCCCTGATCTATCCGTTAAAAATCAGGTAGAAACGGTCATGGTTCCCCTGGTGGGGAAAGTGACGGCCGGCGAACCGATTACGGCGATCGAAAACATAGAAGATTACTATCCGCTTCCGTTGCGTCTCGTCGGTCCGGATCAAACCGTCTTTCTGTTATCCGTCCGGGGCGACAGCATGATCAACGCAGGAATCCTCGACGGGGATTATGTCGTCGTCCGTCAGCAGCGAGTAGCAGAAAACGGGGATATCGTGGTCGCCATGACTCCTGACGGAGAAGCGACGGTAAAACGCTTTTTCAAAGAAGCAGACCATATTCGCCTGCAACCGGAAAATGATCGTTTGGAACCGATCCGTCTCCCTGAGGTAACCATTCTGGGAAAAGTGATCAGTTTAATACGCGAAGTGATATAGAGGCACCCCGTTTTTTTCAGAAGGACTCACCCGTACACTCAAAACCCTCACAATCCGGTGAGGGTTTTTTCAACAACCGCCCTATCCTTCAGCTTCGGTAATTATCTTTAAATTCCTTGTTTTTAGAATATATTAAATTCCGTAATTCAGTCTTTTCCGGCCCGGACTGCTGCCACTTTCAAAATGATCGCCGTCACCGTTCAACCCTTCGGCTGAACAGCAGCACCGATCTTTGTCCCAGTCAAATTCACATGAAACGGAAAAGCAGCAACCAATGACCCTGGCTGCTGCTTTTTTGCTCAGCGATTTTCCTTGACGAATCGTTCAATCCGGTCAAGTGCCTGCTCCAATTGCTCCAGTGAAGTGGCATAGGAGATGCGAATGTGATCGCTTGAGCCAAAACCGCCCCCCGGAACAACAGCAACCAGCTCTTTTTCGAGGAGAGCGGCCGCCCATTCCTCCGGTGTGCGGTATTTGCCCGATTGATTCAGCGCTTCCCGAATGTTGATAAAGGCATAAAAAGCGCCATCGGGTTTTTGACAGGAGAATCCCGGGATTTCATTTACCCTTTCAACCACATAATCGCGGCGTTTTTTAAATGCTTTTTTCATCTCTTCGACGGGTTGCTGCGTTCCGGTAAGTGCGGCAATTGCAGCATATTGAGCAATCGAAGTGGGGTTGGAAGTGCTGTGATCAGATAAACCGGACATGGCCTTGATAATCGGCTCCGGCCCGGCAGCAAAACCAATTCGCCATCCGGTCATGGAATAGGTTTTGGATACACCGTTGATGATGACGGTATGTTGATAAAATTCAGGGCCAAGACTGGCCATGCTCACATGATGCTTCTCTTCATCATAAATAAGATGTTCATAGATCTCATCGGACACGATTAAGATCCCGTTTTTCACACAGACTTCCCCGATGGCTCTTAATTCTTCCTCTGAGTAGAGCATACCCGTCGGGTTGGATGGGCTGTTGAGAATCAAGGCCTTGGTTCGCTTCGTAATCGCATTTTGCAATTGTTCGGCCGTAATCTTAAATTGGTTTTCCTCTTTTCCTTCGATTACGACCGGGTTGCCGCCGGCCAGCTTGACTTGCTCCAGATAGCTTACCCAATAAGGCGCTGGTACAACCACTTCATCCCCATCGTCGAGAAGAACTTGAAACAGGTTGTACAAAGCGTGTTTCGCTCCGACCGTCACGATAATCTGACCGGGTGTATACTCCAGCCCGTTATCCTGTTTCAGTTTAGCGATAATCGCTTGTTTCAGCTCCGGAACACCACTGGAAGGCGTATATTTGGTTTTACCGCTGTCCATCGCCTGCTTGGCGGCATCCAGAATATGTTCAGGCGTGTTAAAATCGGGTTCCCCGGCACCGAGCCCAATCACATCGTATCCTTCCTGTTTGAGCGCTTTTGCTTTTGCTGTGATAGCCAGGGTCGGTGATGGTGACAATTGTTGAACTCGTTTCGATAATTTAAACATCGAGCCCCTCCCCCACATTTTCTAGCCATTTCCTTTTTATCTTAACACGCCCCTGCCGGGTTAGACCAGTGCCAGTGTCTCCCGGGCAATCATCAACTCTTCATTGGTCGGGATGACCAGCACTTCCACCTTGGATTTTTCTGTGCTGATGCGTTGAATCTCTTTACTGCGCATCCCGTTTTTATCCCTGTCGAGATCGACGCCGAAGAATGTTAATCCTTCACACACTTTTTCACGAATCTGGGCTGCATTTTCGCCAACCCCGGCCGTGAAGATGATGGCATCAACTCCATCCATTGCTGCCACATAAGCGCCGATCGTCTTTTTGATTTTGTATACGTACATATCAATGGCCAGTCGGGCATTAGCATTTCCGTCGAACATTGCTTCCATCACTTCGCGCATGTCGCTGGAAATGCCGGAAACGCCCAGAAGTCCGCTATGCTTGTTCATCATCGAATTTACTTCACTTAAGGTAAGTTCTTCTTTGGCAATAACAAACGGCACGATGGCCGGGTCAATATCCCCGCAGCGCGTTCCCATCATCAAACCTTCAAGCGGCGTCATCCCCATACTGGTGTCAACCGATTTTCCGCCTTGTACAGCCGTGATGCTGGCACCGTTCCCGATATGGCAGGAGATGATTTTAAGCTCTTCCAGCGGTTTGCCCAAAAATTCGGCAGCGCGCTGGGACACATATTTATGGGACGTGCCGTGAAATCCGTAGCGGCGAACTTTGTATTTATGGTACAAAATCCGCGGCAAGGGATACATATAGGCATAGTCCGGCATCGTTTGGTGAAATGCCGTATCAAATACCGCCACGTGAACAGCGTGCGGCAAGTTGGCTTGTGCCGCATCAATCCCGATCAAGTTCGGGGGATTGTGCAGGGGTGCCAGGTCAAATGTTTCACGAATCGCCCGGCGCACCTCGCTGTCAACCACGACGGAGCGGGCAAAAGTTTCGCCGCCATGAACGACGCGATGGCCGACAGCCGACACTTCGTCGGCGCTTTTGATTACGCCTTCTTTTTCATCCATCAGCAGATCGAGTACTTTTTTCAGCCCCACCCGATGATCGAGGATTTCACTGATAATAACCTTCTTTTCCCTTCCTGCAGGCTCATGTTTGATAATGGCACTTTCCGTCCCGATCTTTTCGACCAGCCCCGATGCCAAAACTGACTCGTCAGTCATATCAAACAATTGGTATTTAATCGATGAACTTCCGCAGTTAATAACGAGAATTTTCATAATGACTGTTCCTCCTTGCGATCCACCCGTTCACCATCTTCATTGTAACGGTAAAACCCTTCGCCGGTTTTTACGCCAAGATGCCCTGCGCGCACCATTTTTTTCAACAAAGGTGCCGGACGATATTTGGTATCCCCGAATTCGCGATAAAGCCGTTCCATCGCCGCGAGAACCGAATCCAATCCGAAATGATCCGCCATCTCCAAGGGGCCCGCTTGAAATTGATAACCGATCTTCATCGCCCGGTCAATATCCTCCGCGGTGGCAACCCCTTCCATCAGTGTATAAAGAGCTTCGTTTATCAACAGGATAATGAGTCGGGTCGTCACAAACCCCGGTGACTCATATACTTCAATTCCCTTGATGTCGAGATCCGAAAGCAATTTGAGTACCGTTTCCACAGTCGTTTGCGAAGTTTTCAAGCCGCGCACCACTTCAACCAATGGAATTTTGGGAACCGGGTGGACAAAATGAAGGCCGATCACCTTGTCCGTGCGGTTTGTAGACGCAGCGATCTCCGTCAAACTGAGCGTAGAAGTATTGCTGGCGATGATGACATCCGGCCGGCATAATTCGTCACAGCGCTTAAATACTTCGATCTTGGTGTTGAGATCTTCATAGACCGATTCGATCACCAAGTCTGCGTCTTTAAGGGCAGAGAAATCAGACGTCACCTTGATTCGGGAAAGGGTTAATTTTTTCTCCGCCGGTGTAATTCCCCATTTGGCCAGCTTTTTATCCAGACTCATCTCTATGTGTTGATAGGCGCTTTTCGCCAATTCGTCTGATTGTTCAATTACGGTGGTTTCAAATCCTTTGGAAGCGATCAGTTCGGCAATCCCCTGGCCCATGGTGCCGCCACCGATGACCGCAATATGTTGAATGTTTGCCACTTCCGTTCAAACTCCTTTCACTCCATTAACCTTGTATATTTTAACAGGTTCTTGATCATATTTCTTTAACATTTTCCGAAAATCTCCTCTTGATTTTACTTCTTTCTTTAATAAAATGTACAAACAATGCTTAAATATAAAGGTAAATCCCGACATCGTCCGCTTGGATCAGGCTGATATTTTATAAAATTTTATGAATTTACAAGTTCGTTGTCATTATTCCGCAATTAAAAACAAAAAAAGGGAACGAATCCGTTCCCTTTAAAACGAATAAGTCAGCACTTGTTCCTGATCAGGATCATATCCTTTGATGGTCAGGGTAATCTTTTTTAATTTCGTCCCATTTTGGGCAAGCAGGAGCCGGTAATTGACCTGCATTTTTTCCGAAAGGGCGAAAAGTGGTGTCTCCTCTTCTAGGTAGAGCCGCTCTTTTAATTTTTCCAACCATTTGTGCTGGTCGATTTCCACATTGAACGCACCGCCATTTACCGGATGATACGATTTGGCGATCTCTTTGATCAACTGCAAATGATCCCGCGGAGAGATGACACCCGCTTGTTTGGCAGTCATTTCCTCTTCTTTCCCGGCAACATGAATCAGGATATGATTTCCTTTTCTCTCCATCTTCAGCTTTTTTTCGCTTTCCTGGATCATCCAGTTCTCACCCTGCTGTTGACCGGTGAACGCCCGAACCTGTCCCGACTGTTTGACGGTGAGGCGATAGGAGTAGGCGGATTCCTTTAATTTGCGGTTAATTGCGCTGATCACCCGTTGATCCTCCCGCTCCTGTACGGCCTGGTGATCCGAACGACCCGTATGATCCAGGTAATCCCCGGAACAAACACCCAGAAAAATAAAAAGAAGCAAAGATAATACCCAGTACATGTACCTTCACTCCCCTTTTCCCATATTTACGTCGCCTCACCGGATTTTAGCACCCAATGATAAAACCAGACTGCGCAACACAGCCTGGTTCAAACCCTCATACGTGAAAAAAGTGTAAATCATATTGGGTACAGCTTAGGTGATACTAAAAGCAACAAGGGAGGTGATGGCAAATGTCAACCTCTTACCTTTACCCGGGGTGGGTACATGAGTTTCTCCAAACTCATTTGAGCGAAGAAGAACTTCGGCAACTTTCTCCCTTTATCCATGCCGAAACATGGGCATCCCCATCTGCCCAAAAACGTTATTGGCTTCAGGAAAACACCGATATTCCCCTTCGCTTTCATTTGGATATTGATATGAAAATATAACCTGCCTTTAGTATGACTTAGAAACTCCTGCCTATTCCTTATACCGTCCCACTGTCGCTGCCATATGTTGGCAGCTTTTTTTCTGCGGGGCAGCCGTTTATGCCAAAAGATGGCTGTTCTCTGTCTGTCGCAGGGCAGGTATGATGATTTTCAGCGGGTCATCGCTTCAAATGACTTCATCGCTTCATGACAAATTTTTTCTTCATCGAGCGTCAATACTTCACGGTTTCGCATGATCGGCCGGCCATCAACGTACATATCGCATACATCTCCCCGCGAGGCCGAATAAACAAGATGCGAGACGATATCGTGGAGCGGCTGCATATGGGGACCGCTTAAATCAATCGTGATAAAATCGGCTTTTTTTCCCGTCTCGAGGGTACCGATCTGCTGATCGAGAAAAAGGGATTCAGCTCCGTAACTGGTTCCCATCCTCAAAGCGGTCAAGGCCGGAACGGCGATCGGGTCCTGATTGGCTCCCTTGTGGATCATCGCAGCCAGGTGAATCTCTTCCAACATATCAAGGTTGTTGTTGCTGGCTGCCCCGTCAGTCGCCAAGCCCGGTCGAATCCCTCTTTCCAGCATTTTCGGGATCGGCGCGATTCCGCTCCCCAGCTTTAAGTTGCTCCCGGGATTGTGGGCTACCTTCACGTTATATTCTGCCAAAATATCGATTTCCTCATCCGTCAAATGCACGGCGTGCGCCACCAATGCCGGCAAATCAAAAAAGCCGAGGCGGCGAAGATGTTCAACCGGGCGCAATCCGTAATCTCTTACGTTTTGCTCCACTTCGGCTCTGGTTTCCGACATATGGGTATGAATGGGTAAATTCAGTTCAGCAGCCTTTTCGACAAACTTTTCAATGTACGACGGCGAACAGGTATAGGGCGAGTGCGGCGCCAACATCGTCGTAATGCGACCATCCGCCTGTCCGTTCCAATCGATGGCAAATTGAACTGTTTCCTGCAGTTTCGCTTCTTGCTCGGCTTCGCTGCACAACCCGATGGCCCCGCGGCACAGGCGTGCACGGATGCCCGATTCCTCCACAACTTTCCCTACCTGATCCATGTGATCATACATATCGAGAAAACAGGTTGTACCCGATTTGATCATTTCCAGAACAGACAATGCCGTCCCGTCGAAGACCTGTTTTGCCGTAAATTTCGCTTCAAGGGGCCAAATTTTCTCCTGAAGCCATGTTTGCAGCGGAAGATCATCCGCATATCCCCGCAGAAGCGACATTGCCGCATGACCGTGCGTATTGATCAATCCCGGCAATATCGCTTTCCCGCTCATATCGATTACTTCATCATACTGTGCAAGTACAGACTCTTCTGGTACGGGACCGAGATAAGAAATCGTATCTCCTTCGATTCCCAGGGCACCGTCCCGGATCACATCTTCCTGACCTTCCACCATCGGCAGTAAAGCTGCATGGATAAAAATGCGTTTCAAAGGAGCTTCCTCCATTCTCTTTCCTTTTACCAGTTAAGCATAACATGAACAAATTCAATCTTCATAGCCTGTGTTGCTCCAAAAAGCGCAAAATTTCATCCAGGCGGTAACGCTCACCACCATAGATCGGGGCAAACAAATCCCCCTTTTCCTCCAGCCGGGAGAAAATCGTATGGAGAGTCCACGTTTTCGGACTTAACTTTTCCGTGACCTCATCCCATTGCAACGGGGTGGACACCGTCGCTTCGGGAACCGCCCTCGGTGAATAGGGAGCGATTAAGGTTTTATTATGCCAGTGTTGCAAGTAATCAAAATAGACTTTGTCCCCGCGCTTCTCCACTCTGCGCTCAATCGTCACCAAAGCCGGATGCTGCTCGGTTAAATAACGGGCGATCATCTCCCCGATTCTTCTCGTTTGTTCATATGTATAAACCGGTTCAATCGGTACGTAGATCTGCAATCCCGTCGCTCCCGATGTTTTCGCAATGCCATCCAGATTCAACTTGTTCAGAACCTGACGTGTCAGCAGTGCCACTTCCACCACTTTGGAAAAGTCAGGGATGGACGGATCAATGTCAAACACCAACTCCGTCGGAAAGGATTCTTCCGCGGCAGTATGAAAAGAGACATGGAACTCCAGGGCGGCAAGATTAGCCAACCAAATCAAGGACGGAACCTGGTTCAGCAGGATATAATCAATCTCACCGGAACGATATGTTTCAATCCAGGAAGGCCGAAAAGACGGGGCGTTTTTTTGAAAAAAAGATTCTCCGCCCACCCCGTCGGGAAAACGAATCGTCGTAAGCAGCCGATTGCGGCAATACTTGAGCAAATAAGGAGCCAGCCGGGCGCACGCCATGATGAAATCCCATTTGCGAATTCTCGCCTGCGGAAACAGCATTTTATCCGGATTGGAAATTTTCAGTTCGACTCCTTCCACTTGCACATATCGTTCGTCTGCCACCGTTTCTTCACACCTTTCGGCTGAAGGAATCACTCTGTTTATTATCTGCCTTCTTAAGAGATCTATCCGTAAAATCCCCTGCGCGGACGTCTTCGCTCCGGCGGCATGCGGACGGGTCTTCCCGGCCCGGGAGTCAGAGGAGTTGGCGGGCGGACAGGTCTGATCGGCCGGATGGGCCGCGGTGGCGTCGGCGGTCTTGTCGGCCGCGGTGGCCTCGGATTCGGCGGGTCTGTTTCCGGGTACGGATAAACAAACGGAACCGCGATGTAATAAACCACCGGAATGATACACCAGCACCAATACATGAGCCTATCTCCCTTTTTCGCAGAGTCATTCAAGTGATCTATTTCAGTTTATTTCGGTTTCGGTTCGCCCGGAACCGCGAAGAAGTTTATAATAGAAAATAAATTCAATATCATCAATATTCTTTATAAGCGAGGGTAACATTATGGTCATCGGGGGAATAGAAGCAGGCGGCACCAAATTTATCTGCGCTGTCGGAGACGAACATGGAAATGTGACGGAACGAATTCAATTCCCCACCACAACACCGGGGGAAACGATGAAGCAAGTGATTGACTTTTTCAAAAAATTCACGTTAAAAGCAATCGGCGTCGGTTCGTTTGGACCGATCGATATCAATCCGGCCAGTCCGACCTATGGTTACATCACAACCTCACCCAAAAAGAAGTGGAGGAATTTTCCGATGGTTCGGACGCTGCAAGAAGCATTGTCCGTTCCTGTCGGTTTTCATACGGACGTGAATGCAGCAGCTCTGGGCGAATCAGCCTTTGGCGCCGCTAAAGGGCTTGACAGCTGTTTGTATATCACCGTGGGAACTGGAATCGGAGCAGGAGCCGTCATATCCGGAAAACTTCTTCAAGGATTTTCACATCCGGAAATGGGCCATCTCTTGCTCAGGCGGCATCCGGATGACCCGTACACCGGGAAGTGCCCGTATCATGCAGACTGTTTTGAAGGTTTGGCTTCCGGACCAGCGATTGAAGAGCGCTGGGGCAAAAAAGGGAGCGAACTCGCGGGCAACCCCGAAGTGTGGGAACTTGAGGCCTACTACATCGCACAGGCACTGATGCATTATATCCTGATTCTGGCACCGCAAAAAATCATTTTAGGCGGAGGCGTGATGAATCAGAAACAGCTCTTTCCTTCCATTTATGCAAAGCTGGAGAAAATGCTGAACCAATATTTATCTTTTCCATCTCCACTGAACCGGTATATTGTTCCTCCGGACTTGGGAGAAGATTCCGGGATTATCGGCTCGCTCTTGCTCGGAAAACAGGCTTGCGGCGCGAATTGACCGGCAACATCCAAAAGCTGGTTCCGTACTGCCGGACACCAGCTTTTGCTGCCTACGTTTCTTTTGCATACACAACAAGCGAAACTTCTTTATTTATTAAGTCTGCTATTTCCTTTTCCAGTTCCGTTATTTTGTTCATCACCTGTCGATGATTCCGGAGATCAGGAATTTCGTATTGCCGGGACTGATCTTCCATCCTTATCCTCCTTTCGTTGTTTGCAATTAAATTATCCCCGGCATTCCCATGAAACATGCGACACAAAGCTTTCAACCGCCTAAGTCTTCCAGACAGACCCGTTTGCTCCATACGCCTCCCACCCCCTTTTCTCGTGACCGGATACCAGTCGGACTGTCATCCATGAATCGGAAAAGTTGAGTCAAGGCTTCACCAATAGATAATGAAAAAAATTGTAATTCAAAATGTTCCCTTGATAAAATAGATTCATTCAAACTGTTTTGAGAGAAGGTGGTTAAGTGGCAATGAAGAGTTACGATGAAGTATACAGCAAGGACGAGTTTTACTGGGGACGCGAACCCAACCAACTCTGCAAACGCGCAGTAGAGTTGGTTACGTCTGAAAATAAAGGAAAAATCATCGATCTTGGCTGTGGAGAAGGGAAGGACATTATCCATTTTGCCCGAAACGGATTTGATACGGTTGGCGTTGATGTTTCCCAACCCGGTTTGCAAAAGGCACAGAAATGGGCTCACCAAGAAGGACTGACAATCAAAACCGTTCAAGCCAATCTTAATGAATTAAACCTGACGGAGATGTTTGATATTGTATATTCAAGCGGAACCCTGACTTATCTGTCTCCGTCTCTTCGGGAAGAAAAATTCAAAAACTATAAGGAACATACCAACATCGGCGGATTAAACGTCTTCAATGTATTTGTTGAAAAGCCGTTTATTGAAACCGCTCCGGACTGGGGAACGGACGAATATTTTTATCGTTCCGGGGATTTGCTCAACTACTATTGGGATTGGGAAATCATTTCATTTGAAGAAATCATCTTCGATTGCAATTCCAGTGGTGTTCCGCACAAACACGCGATGAATATCATGATCGCCAGAAAAGTTCATCCATAACCAGAATGGTCAGTCGGCCTTTTCACGCATTCACAGGCAGTGATTTGGTTCCGTCCAACGCTGCCTCTTTAGGCATGAGGAAGAGCTTGGGCCTGCCAGATTTTTGACTGGATGGTCGCGTTTTCACATTCCGACCGCTTATGGAAGCAGGCATTCGTGAGGCGGAACATCAACAAAAGCCTGAATGCTTGGTTGTCTTAAGGTATGGCCAACGCTCCATTCCGCAAAATTCACTTTCACCGTGATTTCAGGTTTCAGCCAGATGGTTTCTTTCCATCTTGACGGTTTGTTTGCAAATGGCATGGTTGAGATAATAAGCGGCTTGATCCCCCGGGTTAGTTCAAGCCAGTCCTTCCGGGTTAAACGTCCCGTACCGGCGTGACCAATATACCATAACCGGCCGTCACGATCGAAAAGACCGAGCAAAAGTGAATTCACAATCGTATCTCTTAGTGTGACACCGCCCACCACAGCGATTAAGTCTCTGTAAAATTTTTTCTTGCGCCAGCGCGGGTCTTTTCCGTTGATCAAATATGTACTGGAAAGGTCCTTGATTACGATTCCTTCCATCTCATGTTCTTTTATCACCTGAAACAGCGCTTCCGCATCTTCGTGTGAAGTGACCAGTTGCACATGCTCCCCGGGAACGATAATCCTAGAGAGTATCTCACTTCTCTCCAGCAAACTGCGCTCAGTCAGCCATTGGCCATCGCAGTAAATCACGTCAAAGATCATGTAGCAGATCGGCACATCTTTCCGCACCTGTTTAACCCGTTCCAGACGCCGAACTCCATCACGGCGCATCACTTCGTGAAACGATGGTTTTCCATCAGAACCCAACGAAATGATTTCACCATCCAAAATTACGGATTTTGCCTTACAGTACGTTTGAATCGGAAGTAACTCCGGATAATGAAAAGTACGCTCGTTTTTTTTGCGGTTGTAGAGTTTCACCTGATTCCCGTCCCAATAGGTTAAAACCCTTACACCATCCCATTTCACTTGGGCAACCCAGTTATCCTCATCCGGAATGATGTCAGTGCTCGTTGGCTCAAATGGAATGATCGGTGTCAGCGGCATCCTGAAAACCCCTCTTCGATGACTCCTGTTTGCTACAGTTTACCCCACTTCCGCACATGAAATGTTAAAGATGTCTACCACAGGAAAACGGCGACCAGAGTGGAAACGACTAATCCCATGATGACGGGGATGGCGTTTTTCCGGGCCAACTCCATGACGGGAACACCTGCAAAACCGGCGACCGCCACAAGCGATGACCAGGCGATCAGAGTCCCTCCTCCCGTCCAAACCGACCCCATCTGCCCAATGGCAGCCAGCGTGGACGGGTCAAATCCGGAAGAACTTGCCAAAGCTCCGGACAAGGCTCCGGTTAAAGGCAATCCGGAAAAACCCGATCCTTCCAGCCCGGTTACCATGCCGACCAGTAAAATACCGAAAGAGGTCACGATGCGATTGGCCGGAATAAAGGCTTGCATCGTTTTGACAATGTCAAACAGAAAGGCGGGGGCACCTTTATGCACAGAGAGGATGGCTCCGGCAAAATCCCCATTGCCAAGGAAGAAGAATCCGGCGATTGGAACAACAGGCCCCATCGCTTTAAAGGAGAACAAAAATCCCTCCACGATATGCTCGCTGATCCGTTCCAAAGCTCGAAACCGGCCATGAACAAAAGTAGCCATAATCAACAGGACGGCAGCCACACCCCCGATAAAGGCGGCTCCGTTCGCTCCTTCCAGCCTGCCGTGACCGTGGATTTTGGTGTAAACCATATACAGCATTACCCCAAGCAAGGAGAACGGAACCAATACGGCGAAGACTCTTCCCCACTTCTCTTCTGCTCCGCTGCACCGGGATATATCTTCTTCCGCCGACATGACCGCCATCTGGTTCAAGGCGTCATCCTCGTACAAATCCGGATTTCTCACTTTCCTGAACAGGTACAAATACGCGGAACCACTGGCAATCACCCCCGTGACCAGCGACAGGATCAGAGCTTTGTCCGCTACCGCCGCCGTATTGATTCCGGCTGACTTGGCACTCAGCATCGGCGCCACTTGCATGACATAATCAGATGAGAGAGCCATTCCCTGTCCGGCCACAGCGACGGCCATCGCCGCCCCCATCGCCGGAAGACCGGCCCGGACCGCAGGCGGGATCAACAGGGCACCGATCAGCGGCACGGCTGGTGTAGGCCAGAAAAAAAGGGAAATGACATAAGTAATTACGACAAGAATAAAAAAAGAAACGTGTCCGTTAACCATGAGTCGTTGAATCGGTGCGATCATCTGCCGGTCAGCCCCCAAATCCTTCAAGGCCCGCAGCAGGGCCACCATAAAGGTAATAATCAGGAAAATGCTGAACAGCTCATTGGCGGCTACCAGGTTGGCATTAAAAATCGCCTGCAATCCGTCTACAAAACTCCCCTTGTACACCCAGGCAACCAAAAGGGTGCCAACCAGGGAGAGCAAAACGACCCCGCGGCGAAAAAGCACAGCGAGAATCACCAGCAGAGTAAACGCACCATAAAGCCAATGGGCAGGAGTCAGCATTGATTCCGGCCTCCTTTACCTATCCGCTGTTTTTCGTCCCATGCAACTTTTATGCATATTCAATTCCTGTTAATAATGTAATCATTTCATCTATAATAAATTACATTTCTATTCTGTCATCTAAAATCCATTGTTAACAAATTGCACACAAAACTGAAAAAAACAGGTTTCAATTTTCCGATATAGTGAAATTAAAGGGAAGATCGTTTTGTCAGTTGAAAGGAGAAGCATTGAATGTTTAAAGATTTCATGGCGAGACTTGGTCATGGAGCCGCAAAAGTGGATCTGATTCTGGAACAAAACCGATTTGCTCCCGGTGATCCCGTTGCGGGAAAAGTGTTGATCAAAGGTGGAAGTGTGGAGCAACGCATCAATAAAATCGATGTCCGTTTCATGCTCAGTATCTATGCAAAAGGACACGTGCACACGCATCCGGTCGCATCCGTGCCTTTTTACCAGTCGTTCGTCATCCGGCCCGGCGAACAAAAGGAACTTCCTTTTCATTTTCAGTTGCCGGGAAACCTGCTGGTTACCGGACAATCGGTTTCTTACTACTTTGATACACAACTCGATCTTGCCGGTGCCGTCGATCAATCCGACCGGGACTATATCGAGATCGTTCCGCCGGTTCCGCTCAGCAATATCCTGGCAGCCCTGAGCCGTCTCGGTTTCCGGGAAACACATCATTCACGCAAGTTTAACGGATATGTGCAAGAATTTGAACTGGTTCCGACGGAATTGTTCCGCGAGCAGGTAAAAGAAGTGGAATTTGCAGCGGCAATTGAGCCAAACGGGGTTCGCTTACTGCTCGAAGTGGAGTATTATTCATTCGGACATCATCATGAGGTAAAACGGGAAGTATTCATCCCGCAGGATCAAATTTCGGATCCGGATGCACTGATGATGCTTTGGCAAAATCTGATCACCGAATCGATGTCAACTCCCCATTACGGACATGGTCACTACCATATCCCTCATTCCTATCACCATGGTCAAAGTCATTACGGGCATGGTCATTACGGGCATAGTCACCATCACCACTCCCATTTGTCTGGAATGACAGGGGCGATCGGCGGTTTTGCAGCGGGGCTGATCGGAGGCGTTCTGCTTGATGAACTGCTGGACGGAGATGATAATCAGAATCACGATGCCGGTCTGTTCGGCAACAATGACAACGGCGGATTTTTTGACGATGGGGATGATGGGGGATTTTTTGGCGGCGGTGACGACGATAACTGGGTTTAATTGATAAAACCAGCAAAATTGCCGGCGATCGTTCCCGGATTGGCCACGGGAGCGATCGCCGGACATTTTTATCGGGGCAAATGAAACTGACTCAGATTACCCAATCTCCGTTGCGGAAAATGGGGATCGTTTTTCCCTCCCAATTCTCGCCGTCAATATCCAGTTCGGATGAACCGATCATAAAATCGACATGAACCATACTTTGATTAATGCCCCGCTCGGCCAGCTCCTCTCTTGTCAATCCGGTTCCCCCCCTCAGGCAGAACGGCAGAGCAAAGCCCAAAGCCAGATGGCACGAAGCATTTTCATCAAACAAGGTCTGGTGGAAAATCGCACCCAATTGCGAAATGGGAGATGTATGGGGAACCAGTGCCACTTCACCGAGATAAGCGGCCCCTTCATCCAACCCGACCAGCGATTTTAACAGCTCTTCACCTGTTTCCGCCCTTACTTCGGTCACTTTTCCCTCCCTGAAGGTCAAGGAGAAGCGATCGATCATTTGCCCGTTATAGCTCAGCGGCCGTGTGCTGCTCACCACCCCGTTGACTCCGGTCTTCAACGGAACGGTAAACACCTCTTCAGTGGGCAAGTTGGGGACAAACAACACGCCCTGTTCATTCTGCTGGCCCGCTCCCACCCAGAGATGGTCTTTTGGCAATTCGATCGTCAGCGCGGTACCCGGCGCACGATAAGAAAGTTTTTTCAGGCGAAGGTTATTCAACAACTGCACCCGATCCTCGATCTTTTTCAGATGTTCCTGCCAGCGCTCCACCGGATCAGTCGCATCCAGCCGCGTCGCCTTTTCAATGCATTCCCATAACTTTTGCATCGCTTCTTCTTCAGGCAGATGCGGGAAGACTTTTTTAGCCCACTCTGTCGTGGGATAAGCGACAATCAACCAGCTGATCTTATTTTGCCGAATCAGTTCCCGGGCAAAATGCATCGCTTCATTGTTCGCCCTGCTGACCGCGGTAATTCGTTTGGTTTCAACCCCGTGGAAGTAATCAGGCTTGGGGGAATGGATTGTCAACATCGCGGCTCCATTTTCCAGATCCTTGCGGAGATCTTCCAGTTTGCCCTTCCTGATGTTGGAGAGCGACTCCTCCGGTGCATGCAACAGGCGGATGCGGTTTACTTCATCGTCAAACCAGTCAACGACAACATTTTTTGCTCCATCATTATAAGCGACTTCCGTGATCTTTCGTACGAAAGGAGCGGCTTCCAGCGCAGCTGAAATGTACAAGGTCTGCCCTTTTTGAATGTTTACCCCAATCCGGACTGCCAGTTCCGCGTATTTTTCCAATTTGTCATATTCCAACATCCGGCCTCACTCTTTCATTTTTATTCATAATAATTAAATCTAATCAAATAATTCATCCATATGCAAATAAAAAATTTCAACCGTCCACCCGAACCAATTTTAAGGCTGCAACACAATCTCGTATTTGTACCGGTCCGTACGATAAATGCACTTCGTAAACTCCATGATTTCCCCTTTTTCCAGATAGGTGGTTCTGCTGAACAGGATGGCCAGCGAATGATTGGGAACACCCAGGAGTTTGCTTTCATAATCATTCAGGCTGATCGGCTCAATCGTTTGCCGGGCATAGGCGGGATGGTATTGGTATTGATTTTTTAAAACCGTATACAATGATTCGCCTTCTAGCTTTTCCCGGGTAAGACCGGGAACTTTGTCATGGTTGAGCCAGACTGTTTCCAGCGCGTACGGCAACTCATCCACATAGCGAAGCCGCTTGATTTCCACCACTTTTGACTGATCGGGCAGCATTTTTAAATTTTTTTCAATTGCAGAGTCGCTTCGACAATGGAAAATGACAAAATTTCCGAACGCACGGAAAAACCTTGTTCTTCCATCTCTTCGGTAAAACTTCGCAGGCGGGTGAGCAGATGCTTGGGCTTTGGCTCGGCCACGAATGTTCCCTTTCCCTGCTCCCGGAACAACACGCCTTCATTCACCAGAGCCATCACCGCTTTGCGCGCAGTCATCCGGCTGATTCCATGAACTTCGCACAATTCACGCTCGGGCGGGACTGCATCTCCAGGTTTTAATTCCTCATTTTCGATCATTTCCTGCAAGATCTCTTTCAGTTGGTAGTATAGGGGAACTGGACTTTTTTTGGATACCTTTTTCATCGTTCAACTTGATTTCCTTTCCCTTGGAATTTTTCCGCAAAGAGCCTGATTCCGGGGCGGGATTGTCCGCAGCGCCGAAGGCTGTACCCGGAAAGCAGGTACAACCTTTCTTATCTTTGGTATGCCAGTACACCCCGGCAAAAAGTCATAAAGATCTCAAGCTGGTCATCAAGCACGGCGATATCAGCGTCTTTTCCCGGAGCGAGTGCGCCCTTGCGATTGGCAAATCCCAATTCCTGCACCGCATTTAACGATGTCATTTCAACCAGTTGCTCCATTGAGCAACCTGCAAACCGCTCCATATTGGCCAAAGCGTCTTTCATCTTCAAAATGCTTCCCGCCAACGTTCCGTCTACGAGCCTTGCATCTCGTTCGCTCACGATCACTTCCTGACCGCCGAGGTCATAAACTCCCCGTTTGAGGCATTTGGCTCTCATCGCATCCGTGATCAGGATAATCCTCCCGCTGCCGATCTGGTTATAGGCAACACGCACGCTGTGAGGATTGATGTGAATCCCGTCAGCAATGATTTCCACATTGAGTTCATCGCGCAAAAAGGCCGCTCCGGCCACCCCCGGCTCACGGTGATGAAAGCCGCGCATCCCGTTGAACAGATGCGTCACATGGCTCGCTCCGTTCCCAATCGCTTCGACCACTTCATCATAGGTGGCGTCCGAATGGCCAATCGAAGCGATGACTCCTGTTTCCTTCAGATAGCGGACCAACTCCGGCCCGCCCGGCTGCTCGGGTGCAAGTGTCACCAATTTAATATGCCCCCGCGCCAGCTCCTGCCAGCGGCGAAAGAGATCCACATCCGGAGGAACGATGTATTCCGGAGGTTGCGCTCCCGCGCGTTTCACATTGATAAATGGCCCTTCCAGATGGATCCCAATGCATTCAGCCTGCCCCGCAACTTGATGATTTTCAATGAAGTCGGCGGCATTGACCAACGCTTTCTCAATTTTTTCGTGCGATTGCGTGATCGTAGTGGCCAAAAAACTCGTCGTCCCCTCCTTCGGCAGATTTTCGGCCATCGTTTTTAAGGCTTCCGGCGTTGCATCCATCGTATCCGCTCCGGCTACTCCGTGAATATGGACGTCCACCATGCCCGGAATCACCTTTTTTCCGCTGAGATCAATCACCTCACCGGCCTCAATGCCTGAAAGTTGTTCCATCGACCCGAGCGCAGCGATTTTCCCATTCTCAATAAATACATAGCCCGGATCAACCGTACCATTTGCTGTGCAGATCTGTGCGTTGGTCAATAAAACTGACGGCTTATTCATATTTGTTGCGCCCCTTTTTGCAAAATTTCTCCATTGTATTTAGTTTAGCATTCCTATTTATAATGGTCTATACCAATCCTCGATTAAGAACTGAGCACGGATTCCTTTGCGATGTTGAATCACTGCCCGAAAAAAAAGAGGCGTAAAACGCCTCTCCCATCCGTGAAAAAATATTATTCATGCGTATCAGTTTGCCGATTAATTTCCTCTCTGAGAAGCGGCCCGGGATCCTGCCAAGAAGAAGGCTTGATCACTTTTCCGTCAGACTCCCGGTACCGGGGTTTTCCGTCTTCCCAGAGTTTATCCATATTGGCCGTGTGGACAATATCAAACAGGGCTTGCGGGCGAACTCCCATTTCAACCAAAGTTCCCAAGGCCAGATAAATCGTGTCGATCATCGCATCCGCTTGCTCTTCAATCGTCCTTGCCTGTTTGAATTCCCCGATTTCTTCCTCCATCCATTTCGCCCGCTTTTGCACCCGCTCCATCGCCAGTTTTTCGGGTTTTTCCTTATGGGGAACCCCAAAGCAGCGATGAAACTCTTTTACTTTTTCCCAAGCCTGATCCATCAACTTTCCCCCGTTCGCATTAGCAAAATGATTAAAAAGTCCGGGCCCATTTTTGGGGTAGTACTAGCTTAATTTGAATATTTTTCAACTGTAGGAGGTGAAAAATATGCCAGTCTTACTTTTTTCGATCGCGCTCGTTCTCATTCTTGTTCATGCAGTCGTCACAGCTATTCAAATCCTGCAAGCACCGAAACAAAACTGGTTTGAATTTGTCTACCAACTTGCAATTGCCGTTGCCGCCCTCTGGTTTCTGTTACAACAGTTATAGCGATTAAAACACCTCCCCGATTCAGGGAGGTGTTTTGATTAAAGATCGCCAAAATCGAGTGTGCTCGCTTTGGTGTAATTGGTCACTTTCTGTTCAAAGAAATCCGTTTTCGTCGCATTCAGGTTGGAGAAACTCTCAACCCATTTCATCGGATGCGTCGTAATCTCCGGATACAAAATATCAAAGCCGAGACGGGTCATGCGTTCATTGGCCAAATATTTGATATAGCGGTCGATAATATCATTGGTCAGTCCTTGAATGTTGTTGTTGGTGATATATTGACCCCAGCGAATCTCATGTTCAACCGCCGTACGGGCCATTTCCCGCAATTCCTCGATAAATTCCGGTGTGAAGAGATCGGGATTTTCCCGGCGCAATTCCTTGATCATGTTTTGGAACAAGACCACATGGGTTAATTCATCACGCTGAATATATTTGATCAGTGTCGCGGTTGCCGTCATTTTTCCCTGCCGCGCCAAAGCGTAGAAAAAGGAGAATCCGCTGTAAAAGTAAAGCGACTCCAGCAAGAAGTTGGCCATGCAGGTTCGGACATAGTTTTCATCATTTCTGTCATCGACAAACCGCTGGTACAAATCGGCGATAAACCGATTCCGGCGGAGCAGATGCTCATCGTTGCGGTAGGGTAAGAACCCGGCGCCTTGCCGCCTTGCAGCGGGAGGTTTCCAAGAACTCCCCTCCGAACCGGACGTACATGTCTCCATGTATCCGGCTCTCCACTTATCCGAATCCAGCCTCCGTAAAATCATCTTTCCAAGTCAAGAGATGAATGTTTACTTATTGATGTACTTTGCAGCCTTCGGGAGGTAATCCACCCTGTTGTCTTCCGACGGATCAGCTTGCCTGGCAAAACCTTCATGGTACAACGTTCGCGTTCTTATTCCGTTTCCCGTTTCGCAGGTAACCGTAAAGACCTTGTTCACTTCGTATTTTTTGATGATCTTCCTGGTCGTCGTCCGGTATTTGCCGGCTAAGGTTTTGTACAGGCTGTACTTCATGATGTGGTAATACTTGTTGAGTACACTCACATTTGACGCCAATCGGTAGTAATGGTAGAGTCCCCTGATCTCTGCATTGTACGTGTCGAGAATCGCACAATCATCAAGCCTGATGAGAGATGATCTGTGTTTTGATTTCCATTTTCCGTTTTTTGCAATTTCAAGCGAACCGCTCTCAAGGAGTTTCTTCTTCCATACTTCATGCGGTACATAAAGTTTGCATTTTAACGGGCTGCCCGATGAACCGCCCCCTGAACCGGCCGGCCCCTTGTGTTTCCTTGATACGCGAATATCATATCCGAGGAACCTTGCCGGCTTTTCCGAGTGGGTGATCTTCATCTCCTCCCCGGAGAGTTGGAGATTCAGCTTTTCTTTTAGAAACTCCGCCAGCTCCTCTTTCACTCCCTTGGCATCATCTTTGCTTCCGATGATCCCGATCAGAAAATCACCCGCATACCTTACATAGTAAAGCCTTTTGTATCTTGAGTCCGGAATGTTCCTGTCGTCTTGGGTAAAATTTTCTTTCAACTTGTCGATGTATTGATCCAGTTCATTCAGATATATATTCGATAAAACAGGACTAATAATGCCGCCTTGCGGAGTACCGCTGTATGTACGATGGTACTTCCAATCATTCAGGTACCCTGCCCTCAGAAATTTCCGGATCAGCCGGAGGAACTTTTCATCATCGATTCTGTTTCCGAGGATGTTGACCAGAACATGGTGATCCATCTGTCCAAAAAAACGCTTGATATCTCCTTCGACAAACCATTTTACCCAAGTAAAGGTCTTCCGGACTTCCGTTAACGCCGTGTGGCAGCTCCTTCGTGGACGAAAGCCGTGCGAGTGATCAGAGAATGACCGGTCGTAGATCGCTTCCAGCATCATCCTCAGGATTTCCTGAACGAGTTTATCGGTCAATGACGGAACTCCAAGAGGCCGTTTCGTTCCGTTGGCCCCAGGAGAGGAAACACTGTTCACCGGATTGGGTTGATAGCTTTCGTCCTTCATACTCTCGATTAAACAATCAATCCGCTCCAAGCTCCGATCATCGGGCGGATGCCCCTTGATTCTCTTGTACGCCAGAAGAAAAAACTCCTTGTTATACAGGTTACGGTACAATCTGCGGTATTTGTACCCGTCATGCTGCGCTTTGGAGGCCAGACTGTTTAATACGTTCTCAGGATTTCTCACAGAGCCTCGCGCTCCTTCCCTCGCTGTATTAAACAAGATAAGCTGTTCCCCTTCGCCATGCAGCAGGCTTTCCCTGCCTCGGACTACTACGGGAACTCCGTCACCCTGGCGGATATTCAGGCTCGATCAGCCATAGCCTGCAGGAGGCATTCCGCTTTAGGTGATCCCCGTTTAACGAATCTGGAGACTTGACATGATACGGTGTCGGATGTGACGTTCGTCCTTTTCTTCTGATTGAAGATGCGGAGTCTTGGGACGCTCCGGAGATTGGCGAATGGCACTCCCATCTCCCATAAGACTCGGCAACGTACCAACTGCCTTTCGTCACCGGCTACGATTCGCCCGCTCAGACTGTCATTCAAGCAGTTTAGCCTTCATCCTCGTCCGTATCCTTTCACCTCGCCACTCAGTCGTGATCCGGCAGTTGACCAACTTGTGGCTTTCCGAACATGCTGCACTCCCCCTCCGGTTTCCCTTCGGGATCAGTTCGTCGGTGATAGGCTTTGCCAGCGTCCTTCGCCTACTGCCTTGTCAGGGCAGATTCCCCAGATCCTCTTACGGGCGCACCCATTCATCGTAAATGTTTTCGCGCGTTTCCGGAGAGCAGACACTGTCAAGGATATAGCTGTAGGATTGCGCATGAATTTCCTCTTGAAACGCCTGGATATTCAGCAGTGAGCAAACCTCCGGGGCCGTTGTGTATTCATTGATATTCGGCAGGTTTTCTCCCTGAATCGAATCCAGAAAGTTAAGGAAAGAAATCGTCTTGTCAAATGCGCGGCGCTCTTCCGGCGACAGCTCCATAAACTGTTTCGCATCGCCGGCCAGCGGAATCTCTTCCGGAATCCAAAAGTTGTTCAACATGGCCCGGTAAAGTTTATGCGCCCAATCGTATTTGATCCGGTTCCACTCGCGCAGATTGGTTGTATTCCCGTTGATCAGGCGCTGGGTTCCGCGCTGTCCGTGTTCGTTAAAAATCTTTTTCCGCTTTAATTCTGCCACTTTTCATCACCTTTCCGACTGATTAGGAAGAACAGCTGACGCACTCTTCCACTTCAAGCGACTGATTGCGAATATAATAGATGGTTTTTAATCCGTTTTCCCAAGCCGCCAGATAGAGATCCAGGAATTCCCTGGCCGTTGTATTCGGCGTAATGTAGAGGTTGAACGATTGCGACTGATCAATGTGCCGCTGGCGCTTCCCGGCAGCACGGATGCTCCAATGCTGGTCGATCAGGTGCGCCTCCTTGTAATACCAGGTTGTCTCCGGCGAAAGATTCGGCGCCGTCTGCGGAATGACAGCTCCCCGCTTCTCCTCGACAAAGAATTTGGCGTACACCGGATCAATCCCCGCGGTCGAACCGGCGATGAGGGAGGTGGAACCGGTCGGAGCCACGGCAAACACCCAAGCATTTCGCAAGCCGTATTTTTTCACGTCTTCTTTCAATCTCTGCCAGCGTTCGCTCGTATAGCCGCGTTGCTCGAAATATTCGCCGGATTCCCATTCACTTCCCGCGAACAGCGGATAAGCACCTTTTTCCTTGGCGATTTCCATCGAGGCGCGAATCGCCTGATAAGCCAGTTCCTCAAATAAACGGTCAGCTTCTTCCACATGCTCTTCCGATTCCCAGGCGATTTTCCGTTCGGCCAGGTACTGGTGATACCCGCTTGTTCCCAGGCCGACGGCACGATACTTCTTGTTGGTGACCTCCGCCTGCTTCACCGGATACATGTTCAGGTCGATCACATTGTCCAGCATGCGCATTTGCACGGAAACAACGCGCTCAATATCATCCATCGTTTTGACCCGTCCCAGATTGATCGAAGACAGGTTGCAAACGACGAAATCCCCCGGCTTTTGCCTGGTCACGATGACGCCGTCTTCCAGCTCTTCACTGATCAATTCCGTGGGCGACATGTTCTGGCAGATCTCGGTACACAGATTGGAAGAATAGATCATGCCTTTGTGTTTGTTGGGGTTTGCCCGGTTTACCGTATCCCGGAAGAACATGAACGGGGTTCCGGTTTCAAATGCGCTGACCATCATCCGCTTCATGATCTCGATGGCCGGGATCTCCGTTTTGTTCAGTTCCGGATGGTTGACGCATTCCAGATAGCGGCGTTCAAACTCTTCGCCCCAGTAATCTTCGATGGAATAACCCATCACTTCCCGCACCTCATGCGGATCGAACAGATACCACATTCCCCGCTCTTTCACGCGTTTCATAAAAATGTCCGGAATGCAGACCCCGGGGAAAATATCATGTGCCTTGAGCCGGTCATCCCCGTTATTTGTTTTCAGGTTGAGAAAATCCAAAATGTCGGCATGCCATACATCCAGATAAATGGCAAAGGCACCGCGGCGAACTCCCAACTGATCAACCGCGACCGCTGTGTTATTATAGTTGCGGATCCATGGGATCACACCTCCGGAAGCTCCTTTATGGCCACGAATCTTCGAGCCTTTGGAGCGCACTTTTCCAAGGTAGATGCCCACGCCGCCTCCGTGCTTCGACACTTGCGCCGTGGCCGAGTTGGTATTGTAGATCGACCAAAGCGAATCATCCACGGTGTCGATAAAGCAGGAGGACAACTGGTGAAGCGGCTTTCCGGCATTGCTCAATGTCGGGGTTGCCACCGTCATTTCCAGCTTGGACAACACATCATAAAATTTCTTCGCCCAGCCAAGCCTGTCTTCTTCTTTTTGCGCCAGGTGCATGGCGATGATCATGAAGCGCTCTTGCGGCAACTCCATGACCTTGCCATCGTAATCCCGGACGATGTAGCGATCAGACAACACTTTGAGACCGATGTAGTTAAAAAGATAATCCCGTTCCGGAATCAGATAAGCTCCCAACTCATCGATCTCACTTTTGCTGTAATGTTGCAATAGATATTTTCCATACAACCCTTTTTCCGTAAGCGTATGTATGAGCACATACAAATCCCCGTATTTCCGGTCAGCGTCGTAATTGCGGTTCTCTGCCGCTTTTTTGTACAGGTAATGAGCGAGCAGATGCGACGCAACAAATTGCCAATCCGGCTCTTCGACGCTGGTCTTTTCAACAGCAGCCTGGATAAAGGTTTGCAACATTTCATCCTCTGACATGTTTTCTCTCATCTGGGCCGCTGCATCCCCAAGCCATTCATTTTTGTCCAGGTGGGGAAAACGACCGCAGATGTCATCGATTAATGCCCCATAGGGTGCCATTTTCTCTGGCAGTACACTTAACATCTTATCACGTCCGTTCTCAATATATAGTTGCTTTTGTAGTATAGCTAATACAACATATTGTGCCAAATACAAAAAAAAGGGCTATGGGCAGATTCAGCTATTCAAGAGGAGGTTACCATCCGATTTTGTTTTTTTTCTCTTTCAATCGCCTTATTCTTGTATTTGACGGGGGAACAAATAGATTAATAGAAACGCTTGGATAGAAAGCCTTATTCTCCGTGTTCCTCTTCAGTTCTTATGAAATAAAACCAAATAGATTAAAAAGAAGAAACCCAGACGATATTCTCGCATAACCCAAATCCGCTGCCAAGCATTCCGTTTAAATTTTTGCTAGCAAGTGTTGACTCACTTTTCGCTTTATTTTCTGTAAAAGTGTGATAACCGACCGGGAAGCAGCATTCTTCCTCGTCTCCAGATTTTTTCATCCCCGGGCTCCGCCGGCAAGACACGAATCTTTTCTTGCAGGCCTTTATTCTAATTGGAATTTATTGTATAATTATAATAAATAATCTTCTTTTTGATCGTATTTGTCGTCACTGGTTTTTCAATTCGTTTTGGGGTGGGATAATGAAACCGTTTATATTACTCATCTCTGCAATCCTTCTTGAAATCATCGCGACAACCGCCCTCAAGGAGTCAAACGGGTTCAGGCGTTTGCTCCCGACACTGATTGTCATAATCGGATATGTTGCCGCAAGTTATCTTTTTACTCTCAGTCTGCGCCACATTCCTTTGGGTGTGGCCTATGCCGTCTGGTCCGGGCTCGGAACCGTCGGAATGATTCTGATCGGTTACTATATCTGGGATGAAAAAATTCAACCTCACCAACTGGCCGGCATTATTTTGATATTGATCGGAAGCGTGATCATCAATATTTCCAGCGAAACAGTCACCTGATCTCCAGAATTCGATTTGTGAAATTTCGTTTTATGGCAATAAAAACATAAAAAGAGCAACCGGCATGCTCCCGCGTAATCTCTCGGGAAGGCGGAAGGGGAACCATTGAACCTCCCTCTTCCGCCTTCATGTTTTGTATTCCATCCTTTCTCCCTTACCACCGCTCAAGAAAAAACATCTGCTCGGAGTTTCAGACTGAATATTAAGAACCCGAAAACCCGTTGATCCCCTGCCAGTGGAAATGTCAGGCGAATGGTCATCCCTTTCACCGGAACGCTGCCCCCCCGGTCTCTCCCCCGTGCGCTTCGATCAAGGGACATCGACATTCCCGCGAATGCTTCTTTGGCCAAAACAGGTGAACAAGCTCCAAAATCCCCCGCTCATCATCCGCCTGTAAAATTACGCTTCACGCATCTTACAACCATCGTTTTGGTATGTTATAATAAAAAAAGAAACAAAGTTTCACTATATGAAACCAGAGAGGAGCATATCGGATGCCGATCAATTTTCACGATCGCGCGAACCGTTTTACGTATGCCAACCGGAACATCGATCCGGCCTGGATCCGCTTTATGGAGCAAGAGATCTCCTGGCATGGAAAACGGGTAGTGGATATCGGTTGCGGCGGAGGAATCTACACCAGCGAATTATTAAATCTCGGCGCCAAAAGTGTTGTCGGCATTGACTTTTCAGAGGCAATGCTGTCAGTGGCGAAATCGGAACATAAGGAAATTGAATTTCGCAATGGAGATGCCTATGCAACCGGATTGCAAGATTGCTCGTTTGATCTTGTCTTTTCACGCGCTTTAATCCATCATCTCCGCGATTTGCCGGCATATTTCCGGGAAGTTTATCGGATTCTCAAACCCGGTGGAATCATCATTACGCAAAACCGCACAGTCGCAGATTGCCATCTTCCGGGAAGTCCCGATCATCTCCGCGGCTATTTTTTCAAAAAATTTCCCCGCTTGCAGCAAATTGAAAAAGACAGGAGACATAACCATGACAAAGTGGTTCAGGCTTTGCTGCAAACCGGTTTTACCGGGATTGTTTCCAAGTCATTATGGGAAACCCGAAAAACCTATGCAACATTTGAGCAGTTTGCCGATGAAATGCGAAACCGTTCAGGCCGGTCGATTTTGCATGAATTGACTGACGGGGAGATAGAGGAACTCATCCGGTATATCGCGGCAAAAGTCGGTACCGAAACCCCTGTCACGGACAGGGATCGCTGGTCAGTCTGGATCGCCGTTCGCCCCGAATAAAAAACAACCCCGGTTGCTCTCCGGGGTTGCCTCATTCTGTATTACAATGTTTTGCTCCAATCCTGTGTCGTGCTTCCTTCGAGGAAACGTTCGCAATCAAGGGCAGCCATACATCCGCTTCCCGCTGCTGTAATTGCTTGACGGTAAACACGATCCTGTACATCCCCGCAAGCGAATACCCCTTCGACACTTGTTCGGGTGGAACCCGGCTGTACCTTGATATAGCCCAATTCATCCATTTCCAATTGTCCGCTTAAAAAGTCGGTGTTCGGCTTATGGCCGATGGCAACAAAAATACCGTCCGTTTCCAGAATCTCTTCCTCGTTGGTTTCATTATTCTTCACTTTAAGGCCGGTTACGCCGTTTTCCCCTCGGATCACTTCAACCGGTGTGCGATTCAGGCACCATTTGATTTTTTCGTTTTCACGTGCACGTTCCTGCATGATTTTCGATGCGCGCAACTCATTGCGACGATGGACAATCGTCACCTCGGTGGCAAACCTCGTCAGGAATGTTGCTTCTTCCATCGCCGAATCCCCGCCGCCTACCACGACGATTTTCTTTCCGCGGAAGAAGAATCCGTCGCATGTGGCACAAGTGCTCACACCCATGCCGATATTCTCTTTTTCTCCCGGGATCCCCAGCAATTTCGCCGAAGCACCTGTGGAAATGATGAGGGCTTCCGTTTCCAGAACCTCGGATTCCCCGATATAAAGCTTAAACGGGCGACCGGACAAATCAACATTTTGTACCCATCCGCGCTTGAATTTGGCCCCGAAACGCTCCGCCTGTTTGCGCATGTTGTCCATCAGTTCCGGTCCCATGATGCCATCCGGGAATCCCGGAAAGTTTTCAACTTCTGTTGTGGTCGTCAACTGTCCGCCAGGCTCCGGACCTTCCACCACCAAAGGTTCCATATTGGCCCGTGCCAGATAAATCGCCGCGGTCAGACCAGCAGGTCCCGTTCCCAATACAATCACTTTCTCCATGTTGACACCTCCATTAAGTTAAGACGATACCGGTCTATGTAAATAAAAAATAACCAGTTCTGTCTTTATATTTTATATACCCAGAATAGAAAACAGACAAGTGGATAAAACTTGAGGGTAATGACGAATTTTATCATTCCCCTTCAAATATGAAATCAAACTTTTTTCCATCCCCTCTCTTCCGCCTTTCTTTTCATCTCCGGGTTTGACTGAAAATACATCGGTGTTTTCTGATCTTATTCGCACCCGCCATTCTGTTCATCCATCAACTCCGCCTGTGGCTTCCCGATCTGAAAACTCCTCGTTTGTGTTGCAAACTAGTTTTTCTTATTGATAAAATCAGGCATTTTCATTATCTTTTTCCCTCTCTTGTGCTATGATGTCATTTGAACTTAACGGAAAGTGAGTGTAACAAAAGATGGGAACACAAAAAAGCCAGCGTTTGGATAAAATATTGGCTCATATGGGCATCGGAACACGCAAAGAGATCAAAAAACTGGTCAGGGCCGGACGGGTTCGCCTCAACGGAATCACTGCAAACGACCCGGGCATCCATGTCTATCCTGACCAGGATGAACTGACTGTGGACGGGATCCCGATTCACTATCGGGAACATATCTATTTAATGATGAATAAGCCGCAGGGAGTCATTTCCGCCACCGAAGACCGCTTCAATGAGGTGATCAGCGATCTGCTCGAGCCCGAACATCGCGTTTTCGATCCTTTCCCGGTCGGCAGGCTGGATAAGGACACAGAAGGGTTAATCCTTTTGACCAATGACGGAAAACTTTCGCACCAGCTTCTGTCTCCGAAGAAACACGTTCCCAAAGTCTACTATGCTTTGGTTGAGGGAGCAGTTACCGAGGCGGATCGCGAAGCATTTGCAAGCGGAATTACGCTTGACGATGGATATGAAACCTTGCCCGGCCAACTCCGCATTCTCAATTCCGGTCCGGTCTCCGAAGTGGAAGTAACCATTTATGAAGGGAAATATCATCAGGTTAAGCGCATGTTTGAAGCTGTAGGCAAACGGGTCAAGTTCCTCAAACGGATTGCAATGGGCCCCTTAAGCCTCGATCCGGATCTGGAACCGGGCGAATACAGGGAATTATCGGATGAAGAAATCGAAATGCTGAAAAAAGCAACTTCATCCCGTTAAATCAGGTGCATTGCGCAATCCATTATTCGATTAATGGCATGTATGCAGTTAAATAAACCGGGAGAGCGGCTTCGTCCCGGCCGCTTGTCCCCTGTTCAAAAGGGGATTTTCTACATCATTTTCATTAATAAGAACATTCTTGAACTTGAAAACGCTATCACCTCTTCAGTAATATAGAGTTGGTTCTTTATTATTGATTTAATGAAAATGCGTCTAGGCGAATAATTGCAAGGGGGTCATCGGCATATTCAATTGATCGCCATCGGAGGAGCGATCGGAGTAGGTTTGTTTTTGGGTTCGGCTCAAGCAATTCAAGCCGCGGGACCTGCCTTGATCCTCTCCTATGTATTGGGAGGAATCATCATTTTTCTCATAATGCGCGCATTGGGAGAGCTTGCTTTGGATCAGCCTGTCACAGGTTCATTCAGCACTTATGCAACGCAATATATCGGGCCTTGGGCCGGTTTTATCACCGGCTGGACCTATTGGTTCATGTGGGTGGTTACCGGTATGGCGGAAATCACGGCCGTGGGTGTTTATGTGCGCTACTGGTTCCCGTCTGTTCCCCAATGGCTGCCGGCTCTGATCGCGCTGATCGCCGTTTACCTCGTCAATCTCATAGCGGTCAAATCGTGACGATCATCGCACTGATCGTCATCGGCCTCGTGATCATCACAACCGGCTGGGGCAACCAGGGGCAAGCGGTCGGATTTTCAAATCTCTGGACCCACGGCGGATTTATGCCGCATGGATTCAGTGGAGTCATGTTTGCCCTCCAGATGGTGATGTTTGCCTTTCTGGGTGTGGAGCTGGTCGGAGTGACGGCCGGTGAAGCCAGCGATCCGGAGAAAACCTTGCCTTCGGCCATCAATAAGATCTTATGGAGAATTCTGATTTTCTATATCGGAGCATTGGTCATCATCATGTCCCTGTATCCGTGGGATCAGCTTGACGGAAAGACAAGCCCGTTCGTCCTCACCTTCGCGAAAATCGGAATTCCCGCAGCTGCCGGGATCATCAACTTTGTCGTGCTGACGGCGGCTTTGTCGTCATGCAACAGCGGCATGTTCAGCACCGGGCGCATGCTCTATACGCTGGCCCATCAAAACCAGGCTCCCGGCACCTTTAAGGAAGTGAGCAAGCGAAAAGTTCCCGCCCGCGGGATTACCGCCTCATTTATCGTTCTGTTGATCGGCGTTTTGCTTAACTATTTCATTCCCAAGCAGGCCTTCACCTACATCACGAGTGTGGCAACGATCGGGGCCCTGTGGGTTTGGGGAGTAATCGTTTATGCGCATCTCAAATACCGGAAAAGCAAACAAACAAAGAACGATTCCTTCAAAATGCCGGGTTATCCCGTCACCAACTGGATTGCCATCCTGTTCCTCGTGATGGTGGCCGTCCTGCTGGCATTTAGTCCGGATACGCGGATTGCTTTGTATGTCGCACCGGTCTGGTTCGGCATTCTGGCCATCAGTTACCAGTTTGTCCGAAAACGGAATAACCGGCTTCAAAATCAATAAATGCATAAGATGATGCGGCTGAAACAAACGGGGTTCTTTCTTTGCCGGCGGCAACGGAAGATCCCGTTTTTTCTTTACCTTGCGTTTTCCGACTATCTTCACATGGATTCATCGAAAGTTAAAATATTCTTCCGCCCAACATTTCGTAATATTATTCTTAATATTATTTATATTATTCATACTTTCCATTATAATTAAAGAGAGTACGTCAGCGTACCAAATGATGGAGGGGTGATTATGCAAGCCATGTTACCGCTCTTCTCTCTTTTGCAAGAGGATTTTCCATTGTCCAATCAGCAATACCGTCTTTTGTCCGCCTCTTTGGCAGCGTTTTCGAAGAGCGGTTACCCGTCCACCTCCGTCAGCATGATCGTGGCAAACGCCCGCACTTCGAAGTCGACCTTTTACAAACATTACAAAAACAAAGAATCCATTTTAATCCATCTGTTCGACTTGCTGTCAACTGCACTCATCCGAAAAGTGGAAGATGTTCTCCGCTCAGTTCCTCCCACTTCCAAACGCACCTTTCAAGCCATCAAAACCTATATCGATACCTGTTTTACTCACCGGGATGCGGCAAAATTGTTAATGGTGGATACTGTGGGATTGGTTCCTTCACTTGAAAAAAAGAGGCAAGCGGTAATTGATCAATTCGCTTCCATCTTCCAAAGGGAGTTATCTTCCCTCACTTGCCATCGGCTGACAAAAGAACAATGGATTCTCTCCCATGCCATGGTGGGAGCGATCAACCAAATCGTGATCCGCTCCCTTTTGGAAGAAGAACTTCCATCCCCGGTCGAACTCGCCGGCGTCCTGGAAAAAATGATGAGCAAACTTCTGCGCGAAAAATCCGAGTTTGACAGTTGAACGTAAAAAAGGCGGTGATCTTGTGAGTCTAAAGCGCAAAGCGGTGACGGCACTCGTCCCGATCTTGTTGGTTGCTGTACCGGGAATTTACATCTTCACCCATCCGGAAAGTTTCACCCCCGGGCAGTTGAAAAAGTTTGACCTGAACGGAATGTTGAAGGAGATCAATGAAAAGACAAAAACACTGGGGCTGCTCAACAAGGATATTTACAACGGACTGCTTCAGCTGGACGAACAATCGGGCAAAACCCAAACAGTCAGTCAGGAGTTGATTGAAGTGAACCAAGGCGTCCGAAAGCAGGGAACCACGCTGGAGGAGATCCGCCGGGTTACCGGCCAACAAGTGACTTTAAGCCAAAACCTGAACCGTTTGAGCAAACAGTTGTCCACACAGATGGAGCTGATCTCCAATTCAGGACAAAAGCAAGTGGATCAAGCGGCAGACTTGAAATCGGTCACCACCTCCACCCGATCCAAATTGGCGGAAGTCCTCAAACAGAACGACCTGTTGGAACAAAAATTAAAACAGGCTGCCGATAAAGCCGAGAAGGTCAACCGTTCTATGCCGTAAAGGAGGGTGAACTTTGAAGTTTCTCAAAATTTTGGCTATTTTGGTGTTAAGCGGTCTTTTAATCAATTCCATCACGATGACCCAGCAAATGAAAAAAATCGAAGCAAGTCTGGAAGACAATCTGGAATCAATTCAAAAACTGAATCAGGTTCAGGCCAGCATCATCCGAAAAAATGAAGAACTGGGACAAATGAGCAACACCCTGAACAAGCTGGATCAAAATCTGGATCAAGTGATCGGCAAGACCGGAGAAACCCTTGCCCTTTTAACCGAAGTCGTCCGGTACAACAGCGGCAGTTTAGCCCTTAATGAACAGATGGAAAAGTCATCAAAAAACGCCGGGACTCAAATTTCCGCCGTCGATTCGTCAATGTCGGCGTTAGCCCCATATCTGTCCGATCTCGATCAACTTTTGAAACAATTGGCGGCCACCGCCAAAAAAGATGAGCAGCATTTGAACGATATCTATCATTCAACAAGAGAACTGAACCAAAAAACGCCGGGGGTGAAATTGCCGTGACCAAAATCGCCTCCAGTTTCTCTGCCATCATTTGCATGCTTCTCATTGTTCTGGTCGGGAATACCTGGCTGCAACTGGCCATTCAGGACAGAATCGCCGCAAAATCGAACCAACTGAAGGAAAAACTGGAACAATCAGCGGCCAAATCAAAGACCATGAATCAACAGCTTGCTCAAATCCGGACGATCAACAAGAAAACAGCGGCGTTAAATCTTAAAATCTCTCAAGTGGAATCCAATACCAACGGGCTGAAGGCGCAACTTGCCCGGTTAGATTACGTGGTTGCCTCGATTGCCAGCCATGTGGCCTCCATCGACCGCAACACGGCAGCGACGACAAAATCGCTGGAAAGCATCCTCAATTCGGTCAATCTTAGTACAAAGGCGCTTCAATCCATGCAAAACAGCAATCGGCGGCTGGGAGGGAAACACCAGTGCAAGGCTGTTGGAAAAACCTCTTGCTGAAATGGCGGCTCTTGCTGGTTGCATTCGGATTGCTCATCTTTATCCTGTTCATTCCCACCTTGGCCTCCTGGAGCGACCGAATCGTTCTGCCGGCTTTATCCAATATGAATATTTTTTCCATCACCAGCCAATTGGTTACTTTGACTGACGATATGATCAGCGAAACAGACAAGTTGAAGGGACAGGTGGAGAAAGCAGGCCAATCACTGTCCGCTCTGGATGATCAAAAGCGCTTGCTGGACGCGCAAATCGCAACCAGCGGATCCATTCAAACAGAATTGGGCAAACAATTGGACGGGAACATCTCCGCCCGTGAGAAAATGGAACAAATTTTGTCCCGTCAGGCCGATACCTATCAAATAACGAGCAATGTCGCTTCCACGGCTTCCGCCATCTCAGGCCAAATGAATTCCACCATCTCCCATCTTCAGGATGTAGCGAACACCACCGGTCAGATCGGTGAAAACAGCAATCAGGTAAATGGCCTGTTGGACCAGCTTCTGGCCGAACTCAGCCAATCGGAGAAAAACTTTCGCTTCCTGGGCCATATCACCAGCTTGCTTGACAGCTTGCAACGGCTCATCGGAATTCATCTTCCATTTCCAAGGGGCACGCAACAGGAACCTCCCACCGGCGGGGAGCCATCACCCGTGAAGAAAATCGTCAATGGTGTCACCGGGCTGCCGAAACAAATCATTTCCGGCACGGAGCGATCGAAACAGGGGCAAACTGAAGAAAAAGACAAGAAAGGTCTCTTGGACTTTTTGTTGCCATAAGGGGGGAAATCACAAGTGAAAATCACCTGGCTCATCGTCAATTTGACCTTGTTCGCCCTCTTCGGATACGGCACGTGGCAGCAGATTGACAATCAGAAGGAAACAAACCGGTTGATGGAAGAGGTGTCCCAAAACATCACCGTCTCTCACCGGCTGACACAGCAAACAAATGAACAGCTAAAACCGTTGGAAGAAAGCGCCTCCACCATCGGTGAGATGAATCATAAACTGGAAACCACCCATCATTTGCTGATCCGGATGAATCAAAGCGTTGCCAGTATCAACAACAGCGAGCAGAAAATCATCTCCGGGCTGGACCAGTTAAACAAAGATACCTCCGAAGTTCTTGAACGGCTCCGGTCAATTTCCTTGGCCAATCAGGAATTGGACCCGCTCACCCAGTCGATGGCCAGCCAGACTGACCAGGAAAACAGAACCATCAACGCCATTGGCAAATTAACAACCACCTCGATCGCTGAATTGCACGAGCTGAATGAAAAGCTGCTGCTACTGAGTCTGCTGCCCTGACATCATGTCGGCACGATCTGGGGGTGAAACTCAGCAAAATGGTGAGGGTCGTGCGGGAGCACCGGGCAACCATCCGAAACGCAAAGAGCGAAGGATGCCCATCGCCCCGTCCTACGGCACTTTCACAGAAAAAGTCATTAGCAGAGGGGTATTTTCATGTTTTTTAGCGTACTCTATCTCCTGGTTCTCCTCTCTATTCTCATTTTTACCGTGCTGGCCATTCGCGCCGTCCTGCTTGATCGGCCCATCCTGCCCTGGCTGTTGGGGCTGGCCGCAGCCACCGGAATTTATCTCCTTGCCGTCGGAGCAAGCATCTTATTTTAAGAATGGAACAACAAAGCAAAACCAACCACCCCGCATCAGGAAGGTGGTTGGTTTTGCACAGATGAAAGAAACAGGATCCATTATCTCCGGTCATATTTCGTCAATCCCATAATCCGGATCTGTTCGTAAATGGCTTCCTCAGTAAATCCTTTTTCCCGCAATTCCTTGATTTTATTTTCCTTACGGCGCAAAATATCTTCCTTTTCCTTTTTATCAAATTCTTCAATCAGGCGTTTTTGCTCTGCTTCGGTCGGCGCAACAAACTCATAAAGCTCGTCCGGCTTTACCCCCAAGAGCAAGGCCATATGAAAAATCGTCTCCGGCCTTGGGATCGCCCCTCCACGAGCCCATAAAGAGACTTGTTGCTTGCGCACTCCCAGCGCCCTCGCCAATGAAGTCTGACTCGGTTTCTTCCCCGCGATCTTCCATCCTTCTTCACGCCTTCTCATCAAAATGCTGTCGATGCGAGGGATTAATTTCATGTATCATCCTCCTACGGATTCGTTAAAGCTAAAATGATGGAATACTCCCTCTATTTTGTATTGTATTCGTTTAATTCTAAAAAAATCAATCTTTTATATGTAGAATACCAGCGCAAAGAAAGCAATTCATTTTAAATAAAATTGACAAAAAATATTGAATTAGCATTCTATTATGTTGTAAAATATAATTGTTCCAGAGTACCAATTGGTACTCATACTGATCTGAATGGAATGATGAACTTGTTATTTTTGCAGGAAATGCCGCTTGAAGCACGGGACAAAATCTTGTTTGCCGCTCTTGAACTGTTCACTTCACAAGGGTACAAAAACACGACGATTCTTGAAGTGGTCGAACTGGCCCGCGTTTCAAAAACGACGTTTTACCAGCATTTTAACAGTAAAGAAGAACTGCTCGTCCACCTCTTTAAACAACTGGCCGAAGAAATCATCGCAGAAATTGCAGACGCGGTAGAGCGGGAAGAAAAAATCACTTATAAAGCGTACGCCGGAATCCGCCGTTATCTCGAAATCTGCATCAGCCAATCCCGGGCCGCCAAATTGCTGCTGGTGGAATCCGTGGGAATCAGCCGGACGGTGGAAAAGGTGCGGCGCGAAGCTCACCAGATCTTTGCCGGGCAGATTTTTCAAACGGTGCAAGGCGTGGTCACGGAATCTCTCTCCAAAGAGGAAATCCGCATCATATCCCAAGCGATGGTCGGAGCGATTAACGAAGTGGTTGTGCAAAACCTGTTTTCCTCCGAAAAGAGCGTGGAAATCGATGCGCTCGCCCGCTTGCTCAATCGGATCGTAGTCGGCTCTTTTGTCAATCTGTCCCTGTTGAAGGCTTAACGCAGAGTACCGATACGTATCAGTATTAAGGAGGGATCGATATGCCGGAAAACCCCCCCTCGACATCAGGATTATGCTTCAGGCTTTCCGACGAACAGGAAGCATTGCGCAAATGGGCCCACGGGTTTGCTGAAAAAGAGATTCGTCCCGTAGCCGCAGAATACGACGAAAAAGAGGAATTTCCGATGGAAGTCCTTAAAAAAGCAGCAAAAGTGGGCCTGACCAGTTATGCCGCCCCGGAGGAATACGGCGGAGGCGGTCTTACCAGCGTCATGGCCGCCTGCCTGATCGGCGAAGAGCTGTTCTGGCGTTGCGCCGGTATCGCCACTTCCCTTTCCGCCGTCGGCCTGGCCGGGTTGCCGATCTACTATATGGGAAATGAAGAGCAAAAACGGAAATGGATCTCCTACCTGTGTGATCCGGATCACCCCCGCCTCGGAGCAATGGCACTGACAGAACCAAACGCCGGATCGGATGTGAAAGCGATTCAGACAAAAGCGGTCCGCGACGGAGATCATTGGGTGATCAACGGGCGCAAATGTTTTATCACCAACGGCGGGATTGCCGATCTCTATATCGTGTTCGCGAAAACCGACCCCGCGGCAGGATTTCAAGGCGTATCTGCATTTATCGTTCCGGGAGACACACCGGGCCTTTCGGGAGGCAAAAAAGAACGCAAAATGGGCATCCGGGCCTCCCATACGGGCGATGTCATTCTGGAAGATGTGCGCGTCCCGCTTGACCACTTGCTCGGCGAGGAAAACATGGCATATTTTGGCGCTCTTAAGATGCTGGAGTACTCCCGCCCGGCTGTTGCCGCAGCTGCGGTCGGCGTTGCCCGCGCCGCCTACGAGTATGCGCTTGATTACGCGAAACAACGTGTGCAATTCGGTCGTCCCATCATCAAAAACCAGGCCATTTCATTCATGCTGGCTGATATGAAAACCAAAATCGACGCAGCGCGCCTGTTAACTTGGAGAGCAGCGGAATTGGCCGATCTGGGAGAGTCATGTGTGGTGGAAGGAAGCATGGCCAAAGCATTTGCGGCAGAGGTTGCAATGGAAGTGACCACCAATGCTGTCCAGATCCTCGGCGGATACGGCTACATGCGGGATCATCCCGTCGAAAAATGGATGCGGGACGCCAAAATTTTATCGATCTACGAAGGGACGACGCAAATCCAAAAAAGAACGATTGCAGCCGGTTTGTAAACGGAAAGCGCTGCATTTTCCAAAAATGAAAGGAGAATCTATATGACAAAAGCGATTTCTGTGGATGAAATTTTCCAATTGGTCGAAAAGGCTTTAAAAGACAATCCCAAGCCCGTGCAGGATCTGAACGTGGTTTACCAGTTTGATCTGTCAGGGGATGATGGCGGAACCTACCAGCTTCATCTGAACAACGGTACAGCCAAAGTCGAAAAAGGAGCTTCAGCCAAGGCTGATTGCATTTTGCAGATGAGCGTCGACAATTTCAAAGAACTGCTGTTGGGAAATCTCAGCGGAACAGCCGCTTTCATGACCGGCAAATTGAAAGTGAAGGGAAATATCGGACTGGCGCTGAAATTGGAAAACATTTTGCGCCAGTATGATCCGAGCCAATACCTATCATAATCCGTCCGGGCCCAACAGTAATTCTTCCGGGGTGATCGCGATGAAACCAAATAATTTGGTGGAAATGCTGTGTCAATCCGTTGAGCGTTACCCGGATAAAGCTGCTTTCTTATGGAAAAAAACCGATTGTTATGAACCAATCACCTACCGCCAGTTTTGGGAGGAAATCCGACTGGTTGCCTCCGGTCTGGCACATCTGGGGATCGGCCGCGATGATAAAGTGGCCATCCTCTCTGAAAACAATCCGAAGTGGGCGGTTTTCGATTTCGCCATTTGCAGTCTGGGAGCGGTTACCGTTCCCATCTACCCCACCCTTCCCGCCGGACAGGTGGGTTGGATTTTGCGCCAAAGCGACTGTAAAGCGATCGCCGTGCAAAATGGAAAACAGCTTGCCAAAGTAACGGAAGCCGGCGCAGACATCCTCGCGATAATCATGCAACCCGATGAAACAGATGAAAAATCGGGGATGAGCCTGACCCTGAAAAAACTGACCAATCTCGGCCGGGAACACCCTCTCCCTGATTGGGAACAGACATGGCGGCAGCTGAAGCGCAGTGATCTCGCCACCATTATCCACACATCGGGAACGACCGGTGAACCGAAAGGCGTCATGCTGACCCACGGAAACTTTTTGTCCAATATCGAAGGCGTTCAATTCTGGTGTTTGGAAGCCCGCGCCGATGACCGCCTGCTTTCCTATCTTCCGCTCTCCCATGTGTTTGAGCGGATGGCCGGACACTTCATGCCATTATCCGTCGGAGCCACGATCGCTTATGCCGAGAGCATCGAGAAAATTCCGGAAAATTTATTGGAAATCAAACCGACAGTCATGACCAGTGTCCCTCTGCTGTTTGAAAAAGTGTATGCCCGCATTCAAAGCCAAATCCTTGCAGGTACCTCCTTAAGGAGAAAGATTGCAAACTGGGCCGTCAACGTTGGCTTAAAACGCTATGACTACTATTCACAGATGCCGCTGGATCAACTGCTCCTTCATCAATGGCCACTCAAACTCCGCTGGCAATGGAACATCGCCGAACGGCTGGTATTTCGGAAAATCAAAGCTGCGTTTGGCGGCCGGCTTCGCGGTCTGATTTCCGGCGGAGCCCCTCTTAATCCCGAAATCGCACGCTTCTTCTGGGCTGTGAATATCCCAGTTCTGGAAGGGTACGGATTGACAGAAACTTCTCCGGTCATTTCCGCCAACCCGATGGCGCGGGTCAAAATTGGCACCGTGGGCAAACCGCTCCCCAATCTCGAAGTCAAAATCGCTGCGGACGGTGAAATTCTGGTCCGCGGACCCAATGTGATGCAAGGGTATTATCAGAATGAAGGAGCCACCGCAGCCCAATTAAGCGGGGAGTGGCTGCACACAGGCGATCTGGGTGAACTTGATGAAGAGGGCTATCTGCGTGTCATCGATCGAAAAAAACGCCTTCTCATTTTAACCACCGGAAAAAATGTGGCTCCGCAACCTGTTGAAAACGCCATCAACCAAAGCCGGTATATCGAACAATCTGTTCTGGTCGGCCACCGGCGCAAATATGTAACCGCTCTTATCGTCCCGGATTTCCAAGTATTATCGGAATGGGCCGGGCAAAATCGCTTACCGGCGGGTCCTGCATCCCGTCTGATCCGGCAACCCCCCGTCAAAAACCTGATCCGGAGCGAGATCAAGCAAGCCATTTCCCCCTTCCCTCCTCATGAACAGCCGAAAAAGCAATCATTCTTTCCCGGGAATGGACCATTGAAGCGGAAGAACTCACCCCCACCTTGAAAGTGCGGGCCAAACGGGTTGAAGAAAAGTATGAAGCGCTGCTCGATCAGCTTTACGGGGATACCGGGGTAAGCGAATGGAACCTGGACAAGGATGAAGCAGCTGTTGCCATCGAAATTCAAAAAAAGGGGGAGGAAAAAAGATGAATTTACCCCTGGCCGGAAAAGTGGCCCTTGTCACAGGGGCTTCCCGCGGCTTGGGCCGGATGGATGCCTTGATGCCGGCCAAAGCCGGTGCCGATGTGATCGTGACCGACATTCTGTTGGAGGAAGACGGCAATCTGGAAGAGACAACGGAGAAAATGGGACCATTGGCGCAGATCATGGCACAATCGAAGCAGATCTACACCCGGTCGACAGCTAAGGAAATTTGTGCGATGGGACGCCGGTCCGCCGCGTTTCGCATGGATGTGACCGACCGGGAAGAAGTCAAATCCGTCATGGCCAAAGTCATCGAACAGTTCGGGCGAATCGATATTTTGGTAAACAATGCGGCAACGGTCGATCATACAGCGCGTCTCGAACATCAAAACGATGCATTTTGGGAGCGGGATCTGCAGATCAATTTGACCGGCACCTATAACTGCTGCAAGGCTGTGTGGCCTTACATGCAGGAACAAAAAGGGGGCCGGATCATCAACATGGCTTCGATCACCGGCATCATGGGGGGCTTTGGGCAATCGAGCTATGCCACGACCAAGGCGGGCATTTTGGGGCTTACGCGGACCCTTGCCCTGGAGGGAGCACGCTATGAGATCACCGTTAACGCGATTGTTCCGGGCATCATCAATACTGAATCGTTTCAAATGACCAAGCCCGACCTCCGTGAACGCATGATTGGGCGAACAGCACTGAAAAGACCCGGTAAGCCGGAAGATATCGCTCACGCTGTCGTATTCCTGGCCTCCGATTATGCGAGCTACATCACGGGGATCGGCCTTCCCGTCACGGGCGGCCTCGATTTATTCACTTTCTGAAAGGGAGGGAAGCCGATGAACGAACAGGATGCGGTTATCATTGATGCCGCCCGGACGCCGATCGGACGCAAGAAAGGTTCCCTCTCCGGAATAAGGCCGGACGAGCTGGCCGCCTTCCTGCTTCAAAAACTGGTTGAACGAAATCAACTCGATCCTGCGGAAATTGAGGATATCAAAATGGGCTGTGTGACACAAACAGGTGAACAAGGGTATAACATCGGGCGGCTGGCCGGCCTGATTGCCGGATTTCCCGTGGAAGTATGCGGAGTGAGCGTCAACCGCATGTGTGCCTCCAGCCTGGAAACATTGGCTCAGGGGGCCCATGCGATTATGGCCGGTATGTCCGATTGCGTCATTGCCGCCGGTGTCGAAAGCATGAACCGGGTTCCGATGGGCAGCGACGGAGGCAGCTTCAGCGACCAACTGTTAAACCGTTTCAACATTGTCCCGCAAGGCATCTCAGCTGAACTGATCGCGGAAAAATGGCAGCTCTCCCGGGAAGAACTCGATCAGTTTTCCCTCAGCAGCCATCAAAAAGCGCTGAAAGCCCAGTCCGAAAACCGTTTTCAAAATGAAATTATTCCGGTAAAGGCACAAACCCCCTCCGGAGAAACCATACAGCTTCAGACTGATGAAACGCCAAGACCGGACACGAATCTTGAAGCCTTGTTATCCCTGCCTCCCTCCTTTCTCCCCGACGGGAAAATCACTGCGGGCAATTCGAGCCAAATCAGTGACGGCGTTGCCGCCGTTTTGCTCGCCTCGCGGAGAAAAGCGGAAGAGCTGGGATTGAAACCCCGGGCAAAAGTCCGAGCCACCGCCATTGCCGGTGTAGACCCGGAAATCATGTTAACCGGCATTATTCCGGCCACACAAAAAGTGCTGAAACGGGCGGGGTTAACCCTGGATGATATTGACCTGTTTGAAGTGAATGAAGCATTTGCTTCCGTGGTTCTGGCCTGGCAGCGCGAATTGGGGGTTCCATCCCATAAAATTAATCCCAACGGCGGTGCAATCGCCCTGGGCCATCCGCTTGGAGCCAGCGGAGCCCGAATCGTCGCAACGTTGCTGAACGAGCTGGAACGGCAGGAAAAACGCTTCGGCCTGATTGCCATGTGCATCGGCTTTGGCATGGCGTCCGCGATCATCATCGAGCGGGAGGGCGAATGATGGGGAACAAAAATTGGCTGGTTCAGATTAAGGATCGCGTCTGCACCCTGAAAATAAACCGTCCCCCGATGAACACCTTAAACCGGGAAACATTAAGGGAATTGGAAGAAATCTTGAACCGGATGGAAACGGATGAATCGGTCGGATGTCTCATCATATCCGGCGCCGGAAACAAGATGTTTTCCGCCGGCGCGGATATTTCCGAGTTCGGTGACATCGGGCATCCGGAAACCGCAGCAGAAACGCTGCGCCGCGCCCATGAGCTGTTTCATCGGATCGAACGGTTCCCCAAACCGGTCATCGCTTGCATCAACGGCAATGCCTTGGGCGGCGGAAATGAATTGCAAATGGCCTGTCATTTGGCCATCGCCGCCGACACGGCCGAACTGGGATTGCCCGAAGTCCGCCTGGGCCTGATCCCGGGCTATGGGGGAACCCAGCGCCTTCCCCGCTTGATCGGACGACGGCGTGCTTTGGAACTCTTGCTGAGCGGACGGAGGATTTCCGCACAAATGGCGGCAGAGTACGGGTTGATCAACCGGGTGGTGCCGGCAGAACGGGTTTACGAGGAAGCTTTCTCTCAGGCCAAACAGTTGGCAGCCGGCCCCCCGATTGCGCTCAAAGCAATCTTGGATTCCACGATTCGCGGAGAGGAAGTATTACTGAAGCAAGGGCTTGAGATCGAAAAGGAAAATATGCTGAAAGTGGCGCAAACGGAAGATGCCATTGAAGGAGTGGCCGCCTTCTTCAGCAAACGCGCTCCTTCCTTCAAAGGACGTTGAGGCGAACGAGATGTTCGCCTGAGGTTGTTGACAAAGAAGGTCAACAGCCTTTTTTGTTGAAAAGGTATAAAAAACATTCAGAAGGAAGG
>NZ_JPST01000029.1 GCF_000763315.1 Thermoactinomyces daqus | reverse complement strand
TCTTTAGTTTTCAAGGAACACGTTTTTTATCAATCGCTTATCGCGACGGAATTTAATGCTATCACATCTCGCATCATATGTCAATAGTTTTTTAGAAACGAGATTGATAATTTCCTCTTCGCAAAAGCGACGTAAACTACTATATCACCCGGAGAGCGCTGCGTCAAATGAAAATATTTCCAAAATCTGCTGATGGATTTTCTTCCCGATAAAGCAAAATAACAGCCATTCCTCCATCACTCTGATCCGCCTTCCTGCTGTCCGCATACCAAGTATAGATGAATAAGATCTTGTCTCGGAATGATTTTCCTTTTCTTGGTGCATCCTATGATCGAAATATTCCACACAGGGAGTGGACCTGATGCACGCATCTTTCTGGTCTCTTTTGCCTTTTCTGATTGTAATCCCGCTGGCGATGTGGACACGCCAGGTACTGATCGGCCTGATGGCGGGCCTGCTCGTCGGAGCCTACATGAAAAAATTCACCTGGCTCGGGGGTATTGAAGTGGCAATCCACTATCTGGTCAAGGAAGTCACTTCGCCCGGCAATCTTCGCCTCCTTCTCTTTATGTACGGCTTTGGCGCCTTTATCGGACTGGTTCGCGTTACGGGGGGAGTATCAGGGTTCGCGCAGTGGATGAATCGCCGTATCAAATCGGCCCGCAGCGCTTTCGGGCTGACCTGGCTCTCCTCACTGGCCACCTTTATGGCTCCCGACTTTCGCATCATCACCGTCGGCCCCGTGATGAAAGAAGTATTTCAACGATTGAAAATCTCCGGTTCCAAAGTGGCCTTCATCATCGATGCCACCTCAACTCCCTTAATCGCCCTGATTCCGATCGGAACGGCGTTCGTCGGGTACATGGTCGGGCTGATCGCCGATTCGGCCCATCATCAGGGGTTCAGCCTCACCCCTTATCAGGTTTTGCTGCAAAGCATTCCTTTCAACTTCTTCTCTATCCTGATGCTGGTCTATACCCTTTATCTCACTTTTTTCAAAGGAAAATCCGAGGAAAAAGGAGCTGTTGATCCCAATGATTGCCCTCCCGGCATTCGCACTCCTTTCCGCACCTCGCCCCAGGTCGGTTATTTTAAAGATTTGTGCAAGCAGGACAAAGCGTTGGCCGGGAAAAAAAATACCGGCGCCAGCAGTGAACACGAACCTGACAGCGACTTTCCCGATCCGGTGGAAATCGTTTCAGAATCAGCCGCGCCCAAGGCAATTCATCTGATCGTCCCCCTCTGTCTGCTGTTGGGATTCACCTTTTTTCTCACCTGGTGGGACGGTTATACGAAAACCCCCTCTTTCTGGGAGGCACTCACTAAAGCCGATGCGGGCAAAGCGATGCTGGAAGCTGTCTTCATCACGCTGATTCTCTCCTTTATCTGGTACGGGATTCACCGGCAGCCGATCCAGCGACTCCTCTTCGGATTTTTGCAAGGGGGCAATGAGATGATGGGCGTAAACGTGCTGCTCGCTCTCGTCTGGGCCTTGACAGCTGTCTCGACGGATCTGGGTTTTATCACCTATACGAAAAACCTGATCGAACACCTGGTTCCGTCCCTGTGGTTGGCTCCTGTCCTGTTTCTGGTGGGCTGTGTCATCTCCTATATCGTCGGATCCAGCTTTGGAGCGTGGGCAATCCTGATGCCTCTGGGTTTTTCGCTGGCTGCCGGCACCCATACCCCGATCCCGCTCATCACCGGGGCCGTTTTTGCCAGCGGCAGCTTCGGCGGATTTGCCTCTCCCCTGAGTGACAATACCGTCGCCATGGCCACGGTCATGAAGCTGCCCTTGATGAAATATGCGCATCAAAAACTGATTGCCTCCCTGATCGTCGGAATCGCCAGCGCCATTTTGTATGCGGTGATCGGCTGGGTGATGAGCAGGTGAAGGCACGAAAAAAGCAGGAATCAAATGACCCCGGTCACAATAAGGGGGTCATTTTCCGTGGCAACGAAAAAGATTGAAAAGATCTATTAGACCGGGGTGAATGGCATCTTCTCTCACGGCGGTATTCCGACACTTCCGTATCCAAGACAACAGACCTGGGCCCAAGAGTGGACAGACAACCGGGTAATATTTGCCGATCTTGCCCGGAAAGGCTTCAAAAGAGTCCATTTGCACAGCAGTCGCACAACAAATTGAATCCCATCTTCATTAATTAATAGGGATAATGAAATTTCTTTTTGATTTCTTCCGAGTAATCCGGATAGCGATTTTCCCGCAATACCTTTTCGTATTCCTGGGATGTTCCGATAAACAGTACATCGCAAGCAGGAAGATGATCTAATCCCTGAGTGAAAAAATCTTGAACATATAAGGCATTTGGATCTTTAGCCCGGGGATCTTCTTTCAGCAAAAGTTCGGTTCGGTGCCCATGCTGATCAACAAAATAGGTTTCCAAGTGTGCCGGTTGATCCGGCAACGGTGTGTAAACCATTCCGTTTGGAGGAACGTTGATCATATATTTGTTCCAAAATTCTTTCGGGGGTTCTTTGGCGTCGGGAATGTCCATATATACTTGAACCCAACCGTGATAGTTCTTCGGTACGAGAAAAACATAGGTTGGAATTGAAAAAAAAGACCATGCAACGTAAAGCAAAAGAGCCATGACTAATAACAACAGCAATCCGGCAGGATACTTCCATGTCCGCACGGTTATTCCCCCATTCATCCCAAAAAGAGGATACCATTCTTGATGCGCTGAGTCGGATGCCGCTTTCACCATGGAATTTTTCCGGGATCCAACCCGCTTCACCGGCCCCGGGCAAAACCCGCAAATCGAACAGAGCCGACAATCGGCCTGACCGGACGGAAAAAGAATGTCCGGACTCCGTCAGAACAGCTGTAGCCAAAGACTTTCTGACGGACCGGATAACAGCGGGAACTTGTTCCTTCAACTATTTAAAAAACGCTCAATGCAAGTCAGCTGTTCTTCTGTATTCAGCGCCGGGGCGTGACCCAGTCCGGGAATGGTAACCAATTGACAGCCGGGTCCGCTCTTGCGCATTGCCTCAGCTGTCTCAACCGGCAAAATATCCGACCGTTCCCCTCTGATCAACAGAACTTTCGCTTTTACCGCGTTCCATTGCTCCCACAGCAACAAGTCTTCCGGATGGGCAAACTGGTGAACAATCTGCGGATCATAATCCGGAGTGAATTTGCCATTGTCTTTGCGGCGGGCCGAAGTTTCCGTAAAATGAAGCCATTCCTCCTCACTGTTGATGCCAAAGTCTCGGTAAGTGGAACGATAATAATCCATAAGCTCCGTCATTGTTCGGAACTCGGGCGGATTGGCCGTATAGGCAAGAATGCGTTGAACCCCTTCCGCAAGTTCGCCGTTCGGCTGTTTCTCCGCCGGGCCGGCACCAATATCATTCAGCACAAGGTGCGTAATCCGGTTTCGCAGGATCGAACCGGCCAAGCGGATTCCGATCGCCCCGCCCATGGAAGTGCCAACCCACCGCATTTCCTCAATTCCCAAAGCATCGACCAAAGCGGCAACCAAACGCTCATAACGCCCAAAACAGTAATCCTTGGCAGGATCCGCACTCCATTCGCTCCGTCCGCGTCCGATCATGTCGGGGCAAATCACATGAAAGGATTTTGCCAGTCGGGCGGCCAGGGTATCAAAATCCCTGCCGTTTCTGGTCAGTCCGTGCCAGCACAACACCGCCGGCTTTGCCGCATCACCCCACTCATAAATGTGAAGTTGCACACCGTCGACTTCCAGGTATCGGGACATTCCGGCCCTCATCATAACCCCTCCTGTTTTCTCCTGTTGTCATGGTCAACAATCCAGCACATCAACACGAAAATTCCGAAAAATCGAGTCTTGTTTTTGCCTTCATCACAAGTATACCATTCATCTGGAGCCACAGGCCGGCCGACGGAAAAAACCCTGCTCCTTTTGCAATGCGGCAGGGTTTTCTTTCGACGCATTCACCGGACCGGGCATCATCCGCCGATCCCGGGTTTTGCTTTCGTTCCAAAACGCACTATCACATAACACAAAACAATCAAAGCAAACATCATCGCCCCGATGATTTCAAAATCCACTTCAAACGAAGGAACAAAAAAGATAATCGCTTCGTAACAAGCCACACCGTACGCCAGCACCACAATTATCCATCCCATGATTCGCGATGCCGCTTTTCCCAGTTTCCCCGACTGCTCCAGCATGCGGCAGGTGATAAATGAATCAATGGTATCGGTGAGCATCATCCCTGCCATAAAGGTAAGCCCCAACATTGCCGGCATCCACCGGCTTGCGTGGCTGGCAGCTATCGCCCAGACAGAGGTCTGGCTGACCGTATCCGCAGCAAGGGCAAAGATGGCTCCAATAATGACAATATGAATGGGATTGGAGGTTTCCCGGGCGAAGCGAGGAATGAATCTCCCCCTGATTCCTCCCAACTTGTATTCTTCTTCCGTGCGGATGAGAAGGTTCCGGATATTCAACGTCCCGATCAGCAGCAGTGAAAGAACGGACACCCATGTCACCAGGGTATCAAAATAGTCCGGGAACTTGAAATTTCGGCTGAATGCAGAAAGGACGACAGCAACACTCGCCACCACCGTTCCGTGTCCAAATGAAAACAGCGTGCCCACCCAGCGTGTCACCTTGCTCTTTTTGCGCCAATTATACCGGACCAACCCATCAATGCAGGCCAAATGGTCAGCATCCAAACCATGACGCAACCCCAGCACGAACACGAACAGAATCAGCGAAAAAACCTCCATACCACCATTCCCTTCTTCATGTCGTGTATTTGAATTGCATAAGATCGGGTACATCGACATTACGAATCCGCGGATTCCAGCTTCATGATTTCCTTCACTTTTTGCATGTCTATGTGTTCACGAATCCACCCGGCAAGAGAGGCATAAACCGCTTCCCGGATCTCCCGCCTGTTTCTCCCGCTTTCTTCTTTTTTGGGCAAACCTTTTTTCAAGCGGAGATGATTGATCCAATGACGGAGAAAGGAAGGATTATCAAACAGGCCGTGCAGATAGCTTCCCCATACCTCCCCCTCCCCGGATACAGCACCGTCCAGGCGTCCGTCCGCCAGCCTGAAAAGAGGAGAGGTGCCGGCAGCCAATATGGTTCGGCCCAAATGAATTTCATACCCTTCGACAAGCTCCGAACCACCCCAGGAGGCAAGGGGCCTCCCGACAGCTCTTACCGTTTGCTTGCCGGGAACGAAGCGGGTCTCCATCGCGAGCAGTCCCAAACCATCCTGTTCAGTTTGGCTTGATTCGACTCCTTCGGGATCAGTCAACTTTCGTCCGAGCATTTGATATCCGCCGCAAATGCCGACCACTGAACTGCCCCGCTCTTTTAATCGGAGGATTTCCCCGGCCAATCCCGTCACTTTCAGCCAGGCGAGATCTTCCATCGTGTTCTTTGTGCCGGGCAGGATGATGACATCGGGATTTCCCAGCTCGTCGACCGATTTTACATAACGAACGGCGAGATCGTCCTGATCCATCAACGGAAGAAAATCAGTGAAGTTGGAAATGCGCGGGAGCCGGATGACCGCCACGTCCAGGTCTGCTCCCTGTTTGTTTCCTTTTAAGGCCAATGCCCCCAGCGACATCGAATCTTCGGGATCAACATCGATTTCGACATAGGGGAGAATGCCCAGCACCGGAATTCCCGTCCGGTTTTCCAGCCATTTGATTCCCGGCTCAAGCAATGCTTTGCTGCCCCGGAATTTGTTGATAATCAATCCTTTTACCCGCGCCCGTTCCTCCGGTTCGAGCAGTTCCAGCGTTCCCACGATCGAGGCGAACACTCCGCCGCGGTCGATGTCCGCCACCAGCAGAACGGGGGCATCCGCCATTTGCGCAATTCTCATATTGGCAATATCGCGGTCTTTCAGATTAATCTCCGCCGGGCTGCCTGCCCCTTCGATCACAAGCACTTCATATTTTCGCGATAACCGTTTCAGGGACTCCGAAGCCGCGGTGAGGAGTTGGCCGAGCAGCGGTCCGCGATACGAGCCGGCGGCGACATCGGCAAAATGGCGGCCGTGCACAATCACTTCCGAGACCAGATCCCCTTTCGGTTTCAGGAGAATCGGGTTCATATCGACATTTGCTTCAATGCCGCACGCTTCCGCCTGAACGCCCTGAGCCCGCCCGATTTCTCCCCCGTCCGACGTCACATAGGAGTTAAGGGCCATATTTTGCGATTTAAACGGGGCAACCCGGAAACCTTCTTCATGAAAATAGCGGCAAAAAGCCGTGCATAACACACTTTTCCCTACATCTGAAGCTGTTCCTTGCAACATGATCGCCTTCATGGTTCCGCTTCCTTTTCAAAATTCGATTCCGCGCACCGCCGGGATTCCTTCATGATAATAATGTTTGACCGCCTCCACTCTGGAGACGAGATCAGCGGCTTCCATCACCTTTTCATGCGCATTTCGCCCGGTTAAAACGAGATGCAGGTGCGGAGGGCGGTTTTGAATCAGGTTGAGCACTTCCGCCATCGGCAAAACATCGTCGATGGGAAAGGATTTGATGGCAAGCGCGTTGTTAATCTCATCGAGTATGACCAGATCGTAATCTCCGCTCATTACCCTTTCTTTGCTGATCTTCCATGCACGGGCCAGCGCCTCCCGGTGTTCTTCCGGGGTTTTGGTCCAGGTGAAACCGATCCCCAGCTGGCAGATCTCCACTCCCAGACGCTCCAGCGCGATTTTCTCGCCATACGTCCGTTCCGGTGATTTGATAAATTGCAGAATCAGCACTTTCATCCCCCGGCCGGCTGCCCTTAACGCCAGCCCGAGAGCCGCCGTCGTCTTTCCTTTGCCTTCACCTGTGTAAACCAGTGTGAGCCCGCGCCGTCCACTGTCCTGTTTTCCGGCTGTCTCCCTTTTGTCCAGGTTGCTCATGTGTCAGCCCTCCTGCTCAGTCGGTATTGTTGGCATGCGGAAATGAAGCGCGGCACCATCTCCGGATGGGATGCAAAATGAAGATGGGTATAGCCGGCCAGCAGATTTTCCCGCACATACCCTTCCCGGTGTTTTCCCCTGCGCCCGCTCGTTTGGTAAGCCGGCGGGTAATGGTCCGACTGTGCCGTCAGCTCAGAATAATGAAATTCATGGCCACGCGCTTTTTCGCCCCGCTTCAGCAACAGATTGTCGCTTAACGCCTCCACTTCCCGGTAGCCGAGCGCCGCCAGCCGGTCTTTCATCCGGACGGCAGCCGGAATCACCCCGACCATCGGATGAGCGTTTCCTTCCCAGTCGATGATAGCCTCAGTCAGGTACATATACCCGCCGCATTCGGCAAACGTCGGCAGGCCTGCGGCGATTTTCCTACGAAAGGAATCCTTCACTTTGCCGTTGCCCGATAATTCCCGGACAAACTCTTCGGGAAAGCCTCCCCCGATATACAGACCGTCCACTTCCTCCGGCACGATTTCTCCGCGAAGAGGGCTGAAAAAACGCAGGCAAGCGCCATGATGCGTCAGCAGTTCCAGATTTTCCGGGTAGTAAAAATTAAAAGCCGCATCCTTGGCCACCGCGATGGTGACAGGTTCTTCTTCCCCAGATGACGCGGGCGCAAAAATTCGCTTTTCCGGCGTTTCCAGCTGCGGGGCTGCACTGGCCAGCGATTCCAGCCGATCCAAATCAATCCCTTTTTCCACGAGCTCCGCCAAGCGGGCAAACAGCGGGGCGATTTCTCCCCGCTCAATCGCCGGAATTAAACCGAGATGACGTTCCGGAATGTCGATCGACGGATCGCGGGAGAGCCAGCCGACCACAGGAATCCCGCATTCTTGTTCAATCGCCGCCTGAACCAGGCGAAAATGTCCTTCGCTGCCTGCCCTGTTGACAATCACTCCGGCAATCGGCACGGCCGGATTCAGAAGCTGATACCCTTTCACCACGGCCGCCGCACTGCGCGCCATGCTGTGAACGTTTACGATGAGTATGACCGGGCTTTGCAGCATCATGGCGATTTCAGCCGTACTCCCCCTGTCACTGCGCGGATCTTTTCCATCATATAACCCCATGACTCCTTCAATGATGGAGATGTCAGCCCCCCGGCTCCCGCGGAAAAAAATTTCCCGCATGCCCTCCGGCTCCATCATCCAGGTATCCAGATTGCGGGAAGGACGGCCGGTAACGGCAGTGTGATAGCTGGGGTCGATGTAATCGGGGCCTGCTTTAAACCCTTGCACTTGCAGCCCGCGTTTTTTGAATGCGGCCATCAAGCCGAGCGTAATGGTCGTCTTGCCCACGCCGCTGCCGGTTCCGGCAATCACGATCCTCGGTCTCGCTTCACTCATTGTTCTCCCTCCCTGCGCGGGGATGTGGGACAAGGGCAACGGACAGGGTCACATTTCCTGATTTTTTCTTGGGCAAGAGCCAATCTTCCGCCCCCGAAGACAACAGGGCTGCCGGTTCGCTCACGCCATAAGCCCCCGTATAGCGATATACCGTTTCCGAAGGATTGGGCAGCGAAACGGTGTTCAGTTCTTCAGGAGAATATACATCCATCCGCCAGCCGTATTTTCGGCACAAAGCGAGGAGGCCGGGCTCGTCCTTTTTCAAGTCGATGGTGGCAATATTACGGACACTTTTAATGGAGAGTTTCAGTTCAGCAAGCGTCTCCGTCACGGTCTGTTCGATCTCCTCCAGCGTGGTGCCCCGATTGCAGCCAATTCCGAGCACCAGCACTTTCGGACGGTAAAGAACCCCGTTTTGCAGAAAGCGTTTCTCTTCATCCGGGCTCAACAAACGATGCGTTACCACGAGGGCGGCATCAAATTCCTGTTCCTCCGCCTCGCAGGCAGAAGCCACCACCTGAATATGGCCGGGCAGGGGTTTGTCATAGGCCCACCAGTCCGGTTCGCCCGACTCCTGAATGACAATCACCCTCTCCTCGTTTACCACCGCCGCACTTACGGGTGTCGCCCGTTCAAAACTTTCGATTTCCCAGCCAAATTGACAGCCGAACAAGTCGACGGGGATTGTTTGCTGCACATCGGAAGCGGTCGTGATCACCGGCCGCGCGTCCAGAATGGAAGCCACACGCCGGGTCAGTTGATTGGCCCCGCCGAGATGGCCGGACAGCACGCTGATCACATGCTCCCCACGGTCATCGACCACCACCACGGCCGGGTCGGTTTTCTTGTCTTTGAGCAAGGGAGCGATCATGCGCACCACCGCGCCGAGAGATATCAGGATGATCAAGCCGTTGTACCGCCGGAACAAATCAGGAAGGATCAACCGCACCGACCCGGTAAAGAGGGTAATACCCAGCGCCTCCTCATCCCCGCGGGCAAATTTGTCCATATAGTACAGATCGGAACCCGGAAGCTGGCGGACAAGGCGGCGGGCTATTTCGACACCGTGCTTGGTTATGGCAACCACTGCATACATCCGGTTCATGAAGCATTCCCTCCTTTGCGATAGCCGTGAGTAAAGGAAGGATCATACAGCTTGGAACGGTATGCTTCGCTTTGTTCATAGAGATCGGGGTCGAGCGCCCATCCGGCCAGAATCATGGCGTGGCTGCGAATGCCGGCTTTACGCATCTCTTCATCCAGATGCTTCAGGGTGGAACGGACGATTTTCTGCTCGGGCCAGGTCGCTTTTTGCACCACAGCGACAGGCGTATCCTCGGACCATCCCGCTTCCAGCAGCTCGTTTACCACCTTTTTGGTCAACGTGGCACTTAAAAACAAGGCAATCGTAGTCTGATGGGCTGCCAATTCCCGCAGTTTTTCCTTTTCCGGCACCGGTGTTCTGCCTTCGGCGCGGGTGAGAATGAGCGTCTGCGTCAGTTTGGGAATCGTCAGTTCCGCTCCCAAGACGGCGGCAGCGGCAAACACGGAACTGACGCCCGGGATGATTTCAACAGGAATCTTTTCTTTTTTTAACATGGCCATCTGTTCAAAAATGGCTCCATAAACGGCCGGGTCACCGGTATGGACGCGGGCGACGCTTTTTCCTCCGCGGACATGGGCAACCATGAGTCCGACAATTTGCTGCAAATCCATCCCTGAACTTTTCAACACCAAAGCATCCGGGCGGGCCCGGGCAATCAGCTCCTCACTGACGAGTGAATCGGTGTACAGGATCACGTCGGCATTTTGCAGAACCTGCTGCCCCTTGACCGTGATCAGATCCGGATCTCCGGGACCTGCTCCCACGATGTAGACTTTTGCTTCCAATCGCTTCATTTTCTCACCACCATCAGTGTCAGATATCCCGGCTTCTGCCCTTTCAGTTCGGCCACGTTCTTCCAGACCATTTCCTGATCGGAAGTCACCTTGGAAACGACCATCGCCTTGTCTGAGAGATTTAATTCTTCCAAAAGGTCAATAATCAGATCCAGCACTTTTGCCACTTTGAGAAAGACAACCGCATCATGTTCGGTGAGCGCTTTTCTCATCGCCTGCCGGTCTTCCGTTGCCGGAACGATGGCGATTTGCTCATCGCCGTCCGCCAGAGGCAAATTTAAACGGGAAGCAGCACCGTTGATCGATGAAATGCCCGGAACGGAAGAAATCGCCACCTGTGGGTGCAATTCCTGCATCCGCCGGCTCATATGAATAAACGTGCTGTACAGCAGCGGATCTCCTTCGGTGACAAATGCCACGTTTTTTCCTTGCGACAGCCTTTGCCAGACTGCTTCGACAGTTCGCTCCCATTCCCGTTCCAACTGTTCCCGGTCCCTCGTCATGGGGAAAACAAGCCCGAGCATCTCCTTTTCCAGCGGATTGATATACGTCTCGGCAATGGACAACGCATAGCTTTTTTCGCCCATCCGCTTCTTTGGATAAGCAATGACCGGGGATTCTTTTAACACGCGATAAGCTTTTACCGTGATCAATTCCGGATCGCCCGGCCCCATGCCGATTCCGATCAGTTGTCCGATCATGCCCGTCCCTCCCCTGTGGTGTGATCTCTTTCGCCGACAATGACATTGATCGGATTCATCCCTTCAAAGCGGGTCATCTGCAGGATTGGCCTGCTCCTGGCTGTTTGCAGCAAAGTGATTCTCACGGAAAATCCTTGCGCTGCCAGCGTTTCCCGTGTTTGTGCCAATGTTTCCACCGTGGCGGCGTTGACGACAATTCGGCCGCCGGACTTGAGGCGCAAACAGCAAACCCGGAGCAGCTCGCACAGCTCACCACCGCTTCCGCCAATAAATACCGCATCCGGGTCAGGCAATGAGTCCAGACCTTCCGGGGCTTTGGCATGAATCACGGTGAAATCGGCACGGAATTTCCTGCGGTTGGCTTCAATGTTGGCAAGATCCGCTTCATTTTTTTCAATGGCAAACACTTCTCCAAACGGGGCCAGTTTGGCCGCTTCCACAGAAACCGAGCCGGACCCCGCACCGATATCCCAAACCGTGCTGTCCTTCTGCAAGCGTAATTCTGCCAGGCTGAGCACGCGCACTTCTTTTTTGGTGATCAATCCTTTTTCCGGCTTCCGCTGAAAAAACTCCCCATCCTCGATCCCCAAACTCCATCGCGGAACTGGCACCTCTTTTTTTCGCTTGAGAACGACAATGTTGAGCGGGGAGAACTCGGCATCCACCAGTTCGTCCAATTCCCACCAGCCGCATCTTTCTTCCGGGCCACCCAGATTCTCGGCCACAAACGCCCGGTACTCGGTCATTCCGAACTGCAACAGATAACGGGCGATCTCCCCCGGAGAATGGACTTCATCCGTAAGCAGAGCCACCTTTTCCTGCCCGTCAATCCGCTGGGCCAGTCCCTTCATCGGCCGCCCGTGCACACTTTCGATCCGGACTTGCTGCCAGCTATCCCCCATGCGGGCAAAGGCCAGCTGAAGCGAACTGGGATGGGGATGAATCACCACCCGTTCCAGTCCCAGCTTGCGCACGATCAAGCTGGCAATCCCGTAAAAAAGAGGATCTCCCGAAGCCAGGACGACGACATCGTGCTGACGGCTTTCACGTTCCAACTGCTCCAAAACCGGGCCGAGCCCCCCTTTGATCAGGATCCGCCTGCCCGGATGATCCGGAAAAAAGGAGAGCTGCCGTTCTCCGCCCGCCAACACGTCCGCCTGTTCAATCCACTTCTTGACGCGGGAAGACAATCCGTTTTGCCCGTCATCGCCGATGCCAATCACCTTCATCTTTTTCGCCACTCATTTCCGCCCTCCCTAACTCTGCACCTTTCATCTTGACTAAAATGGTTTCAATCCGGATGCCGCCTTCAACCTGCAAAAGACACTGCCGGCATATCTGTTCGCAAAGCAGCGTAAAAAAGCGGTCATGCCCTGCCTCTTCCATCAGCTGCCCGGCATGGGTGGCATTGTTCGCCTCCCGGACTTGCGCAGCCAAAGCGGGGGGAGCGCCGGCTTTTTCCGCGATGCGGGCCAAAAAGTCGAAGTCGACGGGCGCGCTCTTGGAATGAACCATCATCACGCCTTGCGCCACTTTGGAGAACTTGCCCATCATCCCCACCAGCGTCACTTTCGAGACGCCGGCCCGCTTTGCGTGTTTCAAGGCAAACCCGACAAAGTCCCCCATCTGGATAAAAGCCTCCTCGCGAAGCTCCGGGTACATTTTCATCGCCGCCTTTTCACTGCTGCCCCCGGTCGTCAGCACCAAATGCCGGCAACCGTTCGCTCTGGCCACCTGGATTGCCTGGGCGACGCTGGCCCGATAAGCTGCAGTGGAGAACGGAACCACGATGCCCCGCGTCCCCAGGATCGAAATGCCACCCACAATCCCCAGCCTTTCGTTCAGCGTCTTTTTGGCAATCTCTTCTCCATCCGGCACGGAGATCTTTACCTGAACACCGCGCTTGATGGCAAAGGATGAAAGCACTTCTCTCACTGTTTCACGAATCATTTTCCGCGGAACCGGATTGATGGCCGCTTCGCCCACGGGCACGGGCAGCCCCGGTTTGGTCACCCGGCCCACTCCCGGTCCGCCATCGAGCCGGATTCCCGGTTCTTCACTCCAAGTCACGGTGGAAACAATACGTGCTCCATGCGTGGCATCAGGATCATCACCAGCATCCTTAATCACGCTGCATTCTGCCTCCCCTTCCCGCAGTTGCGCCTGATCGACCGAAAAAGACGCCATTTGGCCGACCGGAAGCACAATCTCCACCTCATGGACGGCCTGTCCGGTGATCAGGGAAAGCAGGGCCGCTTTTGTGGCGGCAGCAGCGCAAGCTCCCGTCGTATAGCCATGTCGCAATTCTTTTCGTTCTTGCTCTTCCGCCTGCTTTTTCATTGCGAAACTCCTTAACTGATGAACATCTGTGAAACTGTATCGCATGCCGGGATCACGGAGTCCTAAAAGTTGATGATCCGTTTTGCCCCGCTTTTTCCGCCAAGAGGGAAAGGGCATTCACGATAGCCACCGCTGTCGGGCTGCCGCCTTTCCGGCCACGGTTGGTGATAAAAGGGACTTCGCATTTGCTCAGTTCTTCCTTGGATTCCGCAGCGGAGACAAACCCGACCGGAACGCCGACGATCAATCCCGGTTTGGCCACTCCTTCCCTCACGAGGCGGATTAATTCCAGCAGGGCCGTCGGTGCATTGCCGATGGCAAAAATGCCTCCTTCCGCCTCTTTCACCGCTTTGCGCATGGAGATGATGGCCCGGGTCGTTCCCAGCCGTTTGGCTTCTTCCACCACGTCGGGATCCGAGATGTAGACGCGCACATCGCCGCCAAATTTGGCGATTCTCGGTTTACTGATGCCCACCTGAACCATCTGCACATCCGCGACAATGGTATTTCCGCTTTGAATCGCCCGGATTCCCGCCTCCACCGCCTGCGGATGAAAAATCAGGCTGCGTCCCAGGTCAAAATCGGCGGAAGCATGAATCACCCGCTGTACGATGGGAAATTGCTCTGCTGTGAACGGGTGATCACCCAGTTCGTCCTTGATCATTTCAAAACTGAGATTCTCGATTTCCCGCGGCCGGGTTGTCACCGGTTTAAAAGATTGATGGGACATATTGTTCACTCTCCTCCTTTGCTCAGTGCAGCGACCACCTCTTCTGCGCTGGAAAAAGAGGTGCCGTAATCCAGTTGCGGCCTTGCAATCAGAATCACGCCAATTCCCTCGTCCAGGGCCGCTTCCACCTTTTCATCCACAGAACCCGCTTTGCCGCTTTCTTTGGTGATCACGGTCGTCACCCCGTAGTGTCGGTACAGGGCGATATTCAGCTCTTTGCCAAACGGACCTTGCATGGCAATGATATTTTTTTGCTCAATGCCCAGCTCCGCACATTTTTCCATGTTGTCCTTGCGGGGCAACATGCGTGCGACCAGGAGAATTTCCGGATCCGGCAAAAGCCGTTTGGTAAAAGTGGCCAATGTCTTGCTTCCCGTGGTCAGCATAATCACCCCTTTACGCCGTGCCGCCTCTTCAGCAGCTTCTTCATAGGAAGAAACGATGCAGATACCCGGATGATTCCCGTATATCCAGGCGGGCCGCTCAAAGCGAATATAAGGGATGCCGCAAATTCGCGCCGCCTCCATCGCATTTTTGGACGCTTCTTCGGCAAAAGGGTGACTGGCATCCACCACCCGGTTGCACCCCTGCACGCGGATCAGGCCGGCCATCTCCTCCGCGGTGAGCCTTCCCACCCTGACGGGAATCCCCTCTTCCCGCAAACTCTTGGCAGCACTCTCCGTGACGACGGTGGCCAACAGAGAAATCCGCGCGCGGTTCAAACGGACAGCCAGGTCCCTCGCATCACTGGTACCGGCCAAAAACAGAACCATCTGGAGAACTCCTTTCCATGCTTCTTTGCTGTGTGATCATGATCGCGGGCCCGGACAATCCCGGGAAATTCATGAACGTTTGCTGCGGACAGCCTGATGAGATGTCCCGTGAGCGGCGGTGTGATCATGATGCCCGCAATCATGATGATGGTGGTGATGGTGATGGTCATGCCCGTCGGCGATTGCCTTTTCGGCCAGGGCTTTCCATGCTACCCCTTCCCCCTGCCTCACTTCGCTCACTCTTTTTTGGACAATCGGAATCAGTCCTTCATCAAATCCGAGATAGGCGCCCATATGAAACTCAATTTCAGGATGGCGCCACTCATATTCATTCAAGATTGCCCGCATCCGCTTGATCAGCACACCGGTAAACAAAAAATAGGGCAAAGTGACAATCCTTTTGGCTCCCAGCCGGATGCAGCGTTCCAATCCCTCGGCGAAAAGCGGCTCCGTCACCCCGATAAAAGAAACTTCCACCCATCTGTAGCGATTTTTCTCCCAAAACATGCGGGCAATCTTGTATAGATCACTGTTGGCGTACAAATCGCTGGAACCGCGGCCGACGAGCAGAATCGCCGTTTCCTCCCGCACTCCCGGATTAATGTCTGCCACCCGCTGTTCCAACAGATCCAGTACGGCTTCATCCACTTCAATCGGACGGCCGTAACGGAATTGGACGCCCGGATATTGTTCCTGCGCTTCCTGAATCGCCAAAGGGATGTGAATTTTGGCATGTCCGGCAGCAAACAACATCACGGGAATCAGCGTAATCCGGTTCGCCCCCTGTTCCACACACCGCTGAATGCCTTGCGGAATATCGGGCGATGCCAGTTCCAAAAAACACGTTTCTTTCACCGGTGCGTCAACAACGCGCGAAAGCTTTTCCGTAAAACGCAGCAACTCTTTGTTCCCTTCCGGGTCCCGGCTCCCATGGCCGACAAACAGGATCGCGTTCAAACAGATTCCTCCCGTTTCTTTTTTGCCTGCCGTTTAATCCCCGCAGGCGAGCTCTTCAATAACCGGTTTTCTCTCGTCGGAATAAGCAAAACCGGCCACTTCTTTCACTCGTTTGAAAAATTTGTTAAACCGTTCATTGGGATGGCCCTGTTCCGCATATTCCCGTACCACCTGTTCCACCGTCTCCAACATCTCCCCGGGCGAAATTCCTTCTGCGACCCGCTGGGCCGGATGGGCGTTGCGTCCGATTTTTTTCCCACCCAAAAACAAGTCATAAGTCCCGCGGCGGTAGACGATGCCAATCTCTTCCGTTACGGCCCCATAACAGGCCATCGCACAGCCGTTAAACCCGATTTTCAGTTCTTTGGGAACCTTGAGTCCGCCCAGACGCCGGTTGAGTTCCTCCGCCAGCGGAATCGACTCCCCTTTTTCTCCATCGCAAAAATCACAGGCTTTCAGTTGCACCACATCCCCGATGGGGCTCAACAGCAACCCGGCTTCGGTCAACCGCGCAGTCACTGCCGCCGGCTCATCGGTCGGAACGCGCAAAATGAGCTGGTGGTGGGGAGTATACTTGATTTCACCCTAGTCGCCGGCAATTTCCGCCAGCAGGACAAGTTGTTCCGGCGTGATTATTTTGTTGGCCACTCCGGGAGAGACCGCCACTTCAAAGATCGAAACAGGTTTTGTGAACGGAATCGTGGTGATCCCGGTCTCAACCAGTCCCTTTGCCTGCAAAACGGAAAGCGCTTCATGCGCCAGACTGGCCGGATGAACGGATGCCTTTCTCTTATCGGCTGTCGCGATGTTCTGCTCTTTGACGAACTTTCCTGATGATTCGCCAAAGGCATTGAGCGACCACGGTTCTGCCTCCACTTGCAAACGCTGGTGAGGCTTCAGGTCCTGGATCTCTTTGCTCAGCGTGTATTTGCGCTGGTAACCGCGCGGCGTGATCATTAAACCCTCATAAACAAAGGTGGTCGAATTGCCAATTATCACAGTGGTCAACATCCCGATCTCATGGTTCAACATATCTCCCAGTGTGGTCAAAACAATCTGCTGCCGCTCGCGATATGCGCTTTTCACCAGGCCGACAGGTGTCCCTGGCGAACGATACTGCAATAAAATGCGCTGCGTTTCGACAATCTGCCGGACTCGCCGCCCGCTCTTCGGATTGTATAATGCAATGACAAAATCTGCGGAAGCCGCCGCTTCGATCCGTTTGGCGATCGTCTCCCAAGGGGTGAGATGGTCGCTTAAACTGATCATGCAGGCATCGTGCATCACCGGTGAACCGAGCAGAGAAGCGCAGGAATTGATCGCGGAAATCCCCGGAATCACTTCCACTTCGACACCGGTATCGGGGTGCCACCCTTTTTCGATCAACACTTCGTAAACGAGCCCGGCCATTCCGTACACCCCCGCATCCCCGCTGGAGATCACGGCCACCTTTTTCCCTTGTTCCGCTTGTCTCACCGCTTCCTGTGCCCGGCTCACCTCTTCAGTCATTCCGGTACGCACAATCTCCTGATCAGTCAGGAGATCGCGTATGATATCCACATAGGTGTTATAACCGACAACGACTTCACTTTCCCGGATCGCTTCACGCGCCCGCTCGGTGAGATGGTCAAAATGCCCGGGGCCAAAACCGACAATCAACAGTTTTCCTTTGTTCACTTCTCTATTCACCTCGCCATTTCTCTTCACTTTCATGTCCCGGTAACGATTCTTCCCCTGACAGAACTGTCGCGACGAGCAAACAAAACCCGGACTCATGCAAGAAAGTGAACAGCTTTAGCCGGATGCAACCTCCCTGAATCGGCAATATAAAAAGCACTTTCCACCACGACGGACGGAAAGTGCTTATAGGCGGCAGAATCAAGGCAGACCGTTTCCCGGCTGCTCAAGCAGATATTGAGTCCCTGCCAACCGGACAAACAGGGACACCAAGCGCCGGACCGCTATAAGCACCTTCCTATCCGCGTAGGTCAAACGGTGCTGTCAGAAAAGGCAGGTCTCCTGGCTCATGGATCATCGTCAATCATTTTTGGCTCTGGCCTTCCCATCGTCTAAACAGTGACCAGAACCCGACTCCCCATTCACAGTGGCGGGACCGCGCCGGATTCTCACCGGACTTCCCTCTTCGGGAGTGTCGTCTAACACTCCACCTTTTCCCACTTCATATGAAATTATCAACATTTTTAAAAATAATTATATATTATAAGAACACGAAATATCAAGCATTTTAAAGAAAATACCATCATCAGAAATTATTCCGTCCAAACACCGCTTAACCATCCCCCTTGGAACTGAAGCCAACACAAAAGGGGAGTGGCGCCCTTTGACTCGGCCAGCGACACCCTGGCAGAAAAACAAAAGAAGCTTGTCGACAAGTGTTAACAAGCATTTTTGCCGACAAGCCCAAGAGTTCCTCAGCCACTCATTGCAGTTGCGAGAAAATGAACGGATGAGTTTACTCAAATTTCGGGGGTGCTTCGCCCTCCGTGTCCGTCTCAAACGACGGTTTCGGCAGAGCCGAGTTGACGCCCCAGTAAAACAGGATGATTGCTCCGATGACAACGATCAGCGTATCCCACTCGCCCGGGATCAACGGGGATTTCATCGGACCGAATGAACCGATGTACGACATCACCAGGATAAAGATATAGTAGACGATCAGCCACGCACCCGACTTCCAGGCCTGCTTCAGACTGGCTCGGGTGGATTCGTCCTTGTCGATAAAGGCAAAGTACAAAATCAATGAACCGAGCGCGATTCCGATCAACATGCTGTCAGTCGTCCAGCCCGCCCAGTAGATAATGCAGGTGGCCGCAATAAAAGCCAACGGACTTAAAATCGCTCCCCCTTTCAAGAAAAACGGGCGTTTCATGTTTGGCATTGTTCTGCGCATCGAAGTCATGGAAATGGGGCCGATCATGTATGTCATAACGGTGGCCGATGTAACCGCGTCAACCAGTTTTGACCAAGTGTCCGTGCTGGGGGGCAAAATCCAGGCAATCGCCAGCAGGAAACTGAGCCAAAGGGCTGCCCGCGGAACACCCGTACGAGGATCAATCTTCGCAAACCAAGAATAGAAATGGCGGTTTTTGGCCCACGCATAAAGGACGCGACCAGTCCCCGACAGATAGATGTTACCCGTGCCGGCAGGCGATATTACGGCGTCAATCAGCAGCAGCGTCGACAGCCAGGTCAGACCGAGTGAACCGGCAATCCAGACAAACGGGTAGTTTGCCGATTTCGGCATAAAGTCGGCAATATGCCCCCAACCCTGTGTCAGCGCTTCACTCGGGACAGCGCCGAGAAACGTCACTTGCAGCAGGATATAGACGATCGTACCGAGTGTGACAGCCAAAATGATGGCTCGCGGAATATCCCGTTGCGGATTCTTCGCTTCGGCCCCAAAGTCGACCGCCTGACGGAACCCAAGAAACGCGAAAACGATCCCTCCGCCGGCAATGGCCTTGAACACGCCTTCCGCACCACCCGGAACCGCGCCAACAGTCGCGAAGTTTCCTCCCTTGAAGAAGAAGAACAAGGTGATGATTGTCACAGACGGAACCACAAATTTAAAAAAGGTGATAATGGTGTTACTCTTGCCAAACACATTGACGCTCCAATAGTTTAACAGGAAAAACAGAAGAAGAAGCAAAATTTCAATCACACGCCCCAGGATCGACGGACCCGCATTGTCCATCAGGGCCGGCCAGTAAAAGGAGGCATGGCTGACAACCGCCTCAACTTCAATTCCGGCCACACTGGAATACGCTAGCAATGAAGCCGTCCCCGACAAAAAACCGACCAGCGAACCATGCGTATACTCCGGGTACCTCACAAATCCCCCCGCGCGCGGCAACGCTGCAGCCAGCTCACCGTACACCAAACCGATTAATAAGACCGCGATGGCCCCGCCAATCCAGGCCACCCATGCGATTGAGCCGGCATACTTGGCTCCGTTCATCGATGCCAGCAGCCAGCCGGAGCCGATAATGGAACCAAGACCCAAAAACGTCAAATCGATCAGATTTAACTTCTTTTTAAAAAATCCTTCCATACCGCCTCTCCTTTCGAATATTCTTGCAAATAAACCGACATCGCTTGGGACTTTTGTATATATATAAATCTATTTTATTATAATATATATTTCTAATAAATCAAATAGTTTAGTTAATACATAAATAATAGAATATTATTATTTTAATTTCAGGTGTCCGCCTCATCCGAATTCATTGGAAACAGCCGGGTACTTGCAAACGAAACATGCGACCATTATGAAGGATAGTCTCAATTTGATCGTCAACGCTTTCCCTGATCAAAATCTGAATCTCCTTGCCATCGGGGGGCGTACTCGACCGTGAAACCAACGCATTTATCCGTTTTAAAAACATGGATTTATTGACATCCTATAATATAAACCAAGCGTTTATGGCTCGGCCGGAGTCTCAATCACAAAAGGGATAACCCATTCCCCTCCGCTCGAAAGGGAAAGTAAAAAAGCCATCGTGACAAGAAGACCGGAAATCCATTTATTGATTGACCATCATACATTCAGCAAATACGCATTGATCACTTATTGCAGTCTGGATGAGATCGATTGTATTATCACCGATACCGCTTCAGGCAAAGCGTGTTGGGATTATGCCGAACAACATCAGATCCGCCTTGTTGCCGCCGACCAATCCGACTGATGTCAAAACGCTTTTCCCCCTCTGCGAAGTTGCCGGCGATCACGATGCTGGCAACTTTTTTTCATTGCTAAAAAAACGCTTCGCGTGCTTTTGTCTGAACTTCAAGCATTGTCTATTTTAATTTTGTCAACATCTATTGTGACGAAACTATATTTTCATTTTGTTGAATCGAAAACCATCTCTTTTTACTATGGAGTTAACGGATCTTATCATCTTTTTAAAAATTTAACATAGAGGGAGGATATCGATCATGGATGAGTCGCTTAAACAGGAAAATGATCTGAATCTCCGCGTTCGCATCCAGAAATTGGGGAGATTTTTAAGCGGCATGGTGATGCCGAATATCGGGGCATTTATCGCTTGGGGATTGATTACGGCATTATTTATTCCGACAGGCTGGTTCCCCAATGAAAAGTTGGCTGAACTGGTTGATCCGATCATCAAATACTTGTTGCCCCTTCTCATCGGATACACCGGGGGCAAGATGGTTTACGATGTGCGTGGCGGAGTGATCGGAGCCCTGGCCACAATGGGAATTATTATTGCTACAGATATTCCCATGTTTTTGGGCGCGATGATCATGGGCCCTCTGGGCGGTCTCGTGATCAAACTGGTTGACCGGCTTTTCAAAGGAAAAATTCCCACGGGTTTTGAAATGCTCGTCAATAACTTTTCCGCGGGTATTGTCGGTGCGATTTTGACCATTTTGGGTTTTATCGCCATCGGACCCATCGTCGCTGCCTTAACCCAGGCTTTGGCTTCCGGTGTGGAATGGATTGTGCATGCCGGACTGCTCCCGCTGGCCAGCATTGTGATTGAACCGGCCAAAGTGCTGTTCCTCAACAATGCAATTAACCACGGCGTCCTGAGCCCCTTGGGATTCAAGGAAGCATCAGCCGCCGGCAAATCCATCTTTTTCCTTCTGGAACCAAATCCGGGTCCCGGGCTGGGCATTCTGCTGGGCTACTGGCTGTTTGGCCGTGGAACCGCCAAACAATCAGCCCCCGGTGCAGCCATCATTCATTTCCTGGGAGGAATTCACGAAATCTATTTCCCGTATATCCTCATGAAACCCCGTTTGGTTCTGGCCGTGATCGCGGGGGGAATGAGCGGTGTATTCACCTTCCAAATCCTGCATGCAGGTCTGGTGGCAGTTCCATCGCCGGGAAGTATCTTTGCGCTGATCGCAATGGCTCCCAAAGGCGGCCTTCTGCCCGTACTGGCCGGGATTGTCGTCAGTACGGTGGTATCTTTCCTGATCTCCGCTGTATTCCTGAAAACCTCGGCAGCAGATGACGATGATTTGGCAAAAGCTGCCGATAAGGTACAGGAGATGAAAGGAAAGAAAAGCAGCGTAATGAATCAGGCCATTGCGCCACAAACAAAAGCGGCATCCGTTAAAAAAGTGGTCTTCGCTTGTGATGCAGGAATGGGTTCCAGTGCCATGGGCGCTTCCATCTTGCGGAAAAAATTCAAAGATGCCGGTATTGACGTCGAAGTAACCAATACCGCCATCAATGATCTGCCCGAAGATGCGGATATCGTAGTGACGCAAAAAACGCTGACCGATCGCGCAAAAACTAAATTACCCGATGCGGAGCACATCTCGGTCGATAATTTCTTGAACAGCCCCAGATATGACGAATTGACTCAACGGCTGAAAGAGCAAAATGAAAATAAACACTCGTGATCCTTCAGGTGTTCAGCTCTTTCGGAAAGTCTGAGGTAAGCCAATAATGCACATTTCATCAAGACAGCGTCATATTCTTGAAATTCTGTTGAGAGATGACGAAGAAAGCACTATCGGTAAAATAGCAGAAGAAATCCAGGTCAGTTCCCGCACCATTCACCGGGAATTGAAAGAGATCGAAAAGTTACTGAAAAAATACGAACTGACTCTCAGAAAAAAAGCCGGAACGGGGCTTTCCATTCAAGGATCGCAAAAGAAACTGAACGAACTGAAAGAAATGTTATTCCAGGCGGATCCTACGGAATACACGCCGGATGAAAGAAAAACGATTATCCTGTGCACGTTGTTGGAAGCGACGGAACCGCTGAAAATCATCTCGCTCGCCTATGACCTGAAGGTGACACCCGCAACGATCAGTCATGATCTTGACCAATTGAGCGATTGGATCAAGCGATTTCACCTTCAACTGATCCGTCGCCGCGGATACGGTGTGGAGATCGCGGGAACCGAAGCGCAGAAGAGAAAAGCGATCAGCGCACTGATCTTCGAGAATCTGAAAGAATCGCAACTGATCGGTTTGTTGAAGGAGAATATCCAAAACAAGGCTCTTAAGAACATCGATACTGCGGCAGAGAGATTGCTCAATCTCATCCCTAAAGAAAAACTGTTGGCGATTGAAAACGCCTTGCAGGATGTGAACGAACAGCTTCCTCATCCTCTGGCGGACAGTGCCTTTATCGGGCTGGTCATCCATCTTTCTTTGGTGATTGAACGGATTGCGAAGGGAGAAAAGATCGATATCGACCCGCTTTATTTAAAAAAACTGGAAAGTACACCGGAGTTTCGGATCGCGGAACAGATCGTCGCACAATTGGAATCACATTTTGCCCTTCCTTTTCCCAAAGACGAAATCGGGTATGTCACCATGCACCTAAGAGGAGCCAAGCTGAGGCTTGCACAGACCGGCCTGCCGGAAGAAAGCAACGCGGAATTGACAGCCACTGCCAAAAAGCTGATTCACTTTTGCGAGGAAAAACTGGGGGTCATGCTCAGCGAAGACCGTTCGCTGCTCAAAGGTTTGATCACCCATTTGGAACCGGCTCTTCACAGAATGAAGGGAAACATGAAAATCCGGAATCCGCTGCTTGGCAAAATCAAAGAAGATTACCCGGACTTATTTCAGATCGTACAGCAGGCGGCGAGGGCAGCATTCCCCCGCCTGCATGTACCCGAAGAAGAAATCGGTTATCTCGTCATGCATATCGGGTCCTCATTGGAAAAAACAATGCGGGCCAAAAAACGCTTTCGCGTCCTGATCGTATGCTCGAGCGGGATCGGATCGGCAAAAATGCTGGCGAGCCGCCTGAAAAGCGCCATTCCGGAAATCCAGGTGCTGCGAAATGTTTCGGTGTTTGAAATCAACAAGATCGATGAAAAAGAATACGACTTTATTCTCTCGACAATCCCGATTCCATCCAAAAGCCCTGAGGAATACATCAGGGTAAGCCCGATGCTGACAAAAGAGGAAATTGAAAAAATCCATGCCTTTTTACATCGATACAAACCTGCATCGATTGCAAAAAAAATCGGTCATACACCAAAAAACAATCAATTGGACCAACTGGAATCCGTCCACTCGACACTTGGGCATGTGATTGATTTGTTGAAGCAATTTCATGTGATGGAAATCGAAAATCATGGGATGAGCTTGGAAGAGATCCTCCTTCAGGCAGCCGAAACACTGAAAAGCAAAGGAATCATCAAACAGAGTGAACCAATCGTCCGTCAGCTGCTCGAACGGGAGAAATTGGGCGGTTTGGGAATTCCCGATGCCAAACTGGGCTTTTTCCATTGCCGCAGCGACCAGGTAATTCGGATCTCTTTTTCCCTCTATCCACTCAGCCGGCCATTCCTGATCAAAGCGATGGATGAAGGGATGGTGGAAATTGATAAACTTCTTTTCATGTTAAGCCCTGTTTCCATTTCCCGTGAAGCAGTAGAGGTGCTGAGTGAGATCAGCGCATTGTTAATGGAGCCGGAAACGGTAAAACTTCTTGAAACCCATGATCAGGACCTCATCCGGCAATATTTCGTCGAAAAGTTAACCCCATTTTCTCTGAAAAAAATCAACACCCGGGAGTGAGCAGAATGAGCATTTTATCCAAAGATAAAATTCTTATCAACCAAAAAGTAAATTCGAAGAAAGAAGCAATTGAATGCGCCGGACAATTGTTAGTTCAAGGAAATCATGTAACACCAGAATATATTGAGAAAATGATAGAGCGCGAGGAAGCAGTCACTACTTATCTCGGCAACGGCGTTGCCATTCCGCACGGCACAAATGATTCCAAAAAATGGATTCGTTCAACCGGAATCTCCATCGTTCAAATTCCGGACGGAGTCGATTTTGGCAACGGCAATACCGCTTATTTGGTGATCGGCATTGCCGCTGTCGGCGACGAGCATCTGGAGATTCTCTCCAACCTCGCCATCCTCTTTTCTGAAGAAGAAAATGTAAAGAAAATGGTTCAGGCTGATTCTGCCGATGAGTTGCTCGCCCTTGTGGAAGGGGGAATCTAAAAATGAAGGCATTGCACTTCGGTGCCGGAAATATCGGCCGGGGCTTTATCGGCTTGTTGCTGAACCACTCCGGATATGAAGTTTGTTTTGCGGATGTGGTTCAGGAATTGGTGGATGAAATCAATCGCAGGCGGGAATATATCGTCGAAATGGCTGATCACACCCGCCAACAGATCCGGGTAAAGGGAGTCCGGGCCATCAACAGCCGGGATCTCCATACCGTCGTAACAGAAATGCTCGATGCCAACCTGATCACCACCGCCGTCGGCCCCAATGTTTTGCAACGGATTGCTCCAACCATCGCGGAAGGACTGAGCGAGCGGTTCAAAAAAAATGCTCAACCGCTCAATCTGATCGCCTGTGAAAATATGGTCGGCGGAAGTTCCCTTTTAAAAGAAGCTGTCTACCATCATTTAAGCGAAGCGGATCGGAAAAAAGCAGATGAACTGGTCGGCTTTCCAAATGCCGCAGTGGACCGGATTGTTCCATTGCAAAAGCACGAAGACAAACTTCTTGTCACGGTTGAACCTTTTTACGAATGGGTGGTTGACCGCTCGGCAATTGTCGGGGAAATCCCGGATATCAAAGGAATCACTTATGTCGATGATCTGCAGCCTTATATCGAACGCAAGCTGTACACGGTTAATACCGGTCACGCCACCGCAGCTTATCTCAGCTATCATTTTGGTTATCAGACCATTGCGGAGGGATTGCAAGATCCTTACATCCGGCAAGTAACCGAACAGGCGATGGCAGAAACAAGCCGCCTGCTCGTTGCCAAACATTCCTTTCAGCCGGAACAACAGGAGCAGTATCGAAACAAGATCCTGGATCGCTTCTCCAATCCCCATCTTGCTGATCAAGTGACAAGAATCGGCCGGTCACCCATAAGAAAACTCGGCCCTGATGACCGCTTGGTCGGTCCGGCCGTACAATCCTTAAACTATGGAATCATTCCCGAAAACCTGTGTATCGGCATTGCTTCCGCATTTCTGTTTGATTACGCGGGGGATGAGGAAGCCGTTCAAATCCAGAAAGACATCAAGGAAAAAGGGCTTGCTGAAACCGTTCAACTCTATACCAAAATCAAACCGGATTCCCCTTTATTCCCGCTGATTTTGGAAAAACTGGATGATCTGAAGGCCCGTAAAAACTAATCTTTCGTGTGAGAGGCGATTCGCGCCTCTCTTTTTTTTAAATTTGTGCTGCACTCCTCATCTGTCATGATGCTTGGTCTGTGATTATCGAAAATATCCCGAATAATAAGTCATAAAACTGTTTCAAAGCCGGAAAACATCCTTGATTTTCGATATATTCCCGCCTCAAGGCATGGTAAAATGAGAGATACCAAACAAGATAAATAAAGGAGTATTGACTGATGAGCAATGCACGCAAGGGCAAATGGATTCGCGATACATATGAAGTGTTGCAAACATTTCCCCTTCATCAGGGAACGATGTACTTCACCCGGATGCACTCCGGCGAGAATGACACCGGGACAGCAACCCGCTTTCTTCTGGCTGTCCAAGGCGTTACCCTGCCGCCGGATCTGCCGCCAAGCGCCGGCAAACTGTTGAATTTCGGGACTGCCAACCGTCTTGTCCCATCTCTTTGCTTGAATGTAGATCTGGCTCAATCCAAGTTTATCTTCTTTTATAACACCATCAATCCCCCCATCACCCGTACCTCCAACTCTTTGACCTGCATCCTCTAAAGATCCTCCATATCCCATTGCTACTAACAACTTAACTACAAGATTCTCAAAAAAATCCGGAGAACATTTCATGACTTGTTCTAACAGCTCTTCAGCCAATTCTTTTCTAATCAGTTCATAACTCTCGCTCAATGTTTCTCTCGGAGTTTTAACAAGCTCTTTGGTCTGTGTTTTATCAATCACCGGATCTGCTTTTTCTTTCGCAAAAAATCCCCTAAATTCTTCAAACTGCAATAAAAATTGATTATTGATTTCACTTGGATTACTCTTTAATACCTTTTGTCCTCTATGCGTAATTTTGATGATCCCACGTTTGGGACTTTCAATTAATTTCGCTTTTTTAAGATATGTACATGCCCAACTGACTCTATTATCAAAAACGGGTTTTCTTCCACTGGGCAGCAGTTGTTTTCTCGCTTCGTCGGTTATTTTAAACTCCCTTGCCATCGCTTCTCTAAGGTCTTTCGTCGTATGCTCTTTTCCATTGGATAGATATTCCAGAACAGGCAACATCAATGTTTGATAATCCGGAATCACATTTTCACCTTCTTCGTCATGTTATTCTTAGTTGTTAAAAAAGAGAGAGTAAGTGATATAAAACCGTTTACCTTCGAATCGATTTGATCCATTAGAATAGCCGACTGCTCCAGAATCTTCTTCAACTCTTCATGAATCGTCTGCAACGTCTGATCGACTGTTTTTTTCAGCGTTCGTTGGATCGTTTGGCTTATGAACATGCTTAGTTCATCCTTATCATCGGAAAACAGATGCTGTTCGATTTCTTCACCCTTTGCTTTTTTTAGAGTTCGTATAAATTAATTCATTCCTTGCAGCTTTATATATAAAAAAGGTATTCATTTTTGACACACCCTTTTATGTATAAACCACAATTTGCAAACTTTTGATAATTGTTTATTCGTGTTATCCCGTGATTTTAGGTCCACTGTCACCTCTTCCCGCCTAAACGATAGTATTTCAAATCCTCGCTTCTTTTGGGGTTGTGGCGAACCAACCCGACGACAGCTTGGGAACGCTCTTTTGCATTTAACTTCTGCATGACGTTACTGATTGCAAACTTTCAGACGAGAGTTTAATTTACTCGTGCTTGAGATAGGGAAGATATACAAGCAAAAAAAACAAGGCATTGACGATGCACTCGTTCAGCCTTACCATAGACACTCGATTCCCAAAAGGGAATATCATCTTGGTGTTTCATTTGCAAATTTAAGTGGAAGGTGTGAGACGATGGGAGCAGACCAAACCATTAAAACATTGTGGAACGAATTACAAAAGCTATTGAGTCAAAAAGTTAAAGGTTATATGGGATTTCAAAACAAACCGGCAACGGTCGAAGAAATCAGGCAATTCGAAGAAAAGATGAAATTGTCACTCCCTTCGGATTTGAAAGAGTGGTACTTATGTAACAATGGCGAAGACTTGGACTACGGTATTTCTATTATGGGATTCCCCTTTTTGTCTATAAACGAAATGTACGAACAGTGGAAAGTATGGGATGATTTGCGGGAGGAATGGAATGAAGAAGAAGGTTATACTTCATATCCCGACGGGCATATCAAGAAAATGTACATAAATAGAGGATGGATTCCGTTTTCTCATGACGGGGTAGGCAATCATATTGGAATCGATTTAGATCCAGATACAAAGGGAACCTATGGGCAAATCATCAATTTCGGCAGAGATGAAGAAAATAAGTTTGTTATCGCACCAAGTTTGAAAGAATTCCTGCAACTTCTCATCGACTTCTACAAAAAGCCTGAATCACTTTTTGTGAAAGAACGGGGAAATCGTATCACTCCTCAATTCAGTAATCAAGGAATTCATCCTATCGACTTTTTAAGAAGTAAAATCACCCCTTATTGATCATCTCAGAACGAATCCCAAAACTCCATCCCATCGGAAGCAAGGACTTAGACTGCAAACACTTATATCTAATGGCTAACCATATCTTTTGCAGAATTTGAAACGAGTTGTTCCAAAATACTCTGCTTTTGATCAGGAGGACCGCAATCTTATCTGGCTAAGTATGCAAAAAGGCTTAGTTCCTTCATATTGGAACCAGCCTTTTTTCTCTTATTAGGGCATATTCAAATCAAACGAATCATTTCTTCTTTTCTAATCTTTTTATCACAGCCTGCCGGAAAGTTTTTGAGCAGATACTGTTTTAATCCTTCAGCCCACTCTTCTTGATATCTGTCCACTTTTTTTATTTCTTCCGTAAACGCATCAATCATTTCATCATCAACGATTTCAATGGATTGAGGAACATGTTCATCATTCCCATATTCAAATTTATATGCCTGCCAGATTGTATATACCAAGGCATAATTGATGCATAACCAAATGCTTGCCTGCTGGTGGTTCTCATTATCCACCGCTTCTTCATAAAACATGGATAAACCGCCATCCTCTTCATTATCGAAGATAAGATAGAGATCGACTCCATCATATTTCTTCTCTTCAACCCACTTCCAACATTTGTCTATTCCTTTCCTCGCATCATTATATCCTTCAGTTACTTGATCAATCATTTTTTCTGTTAAAGCCAATAAAAAACCCACTTTGGCATCTTCATTGATATTCATGTACCATGCCATTTAATCTTGTCCCCCCCCTTTATTCATCAATCAATTTACCATTTTCTAAAATAAAAGATAACCTACCAGTCATCTTCTTTACATTTTCATCAGTTTCTGATGTAACTACAATTTCTAAATTAGGATATCTTTTGCTGAGTTGCATAAATACCCTACTTTTGAATCAGGATTAACAATCCAGAAAAACATTTAGTACATACTCCTCTTGGGTTTGATTGATGTATATAGTTTCCCTTTTATATCCAGAGGATTGGGAAACTTAGCATCAATTGCTTTAACAAATGTATTTATAACCATTTCTTCAGCATGATTTTTGAATGCTGCGTTTGTAAACGGTGACTTAATTGGTCTATCTGGCATCCTCATCTAAAGGTTTCAATCCTGCTTGTGATGGTGCTCTCTTTAAAACTTTTGGAGATGCTCCTTCAAATATTTATCTTCCAATCCTTCAATATCTGTTCTGCCAACAGCGTAGGAGGTATCGGCAACACTGATTCTCGCTCCTTCAATTGAACCGATAACTCCGGATCGGGCGAAGATTTTTTGCAGCGGCCCGGGCAGTTTCCTGATCACTTTGCTTCCACCACGGAGAAGCGCACCAGGTATTTGGTCATTTGGACTACAATCATATTGGACCCGCATTCACTGCACTTACAGATTCACCGCAAATCATTCCATGGTGTAATGTTTACCTTCTTTTCTCCTCAGCTTGATATTCCGCCGATTTACTATACCATTCGAAGATCTGCCGCACAACCTGGGCTTCCTCTTCATTAATTTGCAAAAAGCCGTCTACCCAATCAAATGTTATACTGAAATCATTAATCCATTCAGCCTTTTTTCTCTTATTAGGGCAAATTCAAATCAAACCAATCATTTCTTCTCTTTTGATCTTCTTGTCACTGCCTGCTGGAGAGTTTTCGAGCAGATACTGTTTTAAACGTTCAGCCCACTCTTCTTGATATCCGTCCACTTTTTTTATTTTTTCCATAAAGTCATCTATCATTTCATCATCTACCGTTTCTATAGCCTGCGGGACATATTCTTCTTTTTCATATTGATACGCCTGCCAAGTGGCATAAAATACTGAATCAGTTACACAAAACCATATCGATTTCTCTTGAGGATCGGTTATATCATTGATATAAGCTACCCCTTGAATATGACATAACCCATCACCATCTTCATTATCTAAGCTCAAATAAAGTTCATCTCCACTATGCTTCTTCTCTTCTACCCATTCCCAGCACATGTCGATGGATTTTCTTGCCAGGTGATACCATTCATAATTTTCTATTTTACCCATTACTTTTTCTGTCAATGTTAATAAATAAGCAACTTTGGCTTCTGCATTCACATTCTCATACCACTTCACAATCACTTCATCCTTATTTCTCAACATATTTATTTTGCAGGAAGAACATCTCCTTTGGAAAACGTTTGTTCTACCGCCGAATCTGTGGAGATGTTGAGTTTATTTTATCTGAAAATCCTATGCTTTCCCTCTTAAGAATCAAATGTTCCCATTACAACCCGAAAGCCTCTAACTCCCAAATAGGGATGGTCGAGATTCCCGTACTCATGATAAGCCCATTGTTTCAGCTTTTCCACAGAATTCTCCAATGCTTCATCACTTATTCCAAAAGTTGATGATCCGGCTCTTGTCGGAAAGTGCTCAATTTTTTGCAAAAGCGTTTCATGCACCGGCCAGGTGGATAAGGTCAAAATCCGACTCCTCCAATTTCCTCGAGGTATTTGGCAATCCCATTATCATCCGTTACTCCAAACGGACGGTTAGGGCGTTCATTTTGTTCAAAAATGAATTTTTCCCATTGTGGTCTTACCTTTACTGTTGGAGGAACAACCACCCAATATTCTTCTCCATGAAAAAAGACACCATTCTTCTTCAACACTCGCTTGGCTTCCTAAAGTATCAGGGACCTGGGGATTGGGGCAACTGCATCAACAAACTGATTGATAACCTTTTTATACTTCTAATTGGGCCAACGCCTTCAATCCTGTTTCTTCCGGCGCTTTTTTTCTGGCGGAAACTCCATGCAGGCGAAAGTGAAGAAAAAATCCTCTTCATTGCCAATACGTCTTTGCATGTAGCCATATGAAATCAGCGAAGAAGCGACTCTTGCATCACATGTCAATTTTAAACGGTTGAACGTTCAATCAAACGGAATTCCAGTTTGCATTTTTGCGGTTCTCTTTTTTTCTTCGTTATTTGATTGTGTACGATACGAAATGCGCTGCTTCCCATTTCAAACAGTTGATTATCGATAGTGGTAAGATCAAACACTTCCGCAATTGGCTGATTATCAAATCCGATGATGGCAAGATCTTCCGGTATTCTGATTCCATTTTTTTCAGCTTCCATCATAATACCTACCGCTACCTGATCACTTGCCACCAGTAGCGCAGTAGGTCTTTCCTTCATGGTTAGCAACTTGTTTGCCACCTTCACTCCGTCTTCGATACTATAACATTGATAAAACATCCATTCTTCCCGAACAACCTCGTCAATGAATGCCAGCGCATCGACATAAGCATTTCGACGAGCCTGACTATTATTGCTATTAACTCTGCCCAAACAATATCCAATATGGCGGTGTCCTCTTTCCATTAAATAGAACAGACCTTGTTGAAAACCGGCGTAATGGTCTATATAAATGGAAGAGATCGCTGCGTCCCCGGTATCCTCACACGCCAAAACAGGTCCATCCTCCGTAAAAGGTTCTATTTGTCCCCACTCCAATGCTTTCGAACATATGATTAAGCCGTCAATCTGTTTCATTTTCAACATGTTCAGGGCTTTCATTTCTTCTTCAGGATTGTAATCCGTTTGGAATAAAATCAATTGATAATTTGAGCGGAGTGCTTCACTTGCAATCCCTTCCAACAATCGTGCGAAATATGCGTGGTTAATATACGGAAGCATGACACCGACAATATTTGTCTTCCCTTTGATCAGATGAATCGCATTCAGATTTCGTGAATAGTTTAAACGATTGATCGCTTCAAGCACCGCTTTCCGTTTTTCTTCACTCACATAGGCATGGTTATTTAACACTCGTGAAACCGTGGTTACAGAAACCCCGGCCTCTTTGGCAATTTGTCTGATATTAGCCACCGATTTCACTTCCTTTCTCAATTTGATTTTAATTTATTTTTTTCAAAAAAATCATCTTGACCTGAAATGCATTTCATACCCTATGCTGATGATACAAGGTTCTTTAGCGATGGAGGGAGGATTCCGAAATGAACGAAAAATTAACGAAAGGGAATCATGATTCACTGACAATTACCACGCCTTTGAATCAACGTTTGAATAACGAGCCCCTTCGGGTTCTCAGTGAAGAAGATTGGGAGTTCTGGCAGGAAAATGGTTATGTCATCATCCACGATGCTGTTCCCCAAAAAAACATTGATCGCTTAGTCGACTTGATCTGGGAGTTTGAAGAAAAAGACCCGAATGATCCATCTACCTGGTATACAGCGCCGCGGCGAGAAATAAAGATGAAAGAGCTGGCGGGTACCGGAATGGTTGAGTTATACCATCATCAGTACCTGTGGGACAATCGCATGAATGAAAAAATCTATAACGCCTTTGTTGACATTTGGGGAACAGAACATTTATGGGTGACCATTGACCGGTGTAACCTTAACTTTCCAGTAAAACCTGGTCATGAGTACAAAAGCTTTATCCATTGGGATATCGATACTTCATTAAACCCGATTCCCGTTAATGTCCAAGGGATTTTATCGCTCGTGGATACCGATATGGATATGGGAGGATTTCAGTGCATCCCTGAATTGTACAGAAATTTCGATGAATGGGTCAAAACCCAACCTGCTGATCGAGATCCTTACAAACCGGATATAACCGGCTTTACTCCTACCAAAGTGGTTACCAAAGCCGGCGATCTCCTCATATTCAACAGTTTGCTGCCCCACGGCATCCGAACAAACCATTCTACAAAACCACGTATTGCCCAGTATATATCCATGTTCCCGGCACAGGAGCACAATGAACAACTCAGACAGTGGCGAATCAAGTCTTGGAAAGAAAGGTTAACTCCTGTTGGCGACGCATTTCCAGGCGATCCCCGCAACTGGGAACAAGAAAGATATGATCGAACGATCCTAACGGAATTGGGTGAAAAGTTGTTAGACCTTAAAAAATGGTGAAAAAATAAAAGATTATTCGATTAATATGGAATATTGTTTCTTGCAAACGGTTTATCCTGGCTTCCACCCTATTCATTCCATTTTCATCAGGGGTGGAAGCTGTATCATTTATAAAGTTTTTAAATGCTCTATCAAGCAATTCGCTATCCGTTTAAGTAATACAAAAACATGGAATCCGGATCTTACTCCAGAAGATGGATGGAGAACGCTTGCCGTTGGGAAGTTGGCTGACAAGGCAGCAGGATAAATTTGCCCATTGTAGCAAATACCCAGAACTTTAACTGTGAATTTAACGCTCCAATGATCAAGTTACCGATTACCCTAGCCTCTACATCCGATCCAATTTGCCCCAATCCCTGCCCTCACCAGATCACTATATTGCTCTTGTAAGCCACTTCCGGATGGCTGGATTTTTCTGGTGCATTAGAAAGATTTGATTAAAAGGTGAAGATCCATAAAGTCAGGCTCAATCCTACGGAACCCTGATATACCTGCCCCAGCATTTATCGGATAATCTTCTGTACATCACATTTTCCTCCTTCATCTTTGTAAGCGTCTCCTCAACAATCGCTTCGAATTTGCGATCCAGCCTAGTTCGCATCAATTTGTTCATCAAGTCCTCTTTGCTTTGAAAACGCGTATAGAACGCTACTTTTGTCTTCCCGTTTTCGGACATGATATCGCAATAGACATCGCATCATCATAGCTTTTCCCCGCAACCAATCGGAACGCCATATCAATATTTTGTTGTTGCGTCCGTTCACCAGACTGATATTTCGTCATTATTCTTCCACTTAAAAATTAAAATTGATATACATATTGAAATATTAAAACATTTAGATGTATAATAGAATCGTATCATGGAGAAAGTCTTGTCGGTTCACACTAAGGACTGTTGCTTCACTACGTTAGTCATGTCTATGTTTGTGAACACGATGATCCCAAAAGCACGAGCCCCTACTTCTACAACATTCAAAGCATTAATGGCAACCCGAAAGCTAACTGTCCCTATAGACGGGATTCAGATATGTAATGAATACATCGAAAATATGAGGGGATATGAATGAATCAATTTTATAAGGTGGAAGAATTGGCAGATTACTTATATTGTCCGGAACGCTGGAAAAAGAATTATACAAATTATGAACGCCATGACCGCAATTCATTAAACCGTGAAATTACGCGTCTAGAAGAACTTAAAAAACAATTTCACGATCCTGTTCTCTGGGAGCTTGTTCGAAAGTTAAGACAACCTGAATACAAAATGATCGTAGGGCTTGCTGGGTTATTGATTTTTATCGTCGTCTGGACCCTAACCAGCTTTATGATTTCACTCACCTTAATGCTTCTTACTATAGCTAGTGGCTTTATTTACTACCATTACGCCAAAAATCAACTTCAATATCGTATTAAACAATCTTATGAAGAAATGAAAAGCGGAAAAGTTCGCTTAGTTCATCCAGAGTTACACATCTATGATGATGATTTTGAACTTGAATTTGACGATATCAACTCGATCTGCTCAGTATACCTGCGCTGTCCAGAAAAGCTTCCAGTCTATGTACACTTCGGTTTTCCCCACCACATCATTAAGCTAGCGGCACAGATGAAAATAATTCAAGAAAATTTATTTACCTACAAACAAGTAAAAGGATACCTCGTGTACAAAGGGCGTTCCCCAAAAAGTCTTCAATTAAAAGAAAATGTAGACCGCCTTCTTCGTCAGACAATCCTCGGGGTTTCTCAAAAACGAATACCCGTACGTAAAAAACAAATTGCCCCCCTTTATCGTTGCGAAGAATGTCCGTTTTGTACGGATTGCCAGCTGAAACGGAAGGAAGAGAGCCATGCATTCCGAATCGACTGAACTATTGCCAAAAGTAATTCGCGCATTAACTCAGATTCAAAACTTACGAAAACGATTGCAATATCTTTCATACGAAGAAGAATACGCATTTATTAAGCGGGTACTCCGATATATAGATCGAAATCCTATCGTCAAAAACTTTATTTTTGATAAATGTGTCGTCCGATATGATATTGATGCAGCGGTGGAAACGGCGATCTTAATGGATCGTAAGTTTCGAATCCCCTATGACGAAATGAAAATAGATGAAGGGATTGAGTGGCTCGCCAAAAATGAAGAAGTTCTCAGTGAAGGCAATGAACTCTTCCTAAATCTTATGCAACCAAATAATTCAGAGGAAAATGAATCGCTTGAAATATCATTTACGTATCAATTACTCTTCTACTTATATAAAAAATACCACCGCTATACATTAATTAGTGCATTATATATGTATCGCGATCATGAAACAACCCACTTAGACAAAATCCACAAAAGTAGTGTTGAGTTTTTTAACTGGCAAGTTATTTATCCTTTTTTAGGTTATATCGAAACATTTTTGGAGGAGGCTAAAATGAATATCGAAGATAACAAACCGACCTTAATGAACCCCAAAAGTCC
>NZ_JPST01000028.1 GCF_000763315.1 Thermoactinomyces daqus | reverse complement strand
GTGGGGTTTGTCATCAATCTCGGCCCTCTGAAGAGGGCTGGATTTTTTTATGAGAAAAAATGCAATTATTTTTAGCAATCACTATGCTTTTTTCCCTTTAAAAAAGGCAAAAGAGGGAAGAAGGAAGATTTGCCGAAATATACATAAAGGGAACAAATTTGCCTGCCTGACTCGAAGTCGTTTTTTGAAAATTCAGCCCGTGCAGCAGAGGCAAAGGAGGGATCTCCATGGATTACTGGGTAGAGTTGGGTCTGGAGGAAAAAGTATTGAAGATCCTGGAGGCAGCAAGACAATCGGGGGGAGAAGCTGCGCTGGACGGCCATGAACTGGCGATTGAACTGTTGAAAAGGGAACCATCCCTGCTTCAGGGAACCTCCCTGCGTTTGCGCGGATCATCGACGGAATCATTCGGCCTTTATCTTGCCAAGCAATTATCCACTCGCATTCTGCATCATCAACTGCCGCTCCTGATGCGAAAAGTGAACAAAAGCATGAAGGTATATACGGCGCCGGACGGGTCGGCTTTTACTGCGAATATGACTGAAAAATTTTATCTCCCATAAAAATGAAAGCGCTTTAATTTTAATGGTTTCGGCCACAAGGGGGGGGATCGCTCCTTGTGGCTTTTTCTTAACGTTTGCCGGAAGCAGGGCACCAGGCCAGGTCATTGGAAACGAAGGAAGAAGAGGGACCTTGATCCTCATCCGATTCTTTTCATCCCCGAATTTGGACGAAAAGAGGTTTCAGTATATGATGTAAGCCTTTTCAATCAGTTGCAGTCGATTGCTTTTTTTGCAACAAGGCAGTATAGTGGATCAATTCTTCTGTGACTGATGCCAAGCGTTCCTTGACGGCTTCATGAACAGCACCCGTGTCGTCAAGATCGGTTTTATCCACGACGCATTGGCCTGGCAGCACCAGTCCCCCGACGCCGCGAATCACCAGGCGCAGATTATTGAGGGCGTTAATCCCCCCTTTGCCCCCGCCGCTGATCGCCGTGAGCGAGACCGGCTTTTGATCAAAATGGCTTCGGTTCAAAAAATCAAGCGCGTTTTTTAAGGCGCCGCTGATCCCGTTGTGATATTCGGGTGTGCAAAAGAAAAAGCCGTCCGCCTGCTCCGCGATTTTTTGCAGATGCTTTACTTCCGGATGGGCAAAGGTCTCTTCTTCTCCGTTGAATATGGGCAATACGTGAGCGCTCAAATCATACAACAGCACATCGATGCCTCTGGATTTAAAAAAATGGAAGGCGGTCTCGGCCACTTTCTGCGAATTGGAGTTTTTGCGGGGACTGCCGCTGAATATTAATATTTTCATGCGATTCGCTCCTTCATTGACTATTATTTCAAATTTGATATAATAAATTTTGTGATAATTATATAATTTGCGGCTATGTTTTGTCAAATTACAACAACTCGTTTTAAAGGATGTGGTCTTGATCAAGAACGGAGAAATTGAACAATCTATGCATTTATTGCGTGTTTTGGCGCGTTCCTATTCAAGTGTTTCCACCCATTCCTTCGGTTCTTGCAAAAAGTTTGGCTTTAACCCGACGGAATTCGCCGTATTGGAACTTTTATACCATAAAGGGCCGCAGAAGCTGAATGAAATCGGGAGCCGCCTGCTTCTGGTCAGCGGGGGAGTCACCTATGTCGTTGATAAAATGGTGGCAGCTGGATTGGTGATTCGGGAACCTTGCCAGACCGACCGCCGCGTCATCTATGCAAAACTGACGGAGAAAGGGAGAAGGACCATAGAGGAAATCGCCCCAAAGCATGCGGAAAATCTGCACGAAGCCGTCAGCGGACTTACTCCGGCAGAAAAGGAAAAGCTGATTGACCTGTTGAAAAAGATGGGAAAAGAGGCAGAGCGGAAATGGAAGGAGAAAAGCAGCAGGATATAAACGGATCAGTTTGTTTACAGGAGCCTGTCGGGGATTGAGTCCCTGCCGGCTTCCCAAAATCCTTCCATGAATACATACAGTATGGGGCTTATTAACAGGTCTAAAAAATATATATTGAAAAAATACTAAATTCATTTATAATTGTATTGTCTTTTCTATTTGTTTAGAGAAGGGGGAGCGGTATGAAGTTCAATAAGAATTAAGCAAAGACGCTTCGCCGGAGGAAATTGAAAAAGCGGTTCAAAACTATGTTTCTCGTGGAAAGACCCCGTTCAGCAAAACAGACGGAATCGATACGTCATCTTCTTTTGGTAAGCGGGCGTTCAAAAACAGAAGAGCTTTCCAGAAGAAAATGGACAAGAAAGTTGCCGGATTCAAAGAGGAGTCGACGAAAAAGACAGGTAAGAATCATTTTTCCGATAATGCCGTGGTCGCTCTGATCGAGTTTCCGGATCTCAAACATAATCAGATTCCGCCGAACGATGACGGCACATCCCTCTGGACCAAGGATTTCAGCCCTGAGCATTATCAAAAACTGCTCTTCAGCAAAGACGGCTATACCACGGACGATGGCAAGAAACTGATTTCTTTCACCCAGTATTACCAGCAACAGTCGGCAGGCTACTGGTCGATTTCCGGGAAGATCACCCCGTGGATTGAAGCGCAGCACAATGCCGCATACTACGGGGAACACATAAAAGTCGGGGATTACGAAGATAACGACGCCCGTCCTCGGGATCTGGTCAAGGAAACACTGACGGAAGTGGGCAAGCTGATTGCCGGCCATGAGTCAGAGTACGATCAACGTGATCCCTACGACCTCGACGGTGACGGAAATGTAATGGAACCAGATGGTTTGCTGGACAACCTCATGATCGTCCACTCCGGCATGGGTGAAGAAGCGGGCGGCGGTCAGTTGGGCCCCGATGCGATCTGGTCCCACCGTTCGGTGATCGGACAGGCACCTGTACCAATCCCCGGAACAAAACTAAAAGCGTATGATTACATCATTCAACCCGAAGACGGGGCAGCAGGTGTTTTTGCCCACGAATACGGCCATAACCTGGGTTTGCCCGATGAATACGACACGGGTTACACCGGTTCGGGCTCTCCTGTGGAAGCCTGGTCCATCATGTCTTACGGCAGTTGGGCGGGCAAGGTTCCCGGAACGGAGCCGACGGGGTTCAGCCCTTACGACAAACTGTTCTTCCATGAAACCTACGGTGGCAACTGGCCGGTTCCAACCGTGATTGACTTTAAGAATTTCTACGGTCACCGGACATTCCCCCTGAAAGAAGCCGTGGCGAATACCAAGCGCGGAAAAATGCTGAAAATCGACCTGCCTGATCGTCTGGTCGATCCGCCAACCCAGCCGCTGGGCAAAAAATCGTATTTCTCCACCAAAGGAAATTCGCTTGATACCAGTATGACTTCTCCGGTGATTGACCTGACCAATGCCAAATCACCCAAACTTTCCTTTGATTCCTGGAGAGATATTGAGGCAAATTATGATTACCTGTATCTGAAGGTGAAAGCAGATGGTGCGGACCAGCCAGTCACAGTCAAGGAATACACCGATTCAACCGATGGAAAATGGGTGAATGACCAAATTGATCTGACCCCTTTTGCCGGCAAAAAGATTCAATTGACGTTTGAGTATGTGACGGACATCGGTCTGGCCAAAGAAGGATTCTATGTGGATAATATCGACGTGTCGGACAACGGCCAAACGCTGTTCCACGATGATGCCGAAGGCACGCCGCAATTTACCTTGGACGGGTTTAAAGTGTTTGACGGTTCCAAAATCCCATTCCCGAACTATTATCTTGTGGAATGGCGGAACCACAACGGTGTGGATCAGGGATTGGCCCATATCCGCCGCAACAACAGCTTCCTGGTTTATAATCCCGGAATGCTCGTCTGGTATTACGACGGGCGTTGGGGAGATGACAACATGACCGGACTCCATCCGGGCGAAGGCTTCCTCGGACTTGTCGACGCCCATCAGTTCGGATTTTATTGGAACGACGGAACGGTCGGCTCGACTCGCTACCAGCTGGCGGATGCCGCATTTGGCTGGAAGCCGACGGTGCCAATTGATATTACGTATCCGGATTCATACATGAAATACGATTCCCTGCCGGGTGTGCCCGTATTTTTTGACGGGAATGATTACAGCAGCCCGTACAACCCCGACGGAGGAAAAATTTTGCCTTACAACGGAGTAAAACTTGTTGTGAAAAAGGCAAACCGAAATGACTCAGAAGCATGGGTCGAACTGTCGAAAGTCAAATAATCTCAATCAGAAAAAGGCCTTCCCTGCCGAGTGGGGAAGGCTTTTTTCCGTCCCCGGGTTATCCAAAAAGACTTGGGATATTTTTTGGGAATAATTTTCCAAACGCCTGCTCACACTAAGAACACTGCTGCATAGGAGGGAATGTGGAATGCTGAAAAAGTTCAGCAGGTTCATCTTGTCCATCAGTGTAACATTGCCATTGATGTTTGCGCATACGACCGCCTTTGCTGAAGGGGCGGAAACGGATCTGGCGCCAAACAGCTTATCTGCGGTGTTGATCGATGCATCCACGGGTAAGGTGCTGTTTGAGAAGAATAGCCACAAACCGTTGCCCCCTGCCAGCATCACGAAATTGATGACGATGTTGTTGGTGATGGAAGCGGTGGATGAAGGAAAGATATCCCTGAAGGACCAGGTTCGGGTGAGCGAATACGCCGCCTCCATGGGCGGAACGCAAATCTTCCTGGAACCGGGCGAACAGATGAGTGTGCATGATCTGTTAAAAGGAGTGGCGATCGCTTCGGCAAATGATGCTTCAGTCGCTTTGGCTGAATATATCGGCGGGACGGAAGAAAATTTTGTCGCGATGATGAATAAAAGAGCGAGTGAATTGGGGTTGAAAAATACCCATTTTCAAAACTCGAACGGCCTGCCGGCAGACAATCATTATTCCTCCGCTTATGACATCGCGATCATCTCGCGCGAATTGTTGAAACATCCGCGCATTACCCAGTATACCGGGGTTTATCAGGATTACCTCAGACAAAACAGCAAAAAACCGTTCTGGCTGGTAAACACCAATAAATTGGTTCGTTTTTATCCCGGACTCGACGGGCTGAAAACAGGATTTACCTCCGAGGCGAGATTTTGCCTGTCGGCAACCGCCCAGCGGAAACATCTTCGCGTCATCGCCGTAGTGATGGGCGAACCGGATGCAAAAACGCGCAACAAGGAAGTCTCGGATATGCTGGACTATGCTTTCAACCGCTATACAAGTCACTTGTTGTATAAAAAAGGAGCTGTCATTGCCGAAAAAGCGATCGAAAAAGGAGACCCGGGAGTGGTTCGCATCCGCGCCAACCAGCCGTTCAGCCTGTTGATGGAAAAGGGAGAAAAGATCAGCGACTATCAGCAAAAATGGGAATGGAGAAAATTAAAGGCTCCCATTTCCAAAGGAGACGTTCTGGGAAAAGTCCAATTTCTCAAGGACGGGAAGGTAGAGGCGGAATTGGAACTGGTCAGTGCGGTCGATGTACAAAAGGCGAATCTTTGGTCCTCGCTGAAACAAGTATTGAAAGACGTATTCTATCTGCCGGGCAATATCAGGGAACAAGATTAACAACGCGGATCGGGGAGTTCCGTTTGATGTCGGAGATCCTCGATTTTTTTGTTATTTTCTGCCGGGGAGGAAGAGCAAAGAAGGGTGTAGAAATAGGGGATTAAAACAGAGAGAGGAGTACGGTTATGAGCCTGAATATTCAAGTAAAGCATTTTAAAAGTGTGTTGATTGTCCGGCTTCAGGGAGAATTGGACCATCATTCGGCGGAAAAAGTGCGAAATACCATCGAGCGCGAATTGGCACAGGAGTCGATTTCCCATCTGGTGCTCAATTTGGCCGATCTCGATTTTATGGACAGCTCCGGTCTCGGGGTGATTCTCGGCCGTTATAAAAAAGTATCGCAACTGGGAGGGAAAATGTTGCTCTGCTCGATTCAACCGTCCGTGCACCGCCTGATGGAAATGTCGGGATTATTCAAGATTGTACCTACATACGAAGATGAACATAGCGCGATTCTCGCTTGTGGGGTGGCGTCATGAAAGAGTCGGGAAAAAACGTGATGGAGCTCAAGTTTTCCAGTCGATCGGAAAATGAAGCATTTGCCCGCGTGGCCGTGGCATCCTTTGTTTCGCAATTGGACCCGACGGTGGAGGAATTGACCGATATCAAGACGGTGGTATCCGAAGCGGTCACAAATGCCGTGATTCACGGGTATGAAGAGCGGGATGGAATCATCTGCATCCGCACGGAAATCGATGGGGAGCGCGTCAGCATTACCATTTCCGATCAAGGTGTGGGGATTTCCGATGTCAATTTGGCCAGGCAGCCCCTTTATACTTCCAAGCCTGAGCTGGAGCGGTCAGGGATGGGTTTCACCATCATGGAAAATTTTATGGATGAAGTGATCATCCATTCCAAGCCGGGACACGGCACGACGGTTCATATGGTTAAATATCTGAAAAGCCGGCAAAAGTCGTTGGCGAATTGAGGGATGTCCATGGAAGCAGACATTCGCAACCATAAGTTGAGCCATCTCTCTGACGATGAAGTGAAACAACTGATCCTCGACAGTCAAAAAGGGGACATGGAGTCGAGAAACCGTCTGATCAGCCACAACATCCGTCTGGTGTGGTCCGTTGTCCAGCGTTTTCTGAATCGCGGCTACGAGGCCGAGGATCTCTTCCAAATCGGCTGTATCGGTTTGCTGAAAGCCGTCGATAAATTTGACCTGAGCTATGATGTGAAATTTTCCACGTATGCCGTCCCGATGATTATCGGTGAGATTCAGCGTTTTTTACGCGATGACGGGATGGTGAAAGTGAGCCGTTCGCTCAAGGAGATGGCCAATAAAGTGCGCAAGGCGAAAGATGAGCTTTCCAAGAAGCTGAACCGGCTTCCGACCATCCAGGAAATTGCCGCGGAAATCGGGGTGGAGCCGGAAGAGATCGTCTTCGCGCAGGAAGCGAATCGCGCTCCAGCCTCTATTCATGAAACGGTTTATGAAAATGACGGCGACCCGATTACGCTGATGGATCAGATTGCCGATGAACCGGTTACGTCATGGTTTGACAAGCTGGCCATTAAAGAGGCCATTCACCGTTTGTCCGAAAGGGAACAGCTCATTGTCTACCTGCGCTTTTTCAAGGACCAAACCCAATCGGAGGTGGCCGAGAGGCTTGGAATCTCCCAGGTTCAGGTTTCCCGTCTGGAGAAGAAGATCATCGCCCGGATGCGGGAAGAACTTGATCTGAGCAGAGAAACATGAGAACGTGTGGAAAATGCACGGGAAGGTCAGGGAAACGCATATTTTCACAGAAGTCAATGAAAGCGCCGAGAACGGTTTTTTATATTCTTGTCAAAAAGAAGCATACTATTAAAGGATCATCCTTGGTGGAAAGGAGGTTTCCCGTGAAGCCGACTGTATATGTGAGATTGAGGAAAAAGATCGAAGTTGATCCGGAGCAAGTCATCCGGTTAAAGGATATCTGTCAATTGGTGGCGGATGAACCATACCGGTATCTGGGAAACCTGCCTGTTCATACGGCTTCATTGAAGAATGGAAATTACGCTTTGGTTGATGCTGTTCACATCATGCGTTTGATCAAAGAGAGGCAACCGGAGCTGGATGTGTGGCACATAGGGCCGACACAAACCCTGATCGAGATCAAAACCCCGGATCCGATGCCGAAACGGTTGCCGGTGGCAATTGTGATGCTCATTCTGTTTATCGGTTCCGGACTGGCGATCATGAACTTCCATGCCGATGTGAGCATGAAAGAGGTGCACGCCCGGATCTATTATATGTTGACAGGAATTCATGACAAACATCCGTTGCTTTTGCAAATTCCCTATTCGATCGGCATCGGGGCAGGCATGATTCTGTTTTTTAACCGCTTGTTCAAACGCCGTTTCAATGAAGAACCCAGTCCGATGGAACTGGAAGTGTTTTTGTATCAGGAAGCAATGGAACAATACATTATCCATGATGAAAAACAAAAAATGGGGCGAACGACCCATGCAAATCCTGATTGATTTGATTCTGATGGTGATTGGCCTGTCCGGCGGAATTGCCGTCGGCGGAGGTTTCGTCGCCTTTATCACCGTGTTGGATATTGTTCCGCGGCTCGTTCAAATGACGCGGACGTTCCGTACGATTATGCTGTACGAGTATGCGATTGTGTTCGGCGTCGTTTTTTTTACCTGGGTGGATTTTCGCGACTATTCTTTTTCCTTGCCACGCGTAATTGCAGGTGTGGTGGGGGTGTTTATGGGGATCTTCATCGGTATGCTGGCTGCCGCCTTGACCGAGGTGGTCAATGTGATTCCCATTATGGCCAAACGGCTGAAGATGCAGGTGCACCTCGTTTACCTGATTATGGCCATGACGATGGGGAAAGTGGCTGGTTCTTTGTTTGAATGGCTGTTTTTTGAGTTTTAAATGAAAGGATGTGAATTGCTAATGGGTTCATTTTGGGCGGCTTTTCTCGTCGGCGGATTGATCTGTGTCGTCGGGCAGCTGTTGATTGACGGAACAAATATGACGCCGGCTCATGCTCTGAGTTTGCTTGTGGTGGCAGGAGCGGTATTGGATGGCTTGGGTTTATATGAGCCTTTGATTCAATTTGCCGGGGCCGGGGCCACTGTCCCGATCACAAGTTTTGGCAACGCGCTGGTGCACGGGGCATTGATGGAAGCAAAAAAGCACGGACTTATCGGGGTATTGTCAGGCATTTTTGAGATCACCAGCGCCGGGATCTCCGCAGCGATTATCTTTGGTTTTTTAACGGCTGTGATCTTTAAACCCAAAGGTTGATATTATGGAAAGAAGGCAAGTAATCCTGGTGACGGACGGAGATCAGGCAGCCAAGACAAGCCTGGAGGTGGCGGCACGGCGGGTCGGAGGCCGCTGCATTTCATTGTCGGCGGGAAATCCGAGCCATTTGAGCGGCCCGGAACTGGTGGAATTGATTAAACAGGCTGCGAATGATCCTGTATTGGTCATGTTTGATGATTGCGGTTTGGCAAGAGAAGGGGTGGGCGAACAGGCGCTGAAATATGTGGCGACACATCCGGACATTGAAGTGCTGGGGGCGATCGCCGTAGCTTCAAACTGCAAAAACAGCAAAGGAACCCCTGTCCATGTCACGGTGAACCGCTGGGGACAACTCACAGCGAACAGCGTGGATAAATTCGGCCGGCCCCAATACCGCCACCCTCTCAGGATTTTCGGCGATACGGTTGAAGTGTTGAATGAAGTTGCCGTTCCCTTTGTTGTGGGAATCGGGGATATAGGGAAGATGGGACGCAAGGACGGCGTGGAACTGGGGGCTCCGGTTACCACCAAGGCGGTGCAACTGATTCTGGATCACTATCGGCGCGCTCCGAAGACCCCGTCCCGTCCATAAGCGAAGGAACCGGTCTGTATCGGCATTCTTACCGGCTCTTTAATTAATTAAAGCGGAAAAAAGTTTCTGTTTATTTCTGCTTCAATTTGTCGTATAGTAGTGGATAAACATAAATTAAGGAGTCGGTAGCATGTACCTGCACGGAACAAGCAGAATCAATGAAGCTGGGCATTTGGAAATCGGCGGCTGCGATGCGGTGGAACTGGCCAAACGGTTTGGCACGCCGCTTTACGTGATGGACGAGGCCTGGATTCGCAGCCGGATGCGTAATTTCGTCAAAGCGGCAAAAGAGACGATGATTCCCTTTCGGGTCGCATATGCGAGCAAAGCTTTCAACACACTTGCCATGTGCCGGCTGGTCGATGAAGAGGGATTGCTGCTCGACGTCGTCTCGGGAGGAGAATTGTTTACCGCACTGCGGGCCGGAATGCCGGCAGAGAGAATCTATTTCCATGGAAACAATAAATCCCCGGCAGAGATCGAACTGGCGCTGGACGCCGGGATTCGACTCTTTGTGGCAGACAATTTCACTGAATTGGAGATGCTGGAGGCCATTGCCGCGCACAAGGGCAAAGTGGCCCGCGTCATTCTCCGGGTGAGCCCGGGAGTGGAGGCGCATACACATGCGTATATCCAAACGGGTCAGGCCGATTCCAAGTTCGGATTCGATCTGGAAAGCGGCCAGGCCCTCCAAGGTGTTCGGATGGCGGAAGAGGCTGGACATCTCTGTCTGGAAGGGTTTCATTGCCATATCGGTTCACAAATCTTTGAGACGGAAGCATTTGAACTGGCAGCCGAAAAGATGGCCGGGTTGTGCAAGGACAGCTACGGACAGTTTGGCTTTGAAACGAAAGTGCTCAATATGGGCGGCGGGTTTGGCATCCGCTATGATGAGAATGACCATCCCCAACCGGTCGAACGGTATGTAAACATAATTGCGGACGCGATGAAAAAGCAATTTGCCGGTCTCCCCTTCCTGCCGGAGATCTGGATTGAACCGGGCAGGGCGATTGTAGGAACGGCGGGAACGACGCTGTATACGCTGGGCACGGTGAAAGAAGTTCCCGGGGTGCGCAAATACGTGGCTGTCGACGGGGGGATGACGGACAACCCTCGTCCGGCTTTATATCAGGCGAAGTATGAGGCGTTTTTGGCCAACCGGGCGCTAGAAGAGGCGGAAGAAGTGGTCTCGATTGCCGGAAAATGCTGTGAAAGCGGAGATATGTTGATTTGGGATCTGCCTCTTCCTGCGGTGAGACAAGGCGATTTGCTGGCGGTTCCCTGTACGGGTGCCTATAACTACTCCATGTCGAGCAACTATAACCGTTTCCCACGGCCGGCTGTCGTGTTTGTGCAAAACGGGCAGGCGGAATTGGTTGTGAAGAGGGAAACGTATGAAGATCTGATCTCCCATGATGTGATTCCGAAGCGTCTTTTAAAAAACGCTCCGGCAGCGGAGCTTGAAATGATCAGGAGTTGAAGGGAAGTTCGATGATGCTGCGGCAATGGAACGCGAAGCAGCTTTTTCCGTGGTATCCCTCCCAGGGCATTGAGGCATCATCCTCCCCATTTGTGAGAAGTTTGTGCCTGTTTCCTGAAAATTAAACGACCAGGTTCAGACTGTGGTAAGATGGTAGAGGCGAATCGCCTCTTGATTAGGGGGGAGTTATCTTGAACGAACAACGTTTGCTGCGCATTTTGGCGGTTTTCACGTCAATGGGCGCATATTTGATGGTATTGATGGGAGCGATCGTGAGCGCGACTGAATCGGGCCGGGGGTGCGGCGGTTCCTGGCCTTTTTGCCATGGACAACTCATCCCGCAGTCGATGCCGGTCGATACTGTGATTGAATATAGTCACCGGATTATTTCGGGAATTGATGGGTTTTTTATCCTGCTGCTGACGGTGTGGATCTGGTTCCGGTTTAAAAAGGATCAGCGGGCGAAAATCTTAAGCGGGATGAGCCTGTTTTTTGTCGTTTTGCAAGGTGCCTTGGGAGCGTTGACAGTTGTGTTTGAGGAAACCTTTTCCAAAAACTTCGCGCTGGCGCTCCATTTCGGTTTTTCTCTCATTACTTTTGCCAGTGTGGTTCTGTTGACCGTCCACTTCTTCCAGAACAGGCAGGGAACAGTCGGGAAGAAAGTCTTCCCGGTTTCACAGCGGATGAAAACGGCCGTTTGGGCACTTTCCGCTTATACGTATGTCATTGTTTATACCGGGGCATTGGTTCGGCATACCGATGCGACCATGGCTTGTGGGTATTCATTCCCGTTTTGCGGTGGCCTTTATCTTCCCAATCTCAGTTCACTTGCGGGGATTCAGATGTTGCACCGATTTGGGGCGTTTTCCCTCTGGATTCTCGTTCTCCTGTTCATGATCTTGGTCCTGCGGAGTTATCGGGCGCGAACAGACCTGGTTCGTGCAAGCATCATGGCGCTGATTTTGATTACCTTGCAGGCGGTGAGTGGTGTCATCATCATTTTGACAGGAGGGAAGCTGGTGCCGGAAATGGTTCACAGCACGATTATTTCGGTCTTTTTCTGCGTTCTCTCCTATCTCTGCATGCAAGTTGGCACCCCTTGGGGAAAAAAGCGGCCGGTATTGATTCCTGAAGAGGGGATCACCCATTAAAGATGGAATGGAATAATAGACGGGAAGGATGATTCCTTCCCGTTTTTTAATGGCAACATGAACACGCGCTCGACATTTTTTTCTTGTTGGGCTATACTCATTCATAGAAGGTGAACAATTGAATGATTGTATCTTGCATCCTTCGGGGCAGGGTGAAATTCCCGACCGGCGGTGATGATGGCGATTCGTTGCGATCTCAGCCCGTGACCCGCTTTTGCGGTGGATTCGGTGAAACTCCGAAGCCGACAGTATAGTCTGGATGGGAGAAGGATGAATGGGACTGGTGTACCCTTTGATCGCTGTTTTTTAAAAGCGGAGGTTAAAGGTTTATTTCTGCATGCCTTGATATTGAACGGTACACCGCCTGCTTCTTCCGATTTCTGCCTCGAATTTCAAGCGAATTCGAGGTTTTTTATTTTCTCAAGGTAAGGAGAGACCCATGGAAACACATGAGCATTGGATGAAGTTGGCCGTCAATCTGGCAAGATCGGCGGAAGGGCAGACCTCTCCAAATCCAATGGTGGGAGCTGTGGCGGTAAAAAATGGCCGGATGGTTGGTGTCGGGACCCATTTGCGGGCCGGGACGCCACATGCCGAGGTGCACGCCCTGAACATGGCAGGGGAGGAAGCGAAAGGGGCTACTTTGTATGTTACGCTGGAGCCCTGCAACCATTTCGGGAGAACCCCGCCATGTACGGAAAAAATAATTGAGTACGGGATCAGCAAGGTTGTGATCGGATCGCTTGATCCTGATCCCAGGGTTTCAGGCCAAGGAATCGCCCGGTTGCGCGAAGCCGGGATCGAGGTGGTTTCAGGCGTTCTCGAACAGGAGTGCCTGCGCATGAATGAAGCTTATTTTCACCATCGGCGCACGGGCAAACCTTTTGTTGCCTTGAAAATGGCAACCACCCTGGATGGAAAGATTGCCACCGAAAACGGGGACAGCCGATGGGTCACGGGAGAAAAAGCACGAGCCCGTGTTCACGATTTGCGCCGCAGGTATGATGCCATTCTTGTCGGGAGCGGAACCGTGCTGGCGGATAATCCCCGGTTGACTGTAAGGCTGGGTGGCGAAGCGGCCAATCATCCTTTGCGTGTCATTGTGGACAGCACGCTTCGCACTCCGCCCGATGCGCTGGTGACGGATGTGGCCGAGGCACCGACCTGGATTTTTACCACCGAGCGCAAAGATCCCAAGGCTGAAAAGCGTCTGAGCGAGAAGGGGGTGCGTGTGATCACGGCAGGTCGCGGTCCGCGTGTGGATTTGGATGCCATGCTGGCCTTTCTCGGTGAACAGGGAATCTTGTCCTTGCTTGTGGAGGGCGGGGGTGAAATCAATGCCTCCTTTCTTTCCGGGGGACATGTGCAGAAAGTGATTACTTTTCTGGCTCCCAAGTTGCTCGGGGGAAAAGACAGCCGTTCCGCCATCGCCGGATCCAATCCGCAGCGGATGGCCGATGCCGTCCGGTTGCGCGACCTCGATATTGAACGGATCGGCGAGGATTTTCTCATCATGGGATATGTAGACCAAGAGACAGGAAAGGATGGGTGACATGTTTACTGGAATCGTTGAAGAAGTGGGCCGGGTGCGAAACATAAAGAAAACGCCCCTCACGATGACGATCGCCATCACTTGTCAAAAAGTGTTGGAAGGGACGAAACTGGGAGACAGTATTGCCGTAAACGGCGTTTGTCTGACGGTTACGGAGTTGGGGGCGGATTATTTTACCGCCGATGTGATGCCGGAGACCGTGAAACGGACCAATCTGCATGAATTAACCCTTTCATCTCCCGTTAATCTGGAGCGGGCGGTTGCCGCCGGACAGCGCATGGGAGGCCATTTTGTGCAGGGGCATGTCGACGGAGTCGGGACGATTGTCGCCCGGACACCGTATGAAAATGCGGTTCTGTTTCGCATTCAAGTCGATCCGCATCTGACGGAATATATGGTTGAAAAGGGATCGGTTGCCATGAACGGCATCAGTTTGACCATCGTTGAAACGGGAGATGATTTCTTTACCGTTTCCGTGATTCCCCACACGATTCAGGAGACGATGCTGAGTGAGGCCCACCCTGGAACCAAGGTGAATGTGGAAGTGGATATGATCGGCAAGTACATTGTTAACCATCTGAACAAACGATCCGGTTCCCCGTCAACTTCTTTGAGTGTGGAGAAATTACAAGAGACAGGGTTTATCGGTTAAGGGGGGAGAGTACATGTCATTTCATACGATTGAAGAAGCGCTTGCGGATTTGAAACAAGGAAAAATCATTATTGTTGTCGATGACGAGGACCGGGAAAATGAAGGGGACCTGGTGGCACTCGCGGAAAAAGCAACGCCCGAAGTGATTAACTTCATGATCACTCATGGGCGGGGACTGGTTTGTGTTCCACTTGAAGAGAAAAGAGCGAAAGAACTGGACTTGCCGATGATGGTAAGCCACAATACCGACCGGCACGGTACGGCCTTTACGGTTTCGGTGGACGCCATGAATACCTCTACGGGTATTTCCGCATTTGAACGGGCCGATACCATTGGACAACTCATCGATGAGAAAAAAGGGCCGAATGATTTCCGCCGTCCTGGTCATATCTTTCCGTTGATTGCCAGAGAAGGCGGCGTGCTGAGAAGAGCGGGGCATACGGAAGCCGCTGTCGATTTGGCCCGGCTTTGCGGAGCTTATCCGGCCGGAGTCATCTGTGAAGTGATCAAGGAGGACGGCACGATGGCCCGCGTCCCCGATTTAATCGAGCTGGCGCGCACGTTTGACCTGAAGTTGATCACGATTCAGGATCTGATTCAGTACAGACGTCAGAAAGAAACATTGATCCATCGCGAAGTGTCGGTTCGCATGCCGACGGAATTCGGCGAATTCACGATGGTGGGCTATTCCAATGATGTGGATTACAAAGAGCACGTCGCCCTGGTCAAAGGCGAGATCGATCCGGACCGGCCGGTTTTGGTCCGCGTTCACTCGGAGTGTCTGACGGGCGATGTCTTCGGATCAATGCGCTGCGACTGCGGTCCCCAGTTGCACGCGGCTCTGCAGAAGATCGAAGAAGAGGGATCGGGCATTCTTTTATATATGCGGCAGGAAGGGCGCGGCATCGGCCTGTTAAACAAACTGCGAGCGTATAAATTGCAGGAAGAAGGTCTGGATACTGTTGAAGCCAATTTGCGCCTCGGATTTCGCGATGACCTCAGGGAATATGGAATCGGGGCTCAAATCCTGCGTGATCTTGGGGTTCGCAAAATACGACTGATGACCAATAATCCGCGCAAGATTACAGGACTTAAAGGGTATGGACTCGAAGTGGTAGAGGTTGTCCCGATTGAACTGCCGCCAAACAAAGTGAACCGCAAATATATGGAAACCAAAAAAACAAAGCTGGGGCATCTGTTGCACCTGTAAAGTGGGAGGATACTGTTATGGCAAACATTTTTGAAGGAAATCTGGTTGCAGAAGGAAAACGATTTGCGATTGTGGTGAGCCGATTCAACGAATTTATTACCGGGAAACTGCTGGAAGGCGCATTGGATGCCTTAAAACGCCATGGAGCAGAAGAGCGGAACATCGATGTCGCCTGGGTTCCAGGGGCTTTTGAAATTCCGTTGGCAGCCGATCGAATGGCCGCATCGAAGAAATATGACGCCGTCATCACTTTGGGCTGCGTCATTCGCGGGGCGACCAGCCATTACGATTATGTTTGCAACGAAGTTTCCAAAGGGGTGGCAGCGGCAAGCCTGCGTCACCATTTGCCTGTCATTTTTGGGGTTGTAACCACGGAAAACATCGAACAGGCAATTGAGCGCGCAGGAACAAAAGCGGGCAACAAAGGCTGGGAAGCGGCAGTAAGCGCAATCGAAATGGCAAATTTGCTGCATCAGTTAAACCGATAAGAAAGACGGGATTGAGCGGTGGATGTAAAAATCAAACTCGATATGTTTGAAGGGCCGCTTGACCTTCTGCTGCACTTGATTGAAAAAGCGGAAGTCGATATTTATCAGATTCCGATCGCACGAATCACGGATCAGTATGTGCAGGTGATTACGGCTGCCCAGGAGCGGGAGCTGGAAGTAGCGAGCGAATTTTTGGTGATGGCCGCCACACTTTTGGCCATCAAGAGCAAAATGCTTTTACCCAAACAGGAGCTGATCGAAGAAGATTTTTCGATGACGGAAGAAGAGGATTGGTTTGACGATCCCCGGACAGAGCTTGTGGAAAGACTGCTGGAATATAAGCGCTACAAGCGTTTGGGGGAAGTGCTCAGGCAGAAGGAAGCGGAGCGGAGCAAAGTATTTTCACGACCTCCGCTCGATCTCACCCCCTATACGCCTGAAGTGAACCCGGTCGAAGGACTGACTCCCGATGATCTGTTGCAAGCGTTTGTCGAGGCGCTGAAAAACAGGCAGCCACAGGAGCCGATGGCCAAAGTCGCGCGGGAGGAGATTTCCGTCAGCGAGCGAATGGAGGAGATTCATCAGGAATTGCTGCAAAAAGGGCAACTGTTTTTCACCCACCTTCTGCATTGGGGAACGGTCAGCAAAGAACGGGTGATAACGACGTTTCTGGCTTTGCTTGAGCTGATGAAATTGAAGAAAATCGTTTGCAGGCAACAAACCTTGTTCGGTGAAATATTGATAGAACCACTGGAGATCGGGGTGAGCTAGGATGAAGCCGGAAATGAAACCAGTGATCGAAGGCTTGCTCTTTGCGGCAGGAGACGAGGGACTGAGCCTGAAAGAACTGTCCGAAGCAACGGGATTGTCTAAACATGAGGCGGAACTTCTGATTCATGAACTGCGTGTTGACCTGAAAGAAGCGGGACGGGGCATCCAGATTGTCAAAGTGGCTCAAGTCTACCAGATGACTACGCTTCCCGAACACGCTCCGTACTTTGAGAAATTGGCTCAAGCGCCCAGCCGCAGCGGTTTATCCCGGGCTGCTCTGGAAACATTGGCGATTGTGGCCTACCGTCAGCCGCTGACGAGAATGGAGATTGAGGAAATTCGCGGCGTCAAGAGCGAACGTGTCATCCAGGTGTTGCAGCGCAAAGGGCTGATCAAAGATGTCGGCAGGGCGGAAGGGGCGGGACGTCCCATCCTGTATGGCACTACAAAAGAATTCCTGGAATACTTCGGGCTTAATCGCCTCGATGAATTGCCGCCGGCCGATTCCATTTTCGATTGGCAGGAATGGGAACAAGACCGCCGCGATTTGTTTGCGCGTCTGGGAATGGAAGTCGACCAAGAGACCGCCGGGCCGGATGAATGGGATGAAGAGCCGACTTCGGTCGAAATTTAAAAAAGTTGTTTTAGCGGGCCATCATCGGCCCCTTTTTTCTGTAAAATGCATAGCTGGCAGGGCATCTTCTTCCTCTTTGAGTTCCTGATAACCAGTCAGGGAACCCCGCTTCCTTTCCGGGGTTTGCTCGGTTTTCGGTTTCGTGCAACCGTTTTCTTTTTTAATTGAAAATGGGGAAGGATTGAAGGCAAAAAAAGAGAATCAGGTCAAACAGAGCCTTTGGTTGTTGCCCGTTTTTTGGTGCAAACGATGGGCGCAGATATGAAATTTTTGTTCATCCGGGTTTTCCGGGGGTTCTTTTTTAAGGAGGAGAACGTCGCTTGTTACATCATTTGATCACCCGAGAGACGATTGTATTGAAAGATTTTGTGAGCAATTGGAAGGAAGCCATAAAATCGGCAGCGGAACCGCTTCTGAAGCTAGGTTTGATCCGCGAAGAATATGTGTCGGCGATGATTGAAATCATAGAAAAACTGGGGCCTTATGTTGTACTTACTCCTCATGTGGCAATTGCCCATGCGAGACCGGAAGCGGGTGTGAACCGACTGTCGATGAGTTTGTTGCGTCTGAAAGAGAGCGTTTTCTTTGGCATGGGGAAAGAGGTTCATCTGGTTATCGTGCTGGCTGCTGAAGATAACCAACTCCATCTCAAAGCTTTGGCGGAGCTTGCCAGCCTGCTCCGTGAAGAGGAAAACGTGGATAAAATCATTCATGCGGAGAATCCGGATGAGATTTTGACGATCATTCGCCGCTATTCCGCAGAAGATTAAAATTTCTTGTATAGATCCCGGTCATCTTGCCAAAAATACGGAATATGGTAGGTGATGGGGTTGGTTCTGTTTCTCATCATGGCAGGAATTCTGGTTCTTCTTGTTGTTCTTATCTGGTTTACCAGCGTACGAATCGAAATTTTATATAAGCGCGAAAACAAAAATGACAGAGGTGAAATAAAGATTTCTGCCTTGGGGGGATTGGTGCGTTTCCGCGTGAATCTTCCGGAAGTGAAATGGACAGGCATGGATGAAGGGATGCAGGTGGAAGGAACGGTCAAAGGGCAGACGACCGCGGCCAAAATGGCGAAGGAAAAAGGAAAAGTGAAGCTGAACAGGCGGACGTTTCAACAGTTTCGTTTTTACTATCACGAATTTGTCGAGCGTTTTGACCAGTTTCATAAAACGATCCGCTGGTTTTTAAGCAAAGTCACCTTTGAAAAGCTGACATGGGTGACGAAAATCGGCACGGGTGATGCAGCGGAATCGGGCATTTTAACGGGGGTCGCATGGGGAATCAAAACCACGTTGATCGGTTTTTTCAGCCAGTATACCCGTTGGAGGGAAGCCCCGCAGTTAACGATTCACCCCGAATTTAATCGTGAGGTCTTGGAAACCTATTTTCACAGTATAATCCGATTCCGGGTTGGGCATGCTATCCTTGGTGCCAAACGTTTATTACTCCATATGCGGACAGGGAGGGAACGGACAACATGGCAGAACATCCAATTCAAAGCTTAATGCAGACAGCGATGGAAAACATCCGGGAAATGGTTGATGTGAATACGATTATCGGCGATCCGGTGGAGACGCAGGACGGCCATGTGATCATTCCCGTTTCAAAAGTGGGCTTTGGTTTTGCCGCCGGAGGCAGCGAGTTTAAAGGAGTCGAAGAAGACCGGGATGGCCGGGGGCACGGAGGCGGACAGGGAAAAGGCCAAAATGAGGATGACGCCGGCGTCAAATTCCCCTTTGGAGGCGGCAGCGGTGGAGGCGTTTCCATTACTCCGGTCGCTTTTATCGTCGTTGGTGAAAAAGGAGTCCGCCTGCTCAACATGGACGGTACCACCCATTTATATGACCGGATTATCGATTTGGCTCCATCCGTGTTTGAACAGATTAAAAATCTCGGGCGCAAGAAGAACCAGGGGCAAGAAAACGGGTATTCCCCGATGCAATAGGATTGGAAGAACGACACAGTCTTTTCAGGCAGTGTCGTTTTTTATTTGTATATTCTTGTCCCCCTTTTCATATATATGGGTACAAACCCAGACTGAAAGCGGGGTGAGTCATGTTGCTGAAACGGGTCGGATGCGGAATACTCCTCTTTATGTTGCTTTTAAACGGATCACCCGGGATCAAGCAAGCATGGGCTGAACAGGATTTAGCCCCCGGTGCCCAGGCAGCGATATTGTACGATGCCACTTCAGGGAGGATTCTTTATCAAAAAAATGCGGATAAAGAGATGCTGATCGCCAGTCTGACCAAAATCATGACAGCGATTATTGCCATCGAGAACGGGAAAATGAATGAACTCGTGACCGTCGGCCCCAATGCGGCGGGAGTGGAAGGCTCATCCATCTATCTGAAACAGGGGGAAAAAATCCCATTAAGCACCCTGCTTTACGGTCTCATGCTGCGATCGGGCAATGATGCCGCTGTAGCAATCGCCGAACATATTGGCGGTTCTCTTGAAGGGTTTGTTTATATGATGAATGAGAAAGCTGCTTATTTGGGGATGGTACACACTCATTTCGTCAATCCGCACGGTTTGGATATGCCGGGACATTACTCATCCGCCTGGGACTTGGCAATTTTAACCGCTTATGCTTTGAAAAACCCCATTTTTCAGGAGATTGTGAAGACAGAGGTCAAAACGGTTCCCTGGCCGGGTGAAAAATGGCATCGCAAGTTTTATAACAAAAACAAAATGCTCCGCTTTTACAAATGGGCTGATGGAGTGAAAACCGGTTATACCAAGAAAGCGCGCAGGACACTCGTTTCATCGGCAACGAAGGACGGACATCAGTTGATCACCGTCACCCTGAATGACGGGGATGATTGGAAAGATTCAATGAACATGCTGGAATACGGCTTTAACCATTACGATTTGCTGCCTGTGCTTGTCAAGGGACAGGATTTGCTCCGGAAGGAATATATGACAGAAGATGATCAGAAATTTCGCGTCGTCTCGGAAATTACATACCGATATCCGCTTACCGTGGATGAACGGAAAAAGATTACCGTGGAACCTGTGATCACGTATCCGCTCCATCTGGTGGAGCAAAATCGGATGCAGGTGGGAACTGCCCGTATATTCCTCGATGATCAGCTGATTGGTTCGGCTCCGTTAGTTGTTCAGTATACGAACGAGCCGTCAGTCTGGAATCGCTGGAAGGAAATGATGGGATATGTGTTTTTTCAGAGGTGGATTTGACCGATGATCAATTATATCTGGTTTTTCATGATTTTGAGCGGGGCGGTTGCGGCTGCGGTTCAAGGAAAACTCAATCTGGTTACGACTGCCGCATTAAAGGGGGCGGAAGAAGCGGTGGCCGTTTGTATCGGTTTGATCAGTATCCTTGTCTTCTGGATGGGCATGATGCGAATCGCCCAGGATGCCGGGCTGCTGGAGAAGTTGGCCAAGCTGTTAAAGCCGGTGGCATCGTTTTTGTTTCCCGGCGTTCCTCATAACCATCCGGCAATGGGGTACATCTTGTCCAACATGAGCGCCAATTTGTTCGGCCTTGGGAACGCGGCGACGCCGATGGGATTGAAAGCGATGGAGGAGCTGCAAAAGTTGAACCCTGATTCCAAGACTGCAACGCCGGCCATGTGCACGCTGCTCGCTCTGAATACATCGGGACTTACCTTAATTCCGACTACGGTGATCGGCATCCGGCTTAAATACGGGTCGGCTAATCCGACAGAGATCATCGGGCCCACGTTATTGGCCACCATCATTGCCACCACCATTGCCATTCTGCTGGATCGATATTATCGTAGCCGCACTTTTGATCAATACGGAAATTTAAAGAAATAAACGTTCATATTTTTTCGGCACATTCAACCAATGAGGGTTTGAGGGGGGGACAAACATGCTTCTGGATCTTATCAATTTTATTTCCAAAATGATGTTGCCGGCAATTCTGGTCTTTGTCCCCCTGTATGCCATTTTTCGCAAAGTTCCCATTTATGAAAGTTTCATCGAGGGGGCGAAGGAAGGATTTCCAACAGCCATTTCCATTATCCCGCATCTGGTGGGGATGATGGTGGCTGTGGCTGTTTTTCGCGATACGGGGGCGTTGCAATTTTATTTGCAATTCCTCACTCCTCTATTGGATTTCTTTCACATTCCGCATGAAGTGGTGCCGATTGGCATTTTGCGCCCCATTTCCGGAACCGGTTCGCTTGCCTTTGTCGAAAGTATTTTGCGAATCTACGGGCCTGATTCCTTTCTCGGAAAACTGGCTTCGACGATTCAGGGCAGTACGGATACCACCCTCTATGTGCTGACAGTGTATTTTGGAGCGGTTGGCATTAAGCGTACGCTGTATGCGTTAAAAGTGGGACTGTGGGCTGACCTGGCCGGGTTCTTGGCTTCCTGGATCATCTGCACCATCGTTTTCGCCCATTGACCGATTCGTTTTCCCGCTTTTCTTCGGTGGCCATGCCGCCGTTTTTTTTTGCCTTTGCAACAGAGAATGATGTGAAAAACTTGTGAAAACATGGGTAAACGGTTAAGATGTCATAGAGGTGACTGGATGCATGGAACGATTGCAAAAAGTGATGGCCCATGCCGGCGTGGCATCAAGGCGTCGCTGTGAAGAACTGATCACAGCGGGGCGGGTGAAAGTGAACGGCCGGATTGTGAAAGAACTCGGGATGAAAGTCGACCCGGAAACTGATCAAATCGAAGTGGACGGCCGGCCGCTCAGAAGGGAACAAAAAAGGACATTTCTTTTTTACAAACCGCTGCGGGTGATTACAAGTATGTATGATCCGCAGGGCAGGAAAACGATTGCCGATTTTTTCCGGGACATCAAGGAGCGGGTTTATCCCGTGGGCCGATTGGACTACGATACAGAAGGATTGCTTTTGGTCACAAATGACGGAACTCTCGCCAATCACTTGCTTCATCCCCGGTATGAAGTGGAAAAGGTGTATATTGCCACCGTTCAGGGGAAGCCGAGTCACTCCAAACTCGAGTTTTTGCGCCATGGGGTGGAATTGGAAGATGGGTTGACGGCACCTGCCAAGGTTCGTTTGCTGGAATCGGATGAGAAAAGTTCCAGGCTGGAGCTGGTGATCCATGAAGGCCGAAATCGCCAGGTGCGCCGGATGTGCGCGGCCATCGGACACCCGGTGGAAAAACTGATTCGCACGCGCATTGGATTTTTGGGGATCAACGGCCTTAAAAGGGGAGAATACCGGGAATTAAAGCCGTCAGAGATTCAGCGTTTGAAGAAAATGTTACAAATATGAGACGATATTTCAAACAATCTTCAAATTGACGGCCTGAGAGAATAAGAGGCAGCGTTATAATGAAGAATGGGGGGATAGAACCACAACCGTTATTGCGCTCACGGGTTCCGGGAGGAGAAATAAAAGATGATCGAGAACAGCAAATGTGAATGTGGACACAATAACCCCGTTGGTACCATTCTCTGTGAGTACTGCGGGAAACCGCTGGATGAGGAGTTAAAAGAGAAACAGACCATTGCCAAAGAGATGCGCTATGAAGGCAAAGCGCGCCGTTCTCAGACGCTCCCTGCTTCGCCTTTCGATATGGTCTGGAATTTTTTCTCCTCCGTAAAAGTAGCGGTGATTCTTATTTTGATCACGTTGGTGACGGCAGGAATCGGTTCCATCTATCCGCAGGAAAATCTGATTCCGGAGACAGACAGGTTGGGATATTATGAACAGCATTACGGATTTACCGGCAAGCTGTTTTATGTAACGGGTTTTTCCCATGTGTATGAAACATGGTGGTTTTTCCTTCTTGTGGCAATGATCGGAATATCCCTTGTCGTCTGCAGCCTGGACCGGGTTGTTCCTCTTTTTAAAGCGCTTAACAACCAACAAACGGTAAAAAGTACCGAATTTATTTCCAAACAGCGCATCAGGGACCAAAAAAACGTTCCGGCTGAAGAAAAAGAGGAGAAATTGCAACAAATCAGTGCTGCTCTGGAGAAAAAATTTTATCGCGTCCATCGGGATGGCGATTCCCTGCTGGCGGAAAAAGGCAGAATCAGCCGTTGGGGTCCCTACATCAATCATATTGGGTTAATCCTTTTTTTATTGGGGATTTTGCTGAGATACATACCGGGATGGTACCTCGATGAAACCATGTGGGTGCGTGAGGGCGAGATTAAACGAGTCCCCGAAACTCCCTACTATGTAAAGAATGAGCGTTTTTCCATTCAGTTTTACAATGGTACCCAGTCAGAGAATGAGGGGCCGATTGTAAAAAAATATGAAACGGATGCCGTCCTTTATAAGAAGAATGAAAAAAACGGGAAATTGATTCCCGTTAAAAAATCGCCGATTCTGGTAAACCATCCGTTGAAGTACGACGATCTGATGCTGTATCAGGCTGATTTCCAGATGGGGCTTCTCGACTCGATCAAGCTGAAGGTGACGGAGAAAAAAACAGGGAAACAGATGGGCACGTTTACGGTCGATTTATACAATCTCGATCCCAACCATGTCTACCATGTCGGCAATCTGGATGTAAGGGCGCTGGAATATTATCCTGACTTCGCCATGAAGGATAACCGGCCGATCACGAAATCCCAGGATCCAAACCGCCCTGCCTTTATTTTTGAAGTGAAGGAGAAAGGGCAACAAGAGGGAGAGAAATCATGGGTGATCGCCGGGGAAAATCTGGACAGCCTTACCAAACAAAACAAATATGCGATAGACCTGGCAGGACTTAATATGGTTAACCAAAGCGGCCTGTTGGTCCGTGTGGACAAGTGCCTTCCATTCCTGTTTGTTGGCGGATTTTTTACCATGATCGGGTTGGTGATGGGATTTTACTGGCAACACCGCCGCGTCTGGATTCGCTGGAAGGACGGAATCCTGTATGTTGGCGCCCATACCAACAAAAACTGGTACAGCCTGTTTCGGGAACTGAAGCAAATCGAGTCACTTTCGGAGTTTAGCTTGCAGCCTGTGAAGAAATAGGGGGAAGCGGCACATGGAAAAGCTGATGGAATATCTCCTGCTTTGCACATTTTTTCTTTATCTTCTTTCATCTGTTACGTTTGTCATGGGAATAGCTAAGGATAAAGATCAACAAAATGAAAAAAAGTTGCGCCGCTTTAGCAATCTGGCCGTCGGAATGGCGATCGTCGGCGTGATTTTTCAAACGCTGTTCATCATTACCCGTATCATTATCGGCGGGCATTTTCCCACCAGCAACATGTTTGAATTTACGGCCTTTTTATGTTACACCATAGTTATCGCCTTTGTCATTTTGTATTTTATCTACCGCTCTGCAGTGCTGGGAGCATTTGTCATGCCGCTGGCGGTGATTTTGCTCGCATATGCTTCCGTTTATCCGCGCGATGTACAGCCTCTCATTCCCGCGCTCCAAAGTTATTGGCTCTATATCCACGTTACTACAGCTGCCTTGGGGCAAGGGGCATTTGGTGTCGGTTTTGTGGCCGGACTGATTTACTTGATTAATAAAGTAGGTTTTAATAGAAAAGGGGCCAATGCGCTTTGGCTCGAAATCACATTAACCGTTGTGCTCATGTTTGTCTCGTTTAGTGTGACCAGCTTTGCTTTCGCTGCTGTTCATTATGATGCCAAACTGAGTCACATTGTCGACGGACAGCCGACGGTGGAAGAATATACGTTACCGCCTTTGGTCGGTCCGCACGACGGGAAAGTGATGAACATGGATTCTTTCCTGGGCCTGAAAAAACCTTTGTTTGAAGCGCCGGTCTGGATGAAAGGAAACAAGGCAGCGAGTAAGTTTAATTCCGTGATTTGGTCTGTGCTCAGCGGTTTGATTTTGTACGCGCTCATTCGCCTGTTTGCGCGTAAAAGCTTGCGGGAAATCCTGCATCCGCTTGTAAAAAACCTGAATCTCGATTTGGTCGACGAAATCAGTTATCGTTCAATTGCGATCGGGTTTCCCATCTTTACATTGGGAGCGCTCATTTTCGCCATGATCTGGGCACAGGAGGCCTGGGGCCATTTTTGGAGTTGGGATCCGAAAGAAGTATGGGCTCTGATTACATGGCTGTTCTACAGCGCCTACCTGCACTTGCGGCTCTCCAGAGGATGGCACGGGCTGAAATCCGCCTGGCTTGCAGTAGGCGGTTTTGTGATTATCATGATCAACCTGATCGCAATTAATTTGGTCATCTCGGGATTACATTCTTATGCGTAAATTTTTGGTGACAGCAGAGGTGAACAAGGAATATGGAAAAGCAATATCACATTCTGGTGGTGGATGATGAAGATCGCATCCGCCGCCTGCTAAGAATGTATCTGGAGAGGGAAGGATACCACATCGAAGAGGCGGAAAATGGGGAAAAGGCGCTGGAACTGGCTTTTGAGAACAACTATGATCTCATTCTGCTCGATTTGATGCTTCCGGGGATGGATGGATTGGAGGTTTGTGCGGAAATTCGGAAGAAGAAAGCCACCCCGATCATCATGTTGACGGCGAGAGGGGAGGAGACCAACCGGGTCGAGGGGTTTGAGGCAGGGACCGATGATTATGTGGTGAAACCGTTCAGCCCGCGCGAATTGGTGCACCGGGTCAAGGCGGTGTTGCGCCGGACGTCGGCTACGGCGTTTTTGACGACGGATACGGAAACCCATAATGTGATTGTTTTCCCTGAACTCACGATTGACCACGATGCCCATGAAGTAAAAGCAGGCGGCCGGAAAATCCAATTGACGCCCAAAGAATATGAGCTGCTGTACTATCTGGCCAAATCGCCGGATAAAGTATTCACCAGGGAACAACTTCTTCGTGATGTGTGGCATTATGAGTTTTTCGGCGATTTGCGCACAGTTGATACCCATGTGAAACGTCTGCGCGAAAAACTCAACCGGGCTTCCGCCAAGGCTGCGAAAATGATCACAACAGTCTGGGGAGTCGGGTATAAGTTAGAGGTGCCAAAAGAGTGATTTTACGAAGTGTTGTGGGAAAGCTTTGGCTGACCATCATCGTGTTGGTATCCATGGTATTGGTGCTTCTCAGTTTGTTTTTGAGCGAGCAGGTGGAAAATACGTATGGGAAGGATCAGTTAAAGAGCCTGGAAAACCTGGCGACGGAAATTCAGTCCAATCTGACAAAAACGGTTCCTGACCATACCCAGTATTTGAATAACGTTTTAAAAGTGTCCGAACTGTTCCATACATATATCGTATTGCTGGACCCGAGCGGAGCGGTGAGTCCGGTTGGCGTTTCGCCAAAGGTGCCGGATGTTCCATGGCAAGAGGTTTTGAAAAAAGAGGACATTCAAAAAGTGCTTCACGGCGAGCGTGTTTTCAAAAGGGGAAAAATCACGCTAGAGAAAGATCCGACGGACTTCAGTCTGTTTAAAAATGATATCCTGCTGGTCGCTGTTCCCTATATCAAGGATGGCAAAACGACGGGTGCGATTGTCCTGTATCAAACGCAGGAGCAATTGAGCGAAACGGATATCAAACGCTGGATTTTTTACTCGGCTCTGATCGGCATCGCCCTGACCACTGTTTTTGCATTCTTCTTGTCCACGCGCATTTCCCAGCCGCTGATCCAGATTAAAAAAGCGGCGGAAAAAATGGCTCGCGGGGAATTCTTCATCAGGGTGCCGGTGCGGTATCACGAACGGGATGAAGTGGCGGAACTGGCCTTGACATTTAATTGCATGGCATCGCAACTGGAAGATTCGATTCATCAGCTGTCCCAGGAAAAAGAGCAATTGTTCAGTATTCTCCGCAGCATGACGGACGGTGTCTTGACCATTAACCGTTATGGAAAAATTATTTTGAGCAACCCGGTTGCCGGACGTTTTCTGTCCACGTGGAAGGGACAGATTAAAGAGAACACACTTCCTCCTCCCATGCAAGTGTTTTTTGACAAGGTGATCGAAGACAACAAAGAGCATACAGGGGATATAACCGAGCAGGGGAGAACATGGGTCGTGGTCATGTCCCCTCTCTATTACCGGGATCAGGTGCGCGGAGTGGTCGCAGTGCTGCGCGATGTGACGGAAGAGCGCCGGCTGGAGAAAATGCGCAAGGATTTTGTTGCAAATGTGTCGCACGAACTCCGCACACCGCTGGCGATGTTGCAGGGCTACAGCGAAGCACTGATGGATGACATCGCGGAAACACCGGAAGAGCGCCGCGAGATCGCTCAGGTGATTAACGAGGAGTCCCAGCGGATGGGACGGCTGGTGCGGGAATTGCTTGATTTGGCGCGCATGGAGGCCGGCCATATTCAAATCGTGCCAACCGAACGTTCCCTGTATGATTTTGTGCAGCGGATCATTCGCAAATTCCAGGCACTTGCCAGGGAGAAACAGGTTCATCTCTCCGCGAAGATTGAAGAGAATTTGCCTTGCATCTATTGGGATGGGGATAAAATTGAACAGGTGTTGACGAACCTGATTGACAATGCGATCCGCCATACCCCGCCGGAAGGATCTGTCTGTGTCCATGTCTATGAGCAGGACGGGATGATCCATTTGGATGTGGAGGATACGGGTTCCGGAATTCCCGAGGAAGATTTGCCGTTTGTCTTTGAACGTTTTTACAAAGCGGATAAAGCACGCACCCGCGGACAATCGGGCGGCACTGGATTGGGCTTGTCGATTGTCAAGCATTTGGTCAATGCTCATGGAGGGAATGTTTCCGTTAAAAGCCAATTGGGCGTAGGAACGGTCTTCATGGTGGAATTGCCGGTGCGGGTGAAGGTGGAGGAAGAAGTAAGCCTGGCATAGCGCCAGGCATTTTTTTATTTCTGGTATTCGCGTGGAACAAGGGGTCTCATTCTCACCTGATTGATGATCACCCCTTTTGGAGCGGAAACGATCGTCCAAACCGTTTCAGCCACTTGTTCGGCTTCAAGCGCATAATCTTTGTGGCGGCCGAACTCCGTTTTGATGGATCCGGGACATACTGTGGATACCTTTACCTGGTGCGGCTTTAGTTCCAAGGTGAGTGCATCGGACAGGGCCATCAACCCGAATTTGGAAGCGCAATATCCAGCCCCGCCCGCAAAGCTCTCCGTTCCGGCAATACTGGAAATATTAACGATATGGCCTTCAGTTTCCTTTAAATGGGGGATGGCATATTTACAAGCCAGAAAGGCTCCCTTCAGATTGACGGCCATCATTTGATCCCAATCGTCTTCCGATAGATCTTCCACTTTGCCGAAGCGGCCGATGCCGGCGTTGTTGACCAAAATGTCCAGGCGTCCAAAGCGTTCTCGGGTAAAATCGATCAATGCTTTGACCTCTGTCGCCCGGGTCACGTCACATGGAAAGGAGACGATTTTCTGCGACTCTTCTTGTTGAAGTTGCTCCAGTTTTTCCTTGCTGCGCGCAGCGGCGACAACCAGAGCTCCGCCTCGGGCCAGACGTGTGGCAATCGCCCTGCCCAACCCTTTGCTCGCTCCGGTTACAATTGCGACTTTTCCACTTAAACTGCTCAAATGGATACCCTCCTTTTATCTGTGAAAGTGCTTTGCAGGTTGAGCGTGATGCCCCCTGTTTTCTCGCGTTCCTGCTGGTGCGCTTTCGATTTTTCATACAGGTTGTGCGGGAAAGACGGAAGCTTTCCGCACAGGAAGAAGCAGAGGAACGGGGTTCCCCTGCTTTTACACTTATATTATAGATCAATTTCGATCAGAGACTGAATTTCTTTTAATTCCTGAAGAGATGCAATCAGCGATTGGGGCAGTGGTTTATCAATTCGCAAGACCATGATTGCCTGGCCGCCGATCGCCTGACGTCCCACCTGCATGGTGGCAATGTTGATATCATGGCTGCCGAGGAGTGTGCCGACACGGCCGATTGCCCCGGGCTGATCACGATGCTGGACAAAGACCAGGTGACCCTGCGGTGTCACATCAACCGGATAGTCGTCGATCTTGGTGATTCGCGACCCGAAGCCGTTCAGCAGGGTACCCGCAACGCTGCGAATATCCGTTGCCGTCACTACTTCCACTTTGATCAATTGGGTAAAGCCGTGGGTGTTTGCCGTTTTTTGCTCGACGACTTGAATGCCGCGCTGTTTGGCCAGGTGAGGTGCATTGACGTAGTTTACATCGGTTAAGTGGTGTGACAGAACCCCTTTTAAAATGGTACGGGTAAGGGGGGCCACTTCCAATTCGGCCACTTCTCCGGAATATGTAACCGTAATTTTCGTCAATGCCCCGCTGGCCACTTGGGAAATAAATTTGCCGAGTTTTTCGGCCAATTCCTGGTACGGCGCCAGCTTTTGTTGCAGTTCGGCCGGGATGGAAGGAAGATTCACCGCATTTTTAAACGGTTCGCCGCGCAGGATATGCAAAACTTCCTCGCACACGTCTACCGCCACGTTTTCTTGTGCTTCCAGAGTGGATGCTCCCAGGTGGGGAGTCGCAATCACTTGCGGAAGGGAAAAGAGAGGGTGCTCACCCGGTGGTTCGTTTTCAAATACATCCAGCGCCGCTCCGGCCACTTTCCCCGATTGAATGGCGTCGTAAAGCGCTTCTTCGTCGATGATTCCTCCGCGTGCACAGTTAAGGATGCGAACGCCGTCCTTCATCAGAGAGAAGGTTTCTTTATTGATCAAATGCCGGGTTTCCTTGGTCAGAGGGGTGTGCACCGTAATGAAATCCCCCGCTGCAATCGCTTCTTCAAATGTAGCTTTTTTTACCCCGATTTTGGCGGCGCGCTCGTCTGACAGATAAGGATCGAAGGCGACGACATTCATGCGGAACGCTTTGGCCCGTTTGGCCAGTTCTGTGCCGATCCGGCCCAGTCCGATGATGCTTAACGTTTTTTGGTTCAGTTCCACGCCGACAAAATTTTTCCGGTTCCATTCTCCGCTGATCACAGAGCGATAAGCCTGCGGGATATTGCGCGCCAAGGCAATCAGCATGGCAAAGGTGTGTTCGGCTGTGGAGATGGTGTTGCCGTCGGGGGCATTGACGACGATAATCCCCTTTTTGGTGGCAGCCGGAACGTCGATATTATCGACACCGACCCCTGCACGGGCGATCACTTTCAACCTGCTTGCTTTTTCGATCAGCTCTGCCGTCACTTTGGTTTGGCTTCGCACCAATAAGGCATCAGCGGTTTCGATGGCAGAAAACAGTTCTTCACCGGTCAGACCCGGTTTTCTTTTCACTTCCACATCTTCTGCTTCCAGCAGTTGATAAATTCCCTGTTCGCTGAGCGGATCCGTTATCAAAACTTTATACATGAAGCATCACCTCTTGTGCCGCTTTTACACCGCTGCCGAGCTCAACCGGGACGCCTGTTTTGATGAGGGCGATCTCCAGAGCTGACAGCACGGTCAAGATATCCAGTTCATCACAATATCCCATGTGGCCGATGCGAAAGATTTTTCCCTTAAGATGCTGTTGTCCGCCGGCGACGCCGACCCCGAGTGCCCGCAATTCTTTTCGGAGCGTTTCTGCTTCCCACTTCTCACGGCCGCCGTAAACGGATGTGACGGTGGGAGAAGCGTCGGCATCGGAGGTCATCAGTTCAAGACCGAGGGCTTTGATTCCCGCCCGGGTCATGGTTTTCAATCGCTCGTGGCGGGCAAAGACCCGGGGCAATCCCTCTTCTTCCAGCATGGCAAGAGCCTCTGCCAAACCGTAGAGAAGGGAAAGCGCCGGCGTATAGGGAGTAGTTTCTTTTTCCAAATTCTTACGGTAGGCGAGCAGATCCAAATAAAAGCGCGGGGTCGGATTTTGTTCAATCTGTTTCCATGCGCGTTGGCTGACTGCCGCAAAGGCGAGGCCGGGCGGGAGCATCAGTGCTTTTTGCGAACCGGTGACCATGATATCGATGCCCCATTCGTCCATCTTGCAGGGAACGGCGCCGAGGCAGCTGACACCGTCGGCAATCACCAGCGCATCAGAGTGTTCACGAACGGATTGGGCCAACTCCCGGACCGGATTTAAGACGCCGGTAGATGTTTCGCAATAGGTGAAAAAGACAGCTTTGGCCGCAGGATGTTGCCGGAGGAACGAGGCCAACAGATCCGGATCGCAGGCTTTCCCCCAAGGCAGATCCAAGCGGTGCAAGGTAATTCCATACTTTTGCACGATTTTGGCAAACCGGTCTCCGAAAGCGCCGGTCACCACGACAACCGCTTCTTCTCCCGGTGAGACGGTATTCACGACGGCGGCTTCCAAAGCGCCGGTTCCGCTGCTGCTGAGGAGAAGAGGATCAGTCTTGGTGCCGAAAACCAGTTTTAATTTGGCAGAGCATTCCAAATAGAGTGAAGAAGCTTCACCGCTTCGATGACCGATCATCGGTTTTTGCATCGCCTGCATCACACGCGCCGGAACCGGTGTCGGGCCGGGAATGCGCAAATGGAATTTGTCGGAAAAGGACATGATTCTTACCCCCTTCAATGAGATCAAAATAAAAAGAACCTCACGCCCATACCAATCCCAATGGATCGGAGGGACGAGAGGTTCGTGGTGCCACCCTCATTTGTTGCCGGTTCACACCGACAACCTTGGCAAGTCCAGGATCAGGACTCATGGATAACGGGTCTGCCGTGCCAGCCTACTTCAAATTCAACCAGCCGCTCCGGAGTGCTCCACATCCGAAAACTTGCCGATTCGCAGCAACCATCGGCTCTCTGGGAAGTTTTCCGTGATGTTTGGCTCCATCATCGTTTTTCTACTCTGAAATTTGATAATTAATTTAGCACGGTAATGTATTTGTGTCAACCTGAAATTTTGAAAAAGAAGGGCAAGATTCGCTTCCTTGCAGAGGGGCCACCGGTTGAAAATTTTGTGTTAAGATATAGGTTGCCTTCAATTGAAAAAACGGAACGGAACACCTGAGGGAAAGGAGGGATTTGTTGCAATGATGAATGCGACAGTGAAAGAGATGATTTTAAGCGGGCTTAACGAAGAGCAATGCCGGGCGGTTACGGCGCCGGAAGGGCCGGTTGCCGTTTTTGCCGGGCCCGGGAGCGGAAAAACCACGGTATTGACGCGCAGGATTTTGTATTTGCTGGAACAGGGGAATTCAGCAAACCAATTGATGGTGGTCACATTTACCCGTGCAGCCACGCGGGAGATGAAAGCGAGATTGGAGCAGATTGCGCCCGGACAGAGTAAAGAGATGTACATCGGGACTTTTCACTCGCTTTTTTTCCGTATGTTGCGGGAGAGCGGGGAGTTTCCGCCGCCATTGCTTGGCGCGAAGGAACAAGCGGGATGGATTCGGGAGATTTTGGGGCAGAAGGAGCAGCCTGCGGATGAAGAGACCATTGGTACATATCTCAATCAGATCGGCCTTTGCAAAGGGAACGCGATATTGCCGGGGCAATTAAAGGTGCAAAAGCAGAAAAATGTTTTATTTCGCGATGTTTTTTCCGCTTATGAAGAGAGGAAGCAAGCAGAGGGGGTATGGGATTACGACGATATTCTGCTCGCCGTTTACAGCCGGTTGAAGCGCCCCGGTTTCAGGGACTACTGGCAAAATCGCTTTCGCCATCTTCTGGTGGATGAATTTCAAGACATCAATCGTGTGCAATACGACGTTCTCATCCAGCTGGCTGCCGGGCACCGCTGCCTTTTTGCCGTCGGGGATGATGACCAGGCCATTTACGGATTTCGGGGAAGCGATCCCCGGTTTATGTTGAAGATCAGTGAGGATTTTCCGGAAGCGAGGCGAATTATCCTTACGGTCAATTATCGTTCAACAGAGGAGATTATTGGGCTCAGCGAGCGACTGATCAGGAAAAACCGTTTGCGGCAACCCAAAACGCGAATCGGGACGGGAAAAACGGGAACCCGCATCAACTGGTGGGAGCCGGAGGATGAAAACGATGAAGCCCGGCGCATTCTTCTCTGTTTGCGCGATGGAAAGGAATCGGCCATCCTGTTCCGCACCCTGACACAGGCAAGAGCGATTATCGATGAGTTGGTTCGCCGGAATATCCCTTTTTTTGTGAATGATGGTTCATACTCTTTTTACCGCCGCTTTCAGGTGCAGGATATGTTTGCCTATTTGAAATTGGCTTCCGACCCGAATGATCTCGATGCATTGGCGCGAATCATCAACAAACCGAAGCGATACCTGTTCGGCGAAGAATGGCTGGATGCTCTGTGGAATTTGGCGCGCAAGCGGAATTTGTCGTTGCTGGAGGCGTTGCCGCATCTGCCGGGTTTGGAGCCGTACCAGATCCGTTATTTCAAGGAGATGCGTGAACATGTGTTTTCGCTGAAAAACATGTCCGCTGCGGCAGCGATTCGCGCCATCCGTGAAACGATCGGGTATGATCGATACTTAAAAGCTTTTGCGCAGGAGACCGGTTCGGATCTCACCAGTTTGATGGAGCCGGCAGATGAGCTCTTGCTCGCCGCCGAGCCGTTTTCCGACGGACAAGCATTGATGGAGCATGCAAAAAAAGTGGAAGCCCGCCTGAAAATACCGGATGAGCAGGCCAAAGTGAAGCTGATGACGTTTCACCGTTCCAAGGGGTTGGAATTTGACCGGGTCTTTCTGATCGGTTTGCACGCCATGGTTCTTCCTCATTACCGGAGTCTCCAGGTTCCGGAACAGCGGAAAAACGCAGCCTGGGAGGAGGAACGCCGCCTTTTTTACGTCGGCATCACCAGGGCCCGGAAAGAATTGTATCTGTCCGCCAGCAAGACGAGGCAGGGAAAACGGAGTGGAATCTCCCCTTTTCTAAAGGAAATGGGCTTTGCCGGCGGGGAGGAATCAGATCGCGATCCGGTGCTGCAACCCAAACGGCTGCCGGAAGCGGCGGCATGGCGGCAAAGGAGCAGGGAGCAGCCGCAACTTCGCTTCAGCCATGAAGAGGTCGCACAGGGAATGAGGGTGAATCATATCAAATTCGGTGAAGGAGTCGTCACCGAGGTGGCGAGATTGGAAGGAGTTGCTCCCGGACGAAAAATCATGGTCCGGTTTGCGGATGGATTGCAGAGTCTTCATTATGAATTGTCAAGACAGCTGGGACTCATTGAACTGCATGCAAAAAAACCCTGACTTCCGTGGAGGCGAAGCCAGGGTTTTCTTGTTTTTTTATTTGTTTTGCTGATAGCGGTTTTGGCACTCGGCATACAGTTTGGCCGCAAAATCGGCATCTCTCCAACCAACGATGTTGGTTTCTTTTTTTTCCAGGTCTTTGTACACTTTAAAGAAATGCTCGATTTCGCTCAGAATGTGGGGCGGCACGTCATCGAGGCTGTTCACTCCGTTAAAGCGTGGATCATCCTCCGGAACGGCCAGCAATTTCTCGTCCGGACCTTTGTCATCGGACATGAGCAATACCCCGATGACACGGCTGGAGATCACGCAGCCCGGGAAAGTGGGGAACGTGGTGAGTACCAGAATGTCCAACGGATCTCCGTCTTCGGCAAGGGTGTTTTCCAGATAACCGTATTCGGTCGGATAATGCATCGGGGAATAAAGAACGCGATCGAGGCGGAATACCCCTTTTTCCTTGTCAAATTCATATTTGTTTTGGCTTCCTGTGGGAATTTCGATGAATGCATCAACTACGAGGTTGTTTGCCATTCCACATCCTCCTAACTATGTATCCTTTAAGGGATAAAAATTACCTAACCCCCATTGTAGTCGGTTTTAGGCGAAGACGCAAATAAAATGACTCCGGAAAGTGCCGGGGGGACGGATTGTGTTAAAATGAAGGAAAAAAAGGTGAGAATGAGCAATGGCTAACCAAAATCCATCCCATATTTCTGCGGAAGAATTTGCCCGAAAGTACAAAAGCGGAGCCCTTCATCCCAATGAAGTGATTGATGTCCGCGAGCCGGAAGAATGGAGGATGGCCCGGTTGGAGAACTGCAAGTTTATCCCAATGGGATCCATTTCCGAGCGCATTCATGAACTGGATCCGGAGCAAAAAATATACGTGATGTGCGCACATGGGATTCGCAGCCTGCATGTCGTCCGTTTTTTGTCAGATCATGGCTTTGCCGATGTCGTCAATGTGGATGGCGGATTGGCGGAAGTGAGTTTGTATTTGGAAGAAGGGGATCTGCGTCAAGGATAGTGCGGTTTCTTTTGTGACAAAGGAGGGCGGGCTCGGGGAGGGAGGAAGCTCGCTTTCTTTTGCGACAAAAGCGAAAAAGCCACTCAGGGAACTGAGCAGCTTTTAGGCCATGGTTACTCTTCCGTGCTTTTTACTCTTCAACTTTAATGGAGTCAGTCGGGCAACCTTCTTGCGCATCGCGGACATCGTCCCACAGGTCTTCAGGGACATCGGCCGTTCCTGTGTTATCATCAAGAATTACATATGCGATTCCATCTTCATCATAATCATAGACATCCGGAGCAGTTGCACCGCAAGCTCCACATGCAATGCAAGTATCTTTGTCTACCCAAGTGCGCATAAGAATAATTCTCCTCCCATGAATATTCCGAATGAGCTAAGTCCACTTCCAACATCCCCATTTTAGAATGATTTGGTTAGAATTGCAAGGAGCAAACCATCCACAGAACCGAAAGTCAAGAGAATGGATGCATACCCTGAGGACATGAACGCATGATCATTTTTTCCTTCGTTTTCTTCCAGGCAAATCAGGATCAATGCGGCGATCACGGGAGCAGAGTGCTGCTTGACTTTCCCGGAAAGTTGATGCCTCTTGCGGGAGTGGCCAAGCATCAGTAAAATATTGACATGGAATGCGGGGAGATTTTCATTCAAGCAAATGAATTGAATGAAAACGGATCTTGTGCGTGGCCCCGGCATCATGATATGCTGTTTGCCATGCTTGGACTATGCAAGTACCCGCTTCTTTGTGTATGATATTCATAAAGAAAAATAGGAGACTTGACCTCGTAACAGAGCGTTTATTTTTCACATATCTTAGTATTGGGAGGTCTCCAGCGAGGGAGGGTAGGCCATGCGTGTCGAGCGTCTTGGGGGAGATAAAATTCGCTTCTTCTTGACCTTGGATGATCTCGCTGACCGTGGGATTGAGAGGGAAGATATGTGGCGTGATATCCCCAAAGTTCACGAGTTGTTCAATGACATGATGGAACATGCCTATCAGGAATTGGGCTTTGAAGTGGCCGGTCCGGTCGCGGTGGAAGTATTTGCCTTACCCGCACAGGGAATGGTAGTGGTAGTCACCCGTGGGCGTACATCGAAAGCGGAGGATGATTTTGAACATGATGAAGAACTGTATGAACTCGAAGTAACCATGGAAGAGACAGAAGATATCATCTTCCGTTTTGCCGACTTCGAAGACGTCATTCAGGCTGCGATGCGCATGAGTTCTCTCGTGAAGCAGGGCGGATGTCTGTACGCATATCAGAACAGATACTATTTGGTGTTTGGCCGTGATTTGGAAATCGATGATCTCCAAACCCTGGTGGCGATCCTTTCCGAATTTGGCGAGTCTTCTACCGTAACAGAACCCCTGCTGATCGAGTATGGTAAAACCGTGTGCGATCAAGATGCGATTAACCAAATCATTCGATATTTTGGATGAGATAAAAAACGCACCCAAAACAGGGTGCGTTTTCCTATTCATTCATCATGCTTGCAGGTGAATAAAAAAATTTATTTTTGTATAACTAATTGATAATATTCTTCGGAGCGCAACCGGGTCCAGTCACCTTCCAGGACGCCGGGAAAGGCGCGCTCGACGGAAAGATGTTGTGTTTTATGGGCTTTGAGCGCCTGGGCGATTTTGTCGCGATAAGCAGTAACGTCAATTTTCCTGGATACATATGCATCCGGAACTGTATGAACCGCTCTTGCATGCAACTTAGCAATTGATTCCGGAATGACAATATAGTAAATTTTGGTAGGGAATGATATTTGCTCAACAGCGGCGAGTGTGGCTTTTTGAATCACTTTGTGATCTTGATGGCCGGAGATGCCGGACGGTGGAAAGGTAATCACGAGTTCCGGTCGAATCTGTTCGAGTACCGATCGTATATCCTCAACCAACCGTGAAAAGGGCTGATCTTTCAGCCGACCGTCTCCGAAATCACGCAGGATCAGGTTGTCGATTCCTAAGATTTGCGCCGCTTCTTGCAGTTCCTGAGTTCGCACGTGACCCAGTTCTTCTTTGCTGCAAACAGGAGGATTTCCCGTTTTTCCGGCGTCGCCGTGGGTTGCGCAGTACAGTGTTTGCTTTGCCCCCAGGGAGTGGAAACGAGCAATCGTTCCTCCGCAGGTAAAGGTTTCATCATCGGGGTGAGCAAAACAATAAAGAATGTTTTTTTCTGACATTTCCATACTTCCTCCTTGGGAAACGATCGAGCGGTTTGGGAACCCGGACTTATTTTCTCATATTTCTCGCTGTGGAGAAAGTAGCAGGTATCATTCGTGACTAGTCCGGCGAAATTTCGGTGTGGACTTAAGCAAAATCGGGAGGGGAGTGGTGTCCGTCTGACCGACCACGGGGAACGTGGGAAGGGAAGTGGAATACACGATCCGACCAGCAAACTTTTACAGAAAAGAGTTTAGATATTTTGAGGATTATTGTATACTGATAAATGTTTAACAGGCTTAGTAGTAATTTTTCTGAGGTGGTCAGGATGGAACAACAGTCAGTTGCAACAGGTCATCAACCGGATGAACAGGAAAATCTGGATGTCCTTGTTTCAACTCAAACGGTGATTAAAGAGGCGTTGGAAAAATTAGGATATCCTGAATCGGTTTACGAACTTTTGAAAGAGCCATTGCGTGTGTTAACGGTACGAATTCCCGTCCGGATGGATGATGGAACGGTTACCGTATTTACAGGTTATCGCGCTCAACACAATGACGCTGTTGGCCCGACCAAGGGAGGAGTGCGTTTCCACCCGGATGTAACAGAATCCGAAGTGAAAGCGTTATCAATCTGGATGAGTTTAAAAGCGGGGATTGTCGATCTGCCTTATGGCGGCGGAAAAGGAGGCATTATCTGTGACCCGCGCAAAATGTCCTTTCGCGAACTGGAGCGCCTTTCACGCGGGTATGTCCGTGCAATCAGCCAGCTCGTAGGGCCGACCAAAGATATCCCGGCACCCGATGTCTTTACCAATTCGCAAATCATGGCGTGGATGATGGACGAATACAGCCGTATCCGCGAGTTTGATTCTCCGGGGTTTATTACGGGCAAACCGCTTGTGCTGGGCGGATCCCGCGGGCGTGAAACGGCGACTGCCAAGGGCGTGACGCTCATGATCCGCGAAGCTGCGAAAAAACGTGGTTTAAACATCAAAGGAGCCCGCGTCGTGATTCAGGGTTTTGGCAATGCCGGAAGTTTCCTGGCCAAATTTATGCATGATGCGGGGGCGAGGGTGATCGGCATTTCCGATGCATACGGTGCCCTTCACGATCCCGACGGACTTGATATCGATTATTTATTGGATCGTCGCGATTCATTCGGTACGGTAACCAAATTGTTTAAGGATACGATTTCAAACCAAGAGCTGTTGGAACTTGACTGTGATATTCTGGTGCCTGCTGCTGTGGAAAACCAGATTACAGCCAAAAACGCCCATCGTATCAAAGCGGACATTGTCGTGGAAGCCGCCAACGGTCCGACGACTCTCGAAGCCACCAAAATTTTGCACGAACGGGGCATTTTGCTTGTTCCGGATGTATTGGCAAGTGCCGGCGGTGTGACTGTATCTTACTTTGAGTGGGTACAAAACAACCAGGGTTATTATTGGTCTGAAGAAGAAGTTGAACAAAAATTGGAAGACATTATGGTAAGGGCTTTCGAAAACGTCTACAATACAGCCAACAACCGGAAAGTGGATATGCGTCTGGCCGCGTATATGGTCGGCGTGCGAAAAATGGCAGAAGCATCTCGCTTTCGTGGCTGGGTATAGTATAATAAGAAGCAGTGTGAGAAGGACACCCTGTTTTTTCCGGGTGTTCTTCTTTTGTATCGCAGGAGGTGGCTGGATTGACAGATGTGATTATTGTAGGAGCAGGGCCTTGTGGCATTTCTGCTGCGATTGAGCTAAAAAAAGAGGGTTTCGAGCCACTGATTATTGAAAAAGGTTGTTTGGTGAATTCCATTTATCATTATCCTTTATCCATGACTTTTTTCAGTTCGGCTGATAAATTGGAGATCGGTGGCATTCCTTTTATTACGATCAATGAAAAACCGACCCGGCAGGAAGCGCTCGCCTATTTTCGCACCGTTTGCCGGGTGCATGAGCTGAACGTCCATACTTATGAAAAAGTGGTGCAAATGGACCGGACGGATTCCGGTTTCCGGGTGGTTACGGCAAAAAGGGATGAAAAGCGGGTTTATGAAGTGCCGGCGGTTGTGTTGGCAACAGGATATTATGACAATCCCCATCTTATGAATATACCCGGGGAAGAATCAGACCATGTCCATCATTATTTCCATGATGCCCATCCCTATGCCGATCAGAACGTTGTCGTCATCGGCGGGCGCAACTCGGCCATCGATGTGGCGCTTGATCTTCATCATGTCGGGGCAAACGTGACCATGGTTTACCGAAGAGAACAATTCAGCCCAAGTGTCAAAGCATGGGTAAAACCCGTGATTGAAGCAGCGATTGAAAAAGGAAGGGTCAAGATGTACTGGGGTTCTGAAGTGAAAGAGATCAAACCGAACAGCGTGGTCATCGAGCAGAACGAAAAGCAAATTGAGATCCCCGCGGATACCGTGTTTGCCATGACCGGTTATCGCCCCAACCTTGAACCGGTTCGGCGCCTGGGCGGAAAAATTGATGAGGATACCGGTGTTCCTTATTTAACGGAAGCGATGGAGACCACGATTCCCGGTCTGTATCTGGCTGGCGTGGTGGCAACCGGCCATGACTCGACCAAAATCTTTATCGAAAACGGCCGCCACCATGGGCGAATGATTGCTAGGGACTTGCGCAGAAAGCGTTCCTGAATGGCCGGGACAATCCGGGGATGTGTCTTTAAGCACCTTGCAAGAAAAGCCGGAAAACGCTGATGACCGACCACCAACATATTTTCACGGAATCAAGGCTCGGGAGAAACTGCATCTGCCGCGGGTAGGTGCAGTTTCTCTTTTTGTAGGGATAAATCATATTTTGAAGTAAGTTTCCAATTCGGTGCGATCATTGGTTACTTCAAGTGCCAGCATCAGTTTTATGCGGGCTTTCGGGCCGTTCAGCCCGTTGGCGAAGATCAGGCCCATCTGCTTTAATTGCCGGCCGCCGCCAATGTAATCATACGTATCCTGTACATAGCCATGATAGCAGCGGGAGACGAGGACGATCGGAATCTGTTTCTCCAAGGCCTGCTCTATTCCCGGAAGCATGGCGGGCGGCAGGTTTCCTTGGCCAAGCGCTTCAATGACGATCCCCTGATAGCCGCTGTCCACGGCCCAACGGATCATGGTGTCATCCATTCCGGCTGCGGCCTTGATCAATGCCACTTTCGCTTTTGGGGAGCAGAGGGGCAAGATTTTTTCGCGCGTCAGTTCGCGATGAAAGAGGATGTTCCTTTTTGTAATCAATCCTGCCGGCCCCAGCCCGGGAGATTGAAATGTGGCGACATTGCTAGTATGAGTTTTGGTCACCGTCTTGGCCGAATGGATCTCATCATTGAAGACGACAAGGGTGCCAAAGCCTTTCGCCTCTTCCTCTGCGGCGACGCGGACTGAATTTACCAGGTTATAGGGACCGTCGGCCCCCAGTTCATTTTGGCTGCGCATGGCTCCCGTAATGACGACAGGCTTATCGTTTGAGATGACCAGGTTCAAAAAGTATGCCGTCTCTTCAAGGGTATCGGTGCCGTGAGTGACGACCACCCCGTCAGCATCGTGTTGGAGCAGCGATTGAACCCGTTTGGCGAGGACATACATTTCGTGCGGGGTGATATGCGGACTGGGCAGGTTGAACAGGTGTTCCATTTCCACATCGGCAAATTGGTTAAGGAAGGGAAGCGTTTTTTGCAGCGCTTTCGGATCCTGCGGTTTGACACCTTCGGATTCGTCACTTTGCGACATTGCAATCGTTCCTCCCGTTGTGAGAACGATGATTTTCTTCATCTGTTGCGCCAACCTTTCTTGCTTCATAGTAAACCCGCCTCTATCGTATGGGACAGGGCATTCGCTGTCAATAATACGAAAAGAGGGAAAGGGGGAAAAGCGGATGAATGACAATGAAAAATACGTTGTCAATATTCATTGTAACCAGTGTGGAGAGCATTTTATCTTAAAAGGACGGATGCGCAAAGGAAAACTTGAGACGGGATTTAAGCGTTGCCTGTGCGACAATACCGGGGATTTTGAAATCCATAAAGAACCTTATCTCCCTTGAGGAAAGTCAGTCTCGGCTGCCGGGGTCAACCGACCCGGGCTTTTCTTTTTGCATAATCTGTGTTTTCCCCGCTCAAACTAGCAAAAGAATACGAAAGACGGAGGAAATGACAGTGAGAAATTGGATAAAGAGAGGAGTTATGACGGCCCTTTTCCTGGTGGTTGTTTTCGTCAGCGGAAGCGGGGGCGATTTTGTGAAAGCGGCAAATGCGGGAAATAGCAGCGGCGGCTTTTCCAAAAATGAAATTGACTTGCTGTCGCGCGCGGTTTACGGTGAGGCGCGCGGAGAGCCTTATATCGGTCAAGTCGCAATCGCAGCTGTTATTTTAAATCGGATGGAAAGTGAAAAATTTCCCCATACGGTAGCGGGGGTTGTATACCAACCGGGGGCATTTACCGCTGTAAGCGACGGGCAAGTTTGGCTGGAGCCGAATGAAACAGCACGAAAAGCGGTGATGGACGCGATCAATGGATGGGATCCGACCGGTGGTTGCATTTACTATTTTAATCCGGCCACGGCCACATCGAAATGGATTTGGTCCAGGCCGCAGAAACTGAAGATTGGAAAACACATTTTTTGTGAATAAGGAGGCGTGTTGCCATGTACCGCAGGGTGGCGGCCATTCTTTTCCCTATTACATTAATTGCCTTTGTAGCCGTAGCGGCATGGGGGTATCAGGAACATCAGGATAAAAACTCCATCCTCATCAAAGCGGAAAATACGTATCAAAGAGCGTTTCATGACCTGAACAACCATATGGACAAGTTGCAGGGGGAGTTGGGCAAATCATTGGCGCTCAACACCCAAAAACAGGTTTCCAATTCGATGACCAACGTCTGGCGTCTGGCATATGACGCACAGAGCGATATCGGTCAATTGCCGCTTACTCTGATGCCGTTTGATCAGGCGGAAAAGTTCTTGTCCCGCGTCGGCCGGTTTGCGTACAGTGTCGGGATTCGTGATCTGAACAAACACCCCTTAAACGACAAAGAGTGGAAAACATTGCATACCTTGTATAATCAGTCCAAACAGGTGCGGGACGATTTGGCAACGGTTCAAGAAAAGGTTCTTGACAAAAACCTGCGCTGGATGGATGTCGAATTGGCGGTTGCCACAGAAGACAAAAAAATGGATAACACCATTATCGACGGTTTTAAATTAGTAAACCAGAAAGTGAAAGAATTTCCGGAGGTCGACTGGGGACCGAGCGTCAGCAACATGGAGGCGCATGAGCGGCAACGGGCCAAAAATATTTCCGGTGCCAAAATTACCCCGCAACAGGCGAAACAGATCGTGGCCAGAGCCTTTGGAAAACACTCAACCAAAGGGATTTCCGTTACCCTGAACAAGAACGGGGATTATGAGAGTTACAGCGTTTTCTACAGAGGTGCAAAAAATACAGATGTTCATACCGAACTGACAGCCAAAGGCGGCCACATGGTCTGGATGATCTACGACCGCCCGGTAAAACGGCAGAATCTAAGCATGGAGCAGGCACTTCGCCATGCCCAAAACTTCCTGAACCGCATCGGTTATGTTCATATGGTTCCGATTTCTCATGATGAAACGGGGAATATTGTGTCCTTCAATTTTGTTCACCGGGAAAACGGGGTTTACATTTATCCGGAAACCCTGGTGGTAAAAGTGGCGTTGGACAATGGGGAAATCATGGGATTGCAAGCTGAACAATATGTTTTCAACAAGATCAAACGTCCTGAAATAAAGCCGAAACTGACCAAAGCGGAGGCGAAGAAAAAATTAAACTCCCATTTGAAAGTGAGAAAAAGCAATCTCGCTCTTATTTACAATGACAAGGGACAAGAGGTTTTGTGCTACGAATTTTTGGGGCAAATTGATCAAATTCAATACCGCATCTTCATCAATGCGTTGGACGGAAGCGAAGAGATGGTCGATCGCATTGAAAAGGCCGACGCGGATCAAATTTAAACTTTTAAGTGGGCCGATATAATAAAATCGGCTCATTTAATTGTTTTCATTGCAACTGTGACAAAATTATGTTATTCTTTAAACAGGTTTTCCTTGCTCTTGAGATACAGGGCTAGTTCTAATTTCCTATATCTCCGTGTAAAAAAGGAATACATAGCGCGAGATTGGCTGAAAAACAGGGTCGAGTTTTTCGATAGGGATTGTACTTGAGATCGATGGAATCGAATAAAGTAAACCCAATCGAGCAGGCACGGCCTGCTCTCGCCATTTTTTATCCCGTTTTAGGAAGGACTTACGGGCTTTATGAAACGTTTTTTGGTAGCAATCGACGGACCGGCTGGCGCCGGAAAAAGCACAGTGGCTCGTCAGGTAGCCAAACGTTTGGGGCTCGTCTACATCGATACTGGAGCGATGTACCGGGCACTGGCATGGAAAGCGCTTCGGGATAATATCCCGTTGCAGGATGAAGAATCCGTCACCCGGTTGGCGGAATCGCTCACGTTTACCCTTCATCCAAAAGGAATTTCCATAAATGGGCAGTATCTTTCCCATGAAATCCGGACACCGGAAATTTCGGCTGCGGCCTCCACCATTGCCCGCATGTTAGGGGTACGAAGGGTGCTGGTGAATAAACAGAGGGAGATTGCCGAAAAACAAAATGTAGTGATGGACGGACGTGACATCGGCACAAACGTGTTGCCGCACGCCGACTTGAAAATTTTCCTTACGGCTTCCATCGAAGAGCGGGCAAAGAGACGCTATAACGAGATGAAAGCCAAAGGATTGCCTGCAGATCTTGAGCAGTTGAAAAAAGAGATACGCGAGCGCGATGACCAAGACCGTACACGGGAGCATGCCCCCTTGAAACAGGCGGATGATGCGCTGCTCCTCGATACGACCCATCGCAGTATTGCGGAAATTGTTGAAAACATTCTGCAACTTTGTCGTAACAAATTGAGCAACAGGGAGTAAGATAATGTTATATGCTTCATTGCGTATAGCGGTTCGCAGCTTCTTTTCCTTTTTCTATCGTTGGAAAGTGGAAGGAGTTCATCATATTCCCAAAGAAGGGCCTGTGGTTATTTGTGCCAACCACATAAGCAATCTTGATCCACCGCTGTTGGGAGCTGCCATGGATCGGAGAATCCATTTCATGGCCAAACAGGAATTGTTTCGCATTCCCCTCTTCTCTATGTTGATCCGAGTGCTGGGCGCATTTCCGGTCAAGCGGGGCAGCGGGGACCTGCAAGCTCTTAAACAGGCGCTTCGTCTCTTGCAGGAAGAGAAGGTGCTGGGGATTTTTCCTGAAGGAACCAGATCAAGGGACGGAAAGCTTGGTAGAGCGCATACCGGTGCGGCCCTGATTGCCCTCAGAGCAGGAGCACCTGTCGTTCCGGCAGCGATTATCGGGCCTTATCGCTTATTTCGACCCGTGAGGATCATATTTGGACAGCCAATTGAAGTGACTTCCCCGGCCCGGGAGAAAATCGGGATGAAAGAAGCTGCTGCACTTACTGATCGCATCATGAATGAGATTAAACAAATGATTGATCAACATCGGTAATTAGATCATCAGAAAAAGGAACAATCATGAACCTTTTTCACTCTGATCTTATATCATAAAGGATTTTAGATTGTTTGGAGATTGAGGAGGGGCTCGTTTATGACCGAAGAAATGAAATCTGAATTAACGGAAGTTACCACTTTGCAAGTGGGCGATGTATTGAAAGGGAAAGTCGTCCAAGTGGAAAACAATCAGGCTCTGGTTGATGTGGGATACAAGTTTGAAGCTGTATTGCCCATTTCCGAACTGTCCAGCTTGCATGTTGATCAGGTGTCTGACGTTTTAAGCGTCGGTGACGAAGTGGAAGTGAAAGTGCTGCGCATCCGCGAAGACGAAGACAAACTGATCGTCTCCAAAAAAGCGGTCGACGCTGAGGCTGCCTGGAGCGAACTGCAACGCAAATATGAAACAGGCGAAACACTGACAGCAACCGTGGCGGACATCGTCAAAGGCGGTCTGGTCGTCGATGTGGGTGTGCGCGGATTTATCCCGGCTTCCCATGTTGAACGCCATTTCGTCGAAGATTTTACGGATTACAAAGGCAGGGAACTCACTCTGAAAGTGATTGAAATCGATCCGGAGAAAAATAAGCTGATCCTCTCCCACAAAGCGGTTTTGGAAGATGAGTTGAACCGTAAAAAAGAGGAAACGCTTGCCTCGCTGGAAGAAGGGCAAGTGCTGGAGGGAACGGTTCAGCGCTTGACCGATTTTGGTGCATTTGTGGATATTGGCGGCGTTGACGGACTGGTTCACGTTTCCGAACTGGCTTGGCATCGAGTGGAACATCCGGCGGATGTGCTCAAAGAAGGCGACCGGGTAAAAGTGAAAGTACTGAAAGTAAACCGCGAGCAGGAACGGATCAGCCTGAGCATCAAAGAAACGCAGGAAGGTCCGTGGGAGCAGGTGCAAAAACATATTCAAATCGGCGATGTCGTAACCGGGAAAGTGAAACGCCTCGCATCTTTCGGCGCATTTGTTGAGGTATATCCGGGTGTGGAAGGTCTGGTTCACGTATCGCAAATCTCCCGGCGCCATGTGGCCACTCCGGCTGAAGTGCTGGAAGAAGGTCAAGAAGTGCAAGTGAAAGTGCTCGACATGCAGCCCGAACAAAAACGGATCAGCCTGAGCATGAAGGAAGTTGAACCGGAAGAGTTACGCGAAGAGGCTGAGCAATTCGAGAATCTTCAATCCTCCGGTCTCAATGTAACCTTGGGCGATGTTTATCCCGAGCTTCGCAAATTGAAATAATCGGAAATTCTTTGCAACGGACAGAGGATAAGGCGGAGAAGAGCCTTTTCTCTGTCCTTTTTTGCAGTGAAGTTGGTTGCTGTTCGGGTGTGGCGCCAGGACTTTCGCAATTTTCAGTAGACTGCACGACTTCACATCCATCGCTCCAGATCGGGAGAACGGAACATGAAAGTTTCTGTCCCAATATTTTACTCCTCCACCATTTGCAAAAACGGCTGAAGGCAAGGGGAAACTATAAAAAATCATTCGGACAGAAAGGGGGAAGAAAGTGGAAGCCGGGATATTGGCACTTTTATGCCTGGCCGTCTTGTCGATTCTCGTTTGTACAGGTTGGTTGCCGGGTTTGGAACAGGAATTATCCCTCGGCAAGCGCGATCTTTTCATTTTTTTGGCGCTTTCTTTCTGGTTTGCCATCCGACTTCCCCTGAGCATGGATCCGGCCCTTTTTATTCATCCGGGAATCTTTTCTTTATTTCTTCTCTTTTTTATATTGTTAAAACAAATTTCCCCGAATCGTCTGCTGAGCTTGGTCAGTTTCTCCATCTGCACGAGCTCGATTCTGTTTATTTGGCATGAAATGTTCAGAATGAGCGGGGATTGGTCTGATTCTCTCTTTCGCACTGTCACATCAACGGTGATTCCATTGGGGGCCTTAGCCGTTTCCAATGTTCTGGGAGAGAAAATGTTTTATCTGGCGTTCACCTTCCTTTCCTTGCATTTGATTGTGCTCTATTTTCACAGGGAAGCGTTAAGTCCCGTTGTCATCGGGGAAGAGGCTTTTTTGGACGCGTTTTGGTTGGCTTTGACGATCTTTGTTCTGCTGCTCGAGCCAATTCCTTCCCTTGTGCGGTGGATCAGGGAAGGAGGTTTTCCGGGGATCAGAAAGCGTTGACGGTTGCCTCAGCGAACATTTATGGATAAGATTAGGTATGACTTTACTCTATTACTTGAAATATTGGTTAAAAAGCGAGGATTATGTATGAGTCTACCAGTTGTAGCGATTGTCGGAAGACCCAATGTGGGGAAATCAACCATCTTCAATCGATTGGCAGGTGAACGGATCGCGATTGTAGAGGATCAGCCGGGGATCACCAGAGATCGCATTTATTCGCGGAGCGAATGGAACGGCCGGGAGTTTCACCTGATTGATACCGGTGGATTGGAATTCGGCGAACAGGATGAAATGATGGATCACATTCGCAACCAGGCGGAATTGGCAATTGAAGAAGCCGATGTGATTGTGTTTGTCGTCGACGGCCGGCAGGGGATTACAGGGACGGATGAAGAAGTCGCCCGCATGTTGCATCGCACCAACAAACCGGTAATCGTGATGGCCAACAAGATCGATGACATCAAATACGCCGACAATGTATATGAATTTTACCAATTGGGCTTTGAGCATGTGATTGCCGTATCGTCCATTCACGGGACGGGGACCGGGGATCTGTTGGATGAAGTCGTCCGGCATTTTCCGGAACCAAGTGAAGAAGAGTATGATGAGGATACCATCCGTGTCTGTCTGATCGGGCGGCCCAATGCCGGGAAATCTTCTTTGGTCAACGCCCTGCTCGGGGAAGAACGGGTGATCGTCAGCCCGGTTGCCGGCACCACGCGCGATGCGGTGGACACACCGTTTGAATTTGAGGGCCAATCCTATGTTTTGATTGACACGGCGGGCATCCGCAAACGCGGAAAGGTGTATGAATCGGTCGAAAAATACAGTGTCTTAAGAGCGATGAAAGCGATTGAGCGCTCAGATGTTTGCCTGATTGTCATCGACGGGGAGCGGGGGATTGCCGAACAGGATAAACGGATCGCCGGCTATGCGCATGAAGCGGGAAAAGCGTCGGTTTTTGTGATAAACAAATGGGACGCGGTGGAAAAGGACGAAAAAACAATGGATCGCTTTAAGCGCAAGATTCGCGATGAATTTCAGTTTATGCACTATGCCCCGATTCTCTTTGTTTCCGCCAAGACCAAAAAACGGGTACATCAGATTTTGCCGATGGTTTCCGAAGTGGCGGAACAGCATGCGATGCGTGTGCCGACATCGGTTTTGAATCAGGTTATTCAGGATGCGATGGTCACCACGCCGCCCCCTTCGGAAAAAGGGCGCCGTTTTCGTGTGCAATATGTGACGCAAGTGGCGGTAAAACCCCCGGCGTTTGTGTTGTTCGTCAATGATCCGGAGCTGTCGCATTTCAGTTATTTGCGTTTTTTGGAAAACCAATTGCGCCAGGCATTTCCGTTTCAGGGAACACCGCTTCGAATCATCATGAGAAAGAAAAACAAATCGTAAGCAGAAAGCAAAATGAAATGGGGAGAGGTTTTTCGTGTTTTCATTGTCATGGTTGATTCCCGTTCTTATCTCTTACTTACTCGGTTCAATCAGCTTTAGCTTTATTCTGACGAAATTGTTGAAGGGAGTCGATATTCGCGAGTACGGCAGCGGAAACGCCGGGGCGACCAACACGCTCAGGGTTTTGGGGAAAGGGCCCGCAGCAGCGGTGTTTCTGCTCGATGCCTTAAAAGGAATGGCTGCGGTTGGGACGGGCTATTTGGCTGACCACCAGAATCAGATCTTGATGATGGTATGCGGGATCGCCGCGATTATCGGACACAACTGGCCCGTGTTCTTGCGGTTTCGCGGCGGGAAAGGGATTGCCACTACGGTGGGGGTCACCGTATTGCTCGTTTTCTATGCTGCTTTGATCGCAGGTGTTCTCGCCATTTTGTTCATTGTCATTACCCGTTATGTATCTTTGGGATCGCTCATTTTTACCGTGATGATCCCGCTTGTGATGCTTGTGCTTCACTTTCCTTATTCATTGACGCTGCTCACGTTGCTGATTACCGCCATGGCCGTCTGGCGGCACCGGCAAAATATTGTCAACTTGATCAAAGGGCAGGAACGGAAGATTTAAAATGAGGGAGAAACAAATGAAACGGAAAATCGCGGTACTTGGAGCTGGCAGTTGGGGAACCGTTTTGGCAAAAGTGTTGGCGGATAACGGCCATCAGGTGGAGCTGTGGGCCCGGCGGGAAGAGCTGGCGGCGGAGATCACCCTGAAGCATACCAATGAAAAATATCTGCCCGGAATCAAGCTGCCTGCTGAGCTTACGGCTACTTCTTCGCTCGCAGAAGCGCTTTCCGGCAAAGAAGTGGTCGTTTTTGTTGTTCCTTCCCATTCCATGAGGGAGATTGCCCGCGAGGTTGGCGGATTGATCGCTCCCGGCGCCTTGGTTGTTCATGCCGTCAAAGGATTTGAGATCGATACTTGGAAACGGATGTCGGAGGTTTTGCTGGAAGAGCTGGGGGAATCATTTGCGGAGCGGATCACGGTTTTGTCCGGGCCCAGTCATGCGGAGGAAGTGATCAAAAAGTGCCCGACGACCGTTGTGGTCGCCTCTCCCGGCCAAGAAACGGCGGAGCAAGTGCAGATGATGTTTATGAACCGGTATTTTCGCGTCTACACCAATCCCGATGTGATCGGGGTTGAGGTTGGCGGGGCGCTCAAAAATATTATTGCTCTGGCTTCGGGTCTGGTGGATGGTTTGGGTTTTGGGGATAATGCCAAAGCAGCGCTGATGACCCGGGGATTGGCGGAAATCGCCCGCCTGGGGTCCGCGATGGGAGCGAAGCCGATCACGTTTGTCGGATTGGCAGGCGTCGGCGATTTGGTTGTGACTTGTACAAGCAGGCACAGCCGTAACTGGCGGGCCGGCCATAAAATCAGCCAGGGAAAAAAATTGCCGGAAGTTTTGGCCGAGATGGGGATGGTCGTTGAGGGCATCAAAACCACCAAGGCTGCTCATGCTCTGGCCCGGCGCTATGATGTGGAGATGCCGATCGCGGCACAGTTATATGAGGTTCTGTTTGCCGGAAAGGAACCGGCATTGGCGGTGAAAGAGCTGATGGGGCGGGGACGGACAAAAGAGTTGGAAGAGATCGTGCAAGGTTGGTAGCGTTTGGGCTTTTTTGCCTGTTGCAAGCCGTTTGTCAGCTTCATACTCTATAATAGCTTCAATCATTATCCATAAACTTGAGCACTGAAAACAAGGACAGGGGAATCAGTTGTGGCTTAAGTAAAGGATAATGACCCAGCCTTTCCTCCGCCTGAAAGGGCGGGGGTTTCTTAACGGATTTTCGGGAGCAGCCAGGACGTCCCTGAGCAAACGTTCCGGCGGTTCCCATTTGCCAAAAATAAAGGTAATGCCCAAAACGAGGCATTACCTTTATTTTTTTGACCGAAACAAGTTGGACATCATTTTTTGGAAAAGGGGCGAACGAATGATATTCATGATCTGCCCGATACTCATGTTTTGCAATAAAGGGGCAAACGGGATTCCCGGCGCTTCCTGTGACCGCCGGTTCTCATCAAATGGCGGCTGGATGACGGGAATGTTTTCATCAGGGTCGGCCGGGAAAGGACTGCTTTGATTTGTCTGCCACCCAGGAGGGGGATCGGGATTTCTTCTAAACGGTGGTAACATTCCCCGCCGGCCGGTCGGTGCGCCCGGATTCCTGCCGAAGGGCGGCAACAGGGGGAAGCGGCCTCCTCCCCTTCTTCCGGGGGCCATCATCCGGGAAGTCATCGCTAAGATCTGATAAGCTGAATCCATCATATTCTCCATCTTTTGTAACGATGTATTCAACTCCTTGATGGTGGAGCGAAAGGTCATAAACCCGTTCAATATTTTGGCGATGTTGATGGACGAAAGCTGGGATAAAAGAGAGGGTGATGTTGTGGCAGAGGATTTTGTTTTGCCCGGAGTGCCCGGGGATTTCGCCGGTAATTTTGAGCCGGTTCCTTTCTTTATGCTGCTCGGTTTTTTCCGGGAAGCGGTTTTTGGTATTTTCGTGCTCACTTGGCTTCCTCCATTCAGGCATTAGTCCATTTATCCTATGCATGAATAACGCCCCCGAACTGAGTCAGGTGTCCCGGCTCTTGGGTAGGCGATTGTGGATTTGCTATACTGATGGAGATGAGAAGGAGGGATGCCCGTTGGATCTGATGATCATTTTGTTTCTGCTCGTCCTGATCAATCTGTTGATTGCCATCGCCAGGACATCGTCAAAAAAATGGCTCAGGGTCAGTTTGAATTCCGTGTCCTTTGTATTGCTGTTTGTATCTCTCTTGTTTGTTCTTCGCATGTTTTTGTGATCCAAGAAGCAGGAGGAGATGGATGTGGACGTTTTGTTGCGCAGGCTAAAATGGATCAGTCTGCTGATGATGACTTTTTTGCTTTCCGGGTGTATGTATCCGCAAGAGCGCCAACAGCAGCTCGATAAACTGGGGGAGCAGATTGCCACTGTCCAGTCGGCAGTATTGGCGTATCAACGGGAGCATCGCTGGTTGCCTTATCGTTATACAGAGGATGAATACAAACTGACAACAAAATATAAAGTGAATTTTCAGGAGTTGCAGGGCGGGTATTTGGCGGCGATCCCCCCGTCGGCATTTGAAGAGGGAGGACCTTTTATCTATGTACTGATCGATGTGGAAAAGAAACCGACGGTTCGGCTGTTTGATCTGCGCGTCAATGATGAAGTGGAAAAAGTTCAGCCCTATGTGACCGGCTATCATTCCAAGTACAAAAAGTGGCCGCTGGGACAAAAGATTTCTCCTCACTTTTTTACGATTGATTATGAAAAGTTGGGCATCAGCCCGGTGATGGTTCCCAGTCCCTATTCCAGCACGACACTGCCGCTCATCATGGATGATCAGGGCAAAGTTTATGTCGATTACCGGACAGATGTGATGCAAAAATGGCAAATGTCGAAAAATAAACCGGATGCAAACCAGGATCTGCGCCTGTGGATCGCGGAGGATTCATTCTATGTTCCTGCTTTTTCACCAGTGATGAAGATGAGAAATAATGAACCGGTATTTGTTCGGCAATCCTCCTAGCATACAAGGAAAAGTACTTACATAAAATGAAGAGACGGGAACGGGCTTCATGATCCAGGTCACGTGGAGAAGAAGCCCGGTTTGCTCTCTCCCGAACTGGAAAAGGGGTGAAATCGATGCTGCAAAGTATTTGGTTTCATCTCGTGGTAATCCCCGGGATTTTTTTGCTGGGCAGATTGTCTGCCACTGTGAAAATCGCCGGGTTTCGTGCGAAAAAGGTGCCCTCCCGCATGAAAAACGTGACAACTAACGAAAAAGAGACTGTGTAGGGTGGTTTTCACCCTGTTTTTTTTCATAAAGACTCATATTGGGAAGGTGCATTCATATATTAGTAGTGTCCAAGGTAAGGTCCGGGAGGGAGGGGTAGCCTTCGCACCGGCGACAGATCCAGCTGAGGGAGATCTTGAAGGAGGGAATTTCGTGGAGAAAGTAGATATCTTGCGAGATATTGCAGAGCGAACAGGAGGAGACATCTATCTGGGTGTGGTCGGTGCGGTGCGCACCGGTAAATCAACATTTATCAAGCGCTTCATGGAACAGGTTGTGATACCCAATATCGAAAATGAAGCGGATCGGACCCGGGCTGTCGATGAACTTCCGCACAGTGGTGCTGGGAAGACGATTACCACCATCGAACCGAAATTCGTCCCCAACCAGGCAGTGAAAATCCATGTGGACGAAGGGCTGGAGGTAAATATCCGCCTCGTTGATTGTGTCGGTTACGCGATTGAGGGGGCAAAGGGATATGAAGATGAAAACGGCCCGCGCATGATCACCACACCCTGGTTTGAAGAGCCGATCCCGTTTCAGGAAGCGGCTGAAGTGGGAACGAGAAAAGTGATTCAGGAGCATTCCACCGTCGGAATTGTGATCACCACTGATGGAAGCATTACCGACATCCCGCGGGCATCTTATGAGGAGATTGAAGAGCGGGTTGTCAATGAGCTGAAAGAAGTGGGAAAACCGTTTATTCTGCTGCTCAATACTACCCAGCCCTACAGTGATTCCGTACGGGAATTGCAAAGTGAGCTGATCGAGAAATACGATATCCCGGTTCTTCCGGTCAGCGTCGCCAGCATGACCGAAGAAGAAATCCTGGGCATTATGAAAGAAGTCCTGTATGAATTCCCGGTTCACGAGGTGAATGTGAATCTGCCGAGCTGGGTAATGGTGCTGAACGAAGATCACTGGCTGCGTCAGGAATTTGAAAATTCCGTCCGGGAAACGGTGAAAGACATCAAGCGATTGCGCGATGTTGACCGGGTTGTCGGGCAATTTTATCAATATGATTTTATTGAAAAAGCAGCTTTGGCCGGGATGGATATGGGGCAGGGAATTGCGGAGATCGACCTGTATGCGCCGGATGAACTGTATGATCAGGTGCTGACAGAAGTCGTCGGGGTCGAAATTCGGGGAAAAGATCACTTGCTCGAGTTGATGCAGGAGTTCAGCATTGCGAAGCGGGAATATGACAAAGTGTCCGAAGCGCTGAAAATGGTGCGTACGACCGGCTACGGTGTTGCTGCTCCGGCATTGGAGGAAATGTCGTTGGACGAACCGGAATTGATCAAACAGGGAAGCCGGTTTGGTGTGCGTTTGAAGGCGACGGCCCCTTCCATTCACATGATCAAAGTAAATGTGACCTCCGAATTTGCACCGATCATCGGTTCTGAAAAACAGAGCGAAGAACTCGTTAATTATCTGATGCGTGACTTTGAAGTGAATCCGCTGAAAATTTGGGAATCCGATATTTTTGGCCGTTCGTTGAATCAAATCGTGCGTGAGGGAATTCAGGCCAAATTGTCGATGATGCCGGAAAATGCGCGATATAAGCTGCAAGAAACATTGGAGAGAATCATCAATGAGGGGTCTGGAGGATTAATCGCGATTATATTGTAAAGATTTGCAAAAGCGCGTCCCCGGCGCTTTTTTTATTTGAAATGCGGAAAATCGCAAAGATTCACTTGAACTTCCCATAAGTCTATATTAGTATAGGAGTGTCCCACGCATTGAAACCTGCTTTCTCCCCTTTTATAATAGGGAAAGAGCCGTGGATTTGTTTACGGAGGTGTGATGATGAACAAAACGGAACTGATCAATAAAGTAGCGGAAGCTACTCAAATGACCAAAAAAGACGCTGCAAAATCCGTTGAAGCAGTTTTAGATGCGATTACCGCAGCTCTTCGTGAGGGTGACAAAGTCCAACTCATCGGCTTTGGCAATTTTGAAGTGAAAGAGCGTGCCGAGCGTAAAGGCCGCAATCCGCAAACGGGTGAAGAAATCACGATTCCTGCATCCAAAGTACCTTCTTTCAAAGCCGGTAAACAACTTAAAGAAGAAGTAAACAAGTAAGCAGGATTGAATGGATCTCGGGACTACATAAATACCTGCAGAAAAAGGCCTCTTTACGAAGGGGTCTTTTTCGTTTTTGCGATTGAGCCGTGATTATTTGTGGTATAATGATTCGAGATAAAAATTGATTTCTTGCTTTACTGCAGATGAGGATGGAGGAACAATGATGGTTGATCATCGAAAAATTGAAGAAGCAGTGCGCATGATTTTGGAAGCGATTGGCGAAGATCCGAACCGCGAAGGTCTAATCGATACACCGGCACGTGTAGCCCGTATGTATGAAGAAATTTTTTCCGGACTGAAAGAGGACCCGAAGAAACATTTTTCTGTCATTTTCAGTGAAGATCATGAAGAGCTTGTCCTGGTGAAGGATATCCCGTTCTTCTCCACCTGCGAACACCATTTGGTTCCTTTCTTTGGCAAGGCGCATGTTGGATACATTCCCCGTGGAGGCCGTGTAACCGGATTGAGCAAACTGGCCCGTGCCGTTGAAACCGTCACCAGGCGTCCGCAACTTCAAGAACGCATCACCTCGACTGTGGCTGACTGCATCGTGGAGAAGTTGGATCCGCATGGTGTAATTGTCGTGGTGGAAGCTGAACATATGTGCATGACGATGCGCGGGGTGAAAAAACCGGGCTCCAAAACAATCACCTCCGCTGTCAGAGGTGTATTTGCCGAAGACGCGGCTGCTCGGGCGGAAGCGCTTAGCCTTATCGGATTAAAATAAAATTTTTAATAAACCTCTTGACACTTTCCCTTACCCGTTATATACTCATAATTGTCATCAGGCGATGGCAAAAAGTTGATACTTGACGGGCTATGGCGCAGCTTGGTAGCGCGCTTGCATGGGGCGCAAGAGGTCGTCAGTTCAAATCTGGCTAGCCCGACCAAAGGAAAGACTCTTCCTCATGGAAGGGTCTTTTTCTATGCATCTGTGTATTTATTCTATGTTAAACTATGTCTGAATTGAATTTGGGAGGGATTTCTTTGCAAGGATCTCATGCTGATTATATTGTGATTAAAGCCAAGGAAAATGGCGTCAATGTAATCGGATTGACCAGGGGGAAGGATACGCGCTTCCACCATTCCGAAAAACTGGACAAGGGTGAGGTCATGGTCGCGCAGTTTACAGAGCACACCTCAGCCATCAAGATTCGGGGCAAAGCGGTGATTATCACTCCTTTTGGCCAAGTGGAAACAGACAATTGAAAAAATGTCCCCGCCGGTCGTGCATGTTTTCCGGCTCGCACCGATACAATGGTGACAAGAGATCGGTGTAAGGGGAGATATGCGTGAAAACGTTCGCAATCCGGATGATGATGGCTGTCTTTGCCGCCGCTTTTCTGGCCGCCAGCGTGTCCGTTTTCCCGCTCTTCTACCAGAAGAAAGAGAATAAAAAGAGGGAAATTCCTGTTTTCAAATCCTCAAGTAAGCAGCTGCGAGCCGAGAATCTGGTTGATTTTATTAGGGACAGGCATTTTCAATTAACAGTGAAGAAAGTTGATTTGCAAAGGAATTTCCTCTTTTTGGAGCTTTCTCAGGAAAGAGTGAAAGAACCATTGATGTACCAGGAGATTTTGGCGTTGCTGAAGGCGGCGTTTACAGAAACAGAAAATATTGATCAAGTCCGCTTGTTCGTGCATCGGAATGACGGGGCGGACTTTTTGCTAACCGCCACCAGGGAAGAATTTAACAGAGATCCGGGACAGAAAAGAGCTGAAAAACAGCCGCCGGAGAAATATCTCAAATCGATGTTTCACGTGATCACATCCCCTGAGTGATGGAAAACAGCGGAAGAATGCCTATCTCCCCCAAAAGTATGATATACTAATCGCAGTGTTTGATCTTAAGTCCTCATGGGGGAACGTTTTTATGGCATGCGTACATAAAAAAGAGCTGAGAGAAATATTAGAGCAAATTGAAAAACATGCAGAAAATTCATATGTTCGGCAACAAATCGGGAGGCCAGATATCCCTGTTTTTTTTGTGCGCGTTTTGTATTTGATGTTGCATGCGTACCAGCTGGAAAAAGAGAAAATTGCCCTGTACACGATTGCGACGACTTTGCTAAAAATGGGAATCGACTTGCACGAAACGGTGGAGACCAGTGCTCCCGAAGCGCTGCCCGGACAGCGAAAACAGCAGGTGACGGTATTGGCGGGGGATTATTACAGCAGCTTGTTTTACTATTTGCTGGCCAAAGAGAAGGAAACGGATGTGATCCATTGTTTGGCCGGGGCCATCTGTCGCATCAATGAGTGGAAAATGTCATTGCATCAGATGCGAAAAGCAGGGGCTCCCCTTACCGCGGAAATGGTCAAGCGGATCAAATCGATTTCGAGTGAACTGATTGCGGCATTGGCCGATTTTTTTCATGTTCGGAAAGGGTTTGCCTTTTCATGGCGGCCGGTTGCAGAAGAACTGCTCCTGTATGAAGAACTCCTGCGCTTTCCCGGACTCAGCTCAACGGAAAAACTTTTTTACTTGGAACAGAGCCGTTCGTCCTTGACCAACCTGTTGAACGGCTGGCCGGATTCGGAAAGCAAAGGCCAATTGGAAGAACTGGCCAAAGAGGTGTACGATAGCGTCGACAGGGGAGCCTGTCTGAAAGAGAGTGGTCAAGCATGAATGTTCGCGGGGAAGAAAAGACGAAATTTGTTCATGAGGTTTTCGAAAGCATCGCCAAAAATTATGACTGGATGAATACATTGCTAAGCTTCCGCATGCATAAGCTTTGGCGAAGATTTGCGATGAAAAAAATGGCGGTGAAGCCAGGGGATACCGCATTGGATGTTTGTTGCGGCACCTGCGACTGGACCATCTCCCTGGCGAAGTCATCCGGAACCGGACGAATCGTCGGCCTTGACTTCAGCGCAAACATGCTGAAGGTCGGGAAAGGGAAAGTGGAAAAGGCCGGATTGGACGGACAGGTGGAACTGATTCAGGGCGATGCGATGCAACTTCCTTTTCCCGATCATACCTTTGATCATGCCACGATCGGGTTTGCCCTTCGCAATGTTCCCGACATCGTCCAGGTATTGAACGAGATGAAACGGGTGGTAAAACCGGGAGGGCAAGTGGTTTCCCTGGAGCTTTCCAAACCGTCCTGGCCTCCTTTTCGCGCCGTATATTACCTGTATTTTGAGCGGATTTTGCCGCTGCTCGGAAAATGGTTTGCGGGCAGCTATGAACAGTATCGCTGGCTGCCGGAATCGCTGATGCAATTTCCCGGATATCATGAGCTGGCCAGGATCATGGCTGAGGATGTAGGATTGCAGGATGTTCAGGTCTATCCCCTCTCCGGCGGAATTGCGGCGCTTCACATCGGGCGCAAACCAGAGGTGGAATAGAAGGAAAGCAAGGTGGTTAAGGTGCTGAAAAAAATTAGGATCGTACTTGAAATGATTAAGTTTGAACACACCATTTTTGCACTGCCGTTTGCCTACATGGGGGCGGTTCTGGGCAGTCTCGAAGTGCGCGGTCATCTTCCGACCTGGGCGGAGATCGGCTGGGTTACATTGGCGATGGCAGGAGCAAGAAGTGCGGCGATGGCTTTGAACCGCTTGATCGACAGCCATATTGATGCCAAAAATCCGCGCACCGCAAACCGGGCCATTCCGGCCGGACTGGTTTCGGTTCCGTTTGTGTGGGGGTTTGTCATCGTTTCGTTTGCACTCTTGTTTCTGGCTGCATTCCAGTTGAATATGCTTGCGGTGGAATTGTTGCCGGTTGCTGTCTTTTTCCTGGTTTTTTACTCCTACACCAAGCGTTTTACCTGGACATGCCATTTTTTCTGCGGAATTTCGTCGGCGTTGGGGTCGCTCGGCGGATGGGTGGCGACCACGGGAGAAATCGATATGCTCTCACTTATTCTGTTTGCCTCCGTGGCATTATGGATCGGTGGCTTTGATGTGATCTATGCCTGCCAGGATTTGGAGTTTGACAGACAGGAGCGGCTTTACTCGCTTCCTGCCCGGTTTGGAATCAAGCGGTCGCTTTTTATTTCCGCATTGATGCATGTCGGTACCGCTGCCGGACTGATTGCCCTTTTGCTGCTGGGTGATTTGGGCTTGTGGTATGGCATCGGTGTGGTGATTGCCCTGATTATCCTCTTTTATGAGCATTCCATTGTTTCCGCTGATGATTTGTCCCGATTGAATACTGCCTTTTTCACGATGAACGGGGTTCTCAGCGTGATTGTTTTCGTCTTTACCATGCTCGATGTGTTAATCAGATAAGGCATCTGGTGTTTGGAGCCGGTTATTTCAAGAACGTTGCTGAGCAATTGCGATTACCGTAATGTTAAGGGATGCAGGGGTTGGTCTTGTCAGTTTTTGAATGGTGATTGTCCTTTAGCATGCGTTAACAGGGTGAAACGGATGAACTTGCAAGAAATTTATCTCAATCTGAAGAATGACTTAGAGCTGATCGAAAAAACGCTGACTGAGGCCATTCAGACCAGCGAGCAAATGTTATATGATTCGTCAAGCCATTTGCTTACAGCGGGCGGAAAGAGGATGCGCCCTGTTTTTGTTCTGCTGGCCGGTCATTTCGGGCGATATGACATTGAGAGATTGACAAAAGTGGCCGTGGCCTTGGAACTGATTCATATGGCCACACTGGTACATGATGATGTGATCGATGATGCCGATACCCGCAGGGGGAGACGAACGGTCAAAGCGGAATGGGATAATCGCGTCGCCATGTATACCGGTGATTATATCTTCGCCCGCGCTTTGCAGAAAATTACGGAGTGCAGGCCGCATGAAGTGCAGGCAATTTTGGCGACGGCGATCAACCGCATGTGCCTGGGGGAGATTGACCAAATGGCCGATTTGTTCAGCGAGTCGCTCTCTTTCAGGCGTTACCTGCGCCGGATCAAAAGAAAAACGGCGCTCCTGATGGCCGCCAGCTGTTACTTGGGCGCGTATGTGAGCGGAGCGGAGCCGCGCTATATTCGTTCCCTTCAGGCGTATGGCTATTACGTGGGGATGGCGTTTCAGTTAACCGACGATGTGCTCGATTTTGTCGGAAACGAAAAAGTCCTGGGCAAACCGGCCGGAAGCGATTTGCGCCAGGGCAATGTGACCCTCCCGGTTATTTATGCGCTGGCCAAAGCAGGAACTTCAGATAAGCAAAAAATCACGGATTATCTCCGTTCCGGCGGGGGAGAAGGCAACTTGCCCGCGATTTTGGATCTGATCAAACGGCTGGGCGGAATTGAGTATACGCTGGATTTGTCCCGGCGGTATATGAAGAAAGCGATGCAATGTCTGTCGCTTTTGCCCGAATCGCATGAGCGTGAATCATTGCGACTGATCGGGGAATTTATCGTCAGCCGCTCATACTGAAAAGTGATATTCGGGTGCTGCCCGAGGGTGAAAGTTTTGGCAGAACCGGGAGGGGTGATGCCCCACTGACCATCCGTTTGAAATAGCAGGGAGGTTTAGGGGCATCAGACACCACCTGCAACATATTTTCACAAAAATAAGGGAATTGGTTGCGTTTTCATTTCGATCTCTGTTACAATTTGGTGTGGTTACCTGGATTCAGGTGCATGCATCGATACATAGCAGTATGGGGGATTCATTTATGGAAAAAACGTTTATCATGGTTAAACCGGATGGAGTTCAACGCGGGCTGATCGGGGAAGTGGTTGCCCGTTTTGAAAAAAAAGGATTCCAGCTGGTGGCAGCAAAGTTGATGTCCGTATCAAGCGAATTGGCGGAACAGCATTATGCTGAACACAAAGAAAAGCCGTTTTTTGGAGAATTGGTTGATTTTATTACCCTGGGTCCTGTCTTTGCCATGGTGTGGCAAGGACCGAATGTGATCGCCACCGCCCGTCAAATGATGGGCAAAACCAATCCGTCTGAGGCACTGCCTGGGACGATTCGCGGCGACTTCGGGGTCAATGTGGGCATGAATATTATCCATGGGTCGGATTCCCAGGCGAGTGCAGAAAGGGAAATCGCCCTTTGGTTTGACGAAGCAGAACTCCTGTCCTACGAAAAAACGATTAACCGCTGGATTTGAAAATAAAAAGCACGGTTCACACGAATCGTGCTTTTTTTGATTGGCAGGATTATTTTTTGATTTCTTTGACCATATTGGTAACAGAAAAAAGGATCGTTGCTTAAGAAGGAGGTGGACATCCTCTGCCTGCTGTCAGCCTGCAAGTGTGCGAGTGATTTTTCGGTTCAAGCAGTCGGAAGGCAATATGGATATTCCGATGAGCCCCGACGAAGTGACCAAGCGAATCAAACATTTAAAACAGCAGGGAGTTTCCCTCAGCAAGAAAAAAGTAAAACAAATGGACCCGGAATTGATGCAAAGCGCCCTGTATTATTATCCCAGCTGGGACCACGCCGTCACCAGCAGTTTAAATATCAAACAGTAAGACCTGTAATCTCCTTCAGCCGGCTTTTTTGCCGGTTTTTTATTATTGACCGCGAACTTTTTTCAATTTCATCTTCCATCCCCTTTTTTTCTGTGTTATGATAACTATCAAATTTCAGGTCAAAAGAGTTGAGACAGAGAGGAAGATTTGAGATGAGATATTTGACCGCTGGAGAATCACACGGGCCACAGCTGACCGTGATCATTGAGGGATTGCCGAGCCATTTGCCTTTTGCCAAGGAAAAAATCGATTTTGAACTGGCCAGAAGACAAAAGGGGTATGGCCGGGGACGGCGGATGCAGATTGAAAAAGACCAGGTGAAAATCATGTCGGGCGTGCGTTTTCAGCAAACGACAGGCGCTCCGGTTACCCTGGTGATTGAGAATCGCGATTTTACGCATTGGCAAAAAGTGATGGGGGTTGATCCGATTCCGGAAGAAGCGGAAAAAAGGCGGATTTCGCGGCCTCGTCCCGGGCATGCCGATCTCAATGGCGCGATCAAATACGGCCACCGCGATCTGCGGGATGTTCTGGAGCGTTCCAGCGCGAGGGAAACGGCGGCGCGTGTGGCTGTCGGTGCGGTTGCCCGCCTGATTTTGGAGGAATGCGGCATCAAACTTGCCGGTCATGTTCTGCGGATCGGGGATGTTGCGGCGGAACCGGTCGATCTGCCGCTGGAGGAAATGAGACGGGTGGCTGAGGATTCGCCGGTGCGTTGCCTTGATAAAAAAGGGGAGCAGGCGATGATGGAAGCGATTGACCGTGCCAAAAAAGAAGGAGATTCCCTGGGAGGGATCGTTGAAGTGGTGGTCGAGGGGGCTCCGGTCGGTTTGGGCAGTCATGTCCACTGGGATCGCAAGCTCGATGCCCGCATCGCTCAGGCGGTTGTCAGCATTAATGCGTTTAAAGGCGTCGAATTTGGGCTCGGATTCTCCATGGCTTCCCTTCCGGGATCAGAAGTTCATGACGAAATTATGTGGGAGGAGGGGAAAGGTTTTTACCGCGCAACGAATCGCCTCGGCGGATTTGAAGGCGGGATGACGACCGGCGAACCGATTATCGTGCGCGGGGTGATGAAGCCGATTCCCACCCTGTACAAACCGCTGAAAAGTGTGGATATCGATTCCAAAGAACCATTTGAGGCCAGCATTGAGCGCTCTGACAGCTGCGCCGTTCCCGCAGCCTGTGTCGTGATGGAAAATGTGGTCGCATGGGAAATCGCCAATGCACTTTTGGAAAAGTTCCCGGCTGACACGATGATGGAATTGACAGAACAGGTGAAGCGCTATCGGGAAAGGACGGCCCAATTCTGATGAAAACGTTGACGGTTTCCTTGGAACGGACATCTTATCCCATCTACATTGGCTCGGGCACGTACCAGCAATTGCCTGCTTTGCTCAAGAAACATGGCGTGAGCCGGGATCGCACCATCATGCTGGTCAGCGACACCCATGTTGGTCCGCTTTATGCCGGGAAAATCCAGGAAATATTGCAGCAGGCTGGTTACCGGGTCGGTCTCAGTCTGATTCCCGCGGGAGAAGAGAACAAAAACCTGAAAGAATTTGAACGGGTGATTGGAGATTGCCTTCGATTCGGGTTGACCCGGCGAAGCGTGATCTTAGCTTTGGGCGGCGGTGTGGTCGGCGATTTGGCGGGATTCGTCGCGGCCAGCTATATGCGCGGGATTCCCTTCGTTCAGCTCCCCACTTCGCTGTTGGCTCATGACAGCAGTGTCGGAGGAAAAGTGGCGGTAAACCATCCATTGGGAAAAAATTATATCGGTGCTTTTCATCAGCCGCTCATGGTCGTCTTTGATGTGGATACATTAAAAACCCTGCCCCAAAAAGAGGTCGTTTCCGGCTTCGCGGAGGTGCTAAAACACGGCCTGATCTGGGATGAATCTTTTGTTTCCTGGCTGGAAGATCGTGCCGGGGAACTGCTTGGCTTGGAAACCGAACCGTTGATCGAAGCGATTTACCGCGGCTGTCAGGTGAAAACGGCGGTTGTGTCCCAGGATGAGCGGGAGGCAGGAATCCGGGCGATTTTAAATTACGGGCATACAATCGGCCATGCACTCGAAGCGGTATCCGGTTATCGCACCTTCACGCACGGAGAAGCGGTCGCCATCGGAATAGCCGGTGCGGCGCGCCTGAGTGTAAAGGTCGTCGGAGCCTCTCCCGCGCTGGTGGAACGCACGGAAGCGCTGCTCCAGGCATTTTCCCTGCCGGTGCGCATGGAAACCACCTGGCCGGCAGAAGATTTGCTTGAAGCGATGAAACGCGATAAAAAAGTGCAGAGCGGAGAATATACATTTGTGCTTTCCCCGCAGATCGGACGTGTCGAATTGGTGCGCGGAGTCGCCGAAGAACCGATTCGCGAGGTGTTGAAGGAGCTTCGCCGGGCATAAGGATGATTATCCGGACGGCAGTGAAATTGGGTTATTGACAGAAAAACACAAGTTCGATACAGTTTTAGATGAGACGAGAAAAAGAAAATCATTCAGTTTGTGAGAGAGTGTTTTTATTTTACCTTGTTTTGTACATTTCAGAGGGTTTAGTTTAGCTGAGCAGAGAATGGATATAGCGTAGTTTGAGCTGAGTGGAGGCTGTTCACATATATTTTCGCCAGAACCAAAGCAGCTCTGCTTTGGTTTTTATTTTTCCTCCATTCTTCCCCTATATCCTTTCTCTCTTCTTGCCGACAGAAGAGGAGGGAGTTCATTGATTTACCCCGATTTGCTGGAGGCCGTGAAACTTGCCAGAGATTTTTCGGTCATCCCTGTTTGCAAAACGGTTCTTGCCGATACGGAAACCCCGATTCGATTATATGATCGTGTAAAAGATCAGCCGTACTCTTTTTTGCTTGAAAGTGTTGAAGGTGGAGAAAGATGGTCGCGCTATTCGTTTGTCGGCTCATCCCCGTGCCGGGTGATTAAGAGCCGGGAAGGGCGAATGGCGATTCGCGACCAGAGAGGGGAACGAACAGCGGTCACTTCCGATCCGCTTTCCGACTTGAACGAACAACTGGCCGCGTATCGTTCCCCGGTATATGACGGGTATCCGCCGTTTTTGGGAGGGGCGGTCGGATATTTCGGCTATGAAATCGTCCGCTTTTTTGAACCGGCCCGTCCAGTGGCAAAGCAGGCCGGTCTGGAGAATTCCGCTTATGATCTTCATTTTATGGTGATGGATCGCTTGCTGGTGTTTGATCATCTCAAACAAGAAGTGATTTTTATCCAGCACTTGCAGGTGCCAAAGAACGGCTCGCAGGCCGAATTAAGGGAGCGATACGAAGAGACGGTCAAAGACTTGGAACGCTGGGCAAACGAGCTTCTCAGTAAGCCCGTTTCCACCACCTTCAGCGGTGTCACCATCGACCGTGAACCGGTGGATTTAAGCAGCGTCACGGCCAATCTCAGTAAAGAAGCGTATGTGAAGATGGTGGAAAAAGCGAAGGAATATATTCGCGCCGGGGATTTGTTTCAAGTGGTTTTATCGCGGAAACTGACGTGGGCGCCGGCTCCCGACCCGTTTGAAGTATACCGTGTATTGCGGGTGCTCAATCCTTCTCCGTACATGTATTATTTGCGGCTTGGCGAGGAAACGATTGTCGGGACCTCTCCGGAATTGCTGGTGCGGGTAACCGGCGGGCGCGCAGAGACCCGACCGATCGCCGGCTCAAGGCCCCGGGGCAAAACGGCGGAGGAAGAGAATCGATTGTTGGAAAATTTGCTGGCCGATGAGAAGGAACGGGCGGAACACGTGATGCTGGTCGACCTGGGACGGAATGATTTGGGCCGGGTTGCTGACATCGGCAGTGTGACGGTAACGGATTTTATGACAATCGAAAAGTATTCTCACATTATGCACTTGGTCTCCCATGTGGAGGCAAAGCTGAAGGAAGGGAAAGTCCCTGCCGACGCGTTTCGCGCCTGCTTTCCGGCCGGAACCTTATCCGGGGCTCCCAAGATCCGGGCTATGGAGATAATCAGCGAGTTGGAACCCGATTTGCGGGGGGTTTACGGCGGAGCCATCGGTTATCTCAGTTTCACCGGAAATTTGGACACATGCATCGCCATTCGTACGATTTATTTTCACAAGGGACAGGCGACGGTGCAATCCGGAGGCGGCATCGTGGCGGATTCCGATCCGGAGCTGGAATTGCAGGAATCGGTAAATAAAGCGATGGGGATGCTCAAAGCACTGGAACTTGCCGCAAAAAGGACGGTGGGGCTGTCGTGTTGAGGGATTTGCTCAGAAAGATGGTGGAAGGAAAGCATTTAAGCAGACAAGAAGCCCGTCAGGCGATGGAGGAAATGATGAACGGAGAGGCCACTCCCGCTCAGATGGGCAGCTTTTTAACCTCCCTGCGCATGAAAGGGGAAACGGCAGAAGAAATCATCGGGTTTGCCCAGGGACTGAGGGCCCGGATGACCGGATTTGAAGGGGAAATTTCCCATGCGGTCGATACGTGCGGAACCGGCGGGGACGGAGGACAGACATTTAATATCTCCACCGCAGTCGCTTTTGTTGCCGCTGCGGCCGGCGTTCCGATCGTGAAACACGGAAATCGCGCTGTTTCCAGCAAGAGCGGAAGTGCCGATGTATTGGAAGCGCTGGGGATCGAGATTCATCACAGTGCTAAAGAAGCGGAGTTGATGTTGCAGGAAACGGGAGTTTGCTTCCTGTTTGCCCCGCTGTACCATCAGGCGATGAAAAATGTGATGCCCACTCGTACGGAACTGGGATTTCGCACGATTTTTAATCTGCTCGGTCCCCTTGCCAATCCGGCTGGTGTGCAATATCAGCTGCTCGGTGTGTACGATCCGGAATTAACGGAGAAAGTGGCCTGTGTCCTGCAGGAACTGGGGACGAAAAAGGCGCTTGTCGTGGCCGGACTGGACAGATTGGATGAAATTTCTGTTTCGGCTCCCACCCGAATCAGCGCTCTTGACGGAGACAAGGTGGTGACTTTTGAAGTAATTCCGGAAGACTTCGGGATATCCAGGTCGCCGATCACCGCAGTCAAGGGGGGGACGGCACAGCAGAACGCGGCGCTGATTGCGGATATTTTCAGCGGGAGACGGGGAGCTCCGCGCGATATCGTCCTCTTGAATGCGGGTGCGGCCCTGGTCGTGGGCGGCAAGGTGTCCACTTTGACAGAAGGGGTTCAGATGGCCCGGGAAACCATCGATTCAGGTATGGCGGCAAAAAAACTGCAACAAGTGATTCGGATGTCACGGGAGGTACGCTATGTTTCTTGAAAAAATCGAAGAGTGTAAAAGGGCGGAAATCGCCAAACTGCGGGAACGATTCGGCAAAGAGGATTGGGATCGTGCGCGGCGGATGCCGCCAGGTCGTTCTTTGCAGGCGGCCCTGAGCAAGCAAACCGGAATTTCCCTGATTGCCGAGGTGAAACCGGCTTCTCCTTCAAAAGGAGTGATCCGGTCGGAGGTGAATCCGGTTCAGGTGGCCAAAGGGTATGAAAATGGAGGAGCGGCCGCTGTTTCCGTGTTGACGGACGTTTCCTTTTTTTACGGAAATCCGGAATCACTCCGAGCGGTAAAAGAAGCAGTGCAAATTCCGGTGCTTCGCAAAGATTTTATTCTCGATCCGCTTCAGGTGCTGGAGAGTAAATTGCTGGGAGCCGATGCGATTTTATTGATCGTGGCTCTGCTGGAGGAAGACCGGTTGCAGGAATTAAGCTCGATTGCTCACCGTCTGGAGATGGAAGTGCTGGTCGAGGTGCACGCAGAAAAGGAGATCCCGGCTGCGACCCGGTGCGGGGCGGATGTGATCGGCATTAATAACCGCAATTTGCATACGTTTGTCACTGACCTTGCCACCACTGAACGTTTGCGGCCGCTGATATCCGCTTCGGTTCCGGTGATCGGGGAAAGCGGCGTTTTCTCCATCGGAGACGCGAAGCGCATGCTGGCCGCCGGCGTGGACGGATTGCTCATCGGTGAATATTTGATGCGGCAAACTGATCCGGGGGCAGCAGTTAAGGAATTGATCGAGGGTACACGGTATGAATAAAAACATTTCTCTTAAATTTTGCGGTTTTTTTGCTGAACCGGATGTGGAAAAGGCCGTTCAATTTGACATTGATGCGATCGGATTCATCCTTGTCCGCGGCCGAAAGCGTTCGGTTGAACGGGAAATGCTGCCGAAACTGGTGCGCAAGGTTCCGGCCGGAATCTGGACGGTTGGTGTGCTGCAAAACCCGTCTCTCAGGGAGATGGAAGAATGGCTTTCCGTGGCCCCCTTAAGCGCCATTCAACTGCACGGTGAAGAAACGCCGGAGTTTTGCCGCACGGTGAAAAAAGCATTTGGCGTGCGGGTGATTAAAACGTTTCATGTTACCGGCCGCATTGCCGGCGAAGAGCGAATTGCCCAATATGCGCCGTGGATCGATGCGGCGCTCCTTGATACCGGAACGTCGGGAGGAAGCGGTCAGGCTTTTGACTGGAATCAGATTCCGCCTTTTTATGAGGAGTGCCGGAGGGCGGGAGTCCCGCTGTGGGTGGCAGGCGGTTTGAATGTTCGGAATGTCAGGTCGCTCATCACGCGTTATCCGTTGGATGGCGTTGATGTTTCCAGCGGGATCGAAGCAGATGGAGGAAAAAAGGCCGAATTGATGGCAAAGTTTGCGGAAAGGGTGAAGCGGAATGAAGACAGATGAAAAACTGGGCGGTCAGGGGAAGGCGACGACGTGGAGATTTGGCCCTTTCGGCGGCCGTTTTGTGCCGGAAACGACGATGAATGCGCTGATCGAATTGGAGCAGGGATTTCGCGAAGCCTTGGCAGATCGCGAGTTTATGAACAATTGGAGAGAGAGGCTTGAGGAATATTCCGGCCGCCCCACCCCGCTCACATTTACAGAGCGGCTGACCGATTATGCCGGAGGAGCCCGCATCTACTTGAAACGCGAAGACCTGAACCATACGGGCGCCCATAAGATTAATAACGCACTGGGCCAGGCGTTATTGGCCAAACGGATGGGCAAAAAGAAACTGATTGCGGAAACCGGTGCCGGGCAGCACGGGGTGGCTACAGCGACCGTCGCTGCCCTGCTCGGACTTGATTGCGAAATCTATATGGGCGAAGAAGATGTGAAAAGGCAGCAGTTAAACGTGTTTCGCATGGAATTGCTGGGGGCCAGGGTGGTTCCGGTAACTTCCGGTACCCGGACATTAAAGGATGCGACCAATGAGGCGCTAAGGCAATGGGTTGCCCAGGTGGATCGCGCCTACTATCTGATCGGTTCTTCCGTTGGACCCCATCCTTATCCGTTGCTGGTCAAAACGTTTCAGCGGGTGATCGGGGATGAGACGCGGGCGCAACTTTTGGCTGCCGAAGGAAGGCTGCCCGATGATGTAGTCGCTTGTGTCGGGGGTGGAAGCAATGCGATTGGGATGTTTACCGCATTTGTGGAGGACGAGACGGTTCGCCTGCACGGAGTCGAAGCGGCGGGAAAAGGTGTTGATACTTCCTTCCATGCTGCTTCTTTAAGTAAAGGCCGCCCCGGAGTTTTGCACGGGATGTACAGCTATTTCCTCCAGGATCAGCACGGACAAGTGACACCGGCCCACTCGATATCCGCCGGTCTCGATTATCCCGGTGTGGGTCCTGAACATGCTTTTTTGAAGGAAACGGGCCGCGTTCGCTATACCTATGCCACCGATGAAGAGGCGCTTGATGCCGTGGGGCTTCTCTGCCGGACGGAAGGAATCCTGCCTGCGCTCGAATCGGCGCATGCCGTGGCGGAAGCGGTCAAAATCGCCCGTAAGCGGAGCAAAAATGAAATAGTGGTCATCTGTTTATCCGGCCGCGGCGATAAAGATGTGGAAACCATCAGCAGCGCAGGAAGGAGGAGCGGAGAATGAATCGCCTGACAGAAGCATTTCAGCGCAAAGAAGAAGTCCTCATTCCATTTATCTCTTGCGGGGATCCGAGTTTGGACGTTACCCGTGAACTGATTCACTGCCTGGCTGAAGAAGGCGTGCTGGCGATTGAACTGGGGGTTCCTTTCTCAGATCCGATAGCGGATGGCCCGGTGATTCAAGCGGCTTCCGAACGGGCGCTCGAAAATGGGGTAACGCTGGTCGATGCCCTGGAAATGGGCAAAAAAGTAAGAGAAGACGGAGTGGAAGTTCCGCTTATTCTCTTTACTTATGCAAATCCCGTTTTTCAATACGGGCTGGCAGCGTTGGTTCGCGATGCGGTCGCTGCCGGATTTGACGGGATCATCGTACCTGATCTTCCGTTTGAGGAAAGTGAGGAATTAAGGCAGTACGGGCAAAAAGCGGGACTGGCTGTCATCCCGTTGGTCGCTCCGACTTCCAGACAGCGGATTGCCGATATTGTCGCTTCGGCACAAGGGTTTGTTTATTGTGTGTCGTCGCTCGGCACAACCGGGATGCGACACGGATTTTCCGGGGAAGTCGATGAATTTTTGCAGACGGTGCGCTCATTGAGCCCGGTTCCGATCGCGATTGGGTTTGGGATTTCGGAATCGAAGCACGTGGCTCATTTCCGGAAACGGACCGATGGCGTTGTCGTGGGAAGCGCTTTGGTTAAACGGATTGGAGAGCTTCAATCGTCACTTGTTTCCGAGAACAGCCGAAAGCGGGCACTAAGCGAAGTGAAAGCATTTGTCAGACAGCTGAAAACGGAGTAAGATAGAGGGAAAAAAAGAGAGGGATCATGAGATGCAACCGAAGGCGACCGTCCGGGGATTGCCTGTTTACCAACCGGGTAAGCCCCTGGAAGAAGTAAAGAGAGAATTGGGATTGGAGGAAGTGATCAAACTGGCCTCCAATGAAAACCCGTTTGGTTGTTCACCAAAAGTTTGGCCTGCGCTGGGGAGCAAGGACGCTTTCACCTTTATCCCGAGGGCCTGGCTCCGGAACTGCGGGAGAAGCTGGCCGAGCATCTGGAAACGGACCCCCGCAGGATTATCTTCGGGAATGGTTCGGATGAAGTAGTGCAAATGATTGCCCGCGCTTATCTGGAACCGGGAACGGAGTCGGTGATGGCCGACCGCACATTCCCGCGCTATGAGACGGTGGTGCGGATCGAAGGGGCGACTCCGGTGAAAGTGCCGCTTAAAAACGGGGTGCATGACCTGGAGGGAATGTTGGAGGCGATCACTGAGAAAACGCGGGTCGTCTGGATTTGCAATCCCAACAATCCGACGGGGACCATTGTCTCCGGTGATGATCTGAGCGATTTTCTAGACCGGGTCCCGGAGCACGTGCTGGTTGTCATTGATGAAGCTTATTATGAGTACGTGACTGATCCGTCCTATCCTGATTCCTTATCCTTGCTTGATTACAATCCGCAGATCGTGGTCTTGCGCACGTTCTCCAAAATTTATGGGTTGGCGGCATTTCGCATCGGCTACGGTGTGGGCCATCCCGATGTGATTACCGAGCTCAACCGCGTTCGCGAGCCGTTTAATGTCAGCCGTCTGGCACAAACTGCAGCGATCGCCGCACTGGAAGATCAGTCGTTTGTCGTTTACTGCCGCAACCAGAACAGGCTCGGACTGAAAAAAATAACGGAGAAACTGGAGGAATGGGGGCTGGGCTATTACCCGGCACACGGGAACTTCCTGTTGATCGATACCGGTTTCCCGGCGGGCGAAGTGTTTGAGGCTCTCCTGCGTCAAGGGGTGATCGTGCGGTCGGGAGAAGCGCTTGACTTCCCGAGACACATTCGGGTAAGCATCGGAACACAGGAAGAGAACGAACGCTTTTTGCACAGCTTGGCCGAATTTCTGAAAAAGAAAGGAACGATTCCAAGCAATGCCTGAAAAAATAGCCGTACTCGGAATCGGGCTGATTGGCGGTTCATTGGCGTTGGGACTGAAAGAGCGAACAAATGTCACTGTGATTGGCTTTGACAGAAACGAGCAGGATTTGCAGTTTGCCAAAGCCATCGGGGCCATCGATGAAGGCACCACGAAGTTGGACGAAGCTGTCCGGGATGCGGATGTGGTCATCATCGCCCTTCCTGTCGGGAAAATCAAACAGACAATTGAAGAGCTGAACTTGTTGCCTTTGAAAGAAAACTGCATCGTGACCGATGTCGGCAGTACAAAAGCGGAAATAGTGCGCAGCGGCCGGAAGCTGAGCGGCCGCGGAATCACTTTTATCGGCGGCCATCCGATGGCGGGTTCACATCAATCGGGCATCAAGGCCGCCCGATCTTTATTGTTTGAAAATGCCTATTACGTCTTGACTCCGGAACCACACACATCCCTCGCCGCCGTCCAGAAATTGAGCCGTTTGCTCGCGCTTGCGACGAAAGCGGAACTGGTGATTATGGATCCTGTGCACCATGACCGCATTGTCGGTGCAATCAGCCATTTGCCTCATATTATCGCCGCCGGGCTGGTCAATATGGTGGGGGATTACAAAGAGGATAACGAATGGTTTCATCGTCTGGCGGCGGGCGGGTTTCGCGATTTGACCCGGATTGGGGCCAGCCATCCGATCATGTGGCGGGATGTGTTGCTCACCAACCGTGAAGAACTGATCAAATTGATGGATGACTGGATCGAGAGAATGGCAAGGGTGCGTTCAGCGATCATGGAAACGGATCCGGAGTGCATCGAACATTTTTTCACCCGTTCCCGGGCCATTCGCAGTAAGCTTCCCGACCGGAAAAAAGGAATACTGGAACGTCGTTACACCCTCTATGTCGACGTTCCCGACCGGCCGGGGATCATCGGAAAGGTGGCTACCCTGCTCGGTGAAAAAGAGATCAATATCAGCAACCTGGAAGTGATGGAAAACCGCGAAGAGATCCCCGGTGTGCTGAAATTGACCTTTAAACAGGAAAAACATTATCAAAACGCGATCATGGCATTGCGCGAGGCAAACTATGTCGTATTTGCAGAGGAAGAACGATTGGAGGAAGTCAGCGTATGATTCGTACATCGCGTCTTGGGCCGTTTCGATTGACGACGAAGGTTCCCGGCGATAAATCGATTTCCCACCGTTCCGTCATGTTTGGCTCGATCGCCGAAGGAGTCACGGAAATCGAAGGATTTTTACCGGGTGCGGATTGCTTGAGTACCATTCACTGTTTCCGTCAGATGGGGGTGGAGATTGAGCGGACATCTCCCACTTCCGTACGAGTCAAAGGAAAAGGTTTTGCAGGTCTGGCCGAGCCTCGTGTGCCGCTGGATGTCGGGAATTCAGGAACCACGATCCGGCTTCTGCTCGGCATTCTCGCCGGCAGTTCGATTTTTGCCACGCTGGTCGGGGACGAATCAATTGGCCGCCGTCCGATGGGACGAGTGGTAAAACCATTGCGCCGGATGGGAGCCGTGATTGACGGACGGAGAGATGGAAGCTATACACCGCTGGCAGTCCGGGGAAGCAAACTGACGGGGATTCGTTATGAAAGTCCGGTGGCCAGCGCACAGGTGAAATCGTGTCTGTTGCTGGCCGGTTTAAAAGCAGAAGGGATGACAACCGTCATCGAGCCAAGCCGTTCGCGTGACCATACGGAACGGATGTTGCCGGCGTTCGGTTGCCAGGTGGAGGTGCGCGACCGGGAAGTCTCCCTCGCCGGCGGACAGCATTTGTCCGCAGCAAGGGTACAAGTTCCCGGTGATATTTCTTCAGCCGCTTTTCTGCTGGCTGCAGCGCTGGTCGTTCCCGGGGCGGAGGTGACGATTGAGGATGTGGGACTCAATCCGACGCGGACGGGAATTTTAGATGCCCTGGCCATGATGGGGGCTAAAATTCAAATTGAAGAAACGGGCAGCTGGTGCAATGAGCCGGTGGGACGCGTGACGGTGACCGCCGGTGAGTTACAAGGTGCGACGATCGGTGGCGAACTGATTCCACGGCTCATCGATGAAATCCCGATCTTGGCCGTGGTCGCCACCCAGGCGAAGGGAACCACCGTCATTAAGGACGCTGAAGAACTGAAAGTGAAGGAAACCAATCGGATTGCGACGACGGTGAACGAACTCCGAAAATTGGGGGCCAAAATCGAGGAGACAGAAGACGGAATGATCATTGAAGGGCCGGTCGTTTTATCCGGGGGAAGATGTGACAGCCACGGCGACCACCGGATTGGCATGGCGATGGCTATTGCCGGGCTGGCGGCAGAACAGGAAGTGATTGTCGAGCATACGGAGGCCATCGATGTATCGTTTCCCAGATTTGTCAATAAAATCCATGAGATGGAATTAAATCAAATCAGAAAATTAGGAAAAACATATTGACCTTGTCCGACCTGCTTCGTATAATGGGAAATACAGTATGGTTTCTCTCCACTCCTATCCAATATTGTACGTCCTGTGCACACCGCCCTTGATCAGGGGCGGTTCTTTTTTTATGCGTTTTGTCATAATGGTGTGATGAGGTGGTGGTTGTCTATGATGAAGCGCTATCGGCGCATCGGGGCAGAAATTTTTTTGACTGTGGCGGTGGTGATCAGCTTAAAGCAATGGTTTTTTCCTTTTCTGATATCCTTGTGGTTTCATGATTCCCTTATTGCTGATATGGTCACAGAATGGACGGTTCTGATCGTCGGAGCGTTTACTTTTTTTATCTATCTGGGGCTTGGATCTTCCGCAAAACACGTCCATCATTTGCCGATGCGACAGTCGATTTTGGGATTCGTCATCTTCCATTTACCCTTATTGTTGGAAAATGCGCCGCTTGTTCAATCCTTTTGTCGCGATTGGAAAAATTTGCTCGGAGACCTGCTCGTATTATTTTTTCCTTGGCATTTTTTTAGTTCTCTCGAGATTTTTATGGTTTACCTGCTCCTCTTTCTGTTTGGCCGCGTGATTAAAATTACCGATTTGGACGAGGAGAGAGCAGGAATGAAAGAGGAACGGCTTCATCAATCGACTTTTTGACTTCCACCTGAGTCTATCTTCCTTTCGTTTCGTCCACAATAAGGATAACTAGCGACAGAAGGGAAGATCAGACTATGCGGATGGCGGACTGGCTTACATATACCGACATTGAACATTTGAAACAAATGAACCGCTATTACGGCTGCCAAAGCCGTGGGTCTCATTCCAAACGGGATTTAATCTGTTCGCTGCTGCAGATGATGGGAAAAAAGAACTACATAAAGGAAATGATTTTGAAGCTCACGACGGCGGAAAAGCTTTTTTTGGAACAGGTGGTTCTGGATCAAAGTCCCAGTTTTACAATGGAGGAATTGCTTGCCAAAGGGAGGGCGGCCCTGAGGGGAGAAGAGGGAGAACCGCGGAAGCTCATCGTAAGCGCATTGAAACGAGGTTGGTTGTTTCCCGGTTATTCACACCAAACGCAATATCTCTATCATGTGCCTTCCGACATGAGAGACCGGGTGTTGGATATTTTGGCTGAACCTTACAGAAACAGCAGGGATGTGCGGAAAACGCCTCCTTCCTTTTACCGGGACGAGAGCGGGCAAATCGTTGCAGATCTGTATCATTTTCTTGATTTTTTGGCGAAAGAGATCGTGCGGGTTACTGCCAGTGGTTCAATGTATAAACAACAGCAAAAACAGTTATTCAAAACTTTTTATATAGAAGAAAAACCTTTGGAACATAAAGGCCCCCGCTTCGGTTTCGGCAGATGTTATCACCTCTATCCTGATCGCTTCGCCTTTCTGTACGATTATGCCTTTTATCAGGGGTATTTTATCGAAAGTGAAGAAGGATATTTATGTTTAACAGATGCTGGTTCCGGGAAATTAAGAAGCAAAGAAGACCAAGGAAAACAAATGTTGCGTTTTTGGCTTCGGCTCTATCGCAAACCGATTCCGCATCTGCCCATGGTGGTCCGCTGGATCACTCTGCTCGGTTACCCGGGCTGGATTCGCACTGAAGCGGTTTATCAGGCGGTGGAGCCTTGGTTATCCCCTTATTTCTACGAGACGAAAGAGAGCCTGTTTCAGAAAATAGTGCAGATGCTGGTTCATCTCGGTGTTCTCGCGCTGGGATGGGATGAGGAAACTTCCTATGTTTCCTTGACTGCTTCGGGAATCAAATGGTTGAGGGGAATCGTTGCGTTTCGCGAACAGGCGATCGAGGACGGATTCATAAAAGAGGGTTCCGAAGCAGGAAATCAGTAAAAATGGGTCGAATCAATTATTACGGAAACAGAAACTTCACCCTTCTGGGAACATACAGTGAATCAACTTCAACTTTGCTTGTGTCTTAAGGGGTTGGGAAGGATGAAGAGCAAGGTCTCGGTGGCTGAGAAAAAGGAATTCATCCACTGGTTTTTGCAGAAATACGAACTGCAAAAAAAAGAAGCAGCATGGCTTCTCAGCTACCTGTCCTCAAGCGACGAACTTCTCAAACGCGTTCATTTTGTTGACCATGTTCGCCATCTGCCGAAATCGATGATGATTTCGACCAAGTGCAGCAAGATGGTTTCTTTTCGGTTTACGAAGAACAAGCGAGTAGGCGCTGATGTGGAAACCGCCTTTTACGATATTCGGACCTATCCGCATGAAGATTTATATATCGGCCTCTATTTTAAAGATCGGGCGAAATCACCCGAATATGCCGCGGTATTGGAGGTTAATCCCATGGAGAAACATGACTTGGTGCAAGATCACTTGCTAAGTCTGTTCGCGGAGATGCTTCTTGACCAGGCGGTAAAAGATTTCCAGCGGCGTGAATTGTATAAAAAGATTGATCATGCCCTTGAAGAACGGGACGAACAAGCGTTTTTACAGCTCAGCGAACAATGGATTAAAATACTGGAGTCCTGATGTCAGATTCGATATAATGCTCAGCAGAAGTTGCTGGGCATTTTTATTTTTCCGGAAAAGAGGGCAAAATATGAGATGGAAACGAATGAATGAGAACGAGTGGAAAGAAGTTGCAGCTTTTGTTGATACGCTCCTGATCCCGGTTCATTCCCTGACCCTGAGGGAGAAGGCGGTCGAAGCGGGGGACAGCCGTCTGGTCGAAGCGGTGGCGGAAGAGCTGGAAAAAAGTTTGACGGGGCGGATTCTGCTGCTCCCTTCAATTTCATATATTGGTCAAAATCCTGATGTATTTAAAGCCTACATCAGTGAAATAATAAGAGAGATGAATCAATCAGGATTCTATTATCTGGTGCTGATCGCCGGCCCGAATCAGGGTTTTTTGACCGACTTGCTGGAAGATGAACCGCCGGGCGGCTTCATTTCCACCGTCTGTCATGTCGTAAACCGTTCCGAAGGACAGCCCGCTGAAGAGGCATTGGAGTCGGAACACGGGGAACTCTTTGAAAAAGTACTAAATATGTGGCAAAATCATTCATAAATTTTCAAAAAAAAGTATTAATATTGTCGGCTTAAAGTCATGACAGTTTCTTGACTTTTAAGGAATTAATTCGCTATCATGGTATATGTCCTAGTAAAAGATAGGTGTTCTAGCATAATAAGATTCCGGTCCGAGTGGACGGTTCGAAAGCCGTATAGAAGGAGGTCGGACACGTGAGCAAAAAAGTTTCCCGCCGTCAGTTTTTGACCTACACGCTGGGTGGGACAGCCGGGTTTCTGGCTTCGGGAATGCTCTTTCCGATGGTTCGCTTCGCCATTGACCCAATTCTTAGAAAAGGGGAAAAAGGCAATTTTCATGACGTGAACCTGAAAGAGTCAGAAGTGACTGACATACCCAAACAAGTCAAGTTTACGGAGCATCGGAAAGATGGCTGGTATAATCCGCCAAAAGGGGAAACGTTGACGGCATGGGTGGTTCGGGTCAAGGGTGAGATCATCGCCCTGTCACCGATTTGCAAACATTTGGGCTGTACCGTCAACTGGAACAGCAACCCGATGTACAAAAATGAATTTTTCTGTCCATGCCACTTTGGCCGGTACTACAAGGATGGGACGAACGTACCCGGTACTCCTCCGCCAAAGCCGTTAGACCGCTATGAAGTAAAAGTGGAAAATGGAAGAGTGTTGATTGGACCACTGCAAAAAACTTAATCGCTCTGTGAAACGGAGGTGTAGCGAATGCTGCGCGCCATTTACGACTGGGTGGATGAACGATTGGATATTACGCCGCTATGGCGCGATGTCGCTGACCACGAAGTACCGGAACACGTCAACCCTGCCCATCATTTTTCAGCATTTATCTACTGCTTCGGGGGTTTGACTTTTTTTGTCGTCGTCATCCAGATCCTTTCCGGTATGTTCTTGGCCATGTACTATGTACCTGACATTGTAAACGCTCACGCCAGTGTCGCTTATTTGCAAAGTGAAGTGGCGATGGGGGCGATTGTAAGGGGAATGCACCACTGGGGAGCGAGTGTGGCGATCGTCATGCTTTTCTTACATACCCTGCGCGTGTTTTTTACCGGATCGTACAAACATCCCCGCGAATTCAACTGGCTTGTGGGCATGTTGATTTTTGGCGTGATGTTGGGGCTTGGTTTCACCGGTTACCTGCTGCCTTGGGACAATAAAGCTTATTTTGCGACCAAGGTAGGGGTGCAGATCGCCGCATCCGTTCCGGTGCTTGGTCCCTATATCGCTTCTTTTCTGCAAGGGGGCGATATCGTTGGTGCGCAAACGCTGGCACGTTTCTTCGCATTGCACGTGTTTTTCCTGCCGGCCGCATTGCTCGCACTGTTGGGCGTTCACTTTATCCTGATTCGTCGTCAGGGCATATCCGGACCACTATAAGGTCTACGCGTGAGGAGGGATCCACTTGGCACACCATTCCAATGGAAATGATAAACAAGTCCACTATGTGGGAGACTCGCGCGTTCGTGCAGACCGCAAGAAATTGTATCCAAAGGATTATGCTGAGTTTCCAGGTAAAACGGAAGCCTTCTTTCCTGACTTCCTTCTGAAAGAGTGGATGGTGGCGGCTGTTTTCCTCGTCGGGTTTATGACGTTGGTCATGTCGGAAGAACCTCCGCTCGGAGAACTGGCCGATCCCACCAATACCAGCTTTTTGCCGGTGCCTGACTGGTACTTCTTGTTTTTATACCAGTTGCTCAAGTATAAATGGGCATCGGGTCCGTTTGTCGTCATCGGTACCGTGCTCTTGCCTGGCATTGCTTTTTTGGCATTGATGCTGGTACCGTGGCTTGACCGCAGCAAAGAGCGGCGACCACTCAAACGGCCAATGGCTACAGGGATCATGATCGTCACCCTGATCGCTATTTGTGCTCTTACCTGGGCGGCCGAATACCAGCACGAACTGCAGTCGGAATCCGTACCGGGTCGCAAACCAAATGATACCACGGTTATAGGTTTAAATGAACAGGGATACAGGATTTACCAGAAAAATGCTTGTATCAAATGTCACGGGGATCATCTGCAGGGGTTAAACGGTCCCAGCTTGCTCGGAGTGGGCAATCGGCTTACCCATGATCAGATTAACCACATTATCGATCATGGCCGCGGTGCCATGCCTGCTGGGATGTTCCAAGGATCTCCGGCAGAAAAACAAGTATTGATCAATTGGCTGTTGCAGCAAAAACAGAAATAGTGGAGAGCAAACCTGGCCTATTCCTTTCCTGTGGCCAGGTTTTTTCTTCTCAGCTTGCAACATGGGTCGGAAGCAGAAAGGTGGCAGCAGGATGAAAAACTGGATCATACGTCTTTTGGAACAGAGATGGGTGTTGTGGAGTTTATTCATTGTCAACTTTCTGGGGACGATTTACGGTTTTTATTGGTACAAAAATCAACTGATGGATACGAGTCCCCGGATTTTGGATATATTTGTGCCGGACAGTCCGACAGCGAGCGGTTTTTTTACCCTGGTGCTGTTGGGATATTTATGTTCGCGGCGAAGTCCCCTGCTGGAGGCATTCGCTTCAATTACGTTGTTTAAATACGGAATTTGGGCGGTTGTGATGATCATCTGGGAAGGATGGCTCGATCCGCTGCCGTTTACAGAGGCGCTGTCCTGGCAGCATTGGATGTTGATGTTCTCCCACTTCGGAATGGCGATGGAAGGGTTGCTGTTTGTTCCGTTTTATACCTATAGGAGGCGGGAAATTCAAATTGTGGCAGCCTGGACATTGCTCAACGACCTGATGGATTATGGTTTGGATCTTCATCCGTGGTTGACCGCAGCCCTCGAAGTATATGATGACTGGGTCGGTCTGTTTACCGTACTTCTCAGTTTCACCTCGATATTGCTGTTTTCCGCGTTGTCGATGCTGGAAAGCAGCCGGCGCCGTAAAAACGAATCCCTTTTGTCTTCAGCCGGGAAATAACCGGCTTTTTTATTTTTGCGGGCATAACGGAATGAACAAGCTGAATAGGATGAGGTAAGGTGATCGGTGATTCAGAAAGGAGTGGGACCTTTGCGAACATTTTGGCTGACAGTGATCTTTGCCTGCCTGTTTCAAATGATGGTCCCTGCCGTTCATGCAACCGGCATGCGTTCTTTGGAGACTGAGGAGTGGTCGCGCCTTGCTAATCAAGTGGCCAAATGGGCCGGTGCCGGTGAATACATAAAGGCGAGAGACCAACTGTTGAAGTTGTCGGGCCGTTTTTCCAAAGCGGATTTTACCAAACTGAATTTGCGGATTGAGTCAATTCATGCTTTGGCGGAAGTGATCATGGAGATGGAGGGGGCGTTAAACCGGGTACAGCCAAACAGCAAGGAAATCGCGGATGCGGCTGCCCGCCTACAGCTGGCTTTTGATGCACTCACCCATCCCAATCAACCGATGTGGCAGCAATATTATCAGCCATTGAAAAAAGATCTGGATATGATTGACGAAGCGATCAGGATGAACGATCGTCATGCCGTGCAAGAGGGGGTCGACCAGTTTTATGAACATTATCAGATCATCCGGCCGGCGTTGATCGTGGCCAAAAGCCCTTTTACGATCAGCAAAGTCGATTCATTGGTCACTTTTTTGCGCAATCAAACGGAAATGGACAAACTGAAAATCGGGGTGACACAGCTTAAGAGTTTGCTCAATCCCCTTTTTTTCGGATCGGAACGGGATGTGATGGCGACCGTATATCGCTGGAATGAAGGTGATTTTTTCAAAGTGATTTTGTGGGTGAGCGGGTTGATCGCCAGTGTGCTCGGATTTGTCAGTTGGCGAAAGTACAGGGAAAACAGGGAGGCTTCTCCGTATGCGTGAGAAGAGCATGGAACTGCGCTTCTCTTAACGGTCTTGTTTTCGTTTGAGTATTTTGCACAGATTTTTTTCTCCCACCATGACTTCGTTGATTAAATCGATAAACAGTCCGTGTTCGACAATCCCGGGGATTCCGTTTAGCCAATCCGCCAATTCCGTCGGAGACTCAATCCGTCCGAGACGGAGGTCGAGAATCATGTTTTTTTCATCCGTGAGATACGGCTTTTTATCTTCGTTCAGACGGAGGGTTGCTTCGAGTCCATTCTTTGCCAATTTTTTAAGAACGTGTTTATAGGCAAAAGGTACTACTTCCACCGGGAGGGGAAAGCGGCCGATCTGGTTTGTCAGCTTGGTTGAATCGACGACGCAAATTACTTTCCGGGAGATCGTTGCGACAATTTTTTCATACAGAAGGGCTCCGCCACCCCCTTTAATGGCGTAAAAACGGGGATCGATTTCGTCGGCTCCGTCTATCGTGACATCGATCCGGGAGACATCATTGGCCGAAACCAGGGGAATGCCCAGAGATTTGGCCAGTTTTGTTGTGGCGGAAGAAGTGGAGACCGCTTCAATCTTCAGTCCTTTCTTCACCAGGGTACCCAGCCGTTTAATGGTGTAATACACAGTGGAGCCGGTTCCGAGCCCGACCACCATTCCGTCTTTTATGTAATCCGTCGCTTTTTCCCCGGCAATCTGTTTTTCCGATTTGCTGTGCTTCATTCTCCTTCCCTCCAATCCCTGAAAAATATGATGATCTTATTATGTGGCGGGGGAGATGGATTTATTTAGTGTATTGTTTCAGGCCAGACAAGGTGCAGGATTTTGGTCGGAGCGGATTTGAAGTGATGATGCAGTGGTAAAAACAAAAGACGGGCGGATGGAATAGTCTTAATTTTCTTTGGATGGAGGAGGAGTGATCCAAGATGGCCGGAGTTGTGATGCACTTGCATGAGATTGATCGTAGAAATCTCCCTGAAGTCGGAGGCAAAGCTGCCAACTTGGGTGAGTTGCTCAGAGCGGGGTTTCCGGTGCCTGAGGGATTTTGCATTACGACTGAAGCATACCGCCGCTTTATTGAAACTAGCGAGGATATGAAGCGGTTTTTTGATTCGCTTGATCGACTTCGGCCCGGTCAGCTTGAAGATGTGCGGATTATGGGCCGGCAGATTCGTGATCACTTGCAATCGCTTCCCATCCCTGCCGATCTTGAGGCAGAAATCATCGGGGCATGGGAACAATCGGGACAGGAGCATGCTTATGCGGTTCGCTCCAGTGCTACGGCTGAAGATCTTCCGACAGCCTCATTTGCCGGACAACAGGATACGATATTAAATGTGCAAGGCGCTGCCCGACTGCTCGAAGCTGTAAAAAGGTGCTGGGCATCGCTGTTTACAGACAGGGCCATCCTCTATCGGATTAAGAACGGTTTTGCTCACCGCACTGTCTTTTTGTCTGTAATGGTGCAAAAGATGGTCATGTCTGAGGTCTCCGGCATTTTATTTACTGCTGATCCGGTTTCCGGTCATCGTGGGACGATCTCCATCGAAGCCGGTTTTGGACTCGGTGAAGCGTTGGTCTCCGGTATTGTCTCAGCCGATCTTTATCAGGTCCGAAACGGAGAAATTGTGAAAAAGCAAATCAGTGAAAAGAACAAGGTGATTCTTCCCGCGCGAAATGGAGGGATGGAGGTCGTCGAACTCTCTCCCGAGCTGGGCAGGAAACAGGCTCTTTCCGATGAGCAAATTTTGAAACTGGCCGAGCTGGGCAAAAAGATTGAATGTCACTGCGGGGCAGCCCAGGATATCGAATGGGGATTGTCCGGTGACCGCTTTTTTGTCCTGCAAAGCCGGCCGATCACCACTCTTTTTCCTCTTCCTCCCCATCTTGACGGGCGCTTGCGTGTGTTTTGCTCGTTTGGCCACACCCAGATGATGACGGACGCGATGAAACCGCTGGCGCTTTCGGTTTGGCGGACGTTGATGCCATTAGGCAGGAGATCCGGGGATTCGCGTGGCAGGATGTTGGTGGAAGCAGGAGGCAGGCTTTATTTTGATCCAACGGAACTGATGTACTGGAAAGTATTTCGGAAAGGTTTGCCCCGGTCGCTCAAGAGCAATGATGAATTGATGAGCGATGCGCTCTCCCGTTTCCTTGCCCGTGAAGATTTTTTAAAGGAGGCCGCATTGTACCGTGCTTCCAAATGCAAGATGATTCCCCTGATCGGGATTTTTTATTTCAGCATGCTTAAAGGATATCCGAGGCTGATAAAAACGATGTTCAGCAAAAATCTGCAGGATGTGGCACGGAGGGCGGAAGCAGCAGTCGAGAAAGCCGTCGCCCGGTGCCAAAACGAGATTTTTTCCGTCAACGGACCGGAACGGATCAAGCGGATTCGAGCCAGGATCGCAAACTGGATATCGTTTTATGGACGTGAATTGGCTCCCGGACTGCTGGCGGCGTTCGTTGCGCAAAGAATGCTTTTGCATCTCGGCAAAAAGTGGCTGGGAGAGGATCAAGCAGAAAAGATCGCCGCTTTGAACAAATCGCTGCCCGGCAATGTGACGAGCGAAATGGGATTGATGATCGGTGATCTGGCTGATCTCCTGCGGCCGTATCCCCAGCTGGCCGCTTATCTTGACAGAGCGGAGGATCGCACGTTTTATGAAGGGCTGGTTCTGTTTCCGGGAGGTTCCGAATTTAAGAAAGAGTTGCACCGGTTTATGGAACGGTACGGTATGCGCTGTCCGGGGGAAATCGATCTGACGAGGAAGAGGTGGCGCGAATCGCCGACGATGCTCGTTCCCTCTATTTTAAGCCATATGCGCAGCAATGAACCGGGGGAACATCGAAAGAAATTCAACCGTGGCAAAAAGGAAGCGGAGGAGGCGGCACAGGAGATTCTGGCCTGCTTAAGGAAAAAACGGGGCGGATATTTGAAACGGAAGTGGATTTCCCGCCTGATCGCGGTCTATCGCAATCTGATGGGGCTTCGTGAACTTCCCAAGTATATGATCATCCGATGTTTTGATCATTACCGGCAAGCGATTCTGGAAGAGGGGCGGTTTTTGCGTGAAAGGGGAACAATCGAGCATGAAGAAGATCTTTTTTATCTGACCTTGGATGAAATCATCGCTCTGCTGGAAAACCGGTTGGAGGATGTCGCCCGGTTGATCGCCATGCGCAAACAGGAGTTTGCCCGATATGAAAAAATGACACCGCCGCGGGTGATGACCAGCGAAGGCGAAGTGATCACCGGCAGGAGAAGCGGTGTGCAGGTTCCTCCCGGCGCTTTGTCCGGAATTCCGGTATCCCCCGGCCTTGCTGAAGGCTATGTCAAGGTGGTGCGTAACCTGGAAGAAGGGAATCTGGAAAAAGGGGATATTCTCGTTGCTCCCTATACCGATCCGGGCTGGACCCCTTTGTTCCACTCCGCCAGAGCGCTGATCATGGAGGCCGGGGGATTGATGACTCATGGTTCCGTCGTGGCCAGGGAGTACGGGATTCCGGCTGTTGTCGGTATTGATCGTGCGACGGAGCGATTGAAAGACGGCCAGTTTGTTCGTGTGGATGGTACACAGGGGGTAGTGGAGATATTGGAGCAGCCGGCAAAAATATAATCCAGCTGAAAAAACCCGTTCCTGGACAGAAGGATCGGGTTTTTTCTTAACCGTTGTTGTTTTTTATGCCGCCGTTGCCAAAGGTAAATCCTTCCCCCAGAACATCCCGGGCATCATGGACAACCACAAAGGCTTGCGGATCGATTTTGTCGACAATCTGCTTTAATTTGGGAAGTTCATTCGGGGCGACGACGACATACAAAACCTCCCGGGTTTTGCCGGTATAACCGCCGCGGCCTTCGAGGATCGTAACTCCGCGGTTCATTATTTTGGTGATAAACCCGGCCAATTCCTGGGGTTTGTTGGAGATGATGGTGGCCGCTTTTGAGGCGCTCAAGCCTTCGATGACAAAGTCGATCACACGGGCGCTGATAAACACCGCGACCAGGGTGTACATCGCTTTTTCCCGACCGATGATGAAGATGGAGATAAAAATGGCGGTAAAGTCAAACAGGAACATGGTGCGGCCGACACTCCATCCCAGATACTTGTTGCCGAGCCGGGCGATGATATCCGCCCCGCCGGTGGTACCGCCAATCCGGAAGATCAGCCCCAGCCCGATTCCCGACAAAACTCCGGTATAAAGGGCGCACAGAAGTGTATCATGCGGCGGGGGACCCCAGATTTTCGGGAGATCCGTCGTCACTTCCAACATCAAGGAGACAGCCGCAATGCCGATGATCGTATAGATAAAGGTCTGTTTGCCAAACACTTTATAACCGATGAGCAAGAGGGGAATATTGAGGACGAAAATGACGATTCCGGGTGACCAACGGAACAAATAATAGGTGAGCAGGCCGATTCCCGTAAAACCACCTTCGGATAAATGGCTGGGAATGGTAAAGTAATTGATGGCGAATGAAAAGATGAGCGAACCGAGAAAAATGAGCAAAACGTTTCTGAAATGGTAAGTCAGCTTGTGTTTCATGGTTGACCCGCCCTTAACTGGAATCATGATTCTGCTATATTATACATTTCCAAAAATGCTTCATCAATGCACGATTTGGCATGATCCCGGGTGAAAGCATTGAGTTTATCCGAGGACTTCGGTAACATGATAGAATCGGGAGGGTGATGGCCGATGGAGAGTAAAACGCTGAAAGAAGTTCAGCAAGAAGTACATGAATATATCAGTCAGTTTAAAGAGGGATATTTCAAACCTCTGTCGATGTTGGCACGTATGACCGAAGAAGTGGGGGAATTGGCCCGGGAGGTAAACCACCTTTACGGGGAAAAGCCAAAAAAACCGGGGGAAGAGGAAAATACGATTGCCAATGAATTGGGAGATATCATCTTTATTGTGACCTGTTTTGCCAATTCGCTTGGAATTGATCTGGAACAGGCTTTTAATGAAGTGATGGAAAAATATCGGGTTCGCGATGCCAATCGGTGGACGCGGATCGAAGAATAACAGCATGAAGAGAGGTTCAGACATCATGGGAATTCGAGTCATCGTTGCGGGCGCAAATGGCCGGATGGGCCGGGAAGTCGTAAAAATGCTGTCCCAGCATGAGCATTTGCAACTGGTTGGTGCCGTATCCCGTTCCGAAGCGGGAAAAGATGTGGGGGAAACATTGGGGCTGGGCCGCTATGGCCTTTCGTTTACCTCTTCTGTTGCTGAGGTGCTGAATCAGACGAAAGCGGATGTGCTCGTTGATTTCACCACTCCCCATGTGGTGGCGGAGAATATGGAGCTGGCCATTCAGGCGGGTGTCCGTCCTGTCGTGGGCACTAGCGGCCTGCCGGAAAAAGAAATAGAGCGCCTGTCGTCCCTGTGCCAAAACAAGGGGATCGGTGCGATTATTGCTCCCAACTTTGCGATTGGTGCAGTTTTGATGATGATTTTCGCCAAGCAGGCGGCCAAATACATGCCGCATGTGGAGATTATCGAATCGCACCATGACCGCAAACTGGATGCCCCGTCGGGAACGGCCGTGAAAACGGCGGAGATGATTGTGCAGACGCGGGAAGAGATGAAGCAGGGACATCCGGAGGAAAAAGAGATCCTTGACGGAGCCCGCGGTGCATATTATCAGGGATTCCGCATTCACAGCGTCCGCCTGCCCGGCTTGGTCGCCCACCAGGAAGTGCTGTTCGGAGGAAACGGGCAATTGCTCACCCTGCGCCATGATTCATTAAACCGCGAATCCTTCATGCCGGGGGTTAAGCTGGCGATAGAAAAAGTGATCGAACTGGACAAGCTGGTTTATGGACTGGAAAATATTCTGGACTGATAAAGGAGAATAGCCGTGGTTGATTTTCCACGATTTCCGATTCTGTGGGGAGAAACGCCGCTGATGCCTCTCCCCCGCTTTGCCCGGGCGATCGGGGCGAAAAGCGTTTGGATAAAACGGGATGATCTCACCGGCTTCGCCTTTGGCGGCAACAAGTTGCGGAAGCTGGAGTTTTTGCTTGGCGAAGCGTTGGAGCAGGGATGCGATCTGATCATTACTGGGGGCAGCCTGCAATCCAACCATGCCCGGCTGACTATTGCCGCGGCCAATCGGGCAGGGCTGGACACCTGGCTTTGTTTTGCCGGAAGCCGATGGGGAAGCATTCAAGGGAATTTGCTGCTTGATCATCTGCTCGGAGCCACCTGCTTTTTAACCGGGGCGTACGGCTCGGAAGGACTGCTTCAGGCGATGGAAGAAAAGGCGGAAGAAGCGAGAGAACAAGGGAGAAAGCCTTATGTGATCCCTGTCGGCGGATCGACGGCAGTGGGGGATTACGGCTACGTCTTGGCATGGGACGAGCTTGAGCGTCAACGCAAGCAACAAAACCTGCCGCCGTTTGATGAAATCTATTTGCCGGCAGGAACCGGGGGAACGCTTGCCGGTCTTGCCTGCGGACAGGAACGTGATCCGGCCGGAACCCTTCTGGTGGGAATCAGCGTTTGGCTGTCAAAGGAGAAAGCTGAACAGGAAGTCAGGCACCTGGGTGACAATCTGATGCGGGAAATCGGGGAAGCAGGTGAGTTTTCCCTTCAGTCGGTTCGGATTTTGGATGACTATATCGGACGAAAATATGGAGTCCCTTCAGAGGAGGGAAATGAAGCGATACGCCTTCTGGCACAAACGGAGGGGGTGTGTCTCGACCCGGTCTATACGGGTAAAGCATTGGCAGGATTGATTGACCAGGTAAAAAACAGAGACGCCTCGGATAAAAATTTGTTGTTCTGGCATACAGGCGGCACACCCGCTCTCTTTACGCACGCATCTTCTTTGCAGGGGGGAAGATCAGTTGAACATCGCCTTGATTGCCCATGATAAGAAAAAAGAAGATATGATCCGGTTTTGCATCGCTTATGAAACGTTTTTGAAGCCGCACCGGCTGTATGCGACAGGCACCACCGGAACGAAGATTATGGAAGCGACGGAACTGAAAGTGCATCGTTTTTTGTCCGGTCCCTTGGGCGGTGATCAGCAGATCGGGGCGTTGGTGGCGCAAAATGAGATGGATTTTATTGTTTTTTTTCGCGACCCATTGACAGCGCAGCCGCATGAACCGGATATCCTGGCGCTTTTGCGATTGGCCGATGTTCATGACATTCCTGTCGCGACCAATCTGGCGACGGCGGAAATCATGATTCGGGCGATTGAACAAGGGGAATTAAACTGGCGCAACTACGTGAGAAAGAATCAGAGTTGATGAAGAAAAGAGGAGTCGAAATGAACGAGAGCATAGATATCTTGGCATTTGGAGCTCATCCGGATGATGCGGAGATCGGGATTGGCGGAATCCTGGCTAAGCACGCGGAAAACGGGTTCTCGGTGGCAGTTTGCCATCTGACCGAGGCGGAGCTTTCTTCCAACGGCACAGTGGAAAGACGGAGGGAAGAAGCGAAAGCTGCAGCGGAGATTCTGGGGATTTCCCGGTCGATCCAGTTGGGTTTTCCCGATCGGGGCCTCCGTGGAAGTGAGGAGCAGATTTTAAAAATGACCCAGGTGATCCGGCAATTAAAGCCCCGGGTGGTCCTGGCTCCGTACTGGGAAGACCGGCATCCCGATCATGTCGCTTGCAGCCGGATGGTGAAAGAGGCGGTTTTTGATGCGGCCATTCGGATGAAACAGACACCGGGTGGAGAATCGGCTCACCGGGTTGACCAGGTTTTTTATTATTTTATCAACAATGTACATAAGGCTGATCTGATTGTTGATGTAACCGATGTTTACGAACGCAAACAGCAAGCGCTTTTGGCTTATAAAAGCCAGTTTGACCCCAATGAGGGTGAGGTGAAGACACCGCTGAACAGCCCTACTTATCTGGCCATGATCCGCGGCCGCGATCAGTTGTGGGGACATCAGATCGGCGCATTGTATGGGGAAGCATTGGTGAGTGCCGGCCCGCTCAAACAAACATTGTTGATTCCTCAGGAAAAATGATGAAGGAGGGGGGGCCCCATGCGTATTGGAATTACTTGTTATCCTTCCCACGGCGGTTCCGGAGTGGTCGCTACGGAGCTGGGAAAATTGCTGGCCGAAAGGGGGCATGATATCCACTTTATCACGTATGACATGCCGTTCCGGTTGGGAAAGTTCATGCAGAATATCCGATATCACGGCGTAGAAGCAAACCGCTATGCGGTGTTTAAATATCCTCCGTATGATTTGGCACTTGCCAGCCGGATGGCACAAGTGGCGAAAACATACGAGCTTGATTTGTTGCACGTCCATTATGCGGTTCCCCATGCCATTGCGGCCGTATTGGCCAAGCAGATGGTGGGAGAGCATCTCAAAGTTGTGACGACATTGCATGGTACGGATATTACCGTCCTGGGAGAAGATCCCTCTCTCAGGGATGTGATTTGTTTCGGCATCAATAAAAGTGATGCGGTGACGGCGGTATCGCAAAGTTTGGTCAAACAGACTTATGAGCTGTTTTGTTCCGACCGGCCCATCGATTGCATATACAATTTTGTCGATACCCGGATTTACTATCCGCGCGATGTCGCTCATATTTGCGAAAAGTACGGGGCACCGCATGAAAAAATCTTGCTCCATATTTCCAACTTTCGCCCCGTTAAGCGCCCTCTCGATGTCATAGAGGTGTTTTACAAGGTGCAGCAAGAGATTCCCGCACGGCTGCTGTTGGTCGGAGAAGGACCTGAATTGCCGAAAGTGATTCAAAAAGTGGAGGATCTCGGGCTGACGGATCGTGTCATCTTTCTGGGGAAACAGGATGAAGTGGCCGCATTGATTTCATTGGCGGATTTGCTGTTGCTTCCGTCGGAGAAAGAAAGCTTTGGCCTGGTTGCACTGGAAGCGATGGCCTGCGGTGTCCCGACGGTCGCATCCAACGCGGGCGGGATTCCCGAAGTGGTGGAACATGAAGTGACCGGTTTTCTGGCTGATCCGGGGGACACCGACAGCATGTCGCGTTTTGCCATCAGGCTGCTTCGCGATGAACGGTTGTATCAATCGTTTTCGGAAGCGGGCCTGGCCCGGGTGCGGGAGAAATTTTGCGGTTTGAAGATCGTTGAGCAATATGAACAGATTTATTACCGCCTCCTGGAGAAATAAGCGGGAGGATCGAGGATGGACACAAGAAAAGCGGCAGCGTTAAGCGTGATGGAACAATTGGAGAAATCCGGATTTCAGGCATACCTGGTGGGCGGATGCGTAAGGGATGAAATGCTGGGCATTTCCCCGCAGGATTATGATATTGCGACCGATGCCGTTCCCGATCAGGTGCAAAACCTGTTTCCGCGAACCATTCCCACCGGTTTGAAACACGGAACGGTCACCGTGGTTGAACAGGGAATTCCGCTGGAAGTCACCACGTTCCGGATTGAAGAAGCATATCTGGATCGGCGGCGCCCCAGCCAGGTGCGTTTCGTTTCCTCGTTGAAACAAGATTTGGCCCGTCGCGATTTTACCATAAACGCGATGGCGAAAAACCGTCGGGGACAGGTGATTGATTATTTTTCCGGAAAAGAAGATCTCCTGGTCGGAAGGATCCGCACCGTGGGCAATCCGCGTGATCGCTTTCGGGAAGATGCGCTGCGCATGCTTCGGGCCGTGCGGTTTGTCGCGCAATTCGGGTTTGCGTTGGAAGAGGAAACCCGGCGGGCGCTGATCGCGTTACGGTCGGAGTGCTTTCATCTCTCAGTGGAACGCGTGGTGCAGGAACTGGAGAAGATGTGGAAAGCCGTCTCTCCTTCCGCCGGGGTAAGAGAATTGTTTTCGACTGACCTGCTTCGCGCTTTGCCCCCGTTTTGCCGGTGGGATCTGCAATCTTTCCCGCCGGATCAAGCGGCATCTTTTGACCACACATCCGATCGGATCGTTCGCTGGGCTTATCTTCTTTGGTTGTGCCAAACAGATGAAGCCTGCTTGGGAAGACGGCTGAAAGCGTTGAAGTTGCCCACCCGTGATCAGAAACAGATATCGGTTTGTTTCAGGTTGATGTTGGCGGGAGAATGGACGGCAACCGATCCGGTCTATTGGAAACGGCAGCTTCTGCGCCATGGGCTGGATTCCGTCCGACGATCCGGCCAATTGAGGAGACTCGTCGGGAAAATCATGGACAAAGATCTGACAGAGACCAGGTTTCAGGACTGGTGGAACGAAATGCCGGTGAAGGAGCGAAGGGAGTTGGCCTTGGGCGGGGAGGAGCTCATTCGTTATTCGGGGAAAAAGGCGGGGCCATGGGTCGGACAGGTGTTAAACAATCTTTATGAACAGGTGGCACTTGGCTTGTTGCCAAATGATAAAAATGCTTTGCTGGAGGAAGGGTACAAAATTGGAAAAGTCGATTCGCAATGAATTGATTTCACTGTTGATCAACAATTACGATCAATTTATCTCGGGTGAGGAGATCAGCCGCCGGGTGGGTTGCAGCCGTGCGGCCATCTGGAAGCATATTGAGGAGCTCAGGCATGAAGGGTATGAGATTGAAGCCCGCCCGCGCAGCGGTTACCGGCTCATTTACCGACCGGATCGGATTGCGCCGGAAGAGATCCTGCCTTATTTGCATACGGATCGATTCGGCCGGGAAATGCGCTATGAGCCGACCACTCCTTCCACGCAAGTCATCGCTCATCAATGGGCGCGCGAAGGGGCGCCGGAAGGAGCGCTCGTGATCGCCGAAGAGCAAAAACAAGGAAGGGGGAGATTGGGACGGACCTGGCACTCCCCCCCGCAGACAGGAATTTGGATGAGCTTGATTTTGCGCCCGCCCATTCCCTTGACGGATGCTTCCCATCTCACCCTGCTCGCTTCCGTCGGAGTACGGGAAGGGATGTACCGCGTCACCGGCCTGCCGATCCGCATTAAGTGGCCCAACGATTTGCTGATTGACGGGAAAAAGGTGTGCGGGATCTTGACCGAACTCAGGGGAGAGCAGGACAGGGTTCACTATGTGATTTTGGGAATCGGCATCAATGTGAACGCTGATGTGAATCAGTGGCCGGATGACATTAAGGATGTTGCCACATCCCTGGCGAAAGAAAAGGGAACAAAAATACACCGTCCTCCGTTGGTCGCTGCCATTTTGGAGGAATTGGAGCAAATTTATGACCGCTATTTGCGCGAAGGATTTTCCTTTATTCGGGAGAAATGGGAAGAAACAGCCGGAATGCTGAGCCAAACCATCACCGCCAGAACGACACAGGGATCCGTAACCGGCGTCGCGATGCGGTTAAATGAACAAGGAGCTTTACTGATCCGCACCGCTACGGGAATCACGCCCGTTTACTCAGCAGAGGTCGAATGGGACGCAGGAGGGAATCGTTCGTAAAAAGAAGCTGGGAGCGATGCCACTCCAGAAAGAAAGTATCGGCAAGCGGACAGGGGACGCCACCGCCCTGCCAACAACGCATGTTCACATGAAAAAAGAGCCCTTAGGGATGATCTCCAGGGCTCTTTTTTTCATTCTGCTTGCATCTTTTCCGGACATAAGGCGTACCGCTTCTTTACTTCCAAATACGAATATAAAGATTAATATTATGAATGATTTGATTTTTTATTATAATTATAGCATATAAAGATTGTGACTGTCCGAAACAGGGGGGCAACCAATTATTCACTTCAACAAGGTTAAAAAATGAAAGATGATTTGCTTGCTCTGTTGAGGGATATCAAAAAATTCATCGATTCTTTAACAGAAAAATGGTGTGTTTCTCAAAATGGGTCAGACGGGGGGATTCATGGTGCTGAATGCCCGGATGATCGGGATTTTGCGGGAGCTGATGGCGGCCAAGACAGCTTTAACCAGCGAATATTTGGCCAATGTGATTCAAGTTACCTCCAGGACCATTCGAAATGACATGAAGGAATTGGATGCTTTACTGACCGAAAACGGTGCTGCGATCCGGGCTGTAAGAGGGACCGGATATGAATTGATCATTCATGATCATGAGCTTTTTCGGACACTTCTCAAAGAGATTTTTCAGACTGATTCGCCGAAAAGCAAAGGGATTCCGACTCTGCCGGAAGAGAGGGCCGACTATTTAATCAAACGGCTTCTTCTCTCTGAAGGGTATGTCAAACTCGAAGATTTGGCAGAGGAATTATACATCAGCAAATCAACTATCCAAAATGATCTGCGTACCGTAAAAAAACGATTGAAAGCGTATGGGCTCGAATTGGAAAAGCGGCCTAATTATGGATTGAAATTAAAAGGGGATGAGATGAAATGGCGTTTTTGCATGTCCGAATATCTCTTTAACCGAAAAGAAACGGAACGGAGTCTGATTCAGGACGGTGTTCCGCTTCTCCCTGAAGAAGAGATGAAAGTGATTCAAACCATTACGCTGGAACAGATAAAGGAAGAAGAAATTACCCTTTCGGACATTGGCTTGAACAATCTTATCATTCATATTGCGATCGCATGTAAGCGGATACAAAGCGGGAACTATGTATCTTGGTACAAAGAAGAATTAAAGGACATCATTAAGCAAAAAGAATTTGAGGTGGCAACCAATATATTGAAAAAAATCGGGGAGAGATTGAAAATAAAATTTCCATTTGCGGAGATTGCGTATGTTGCCATTCATTTACTGGGAACCAAAATTACCGTAGACCCTGCTCTCTGCGAAACCGAAGTCCAGACGTTTATTGATCCGGACATCTATGCTTTAACAATGGAGATTCTGGAAACCATTGAGAATAAACTCAGGCTGGGAATTCAGCATGATAAGGAACTTGTCGTTGGAATCAGTCTTCATTTAAAACCCGCGATAAACCGCTATCGGTTTCGAATGAACATACGAAACCCAATGCTTGAGACCATTAAATCAAATTATACGATCGCCTTTGAGGCAGCGATTCTTGCAGGGATGGTTCTAAAAGAGAAAATGGGCATCGAAATTGATGAAAATGAAATGGGATACCTTGCTCTTCATATCGCTGCAGCAATGGAAAGAAGCAGGATGAATGATCAGCGCAAAAAGCGCTGCATGATTGTATGTGCCTCAGGCGTTGGCAGTGCCCGGCTCTTATACTACAAATTGCGCTCCAGGTTTGGTTCCAGACTTGAGATCCTGGGAACGACCGAATATTACAAACTGGATCAAATCCCTATGCAATCTCTTGATTTTCTCATCAGCACCGTTCCGATCCTTCATCCTTTGCCGATCCCGGTAATTGAGGTGAATACGATTCTCGAAGGGATGGATCTGGAAAAAATTGAACGGGCCATCTTTGAAAATGCGGGGCGAATATTGGAATATGCCAGAGAAGAATTGGTATTTCTTCAGCAGACGTTTAAATCAAGAGAAGAAGTGTTGCATTTTTTGGGGGATCAATTGCAACAGGCAGGCCTTGTCGATGAAACGTTTTTGGCTTCCGTTTTCGAGAGGGAAGCCTTATCCCCGACATCTTTCGGCAATCTCGTAGCGATCCCACATCCCATCGTACCGCAAACAGAAACTACGTTTTGGGCGGTATGTACCTTGCAAAAGCCGATCGAGTGGGGGGATAAGCGTGTCCAATTTGTTTGTTTATTAAGTGTGAAAAAAAACAGCAGGGAAGATTTACAAAAAATGTATGATCTGCTGGGCAAGGTTGTAAACGATGGCCAAATGGTTCAACAGCTACTTAAATGCAAAACCTACCGGGAGTTTGTTGATGTACTGTTCAAGCAATCCTGACGCAAATCCTGGCACCTCTTGCTGTCGCTCCTTACAGGGCTGAACAAGCGGGAGGTTTTTTATTTGGGTCGAATAAAAAACATTTTCCCTATAATGCATTTTTTAAAATGTTGGACAAACATTTTCCGTTGCTTAACGGAAAAAGGATGCGTGTAAATGTAAGTATTTTTAAAATACAATCAAACTGTAAACATCGTTTTTGATCTTTTGCTGGGTTGGATTTGGCATAACAGAGGAGATTTTGCGTTTTGGTTTCCAACCGTCCTGATCTGTCCGATCAATAAGGAGGGGTTATGAATGAATATTTTGTTATGTTGTTCAGCGGGGATGTCAACAAGTCTGTTGGTAACAAAAATGCTCAAAAGCGCAGAGGAACAAGGGATTGAATGCAAAATTTGGGCTGTTCCGGCTGATGCAGTACGCAATCACATTGATGAGGCAGATGTGTTGCTCCTGGGGCCTCAAGTTCGATACCTGCTTAAGCAATTGAAAAAATTGGGGGAAGAAAAAGGGATTCCGGTTGATGTTATCAACACCGTCCATTATGGCACATGTAATGGTTCGGAAGTGCTGAAATTCGCACAACAGTTGCTTGCAAACAGGAGGTGAATTTATGGGAAAATTAAATGATTTTTTGGAAAACAGCGTGATGCCGCTTGCCGGGCGGATCGCTGCTCAACGCCACTTGCAGGCTTTGCGGGATGGAATCGTCTTAACCATGCCTTTGATTATTATCGGCTCCGTTTTTTTGATTTTATCCAACCTACCGATTCCGGGATATGATGCTTTTATGGCTGAACACTTCGGTGGACAGTGGGCTGAGAAGTTGTCTTATCCGGTCGGGGTTACTTTTGATATTATGGCGCTCATTGCCGCTTTTGGAATCGCCTATCGGCTCGCTGAAAAATATGCGGTTGATGCGTTATCGGCCGGCGTCATTTCCGTTGCCGCCTTCTTATTGGCAACCCCATTTAAAGTGCCATTTACTCCTCAAGGGGCAAAAGAAGCGATTCTCGTCGATGGCGGGATTCCGACATCACTGTTGGGAAGCAAAGGATTGTTCGTGGCGATGCTGGTTGCCATCCTGTCCACCGAAATTTATCGTTGGATTATTCAAAAGGAGATTTTCATTAAACTGCCCGATGGAGTCCCGCCTTCTGTGAGCAAGTCATTTGTTGCCCTTATTCCGGGCTTTGCAGTGATTACGGTGATCTGGCTGGCCCGCTTGCTCGTCGAACAGACCCATTTCGAAAGTTTGCATAATATCGTGGGAGATTTGTTAGGAAAGCCTCTCGGGATTTTGGGGGGCAGTCTGGGAGGAAGCCTTGTTGCCGAACTGATAAAACTGTTGCTCTGGGTTTGCGGGCTGCATGGAGCCAGTATCGTAGGAGGCGTGATGGCTCCGATCTGGTACGGGGCCATGGATGCCAACCGGGTGGCTTTTCAGCATCATGAGGCGTTACCCAACATTTTTACCCAGCAATTTTTTGATAACTTTATCAATGTTGGCGGGAGCGGGGCAACATTTGCCTTGGCACTGGCCATGCTGCTGCGTTCGAGAAGCAAGCAAATGAAACAGTTGGGGCGCTTGGCGATCGGCCCGGCCATCTTTAACATCAATGAACCAATCATCTTCGGGATGCCGATTGTATTGAACCCGGCGATGTTGATTCCGTTTATTGTTGCACCCATTCTTACCGTCATATCCACATATATTGGAATGAAGACCGGATTGGTGGCCAGACCTGCCGGGATCGCGGTTCCCTGGACAATGCCCCCATCATTTCCGGATATCTGGCCACGGGTGGAAAAATATCCGGTGCCGTCATGCAGTTGGTCAATATCGTGATTACCTTTTGTGTGTATTACCCATTTTTCAGAATGTGGGATAAGCAAAAACGATTGGAAGAAGAGGGGGATGAAACGGCCAACTCTCAGGAGGAAAAGGTGGTTTAGGTCCGGGACAATGTCTGACGTGCTTTTTGTTCAAACTCAAAGGGGAATCGGAGAATGGAAAATGCAGAGAAAGTGATCTTTCAGATCATCATTCATGGGGGAAACGGGAGAAGCTGTGCGATGGAAGCCATAGCAGCAGCGAAACAGGGCAGATTTTCCGAGGCGAGGGAAAAATTGCAACAGGCCGGTGAAGAGCTGAATCAGGCTCATCACATACAAACATCCCTGATTCAAGAGGAGGTGAAAGGAGTAAAGAGGGAAATTTCGTTGTTAATGGTTCATGCGCAGGATCATTTGATGAATGCCATTACGGTGAAAGACTTGGCAACCGAATTGGTCGATCTGTATGAATATTTGAAAATATGATGGGTGATGGAGGTAGACGATCATGAGTAACGGGCTGAAAATCGTTACCATTGGCGGAGGATCAAGCTATACACCTGAACTGGTGGAAGGATTTATCAAGAGATATGATAAACTCCCGGTTAAAGAGCTGTGGTTGGTGGATATTCCGGAAGGAAAGGAAAAATTGAATATCGTCGGAGGCCTGGCCAAGCGTATGGTGGATAAAGCCGGGATTCCCATGCAGATTCATCTCAGTTTGGATCGGCGTGAAGCGATGAAAGATGCCGATTTTGTCACTACCCAGTTCCGTGTTGGATTGCTGGATGCGAGAGCTTTGGATGAAAGAATTCCCTTGAAATACGGGGTGATCGGTCAGGAAACCAACGGTCCGGGTGGTTTATTTAAAGGATTGAGAACCATCCCTGTCATCCTGGACATTTGCAAAGATATGGAAGAGTTGTGTCCCGATGCCTGGCTGATCAACTTTACTAATCCGGCCGGTATGGTGACGGAGGCTGTTCTTCGTTACAGCAACATTAAAAAAGTGGTCGGTCTTTGCAACGTACCTGTCGGAATGAAAATGAGCGTCGCCGAAATGCTCGGTGTGGAGGGAGAACGTGTTCACATTGATTTTGCAGGTTTAAATCATATGGTTTTCGGATTGGATGTATATATGGACGGCAAAAAGGTGACCGAACAGGTAATCGATCTGCTGACCGGCGGAGAGCAGTCCGGCATGACGATGAAAAATATTAAGGATTTGGGCTGGGAGAAAGAATTTATTCAAGCTTTGGGAATCCTTCCCTGTCCATATCACCGTTACTATTATCAAACGAGCAAAATGCTTGAGCAGGAATTGGAGGCCGCAAGAACGGTGGGAACCCGGGCGGAAGTCGTCAAGAAGATCGAAGCCGAACTTTTTGAGCTGTACCAGGACCCCGAATTGGACATTAAACCGCCTCAGCTGGAACAGCGCGGAGGTGCTTATTACAGTGATGCAGCCTGCAACTTGATTGATTCGATTTACAATGACAAACGCGACATCCAGCCCGTCAATGTGAAGAATAACGGAGCGATCGCAAGTATTCCCGCCGAATCCGCCGTGGAAATCAACTGCGTTATCACCAAAGAAGGTCCTGTGCCCATTGCGATGGGAGATCTTCCCGTCGCTGTCAGGGGTCTCGTCCAACAAATCAAATCGTTTGAACGGGTGGCGGCAGAAGCTGCTGTCACAGGAGATTACAAAACGGCCTTGCTGGCGATGACGATAAACCCGTTGGTTCCGTCTGATTCTGTCGCCAAACAGATTTTGGATGAGATGCTGGAGGCACATAAAAAATATTTACCGCAATTTTTTAAAGATGCGTCGAAAGATGCGTCTCCATTGCAGAATTGAATTTGCAAAATGTACCGACGGGGACAGAAAACCGGGCGTTATACGGTCAGCAATGTGTCAGTCATGGAGAGATTTCCGGCACAGCTCCGGGGAGGAATCGCATTGGCCGGAAGAAAGAATGAGAGAGGGGATGAGTGCCCCTCTCTCATTTTGCTGTACGGCGATCGGGTCAATTTTCCTGATCGGATAGATATACCCGATGATCCGCGAAGAATCCGGAGAGATCACGTCCGCTTGTCTGCTCCATGATCCGGATGAAATCCGCAGTCGTTGTCACCCCGAACTTTTTCTCTTTGAAATAAGCCTGCATGGAGCGGTAGAATTGTTCATCGCCCAGTTCTTTTCGCAGGTCATTTAACGTGCGGGCACCGTAGGAGTAAATCATGTAATAATAAGCATCCACTCCTTCATCCCCGCGGGCCGTGAAATCGGAAACTTTGGATGACAGGTGATAGGAAGGATCTTCCAAAGGTTCTGCGGTCAGGCTGTCCAAGGTTCCGTCGTACAAAGCGGCCGAGAATGTGGCAAACGACTCGTCCAGCCAAGGTTCATCATATTCGTTGTCGCCGATGATCCCGTAGAACCATTGATGGCCGTTTTCATGGGCGACCACCGATTTCACCCTGTCCACGGTGCTGTTGTCCGTAATGGAAATCATCACAAGCTGTGGATATTCCATCCCTCCGAACCAGCCTTCCATACTGACTACATCCAGTTCCGGCCACGGGTATTTCCCGAATTTTTCGCTGTAGAGTTTGAGGCTGTCAATGCCTGATTCCAACATCGCATCGGCAAATTTGGCCTGTTTGTCCGTGAAGTACACGTTTACTTTGGTATTTCCGGCCATCCCTGACTTGACATGATAGGTTGGGTCCATTTCCATCGCAAAATCGCGGACATTTTTGGCCACATAATGGTGGACAGCCTGGTTTCCGACGATTTTCGGCCGGCCTTTTTCCGTCCCTGTGGCAGCGATCACCTGTGACTTGTCGGTGGTTACAGTCACATCAAAATCACCGGTCAAAGAATAGAAACTTTCACCATATGGGAAATAGGGATCGACATTCCACCCTTCATCGTCATAAACAACGAGGATCGGAAACCAGTTGCCAAGGGAGACGGTGGTCCCGGACCAGCCGAAACGATCCTGTCCTTCCGGAACAGAGACTGTAAAATCCATTTCAACGGAAGCTTTTTTGTTTGCTTTCAAAGAAAACCCCTGCAGATGTAAGGAGGTATCTCTTACCTCGTACCTGGCTTTTTTGCCGTTCACTTTCACATTTTGAACATCGATGCCACCGCCGTTTTCTTTAAAAACTGCGGCATTTCCCCAGAGGTTGAAATACAGCTCGGTCAGATCTTGTTTGAGATTGTTGGTAAATTGGACTTTCATGGTTCCGTTGATTTGATGTGCCTTTGAATCATAATTGACATTCATCTCGTAGCGTGGATGAATTGGGCCCAATACGCCTTTTTTCTCAGGCTTTTTGGTGGTTGCCGGGTCCTTTGCTTGCAGCAGGGATTGCGACAGCGGCTGATTCGGCGTTTGATAAGCTCCCGGCACCCGGTTTGGCACAACTGATTCGGCATGGGCAAAAGTCGGACTTACAGCGGTTCCAAGCAAAATCGTCAGCACACTCGCCCATTGCACAGATCGGCGAATCGATTTTTTCCAGCTCATAACCCGCCTCCTGATGTAAGTTTTCTTTAATTATTTTGACATAAAATAAAATTTTCCTTTCGAAATAATTATAAATTTTATAATATATCTGTATTAATTTCTGTAACAATGCTGAGTTTTCAGGAATCGCTGTTTAAATACTCCACCGATGCAAAAATTTTACGGATAACTTGTTGACTTATCACGCACAATCCCGTACCTGCCGATGCATTTTCAAAGAAAAAATCCTCGCTCTTTAGCGGAGGAAATTGCAATTTGCCTTGTTTTTCGTTAATTTATAAGTGGGGAGAGGCGGCATCCGGAGAGGAGCTGCACTTCATCTCCTTGCGTACATTTTTTTATCTGTATGGATCTGCTTCGAGCCGTTGGGACGGAGACAGAGGGAACCCGATTTAGCAACCTCACGTCTGTTTTGGTCCCGTGAATGCCAAAACGGGCGTTTTCTTTTTCTTCTCCCAAGGGCCCTGAGAAAAGGGAGGATACCTGCATGAGCGATAAGCCAAAAAAAGTGACGACCAGAGCGCTCGTGAAGATGAAGCGCGAGAAAGAGCCGATTGCCATGATTACGGCCTATGATTATCCTTCGGCCAAACTTGCCGAACAAGCCGGGGCTGACGTGATTTTGGTCGGAGATTCCCTGGGGATGGTCGTGTTGGGATATGATTCGACCATTCCGGTCACCCTCGCCGATATGTTACACCATACAAAAGCCGTGACGCGAGCGACAAAACGGACGATGGTGATTGCCGATCTCCCGTTTGCCTTGGCCCATCTGTCCAAAGATGAGGTAATCAAAGCTGCGGCCAAATTAATGCAAGAAGGCGGGGCTTATGGTGTCAAAATGGAAGGCGGCTCTGAGATTTTGGTGAATGTGCGGGCGTTGACGGCAGCAGGCATTCCGGTGATGGGGCATTTGGGCTTAACCCCGCAGACGGTCAACCAGTTGGGAGGATATGTGATTCAGGGAAAAACGCTGCAAGCCGCCGGGCAGCTTGTCGAGGAAGCCAAGCGGCTGGAAGAGGCGGGGGCATTTGCGCTGGTGCTCGAATGTGTGCCGGAAGAGCTCGGGCAATGCATCACGGAACAATTATCCATTCCGACCATCGGAATTGGAGCCGGCCGCTACTGCGACGGTCAGGTTCTTGTCTGGCATGATGTCCTTGCTATGTCCGGCGATTGGCATCCATCCTTCGTAAAAGTGTATCAGCAAACCGGGCAATTGATGCTCAAAGGGGTCAGCGATTATGTTCATGAGGTAAAAACCCGCCGTTTCCCCGAAGAGAAGCATGCGACGCATCTGGGGGCGGAGTTGGCTGGACAATTGTATGGCAATCAAAAAGGAGTTTATGGCAAATGAAAATCGTAGAAACAGCTGCAGAATTACGACAGTACTTGAAGCCGCTCAGAATCAATAGGGAAATCGGTTTCGTTCCGACCATGGGCTATTTGCATGAAGGGCATCTCAGTCTTGTGCGACGGGCAAAGCAGGAGTGCCAAACGGTCGTAATGTCGATCTTTGTCAATCCTTTACAATTCGGACCCGGTGAAGATTTTGACCGGTATCCGCGCGATCTGGAACGCGATGCCGCATTGGCCCGCCAGGCGGGGGTTGATGTTCTCTTTTATCCCTCGGTAGATGAAATGTATGGGGAGGGAACCCTGACTACCGTTCAGGTAAGGAAAGTGAGTGAACCGCTGTGCGGTGCTTCCCGACCGGGCCATTTTGACGGGGTGGCAACCGTCGTGGCCAAATTGTTCAATATCGTCGGGCCGGATCGCGCCTATTTCGGGTTAAAAGATGCCCAACAAGTGGCCGTGATTGAACGAATGGTGCAAGATTTGCACTTTCCGGTCACCATCGTTCCATGCCCGATTGTGCGCGAAGCGGATGGCTTGGCGCTCAGTTCGCGCAATGTTTATTTGTCTGAGACGGAAAGAGAACAGGCGCTGATTCTGAGCCGGTCCCTGCGTGAAGCGGAGGAGAAATTGAAACACGGGGAACTGGAACACGCGGAAGAGATTAAGGAATACGTGCGCCGGCGCATTTCCACCATGCCGCTGGCGGAGATCGATTATGTCGAAGCCTTAACCTACCCGGATCTGGAACCTTTTTTCCGCTGGGAAGGGCAACGCGTGATCGTGGCCGTGGCGGTGAAGTTTGGGGCGACGCGATTGATCGATAACTTGTTGATTGGTGGCAGGGAGGATTAAGATGATGTTGCGTACGTTGATGAAGGCAAAAATCCACCGGGCGACGGTAACAGAAGCCAATCTCAATTATGTCGGAAGCATTACGATTGATGAGGAGATTTTGGAACGAGTGGATATTTTGCCGAACGAGAAAGTGCAGGTCGTCAATAACAACAACGGTGAACGGCTGGAAACATACGTCATTCCCGGGGAGCGCGGCAGCGGAGTGATTTGTTTGAACGGGGCGGCCGCGCGGCTGGTGCAGCCGGGTGATGTGGTGATCATCATGTCCTATGCCATGATGGATGAGCAGACGGCACGCACCCACAAGCCGAAAATCGCTTTGCTGGATGAGCAAAACCGGATTGTGGAAATGCTTGGCGAAGAAGTTCACGGGGCGATCCTCTGAGAGTCATTCCCGTGAAGTTTAATAGAAGCGACCGATGGACACCGGAACCATCGGCCGCTTTTTTATTTTTTGCATGGAAACCGTGCCGCAGAGATACGCTATGACATAGGGAATATCCGGCTGGAGGGAAGAACGATGTTTCACCAACAATGGCAAGATTTAGTGCACAATGCTTTGGAAGAGATCAAGTTAAAGTATCCAAACTGTTCATTGGCCGAAAAAACGAAATGGCGGCAGAGGTTTTTGCAAATCAAACAATCTTGTGATCAACTGCTGGAAACATGGGCGCTTGTTGAGGAGGAGATCAGACAACTGCTGCATGACCACCCTGATCTGGGGAGTGACGAAACAGAGATTGATGAAGAGATTTGGCTCGATGAATCCGCTGTTCGCCAATTTCGCCAGGGGCAGGGTTACTACGGCCTGACGATGTACGCGAAAGCCAAGCGGTTGTTTCAGGAAGTGATCGAACTCGAACCTGATTTCCTTTTAGGCCGGCTTTATCTGGGGCTTACCCATTTTCAGGAGGAGAATTTGGATGAAGCGCGCCGTCAGTTTGAATTGGTGGCCAAAACCGCTGCGCATGAGACATTTATCGGGTTTGCCAGGCACATGCTGGGCTGCATTTTGGTGAAAGAAGGAAATGATCGTCAGGCGATTCGCGAATTTTCCAAGGTGGTTTCCATGCTTCCGGATCACGCGGATGCCTGGTTTAATCTTGGAGCCTGTCATTACCGGCTTGAGGAATACCATGAAGCGATCCCTTATTTTTATCATGCTCTGTCGCTCAATGAGGATGATTGGGAATCGATGTATTATTTATCCAGCTGTTACCGCCACCATCAGGAGTGGGGGAGTGTTTCCTTCTGGCGGCTGGCTTCCTATGAAAAAGCGAAACTTCCCCGAATCATGGAATCGATCGCCCATGATTATGAGGAGATGGGGCAGCCGGCCCAGGCGATGGAGTGGTATAAAAGGTTATTGTCATCCGACCCGAAAAAACCGGAAGCCTATTACGGGATTGCTTGGAATTTGTGGACGCTTAAACGGGAAAGCGAATCCCTGTTATGGTTAAAAAAAGGGTTGAGTTTGTTCCCGGACCATCCGGATCTGCTTTTTGCCTATGTATGGATCTCCATCAGCCAGGGAGAGTTGAAGCAGGCGAGATCGGCGGTGAGCCGTTTGCCGGCAAAGGTGGCGGAACAGCCCAAGTGGTTGGCGGTTCGTTCCCATCTGTCGACGCATACCGGTGACTTCCGGCAAGCCGCCAGCATCGCAGACCAGCTGATTACGCATGAACAAACGGCTCTGCAAGCGATGGGCTATTATCAGAAAGGGCGGGCGACACTGGAGATGGGACATTCCGGCGAAGCGATCAGCCATTTTAAAACGGCACAGAAGCTTGCTCCGAACTGGAAAGATCCCCTCTTTTATGAAGGAGTATGCCACTTGATGGAGGGAAGGCCTGATTTGACTCGATCTTGTTGGGGGCAGCTGATTTCCAAAAGCTGAGGTGATAAACGATGCACACGATATGGAAAGGATCGATCAGTTTTGGCCTGGTGAATATTCCGGTGAAGATGTATGCGGCGACGGAGGACAAGGATATTCGCTTTCGCTATTTGCATAAAGAGTGCCAGACGCCGGTCAAGATGGTGCGCACCTGTCCGCACTGCAAGCGGGAAGTTTCGTGGGATGAAGTTGTCAAAGGGGTGGAGTATTCCAAAGGGAAATATGTCATCCTGGAAGATGATGACTTGAAGGCGCTGGCGCCCGATGCCAACCGGGCCATTGAGATTATCGATTTTGTGGAGTTAAAAGAGATTGACCCGATTTATTTTGCCAAATCGTACTATCTCGGAGCGCAGGATGAAAATAACCGGGCATATGCCCTTCTCAGGCAGGCTTTAAAGGAGTCAGGCAAAATCGGGGTGGCCAAAGTGACAATTCGCTCGAAACAATCGATGGCTGTCATTCGCGTTTACGGGGAGAGCCTGGTGATGGAAACCATTTTTTATCCGGATGAAGTGCGTGATTATAAGCAAATCCCTTACATTCCGGCTGAAAGCGAGCTGCCGGAAAAGGAATTGAAGATGGCTGTACAATTGATCGAGCAACTGTCTACGCCATTTGATCCCGAAAAATACAAAGACGATTACCGGACCGCGCTGGAGGAAATGATCGAAAAGAAAATCGGGGAGGAGGATACAGTGGAAGCGCCGGCCGGAAGACCGGAGAAAGTGGTCGATTTGATGGAAGCGCTGCAAGCCAGTCTGGCTGCCGCTTCGGGGAAAGGAAAAGGAAAGAGAAAGGGAACCCGGGCGAAAAAGAAGGCGACCTCCTGAATTACTTGGCCGGTTGCCAGTAACGAAGATAGGTGTCGTTATTCGTCGGGCTTTTATAAAGCAAGTGTCCGTTTTTTCTGTCATAGTGACATTCAAATTGGCGGTAGTGTTCGACAATCCAGTATCCTTTGCCGGTATCTGAGGCAGCGGGAACTTTGCGCGACCCGATTTTTTCCATTTCGTAACTGATCGTGATCGCCTGTTTTGACGCCGGGGCAAGTGACGGAACCGCTTCCTGAATGATAACGGATTTTTTGCCGATGACAAGAGCAAGCAGCATCAAATTGATTGCCACAACCGTGCCGAAGATGATTGGCCTGAAAGAAATCCGTTTATCCATTTCCATTCCTCCAATATCCGGTATGGTTCATTTTATGCGGAAAAAAAGAGGTTAGTCCAAAAAGGTGAGAAATGCCAAGCTCCCCGACGAAGAGGGGAACTTGGCATTTGCCGGAAATCGGAGGGGAAACGATGAGATTTCCCTGATACGTCCCGCTGTGAGAGGTACTCATTGCGGATGGGGGATATGGTCAGCGGTGGCCGTTCAGTGTAATGGTCCGCTGCTCCTGGGCACTTTGCATCGCATATTCGATCATGCGAATCACATCGCGTGCTTCCTCTGCCGCCACGGGCGGTTTTGTGCCGTTGCGGACGGCTTCGGCCAATTGTTCATAAAAGGAAACATAACGCCCGGGTATGGTTTGGATTCGTCCTTTTGTCTGAAGAGAGCCGATTGTTGTGTGAATCTGCCCGTAAGATTTCGCTTCATCTTCACCAAAACCGGGTTCATCCGGCAGCAAACCGGCTTTAAGCTGCTCTTCCTGCGGGTCGAGCCCGTATTTTATGAAACTTCCTTTGTCCCCGTGCAGGATAAACCGGGGTCCCGCTTCGCGAACGAGAGAACCGGAGTGCAAAATGACGCGCAGTTCGGGATATCCCAGCACCAGATGAAAATAATCGACAGACTCCGTTCCTTCCCGCTCAGCACGTAAATCGGCCCAAATCGTTTGCGGTTTTCCAAACAAGAGAAGGGCCTGGTCAATGAGATGTGAGCCCAGGTCATATAGCACACCGGATCCGGGCAGGTTTTGCTCTTTCCAGCGACGGCGGACGGTCGGGCGATAGCGGTCGTAATGGGATTCAAAAGTGGACAAACGACCGAGTAATTGTTGATCGAGGATTTTTTTGATGGTCAGGAAATCGTTATCCCAGCGGCGATTATGGTAGACGGTCAGGATCACGCCCTTTTCTTCGGCTAACTGAATAAGTTGGTCCGCTTCACTTGATGTGACGGTAAACGGCTTTTCGACCACGACGTGTTTGCCCGCTTCAATCGCCTTCTTCGCGTAATCAAAGTGAGTGAGATTGGGGCTGGAGATAACCACGATGTCAATCTCTTTCATCTTCAAAAGTGCTTCTGTATCCGGAACGACTTTTACATCGGGATAACGCGCGTGCACCTTGGCGGGATCGGAAGAAACGACGGCTGCCAATTCGAGATTTTCCACGTGTCCGATTAACGGGGCGTGAAAGGTGGAGCCGGATAAACCAAAGCCGATCAGTCCGACACGAATTTGCATCAGATGTTCCTCCGTTTCTGTATAAGTGTTAACTGTTTTCAAAAAAGAAAAAGCCGATGATGGCCAGCACGAGAAGGCCACCCAAAAAACCGAGGACCAGCAGGCCAAGTCCCTCGACGAGAAAAAGGTGACCAGGGGAAAGGACCAGTACGATCAATCCAAGTATGAGCAACCAGAAAGCGGTTTTCAAGGTTACTTTTAACAGTTTCCAGATGAGAAAGGCCAAGACAATGCCAACCATGATTTTGATAAGCATAAAAGATACCTTCCTCCGCAACAAATGACAATTACCCTTTAATTTAAGACTAAGATTTATTTTAAGTCAAATGAAAATCCATAAGAAAAAGGCGAACATCTCGTTCGCCTGAGATTGATGACAAACCCCA
>NZ_JPST01000027.1 GCF_000763315.1 Thermoactinomyces daqus | reverse complement strand
CACGCTTGTCAACAACTTTTTTGTTTTCTTCTCTCGCTTTTTGCAAGATGTTGTCGTAGCAGCGACGAAAATAAATATACTACCCTTTTATTTGATTGTCAACACTTTTTTATCGTTTTTTTACGGACACCGGGGCGCGGATTCACTTTCAACTTCCTTCTTGGCCAGTGTCCGGTTGACTGACCGCCTCTTCTCCATCCTTTCTCTCCTGAATTTACATCGTTCTCCCTCTTTCCCCATGATCAAGAATTCGGATATTCACTTTTGTATTGATCTGCGCCTTTCTAAAGTGATCATCCCACTTATTTTTCAGTTCTAACCATTGGATTGGATAGGAAATGCGAAACTGGTCACGGAAATCGGCCACATCCACCTTATATTTTTTTTGCATTTTATGCAGAGTAAGATGAACAAGACGATTAACCTCATTCTCCACCAATTTTTCCAGACTTTTGACATGATCTTCGTTGAGCAGATCCGTGGGAATATGCCATGTTTCGAATAAGGACACCTTTCCTTCGATATTCACGTCAAACGAGATCTTGTTTCCGTTTATATAAGGAGTGACGGTTCTCTCGATGGATTTGATCTCCACAGCAAAATTCTGTCGCTTTTCCTTATCAAAAACCTGAACAATCCCTTTGGCCTGTCCGGTCAACCAATTCAACCCTTCCACTTCTTCATGGGTTAAAAAGCCGATCAGCCGCTTGGAACTGCCTTTGATGACAGCACCGCCATCAAATAAGACTTTTCCCTTTTCCAATTTGACCGCCTGCAAGAGAAAACTGGCATCGGAAGCCATTTTGCTTGCAGTTTGGCCAATGGTAAACAGCGGCAATATTCCGTTTGTCTTATAATGATTTTGATAAATTCTCTGCAACCTTATACCGGGAATATCCGTGTTTCTGGTCACTTCCAAAAGATGGCGGCCTATTCCTTTAGATATCAGGATATTGGCACTCGGTCTGATTTCATACGTGTGCAAATATAAACTCAGCACCCCCTGCAAATTCATCAACCGTGCCATCTTCTCACCAATCAGAACAATCTTTGTATGCTGACCAAACGGAGGACGTGACTCTTCCAGCGACATTTTACGAATCGCTTCCATCACAGTTCTTCCTCTGGACACGATATTTTTATACGCTTTGCCTTTCTGCCCTCCATCTGCATTTTCTTCAGATTGTTGCGGAACGTTACATTGCATGGTAACCTCCACAAACGATTTCCCCTGTTCATCCCCGGATTCCCCGACTGTGTCATCATCCACCATGTCAAAAACTGGAAGCCACTTCCAAAGAAATATCTTCAATATCACGGCTGTCCCAGCATCCGGAAACAGTGATCAGGCTCCCAATCGATATAACGATGAATAACAGACGTTTCCAAGAGTGATTCCTATCCATGTTTTTTCCCCTTCGGCCAGGTAATTCCCCATAAAACCGGAATGATGATCCCGATGAAAGCCAGCAGGACATACCCCATTATATATCCGATTAAATAGCGCTCATTGATATCGGACGGCAAGGCTGCGAACAGATAGATCAAAGGAGAAATCCAGTAAGTCCATGTTTTGAACTCCTTGCCAAAGATACTGGACAAGCCTATTGAGGCGAGATAGTGATAACACACGTAAGTGGTGAAAATCTGCAACATCCATACTGCCAGCAGAAAAGACTCAAATCGCTCAAAGATGACTCCCGTAACTTCAAATGAGCGGATCATGGTGACAGTAGGCCTGGTGATTCTCGCAGTCTCCTCCAGCCCTAATGTGGCAACCGCAAACGCAACGATAATGATATAAAAAAATGTGGGAACAGAGATACCGATGATGACCGATTTAACAGCTTGGCGATGATCCTCCATAAACGCGGTCAAAAAAAAATGACCTCAAACCCGCTGAAGGACAAGACTGTTTGCGTGATTCCCTTGATCACGGGCATGACGCCAAATCCCATCACAGGACGTAAATTGTTGAAATCGACAACTTTCAGGCTTAAACCCAGAGTCATGAGAAAGATCAAAACCGTGATCGGAAGAAGAAGGCTGGATAAACGGGCGATTGGCATCAAACCTCCCGTAACCAGATAAACCCCGACCCATATGAATAAAACCATTGTTATTGCAGTCGGTGTTCTCGGGAGAAGATAAAGACTGTTGACCTCAGCCATCGAGCGAATCTCGTACCCTCCCAGAACAATAAAGTAGACAACCAGAGGGAAATTGAGCAGACGGCCGACCCATTTTCCCACCAAATGCTGACTGAATTCAAAATAGGTTTGCCCAGGGAAGCGTTGACTTAGCTTGGCCATCATAATTCCCGCCAACACGGCAATCATTCCGCTCAAGATCACGGAGATCCATCCATCTGGCGTACCGGTTTTTTCCGTTACGGTTCGTGGCAATGTGAGCACACCTGAACCCAACATAATAGAAGAAGTAACAATCGCGGCTTCCTGCATGGTGATTCGATTTTTTGGACGGATGATCAAGTTGCCCCACTTCCTTGGACGCGCTACTTTTTGCGCACAGGATTCTTTGTGTTCATCATTTTTGGGCGCTGTTTCATGTTTCTCAGAGGAAAGCGTATAATAAAATCCTTCCATTCATAAAGACTGTAAGGAATCGTCGGTGCAACATAGGGCACGCCAAAACTCTCCAATCGGCACAGATGAATGGTAATGGCCAGGAAAAACAGAATTACGCCATAGAGACCGAACAGCGCGGCGCTAAACATGGCCAAAAAGCGCAATAGCCTGAGCGCGATCCCGGCGCCGTAATTGGGGATGGCAAATGAGGAAATGGCGGTGAGGGAGACAACAATCACCATGATCGGGCTGATAATACCCGCACTTACCGCGGCTTCCCCGACAACCAAACCGCCGACCAACCCCACCGTTTGTCCGACGGGCTTGGGCAGGCGGAGCCCCGCTTCCCGCAAAATCTCAATGGAAATCTCCATGATCAGCGCTTCAATAAAGGAAGGAAACGGCACTCCTTCCCTGGTTTGCGCCATGGAGATGGCCAATTTCGTCGGTATTAACCCCTGGTGAAAGGAAACGAACGAGATATATATAGAAGGGAGCAATAAGGAAATATAGGCAGCGAGATAACGCATCAAACGAAGAAGGGAGGTCGGAATCCAACGTTCATAATAATCCTCTGGTGACTGCAGTAACATGGGGAAAGTGGTCGGAACCATCAACACAAATGAGGTTCCTTCCAACAAAATGGCTACTCTCCCTTCCAACAGGGCAGCGATAACCCGGTCGGGCCGCTCGGTATATTGGATCTGCGGAAAAGGAGAAAACGGGTTATCTTCAATCAATTGCTCCACATAACCGGATTCAAGCACTTCATCCACATCAATCCGGTTAAGCCGCTGCTTCACTTCACTTACAATTTCCGGATCGGCAATCCCCTTCATAAAAGCAACAACCAGTTTTGTCCGGGTTCGCCTTCCCAACGTATACTCGATAAGGGTTAAATCAGGGGTGGTCAAACCCTGGCGGAGCAGGGCGATATTTACATCAAGCGATTCGTTGAAACCGGATCGCGGGCCGCGAACCAAAGCTTCCGATATCGGTTCCTCAATAGAGCGCGTTTGGTACTTCTGCGTTCCCAGAACCAGAGCGACTGACAGACCATCAATAAATAAAGCCGTGTTTCCTCTGGCGATCTCGATCAGCAAATCTTTGAAAAAACGAACTTCTTTCACGTTTTCAATGGTCAGGATATGGTTGGCAATAAAATCCGACAGCTCCTCTTCCCCTGATAACTCTCGGTCAGGATGATTGATATCAAAGGCAAACATTAGAGATTGCATGATTTTATCCTCGACTAAACCACGGTCGATCAGGCTTTCCAAAAAAACCAAGGCGACTTTGCGATCCGTCGAGCCAAGCCGGAATGTTCGCATCTTCAGATCAGCGTTTTGACCGATCTCGTTTTCGATCATCAACAGGTTGGAAACGAGATCTTCATGGAAGCAACACGGCGTCTCATCCGAGTTTTTTTTTGTTTGCAATAGAGTCTTTTTCGGTTTCCGGCGTTTGATCATGGCATTCTCCCTCTTATGATCGAATCCAGTAATAAAGTTTGGATATTCCATACGGTATGATGAAAGAGGCGACCGCTCCAATCAAGATCCGCGGCTGAAGCAAACTTTGTATCAGCGTTTCCCACATATCCATCACCTATAAATTAATTTGCTCAGAAAGAAGAATCCAATACAGTAGCAGGAAAAAAAGCGACTGGCCGATCATTTATCCGGAAATCTGTGCATTTTTTATTCCGTTGAAAAAAGTAACTACCGAGCGGATCACACCACTTCAAATCGCTGTACAAAAAATAACCATCTCTATTTTTTAAGATGTGATTGATCTGATTTGACCCCCGAAAGCTTACCTTCATGAAGTCATATTGAGTTCGGTTAACAATCTTTCTTCTTCGAAAATGTTCTGTCAAAAAAGGGAGCAGTAGCAAACCCCGATCGCTTCGCCTGAGTCCCATGATCCATTTGACCATCGGTCCTTTGCTTCTGTTTGGCACAGTCTCATTTCCTTAAAAGGTGGGAATAATCAGTTGGATTATTTATTAAATTCACTCTCTTTCTGCAGGAATCCGCAAATCCGAGGAGGACATCGGGAAACATCCTCAGGATTTCCGCGA
>NZ_JPST01000026.1 GCF_000763315.1 Thermoactinomyces daqus | reverse complement strand
TTTCGCTACCTTAGGACCGTTATAGTTACGGCCGCCGTTTACTGGGGCTTCGGTTCAGAGCTTCGCTTGCGCTAACCCTTCCCCTTAACCTTCCAGCACCGGGCAGGCGTCAGCCCCTATACTTCGCCTTGCGGCTTCGCAGAGACCTGTGTTTTTGCTAAACAGTCGCCTGGACCTCTTCACTGCGGCCCCCTCGGGCTATTCACCCTACCGGGGCACCCCTTCTCCCGAAGTTACGGGGTCATTTTGCCGAGTTCCTTAACGAGAGTTTTCCCGAGCGCCTTAGGATTCTCTCCTCGCCTACCTGTGTCGGTTTGCGGTACGGGCACCTGCTTCCTCCTAGAGGCTTTTCTTGGCAGTGTGAGATCAAGAACTTCGGTACTTTAAATTTCCCTCGCCATCACGGCCCGGCCTTAAAGAAAGGACGGATTTGCCTGTCCCTTCAGCCTCACCGCTTGGACGCGCACATCCAGTCGCGCGATTCTCTACCCTCCTGCGTCCCCCCATCGTACAAACGGAATCAGGTGGTACAGGAATTTCAACCTGTTGTCCATCGCCTACGCCTTTCGGCCTCGGCTTAGGTCCCGACTTACCCTGAGCGGACGAACCTTCCTCAGGAACCCTTAGGCTTACGGCGGAGGGGATTCTCACCCCTCTTTTCGCTACTCATACCGGCATTCTCACTTCCAAGCACTCCACCGCATCTCACGATGCGGCTTCGACGCCGCTTGGAACGCTCCCCTACCATGTTGCCTTCGGCAACATCCACAGCTTCGGTGAACCGCTTAGCCCCGTTACATTTTCGGCGCAGAGTCACTTGACCAGTGAGCTATTACGCACTCTTTGAATGATGGCTGCTTCTAAGCCAACATCCTGGTTGTCTGGGCAACTCCACATCCTTTCCCACTTAGCGGTTACTTGGGGACCTTAGCTGGTGGTCTGGGCTGTTTCCCTTTTGACTACGGATCTTAGCACTCGCAGTCTGACTCCCGGAGGAAAAGTGGATGGCATTCGGAGTTTAACTGAGTTCGGTAACCCGGTGAGGGCCCCTAGCCCAATCAGTGCTCTACCTCCATCACTCCTGCTCCGAGGCTAGCCCTAAAGCTATTTCGGGGAGAACCAGCTATCTCCGAGTTCGATTGGCATTTCACCCCTACCCACACCTCATCCTATGGTTTTTCAACACCAAAAGGTTCGGGCCTCCATTCCGTGTTACCGGAACTTCACCCTGGACATGGGTAGATCACCCGGTTTCGGGTCGACGACTACGTACTCATGCGCCCTGTTCAGACTCGCTTTCGCTGCGGCTCCGGCTTCTCACCTTAACCTCGCACGCAACCGTCACTCGCCGGTTCATTCTACAAAAGGCACGCCGTCACTCCTCAAAGGAGCTCCGACTGATTGTAAGCACACGGTTTCAGGTTCTCTTTCACTCCCCTCCCGGGGTGCTTTTCACCTTTCCCTCACGGTACTGGTTCACTATCGGTCGCCAGGGAGTATTTAGCCTTGGGAGGTGGTCCTCCCAGCTTCCCACGGGGTTTCACGTGTCCCGCGGTACTCAGGATCCGTCTCGGAGGGCGAAGGATTTCGGTTACAGGGCTGTTACCTTTTATCGCGGGTCTTTCCAGAACCACTTCACCTATCCCTCGCCTTTCTCACTCCGTTCCTCAGGGTACTAAGATGTTTCAGTTCCCCTGGTCTGCCCCCGTCCATCCTATGGATTCAGATGGCGGTACCAGCTCTTCAAGCTGGTGGGTTGCCCCATTCGGAAATCCCCGGATCAACGCCTGCTTACGGCTCCCCGAGGCATATCGGTGTTCGCCCCGTCCTTCATCGGCTCCTGGCGCCAAGGCATCCACCGTGTGCCCTTAGTAGCTTAACCTGCTACGGTTTCTCTCCCGGTGATGCAACTTGACGAATGACCATTTCGTCATTTGCCTTATTCC
>NZ_JPST01000025.1 GCF_000763315.1 Thermoactinomyces daqus | reverse complement strand
ATCTCAATTGAGATGGGTTTTTTGTGTTTCTGAGCGGAAAATGCCAAGATCAGGCGTTGTCCGGGTCAAGCGAGAATCTTATTGCATTGGCACACGGTTCGCAATTGGAGCCAGAATTGAGATATATGGGGAATGTTCATGATCCACTGGAACAAGTTCATTTTACTTGATTCAATGTCTTTTTGATTCCTATGATAAGCGAACACTACCATTAATTTTTAATTTCAATGTTCGCTTTTTTGTTGCGTTGTTCCCGTTTTGTTGTTACACTGGAACTGAACAAAATAATTTGCTTTCTCATATATGCTCAGGAATATGGCTTGAGCGTTTCTACCAGGAAACCGTAAATTTCCCGGCTATGAGAAAAGTTGAACGGTTAGGCGGAAAACAAGCCTAATAAGTAGACTTTCTCTGGCTTTTATTGGGAAAATCTGCTAATTAGGCTTGTTTTTTATTTGTTGATAAAGGAGGAGCATCCATTGAATGATATAAAAGTCGGTGTCATTATGGGAAGCACTTCCGATTGGCCTACGATGCAAAAAGCGTGTGAAGTACTCCGGGAATTGGAAATTCCTTATGAAGCCAAAGTGGTTTCTGCCCACCGGACACCTGATGAGATGTTTCATTATGCTGAAACGGCTGAGAAACGCGGAATTCAGGTAATTATCGCCGGAGCCGGAGGGGCCGCTCACCTTCCCGGAATGGTTGCAGCGAAAACAGTGCTCCCGGTGATTGGCGTTCCGATCAAAACGTCCTCTTTAAACGGGCTCGATTCTTTGCTGTCCATTGTGCAAATGCCTGGCGGGGTGCCCGTCGCGACTGTGGCGATCGGCAATGCCGGCGCAGTCAATGCCGGGATTTTGGCTGCGGAAATGCTGGGAATGGCGGATTTGAAGATACGCTCGCGCCTGAAGGAGCGCCGTGAACAAATTCGCGCACGTGTCATTGAAGAAAGGGATCTGGAATGATCGAAACAAAAGGACAGATGAAAGTGGTCGCTCCAGGACAAACGATCGGGATTTTGGGAGGCGGTCAGCTCGGACGTATGACGATTCTTGAGGGGCAGAAGATGGGCTTGCAGTTTGTCACCATGGACCCCGCAACTGATTGCCCCGGAGGACAAGCGGCCCAGTGGCATATAGCCGCTCCCTATGACGATCTTCATGCGGCGAACCGGCTGGCTGAAAAGGCCGATCTGGTTTTGTACGAATTTGAAAATATTGACCCGGCTGTCGTCAAATTTCTGGAAACGAAAACACATGTGCCGCAAGGAAGCCGGCTGTTACAAACGGCGCAGCATCGCATATTGGAGAAAACAACACTGCAAAGAGCCGGGATTCCCGTTACCGACTTTGTTCCTGTAAAGAGCCGGGATGATTTGATCCGGGCACTCAGGCAGATCGGCCTTCCTGCCGTGCTGAAAACGGCCACAGGCGGTTATGATGGCAAAGGTCAATGGATGTTGCGCACAAAACCGGATCTCGATTTGTTGCCGGGGGATTTGTTGGACGGGAGCAGGGAATTGATCTTGGAAGCTTTTATCCCCTTTGTCAAAGAGCTCTCCGTCATTGTCGCCCGCAATCCGCAAGGGGATTTGGCCTCATTTCCGCCGGCGGTCAATCTGCATCGAAACCATATCCTCCATATGACGGTTGTTCCCGCGCCGCTGGCTGAGCCGGTCAAAGCGCAGGCGATCGCAGTGGCTGAACGGGTTGCGGAGACGCTGCAGGTGGTGGGTTTGATTGCGGTTGAGATGTTTATGCTGAAAGACGGACGGCTTGTTGTCAACGAATTGGCACCACGCCCCCACAACTCGGGACACTACACCTATGATGCCTGTGCCACCTCGCAATTTGAGCAGTTTGTGCGCGCCTCCCTCGGGCTGCCACTGGGGCCGACGGATCTTTGCAAGCCGGCGGTGATGGTGAATATTTTGGGTGAACATGCAGATGCTTTCAGACAAGCATTTCCATCTCTTCCCGGTCACGTGAAATTTCATTGGTACGGAAAAAAAGAAGCGAAAAAAGGTAGAAAAATGGGTCATGTCACGGTATTGGCAGAGAGCGTCAATCAGGCGCTGGAGTGGATCGAGTCTTCGTCGATTTGGCCGCCTTTGACGAGCGAAGAGAAAAAGGTTATTTATGATAGAGATTATTTTTAATCAAATATAATCATGCATTGCAGTCCTGAACCCGAGGGGAGCGGGGATCATAAGGAACGCCGAGAAGGAAGGCGCCCCGCGATCTGACCTGCGATGCATCTTCACAGAAAAGGTGGGACCTGATTGTGATTCAACGTTATACGCGCCCCGAGATGGGATCGATTTGGACAGAAGAAAACAAATACCGCGCCTGGCTGGAAGTGGAGATCCTGGCTTGCGAAGCATGGGCGGAACTGGGGATCATCCCGAAGAAGGATGTGGCCCTGATCCGGGAAAATGCCAAGATCAACGTGGAGCGGATCTATGAAATCGAACAGGATACTCGTCACGATGTCGTGGCATTTACCAGGGCGGTGGCGGAGACACTGGGACCGGAATCCAAATGGGTTCATTACGGTTTAACCTCGACGGATGTGGTGGATACCGCGCTTTCCTATCTGTTGAAACAGGCAAACGAAATTTTGTTGCAGGATCTGGACCGTTTGATCGCCGCTCTCAAAGAGAAGGCTAAAGAACACAAATATACGGTGATGATGGGACGCACCCACGGCGTGCATGCCGAACCGACAACATTCGGTTTGAAAATGGCATTGTGGTATGCCGAAATGCAGCGGAACCGCGAGCGGTTTGTCAGGGCAATGGAGACCGTCGCCGTCGGCAAAATCTCCGGAGCAGTGGGGACGTATGCCAACATTGACCCGTTTGTCGAAAAATATGTGTGTGAAAAATTGGGACTGAAAGCGTCGCCCATTTCAACGCAAACCCTGCAACGCGACCGTCATGCGGAATATATGGCCACCTTGGCCTTGATTGCCACCTCTCTTGACAAATTTGCGACGGAAATCCGCGGATTGCAAAAGAGTGAGACGCGTGAAGTGGAAGAGCCCTTCAAAAAAGGGCAAAAGGGCTCATCAGCCATGCCGCATAAACGCAACCCGATCGGGTGCGAAAATATCAGCGGGCTGGCCCGCGTCATCCGCGGTCACATGGTCTCGGCGTATGAAAATGTTCCGCTCTGGCATGAACGGGATATTTCCCATTCATCCGTGGAACGGGTGATTCTGCCGGATGCCACGATCCTGCTTAACTATCTGCTGAATCGCTTCACCGGCATTATCCGTGACCTGACCGTATTCCCCGAGAACATGAAACGAAATATGGAGCGCACGTTTGGATTGATCTATTCCCAGCGGGTTCTGTTGAGCTTGATCGACAAAGGCTGGACACGGGAAAAAGCGTATGACCGTGTCCAACGTTTGGCCATGCAGGCTTGGGAAGAACAGCGCCCGTTCAGACCGCTGGTGGAAGCGGATGAGCAAATCACCCAAACGCTTTCGCCCCGGGAGATTGAGGATTGTTTTGATTACCACTACCACTTGAAACATGTGGACACCATTTTTGCCCGCCTCGACTTGGATGAATAGAGAGTCAGCGGGAAGAAGGCGGAGCGGAAGGCAGAGTGGATTTCCACTGCCTCCGCTTTCTCCCAAAACTCCGCAGAAAGGGGATTTTGCAGGATGAAACCGGAAACTCTCCTCTATGAGGGAAAAGCGAAACAATTGTTTTTAACGGAAGACCCGGCGATTGTCCGCGTTCGCTACAAAGATGCGGCAACGGCCTTCAACGGTGAAAAAAAGGCAACGCTCGCCGGAAAAGGAGTCCTTAATAACCGAATTAGTGCATTCTTCTTTCAATTATTAAGGGAACAAGGAATCGCAAATCATTTTATAAAAGAAATTTCGCCAATTGAACAATGGGTGAAAAAAGTTGCCATCATCCCGTTGGAAGTGGTGGTCCGCAATGTGGCTGCCGGTTCGCTTTCCAAACGGCTCGGATTGACGGAAGGAAGCCCCTTGCGCCATCCGGTAATCGAGCTCTACCTCAAAGACGATGCCTTGGGTGATCCATTAATCAATGAGGATCACATTTCCGTATTGGAAATCGCCACGGTTGCACAGCTGACAGAGATGAAAGGGACGGCGCTGAAAGTGAATGAGGTGCTGCGAAACTTCTTGGCGCAAAAAAATATTTTGCTCGTTGATTTCAAGTTGGAATTTGGTGTGGATGATTCGGGAGATGTGATGCTGGCCGATGAAATCTCCCCGGATACGTGCCGTTTTTGGGATATGGCGACGGGGAACCGGATGGATAAGGACCGCTTCCGTCGCGATTTGGGGAATGTCATCGAGGCTTATGAAGAAATCTGGAACCGCCTGGGAGGAAGAGAAGATGTATAAAGCAACCATCTTTGTCACCTTGAAAGAGAGTGTATTGGACCCGCAGGGAGTCGCTGTGAAAGGATCGCTTCATTCCCTGGGTTATGCCGAAGTGAAGGATGTGCGGATCGGCAAGCGGATTGAAGTGTTGATTGAGAGCGATAATCGCCGGAAGGCGGAACAACAAGTGCGTGAAATTTGCGAAAAGGTATTGTCCAACCCGGTGATTGAACAATTTCGCTTTGAGCTGGAGGAGGTGGCGTAAGTGAGGTTTGCCGTTCCCGTTTTTCCCGGTTCGAACTGCGATCTGGATTGCGTTCATGCGATCGAAGATGTATTGCAGGAACCGGTTGAACCCGTTTGGCATCAGGAAGAGGATGTGTCCCGGTTTGATGCCATCATCCTTCCCGGCGGTTTTTCGTATGGAGACTATCTTCGCACCGGTGCGCTGGCCCGGTTCTCTCCAGTTATGAAGGGCGTGAAACAGGCGGCCGAATCGGGCAAATTGGTCATCGGCATTTGCAACGGATTCCAGATTCTTTTGGAAATGGGATTGTTGCCGGGGGCGATGCTGACCAATGATCATTTGCAGTTCCGCTGTGAAATGCAAACACTGATCGTCGAAAATGTAGAAACACCGTTTACCTGCAAGTATGCTCCGGGAGAGGCGATTCGCATTCCGATCGCCCACATGTCCGGCAACTATTTTTGCGACCCGTCGACTCTTGCCGAATTGAAGCAAAACGGGCAAATCGTTTTTCGCTATGCCGGTGACAACCCCAACGGCTCGATTGAGAAGATTGCCGGAATTTGCAACCGGAAGCGTAATGTTCTCGGCATGATGCCACATCCAGAACGGGCGATCGCGGATTGGATGGGATCGGAAGATGGGAAAAAACTGTTTCAATCCATGTTCGCTTATTGGAAGGAGAATTGCGGTGCAGCGTGAACAAACAGTGATGAAGAGCAAAAGCGCCATTTCCGAACCGGCGCCGGAAATCATTCGCGAGCAGAAGTTGTTTAAAGAGATGGGTTTGACCGAAGCAGAATATGAACAGATCATCGGGCTCCTCGGCCGCTTGCCCAACTGGACGGAAGTGGGGATTTACAGCGTGATGTGGTCGGAGCATTGCAGCTACAAAAACTCCAAACCGCTGCTCAAACGCTTTCCGACAGAAGGACCCCGCGTTTTGCAAGGGCCGGGTGAAGGGGCCGGAGTGATCGACATCGGGGACGGTCAGGCGGTTGTGTTTAAAATCGAGAGCCATAATCATCCTTCCGCGATTGAGCCGTTTCAGGGAGCGGCCACCGGGGTTGGCGGCATCATCCGCGACGTCTTTTCGATGGGGGCCCGCCCGGTTGCGCTGCTCAACTCGCTTCGCTTCGGGAATCTCTCCTCCCCGCGTGTTCGTTATCTGTTTGACCAAGTGGTTGCGGGAATCGCTCATTACGGAAACTGCATCGGCATTCCCACCGTGGGCGGTGAAGTGATGTTTGATGACTGTTATGAGGGAAATCCGCTGGTCAATGCCATGTGCGTCGGTATTTTAAACCACGAGGATTTGCAAAAAGGAATCGCCAGCGGAACCGGCAATCCCGTCATTTATGTTGGTGCAAGCACCGGACGGGACGGCATTCACGGAGCCACCTTTGCCAGTGAAGAACTGAATGAAGGGTCGGAGGAGAAGCGCCCGGCCGTGCAAGTGGGCGATCCGTTTATGGAAAAATTGCTGCTGGAAGCATGTCTGGAAATGGTGAAAAAAGGAATTCTCCTCGGGATTCAGGATATGGGGGCCGCAGGGCTCACTTGCTCCAGCGCGGAAATGGCGGCAAAAGGCGGTCAGGGTCTCGATTTGAACCTCGATTTGGTTCCGCAGCGGGAAGAAGGAATGACCCCGTATGAAATTATGTTGTCTGAATCGCAAGAGCGGATGCTCCTGGTGGTTGAACAGGGACGGGAACAGGAAATCAAGGAGATCTGCGATAAATGGGGTTTGCAATCCGCTGTCGTCGGACGGGTGACGGAAGGCAACCGCTATCGCATTTTCCATGGCGGGAAAATCGTAGCCGACATCCCGGTCAATACGCTGGTGGATGACGCACCCGTTTATGTCCGGGAAGGGCGTGTGCCGGATTATTACCAGGCATACCAAAATATCCGGGCCGAGGAAGCGTTTTTGGATGTCTCGCCGCAGGAGGCGCTGGACAAAGTGATTTCGTCGATTAACACCGGCAGCAAACGCTATGTTTACCGTCAATATGATCATATGGTGCGCACCAGCACGGCGGTTTGCCCCGGATCTGATGCGGCCGTGATCGTGGTTCGCGGAACGGAGAAAGCACTGGCGATGTCCACGGATGGGAACGGGCGCTATGTTTATCTCGATCCGGTGCAAGGAGGAAGAATTGCCGTGGCGGAAGCGGCGAGAAATGTGGTATGTGCCGGGGCGGTCCCGCTTGGCATTACGGATTGCCTCAATTTTGGAAATCCGGAAAAACCCGAAGTGTACTGGCAGCTGTCGCAGTCGATCGACGGAATGGCTGAAGCGTGCCGCATTCTGGAAACCCCCGTCGTCGGCGGCAATGTAAGTCTGTACAACGAAACCAAGGGAGAGCCGATTTACCCGACTCCGGTGGTGGGAATGGTCGGATTGGTCGAAAAACGGGAGCATATAACCACTTCTGCCTTTAAGCGTGCGGGAGATGCGATTTTGCTGTTGGGAGAAACGTTTGCCGAATTGGGAGGAAGCGAATTGCAGCATGCTCTTACCGGCGAGGTGCGCGGACGGGCTCCGGTTTGTGATCTGGAGAAGGAGAAAGCCCTGTACAAAGTAGTGCTGGCTGCAATTCAAAAAGGATGGGTATCCTCTGCGCACGATGCCTCTGAAGGGGGATTGGCCGTAGCCTTGGCGGAATCCTGCATTGACGGGCAAAAAGGAGCAGAGGTAACGATTCAGACCAGCCTGGCTCCGATCGTTCATTTGTTTAGCGAAAGTCAGTCGCGCGTGATTTTGAGCGTACCGGATGAATATGTGGAAGAAGTTCATCAGCTTGCGGAAAAAAACGGGGTTGCCTGCAGCCGGATCGGCCGTGTGACCCAGGAAGCACACCTGTCGATTGCGGTAAATGGAACCCGGGTGATTGGGAGTGACGTTGCGGAACTCACAAAACGTTGGGAGGAAGCCATTCCATGCGCGATGAATCCATCTTCGACCTTGACGAACTGAATGAAGAGTGCGGTGTCTTCGGCATCATCGGTCACCCTGAAGCTGCCCGCCTTACGTATTACGGGCTGCATGCCTTGCAACATCGCGGGCAGGAGAGCGCGGGAATCGTCAGTACCAACCATGACCGCTTTTTTGTGCACCGGGGTACGGGATTGGTGACCGAGGTATTCGACCAGGAGATCATTCGTTCCTTCCAGGGTGAGACAGCGATCGGACATGTTCGTTATTCGACAACCGGGGGAACAGGACTGAGAAATGCCCAGCCGCTCGTATTTAACTATGTAAAAGGCGAACTGGCTTTGGCCACAAACGGCAATCTGGTAAACGCCGGACGCCTGCGTCAGGAACTGGAAGCCGAGGGATCCATTTTTCAGACGACGACGGACACGGAAGTGATCGCCCACCTGATCGCCCGCTCGCGTGCCGGCAGTCTGGAGGAAGCGGTTAAAGAGGCCTTAAACAAAGTGACCGGGGCCTATGCCCTCTTAATCCTGACCAATGACAAGCTGATTGCGGCACAGGACCCTCACGGATTAAGACCGCTGTCACTGGGCAAAATTGGAGACGCATTGGTTTTTGCCTCGGAGACGTGTGCATTTGATGTGATCGGGGCTGAGTTCGTCCGTGAAGTGGAACCGGGTGAAATGCTGGTGTTCGACCGTGAGGGAGTCCGATCGCTTTCGTTTGCCCCTGAGCGGGAACGGGCCGGCTGTGTGTTTGAATATGTCTATTTCGCACGACCGGACAGCATTATTGGCGGGGTGAACGTGCATGCCGCCCGCAAGCGAATGGGCAGCCGTCTGGCAAAAGAAGCTCCCGTTGAAGCTGATGTGGTGACCGGGGTGCCCGATTCCAGTACATCAGCGGCGATCGGTTATGCGGAAGCTGCGGGAATTCCGTACGAGATCGGTCTGATCAAAAGCCGCTATGCCGGCCGTACCTTTATTCAGCCGAATCAGGAGTTGCGGGAACAAGGCGTAAAAATGAAATTGAGTGCAGTGCGCGGCGTGCTGGAAGGAAAGCGGGTCGTGATGGTGGATGATTCCATTGTCAGGGGGACAACCAGCCGCCGGATCGTGCAAATGCTGCGGGACGCGGGAGCGACCGAGGTGCATGTGCGCATCAGTTCACCGCCGGTGAAACATCCCTGTTTTTACGGCATCGATACCCCGGATCGGGACCAATTGATCGCGGCTTACAAGTCGGTGGAAGAGATCCGCAAGGAGATTGGCGCCGACACCCTCGCTTTTCTGAGCACCGACGGGCTGATTGATGCGGTTGAATCAAACGGAGGGGGCCAAAAGCGCGGGCACTGCCTGGCTTGCTTTACGGGCCGGTATCCGACGGAAATCGAAGAACTGGTTTTGGAGGGCAAACGATGAGCAAAGCATACAAAGCGGCCGGTGTGGATATTGATGCCGGAAATGAAACAGTGGATCGCATCAAAAAACATGTAAACCGAACCAGGCGTCCTGAAGTGATCGGCGGAATCGGCGGATTTGGCGGCTTGTTCGCCTTAGATCCATCCTATCGTCAGCCGGTGCTCGTGTCTGCAACCGACGGGGTCGGCACCAAATTGAAAATCGCCTTTGCCCTGAACCGCCATGACACCATCGGGATCGACTGTGTGGCCATGTGCGTGAATGATGTGGTTGTTCAAGGTGCCGAACCGCTGTTTTTCCTCGATTATCTGGCAACCGGAAAATTGTCTCCCGCAGTGGCTGAAGAAATTGTCAAAGGGATTGCCGACGGATGTGAACAGGCGGGCTGCGCGTTGGTCGGCGGTGAAACGGCTGAACTGCCGGGCCTGTATAACGGGGGAGAATACGATATCGCCGGTTTTTGCGTCGGAGTGGCCGAACGGGACCGACTCCTGCCCAGCAAGGATATCGAGGCGGGGGATGTGCTGATCGGATTGGCTTCCAGCGGTCTCCACAGCAATGGTTTTTCGCTGGCGCGCAAAGTTTTGCTACAGGATCGGGCATTCTCCTGGGATGAAAAAGTTCCCGGAAGCGGACAAACACTGGCGGAGGCGTTGCTGATCCCGACGAAAATCTACGTCAAAACCCTATTGACGCTCTTTCAAAAGCACAGAGTGAAAGGAGCCGCTCATATCACCGGAGGCGGATTGGTGGAAAATGTTCCCCGCATGTTGCCGGATGGCCTTGAAGCGCAAATCGATCGCCGTACCTGGGATGTTCCGCCCATCTTCAACTGGATTCAGGAATGTGGCGATCTGGCAGAAGAAGATATGTTTCGCACCTTTAATATGGGCATTGGCATGGTGATCGCCGTTCCGGCCGAAGAAGAGGAGGCAGTTTTGCAAACGGCGGCCGGTTGCGGTGAAAAAGCGATGGTGATCGGGAAAGTGGCGCAGGGGAAAAATGGAGTAACTTGGACGGAGGAGGCTTAACATGGCGATTGCTGTCTTTGCCTCGGGAAATGGCAGCAACTTTCAGGCACTGGTGGAAAGTTCACGGCGGGAGAACTGGCCTTTGCCCATCTCCCTGTTGATTTGTGACCGTCCGGGAGCAAAAGTGTTGGATCGGGCGCGTGCCTGCGAGGTGGAAGCGATTTGTGTGAACCCCAAAGCATTTCCCGATAAAAAAGCATATGAAGAGTCGGTGTTGGCGCACCTTCGCCAAAGGAAGATCGAATGGATTGTGCTGGCGGGCTACATGCGCTTGATCGGCCCTACTTTGCTTCAGGCGTTTCCGAAGCGGATTGTGAATATCCATCCCTCTTTACTGCCTGCGTTTCCGGGATTAAATGCCATCGAAAAAGCTTTTTCCTATCCGGTGAAAGTGTCGGGTGTCACGGTTCACTATGTCGATGAAGGAATCGATACCGGCCCGATTCTTGCCCAGCAACCGGTGGCCATTGAGGAGGGGGATACGCTGGAAAGTTTTGAGAGGAAAATCCACCTCGCCGAACACCAGCTGTATCCCCGGGTGATTCAGGCGTTAATAGACGGTGGCAAGAAATCGTAAGGCAGGTTGCACTCATAGCCTAAGAATCAAACGAAGGAGGAGATCCAGTGGCAACGATACGTCGGGCATTGATCAGTGTTTCAGATAAAACGGGTATTATCGATTTCGCGCGGGAATTAGTGCAATTGGGCGTGGAAATCATTTCGACCGGAGGAACCCACAGAACCCTTGCTGGAGCCGGGCTTCCGGTGACAGGAATCTCAGATGTTACGGGCTTTCCGGAAATCCTCGACGGGCGGGTCAAAACGCTTCATCCCAAAATTCACGGTGGTTTGCTCGCCGTTCGCGGTCTTGCTTCCCATCTCAAACAGATGGAGGAGAACGGAATTTCACCGATCGATCTCGTCGTGGTAAACCTGTACCCGTTTGCACAAACCATTTCCAAACCCGGTGTAAGCGTGGAAGAAGCGATTGAGAATATTGATATCGGGGGTCCGTCGATGGTGCGGTCCGCCGCCAAAAACCATCAGTATGTGACGGTTGTCGTCGATCCGGCGGATTATGGCCTTGTCCTGGAAGAATTGCGGGAAAGTGGCCGGACTACGGCGGAGACCAGACGGAAATTGGCAGCCAAGGCGTTTGGCCATACCGCACACTACGATGCACTGATCGCCGGTTATTTCAATCGATTGACAGGGGTCTCGTTCCCGGAGCAGTTAACCATCCCGTTGACCAAACAACAGGCGCTTCGCTACGGGGAAAACCCTCACCAACAAGCCGCATTTTACCGTGAACCGCTGCCGGGGGCAGGCACGTTGGCCAGCAGCACTCAACTTCACGGAAAGGAACTCTCCTATAACAATATCAACGACGCCAACGCAGCGCTCGCTCTGCTCCGCGAATTTACGGAACCGACCGTCGTGGCGGTGAAGCACATGAACCCTTGCGGCGTCGGGGTAGGAAAAACGCTGTCTGAGGCTTGGCAAAAGGCATATGAAGCCGATCCCGTCTCCATATTTGGCGGAATCATTGCGGTTAACCGGCCTGTCGATCGTGATACGGCTGAAAAGATGAAGGAGATCTTCCTGGAGATCATTTTGGCCCCATCTTTTACCGAAGAGGCACTGACCATCCTGAAAACCAAGAAAAATCTTCGTTTGCTTGCCCTGGGCGAAGAGGTACCGGCAGAAGGGGCGTCACTCAAATTGCAATCGGTCAGCGGAGGAGTTTTGGTTCAGGAAGAGGATATACGGGCGGTCCGCAAAGAGGAATGCCGGGTGGTGACAGAGCGCGCACCGAGTGAAGAGGAGTGGGAGCAGCTCCTGTTTGCCTGGAAAGTGGTGAAACATGTGAAATCCAATGCCATTGTCTTGGCAAAGGATTTTCGCACCACCGGCGTAGGGGCAGGACAGATGAACCGTGTCGGCGCTGCCGTCATCGCCGCCAACCAGGCAAAGGAAGACGCGAAAGGCTCCGTTCTGGCTTCTGACGCCTTTTTTCCGATGAAGGATACTGTTGAAGCGGCAGCCAAGGCAGGAGTAACCGCCATCATTCAGCCAGGTGGATCCATTCGCGACGAAGAGTCGATCGCAGAGGCCAACAAACACGGTATCGCAATGGTCTTTACCAGTGTTCGACACTTTAAACACTAACAAGTATCAGGCCCCTATCCTTTGGCGTATACTAGGGCAAAGGATGGAGGGGGTTCTATGCGAGTTCTCGCTTGGTCACTTCTGTGGTTTTTTGTTTCTCTGACAGTGACGGGCATCGTCTCCTACGAGCTCGGCGGCGCTGATCTGCTGACGTGGAGAAGCGGGCTGCGCACGGCAGGAGGCGTCTTTTTCCTGGCGGCTCTGGTGGTCGGAGGTGTGCTTACGACCAAGTCGGCTTACCGGAGCCGTACAAAATTTTTTTATCGCGAAGATTGGTCGTTTATCTGCATTTTGGTTACGATCGGTCTGTTCGGACTCAGCCTGTTGATCCGATAACATCGTCCGTGTGGGGCGATGTTTTTGCCGGAAAAAGACGAATGGGTTTTAGGAGGGGACAAGCCGTGAAAATTCTGGTGATCGGCAGCGGAGGAAGAGAGCATGCGCTGGTGTGGAAATTGGCACAAAGTGCAAAAGTGAGCAAAATTTATTGTGCGCCCGGAAACGGTGGAATTGCTGCCCAGGCGGAATGTGTGCCGATTGAGGCGACTGATGTGGATCGGCTTGTACAGTTCGCCAAAGAAAAGAACGTCAATCTGACTGTGGTCGGACCGGAGGCGCCGCTTTTGCAGGGGATTGTCGATCGTTTTCAGGCAGAGGGGCTCGCGATTTTCGGCCCGAAGCGGGAAGCGGCCAATTTGGAAGGAAGCAAGCGGTTTGCCAAGGAAATCATGGAAAAATACCGGATTCCGACCGCTTCCTTCCGTTCGTTTACTGATCCGCATGAGGCGAAACGCTACGTTCGGCAGCAAGGAGCCCCGATTGTTGTAAAAGCGGACGGTTTGGCCGCTGGAAAAGGGGTTGTGGTTGCCCGTACCGTGGAAGAAGCAGAGCAGGCGATTGAAGACGCCATGGAGAAAAAAGTGTTTGGCGATGCCGGGAATGAAGTGGTCATCGAAGAATACTTAAGCGGACCTGAATTTTCCCTGATGGCGTTTATGGATGGCACTGTGGTTAAACCGATGGTCGTGGCCCAAGACCACAAACCGGTGTACAACGGCAACCAAGGGCCGAATACCGGGGGAATGGGGGCTTATTCGCCCGTTCCGCAAATTCCGCCCCGTATGGTGGAGCAAGCTGTGGAAACGATTTTGGAGCCGATGGCTCAAGCTCTTCGCAAGGAAGGAATCGAATATAAAGGAGTTTTGTACGCCGGATTAATGCTGACCGACGAAGGCCCGAAAGTGATTGAGTTTAACGCCCGCTTCGGCGACCCTGAGACACAGGCGGTTCTGCCCCGGCTTCAGACCGACCTCGTTGATGTTCTGATGGCGGTCATCGACGGTCACTTGGCGGATATAAGCCTTCAATGGAGTGATCAGGCGTCCGTTTGCGTCATTCTGGCCGCAGGGGGATATCCGGGGACATATGAAAAGGGAAATCCGATTGCCGGAATCAGCGGACAGGAAAGCGGGGAGACGATCGTCTTTCATTCCGGAACCAAACGCGAAAACGGACAGATTGTGACAAACGGAGGGCGCGTTCTCGGTGTGGCGGCTCTGGGTGAGAGCATTGACGAAGCGCGGGAAAAAGTGTATCGGAGAATCGAAGAAGTTTCTTTTAAGGAGATGCATTACCGGACGGATATCGCGGACAAGGCTACATTCTGAAGAGTGAAAACGGGGAAACTGCCGGCTGAACAGGTCGGCGGTTTTTTGATGCGAAATAAAAAACGAGCCGTGGCAATGGCTCGTCGTTTTTGGTTATCGATTTAACAGGGGGGATCCGGTTCAGCCGATTTTGGTCGTCTCTTTTTCCCCTTGAATGCTGATTCCGTCAACCGGGATTTTAAACCACCAACCGCCTTGCGTTTTTTTCACTGGTTGGTATCCTGCTTTTTTCAGGGAACGGGCGACAGTCCAGCTAGCGGTGTAGACGGTGGCGAGATTGGTTGACTCATCAAACTGGATCACAGTTTCTTTTTCCATATCGCTAAGGGACATTGCACTCACTCTCCTAAACGGTTTTAATCTTCAAAAAAACCGATCGTATGTTCGCTTGTCTGTATTCATATTCTACCATGTTGTGCTTTAATTGCCACCCACTAATTGATAAAATGTTTATAACTCTTTTTCGACGCCAGGTTACAAATTGTCCTTCTTTTTTTTGATAAAAAATGACGAAATTTGTATGCAACTTTGGTAAAATTCGTTTTTTGTCGAATCAACCTGCTTGGTCAAAGTTGAACAACCTTCATATTTTTTGTGTCAAATTCTGCCGGATCATGTGATTTACGGTTGTGTGCAGCGACGAATGTTCGATTTATCTGATTAAGTAAATTTCTAAGCATGATTCTAAGCGATCATCGGCATTTAATCAACCGTTAATGAGAAACGATTTCAAAAATCGTGCATAACTGATTTGTCAGGAGCATCAAATCGGTCAGGTACGACAGGTTTGAAAGCGCTGCCACAACCAGAGAGGTCACTCGCTTACTATATACCCAATATATTGATCTTGGAAACTATTATACAAAAAAGTCTGAATATAGGCAAGGGATTTGTTTTTGCATTTTTATATTTCTATTTGCAATTCATAGCATGGTTCTCCCCTTCCCCTTTGTGTGTAAAATGAAGGGGGAGGGGTGACGTATCCATCGCCGCTGTCAAGAACTTTGATTGCTGTGCCTGATGTCGTTTTACCGGTTACATATTGCCTTTGTTGCCCAGTGTGTTTTTGCCAAACAGCGCCAGCACCGGGCAATAACGGGTCAACCCTTCGGCGACTTTCATGGCGGAGGCCAGGGCGATCAGGAATGGAAAATTGCGCCGGCCTTTGGAAGTACACCAAGCCAAACCGACAAGGCCGCAAGTGATGCGCAGGAGCGCATCCAATGTTCCGATGTTTTTCTGCATTTTTTTCACTCCTTTCCCTCTGCCGGAACAGGTATGCATTTCACGATGGTGGAAGTTCCGATGAAAACAACATCTCTGCTGTCGGACTTATTATTTGCTGCAATGGGAAAGCGTTATACGGGAGTAATTAATGGTGAAGGAGGAAGTAATTTTGGGCGTGCATATGACTAGAGAAGAGCATGATTTGCTGATTGAGGTGGCGATGGGGAGAAAAGCGACGACGTTGCTAATTCGCGGCGGTGAAGTGTTGAATGTGTATACCGGGCAGCTTTTGCGCCAGGATGTGGCGCTGGCCGGCCGCCGCATCGCCTATGTGGGTGAGCTGAAGCAAAGCGGTTTGCGCCTGGAGGATGATGTTCCGGTGCTCGATGCAAGCGGACAAGTGTTGGTGCCAGGCTATATCGAACCGCATGCCCATCCGTTTCAGCTCCATAATCCAGTCACATTGGCGGAAAAAGTGGGAGCGCTCGGTACGACGACGCTGATCTCGGATAATCTGGACTTTTTTGTCTCATGCACTCCTCAGCAGGTTATCCGTTGGATGGACGACTTGGCGCGGTTAAAAGTGCGTCTCTTTTGGTGGGCGCGGCTGGACGGGCAGACCTATTTGCCGCAGGATGATCTTTTTTCTGTCCCGCGTGTCAGAGAGGTGCTGGAGCATCCGCGGGTGCTGCAAGCGGGCGAACTGACGGATTGGATACCATTGCTCGCCGGGGACCCGTCGATGAAGCAGTTGGTCCGCCAGACCAAAAATTTGGGGAAACGGGTGGAAGCACACGCACCGGGGGCATCCTACCGGACTTTGGCGCGGCTGGCGGCGGCGGGAGTGAGCGGTGACCATGAAAGCATCAGTTTTGATGAGGTTTGGCGCAGATTGCAACTCGGGTATTTTGTCACGCTGAGACACAGTTCGATCCGGCCGGATCTCCCTGTATTGCTGGAAGGATTGCTGAAGGAAAAGGATGTGCCGTGGCACCGTTTAACGATGACGACGGATGGAGCGACCCCTCTTTACTTCAAAAACGGCTTTACCGATTATTTGATCCGGACGGCCCTTGATTGCGGATGTTCCCCTGTTCACGCGTACCAGATGGTTACCATCAACCCGGCCGTTTATTACCGGTTGGATGATCACCTGGGTGGAATTGCTCCCGGACGGCTGGCCAATATAAACGTCCTTTCCTCGCTGACCGAGCCGTGCCCCGTACTTGTGCTGGCCGACGGGGAGATTTTGGCGCGCGAGGGAAAATGTTTGCATCCGTTTTCAGGAGAAGAAGATTTTTCCACCATCATTACGCCTCCGTCGGATGTCCGTTATGCGGAGACTGATTTTCGTCTTCCCGTGAAAGACGGAGATTCTTTTCCGGTGATGCATCTGATCAATTCCGTGATCACGAAAAGTTTACAGGAGGAGGTTCAGTTTTCGGACGGCGGGATGCTTTCCCCAGATGATGACCTCCTGTATGCTTTTTTGGCCGACCGCGCGGGGAAATGGATCACACCCGGATTGGTGCGCGGCTTTGGGCGTGGAATAGACGGGTTGGCATCCAGCTATACGGGCTCCGCACAGGGAATCGTGGTGCTGGGGCGTTCTCCGGAGGCGATGGCCCGGGCTGTAAACCGGGTGCTTCAGTCCGGAGGAGGGATTTATTGGATCCAGGCGGATGAGGAAGTTTTCTCCTTGCCTCTGCCTCTCCTGGGCACGATGAATCACGATTCGCTCGATCAGTTAATCGCAAAGCTGGAGCCGTTTGCGCGGCGTCTGAGCTATCATGGCTTTACCCATCTCGATCCGCTCTACTCCCTGTTATTCCTGTCTGCGACCCATCTGCCGCAGCTCCGGTTGACGAATGAAGGGCTGATGTCGGTAAAGGACAAGCATATTCTCGTTCCGGCACAGAAGCGATAGGGTGGAGATCATCGCGATGGAGGTTCGGGAGGATTGCGGTCATGGAACCCTCTGAACCGGTTTGGGGTGGATTTCCCGGCCTTTGGTGTAAGGGATCAGGAGGGGTGTGCCGTAGACCGGATCGGTCGCGATGGTCGCTTTCAGCCTGAACACATCTTCCACCATCTGCTCAGTGATGATTTGTTCCGGCGGGCCCTGGTCATAAATTTGCCCGTCCTTGATGGCGATGATCTGGTGGGCATAACGGCAGGCCAGATTCAGATCATGTAAAATCATCACAATCGTTCGCCCTTGATTCGCATTTAATTCATACAACAGATCGAGAATCTCGATTTGATGCGTCAAATCCAAATAGGTTGTCGGTTCGTCCAGCAGAATGACTTCCGTATCTTGGGCCAGCGTCATTGCGATCCAGGCCCGTTGTCTCTGTCCGCCGGACAATGCATCAACAGGATGGTGTTCCCACTTTTCCATCTTCGTTGTTTGCAAGGCCCAGCGGACTTTTCTTTCGTCTTCTTCGGACCACTGGCTGGTCCACGTTTGGTACGGATAGCGCCCCTGTTTGACAAGCTGAAATACGGTCAATCCTTCGGGAGATTCCGGCCCCTGAGGGAGGATGGCCAACTGCTTGGCAACTTCCCGGGTGGGGAGCTTGTTAATTTTTTTGCCATTTAACAAAATTTGGCCGGCCCGGGGCTTTAACAGCCGGGCTAATGACCGCAGCAGGGTCGATTTTCCACAGCCGTTGCTCCCGGCGAGAACAGTGATTTTTCCTTTGGGGATCTGCAACTGCAGTTCTTCGATAATCATCTGGCTGCCGTAGGATAACGTGAGATCCTCGGCTTTCAGCACCGTTGACAAAAGAATCCCTCCATTGGTCTGGAAACAGTTTTCATCTGGTTGATCGTCTATCATTTTATGTGAATATGTGATTATCGTCAATGAGAATGATAGTTATTATCACCTGTTGTTGACCAGAATGGGTCCATTCGGTATATTAGGAGAAGCGAGTCAGGATCTCCACGTTTTTAATTGACGGAGAGACAGAAGCGTTGCCCTGAACGGAGAGCAATCGCATCATTAACGATCTTTTGAACGGCAAACGTTTGAAGATAATATTCTCAGGCATGAAAGCATTTTGTTTACAACTGACGGTAAGGTGGGGAATGGATTGGTTCCATCCAAGCATGCCCTGCCTTTTCTTAGTGGTTTTGGTTGGTTAAAAAAAGGAAATAAAGAGTGTGCAAATAGAATGTTAATAGAAATTTTGCTGAATAAAGGGGATTTGCCCTTTTACCGGGAATAAGTAGAGGGTTTTTGTTTACAATAATGGCAAGTTTTTTCCCTGATTTCGGTGAAGTTTATTTCATCTTGAAGAAGGGGTCCTTTTTCCTGGCTCGATTGGCATTTTATGTGAAAAATGGTGCAGGTTTACCTGTATATGGAAACTGCAAAAAAGGAGTTTATTCTTTTGAAGGAACTTAACCGTTTAGCGATAAAGCGGCTCACTCAGCTATTATATTTGTCTATTCTTCTCTCTCCGTTTCTGCCGCCGGTCGCCCTTCTCATGACGGCATTGGCGACGTTATTTACTGTCAGGGAAAAGTGGATGTTCAACCGATGGCCGGAAAAGATTTTTTTAAGCTTTATTATTTTATCTTTAGTCAGCTGGCTGGTCGATCCTTCCTGGATTTACGGGATTCCGATCGGCGTGATTCCCATGGCGATGTTCGCGCTTTATTATTTGCTCAGCATCTGGATCCGGCATAAGGTGAAATGGTCCTGGCAGGAAGTGCAGACCATGTATTTGCAGTTTTGGCTTGGCGGTTTGTTTGTGGCCCTGATTGTGTTCATCCAGCAGCTGGATTGGCCGGTGCTCAATCATTCTCCGCTCGGTCCGATTTTGCATTTTTACAATGAATTTCGCTGGCAATCGGAGTGGTCGGTCCGAAGTGTGGGAACGACGGGAAACTCCAACTTGACCGCAGCTTTATTAATTTGTTTTGCCTTGATGAGCATTTATGCCTCGTCCGTTTTACAGAAAGCCTGGCAAAAAGTCGCCGCTTTTTGCGTGTTTATCCTTTATTGTGTCGCCATTTGGTGTACGGGATCGCGCGGTGCCTGGGTCGGTCTGGTCATCGGCTTGATCGTGCAATTGTGGATGACGGGGCATCGGAAGCGAACTGTCACCATCACACTGGCCATTATTTTGCTGGCATATTGTTTTCCGGAGATCATTCCCCGCCAGGATACATTGGGGAGCACGATCCGCGTACGTTTGGAAGTATGGACGGTAGCCTTGCAGATTTTCAGGGAACACTGGCTGCTGGGGGTTTTGCCGCTCCATTTTGGCCAGATTTTTGCCAAGAAGGCAGGCTTTTATATCTATCATGCTCATAACATTTTTCTCGGGATTGCCAGTGAATACGGTATTATCGGGCTGGCTTTGTTCCTGGCGCTCATCTATATGACCATTCGCCGGGCGCGCCGCTGGAGGAAAGCTGCCAACCGGAAGGAGGAAAAGCGCCTGGCCGGGATGTTGATCTCACAGACGATTGCCCTGTTGGGTCACGGAATGTATGATTACCCCATCATCGCACCTCAGGTCGGACTTATGTTTATGTTAAGTGTGATCATGATCCATGCCCAATATGAGCGGAGATGCACGAGCAAGCCCGAGTGGAGTGAGCAACAAAAAGAAGGGCAAAAAGGATCGAAGCCGGTCATCCTCCATAAAAATTCGATTTCCGCCATTTTGTTTAATGTGAAAAACTATATTCACCAGCGAGTGGAGTTGTACCGGAAAAGGGCCTAGTCGCGCAAATGATCCTTTCCGGGATGCGAATCTATTTTTTTCGACTGGTATAAACTGGCCTTTTTCGGACAAAGCTGTTACCAACTCTAGTAATTTGGAAATAGAGGTGGTAACTTGCATCGCATGCTATGGAAACGATGTTGGATCGGCGTCTTCCTGTTCTGTATGCTCCTTTCCTGCTGTTCCGGCACGGCTTTGGCCGCAGACGGGCAGGCAGATATGATTTATGTTACTGTCAAAAAAGGGGATACCGTTTACGAACTGGCACGCAAGTACGGCACCACGGTTGAAAAAATAAGCGATATAAATCATCTTACCAACCCATCTTTGATTCGGGTTGGACAGATTTTGAAGATTTTACAAAAATCGATTCCGGCGATGGAAGCGGAGGAGAGCAGTCCGGCCGGTGTTCTGGTTTCGGCCTTTCCTGATCTGCCCCGCGGCCAGGCTCTCGGTGAATTTACCTTAACCGCTTATACGGCCGGCCCGGAATCGACGGGCAAAAAGCCGGGAGATCCCGGTTTTGGAATCACTTCGAGCGGCGAGCGGGCCGAGGAAGGTGTGACGATTGCGGTTGATCCCCGTTTCATCCCGATCGGTTCGCGGGTCTACATCGAGGGGATCGGTTACCGGGTTGCCCAGGATACCGGATCAGCGATCAAAGGGAAGCGGATCGATGTTTTTATGAATGATGTGCACGTGGCAAGGCAATTCGGGGTCAAAAAACATGTCAAAGTAGAGATCATTCAATAGGAGCCAAAAAGGATTGGCTCTGACCCTGATAAAATCCAATAGGAGGGGAGGGGTGTTTTTCTGCAGCGACCTTTGTGACGAAAGGAACCGGGAGTCAAGAAAAACATCAAGACCCGACGGACTCCTGTTTCGGGTCTCGCACGCTGGGAGCCAAAAAAGTTGGCTCTCTTTTTTCTGTAAACTTTTGTTGCAGGCCGGGGTGCGAAAGCATCTTTTTTCTTCCTGTGCAGCGAACGGCTGAAAGGGCCAGCTCATTCCCCGCTGATTTTGATGAGACTTTCTCCCCGGATTTTGCGCCGGCTGGTCAAGATCGTTTTTCAATAAGGAGAGAAACTGGAGGGAAAGAGGATGAGAATACATCTCCCATTGCGTTATCCTTATTCATTTGCCCATACGACAAAGCGGCTGAAATCTTTTGAGAAGAGCATCTATGTTTATCGTGAAGGCGCTTTTTGGCGAACGATCCGAGGCAGGAAAGGCCCCTTGCTGCTTTCTGTGGCTGAAGATTCGGAACGCCCCGGACTGATTGCCGAGATTTTTGGAGAAGCCGATCCGGAAGAGGAAGAGGAGTTGAAAGGACGAATTGCCCATATGTTTGGTACTGATGTCGATTTAACTCCATTTTATGAGCAGATGAGGCAAGATCCTGTTTTGTGGCCGGTGATTGAGCAAAGAATCGGAATGCATCTGGTTTTGGATGCCAGTTTGTACGAGTGTCTGGTTAAAACGATCATCAGTCAGCAACTGAATCTTTCCTTTGCCGGCACTTTAATTGAGCGATTCATTCAGCTGGCCGGAGATACGGGCCAATTTGCCGGAGAAACATGGAAGGTATTTCCGGCTGCGGAACAGGTGGCGTGCCTCCGTTATGAAGATCTCCGGCATCTCCAGTTCAACCAGCGGAAAGCGGAGTATATCATCGATCTCTCCCGTCTCATCGCCGAAGGGAAGCTGGATCTTGAGACATTGACCGGACTTCCCGACGATGAAGTGATGAAAAAACTGACCGCACTCAGGGGAATCGGGCGCTGGACCGCAGAATGCCTGCTGATGTTTGGTTTGCGCCGTCCCGATTTGCTTCCGGCAGCGGATATCGGCTTGCGCAATGCAGTCGGCCGACTTTACGGATTGCCGGCCAGACCCGATGAGAGTGAAGTGAGAAGAATCGGGGAAAAATGGGCCCCTTATCGCAGCTATGCGACTTTTTATCTCTGGGACACCCTTGGATGAGCAAAAAAGAGCATATATTTGTGTCTTTTCACCGACCCGCAATTCGTATTCTGAGACGGCTTGGGGGGGACAGAAGAAACCCGAAATCGCATGATCTGCGCCAAATGTGGTATGATCATAGGCAGAGCAGCAATTTTTTGCAAACGAAGGAGAGAACGCGCAGTGGCACGGAAAAAAGCGAAGGCAAAAAGAGTAGCCAGCGTCGATGCACAAGGCATTCTCGTTCGCGATCTGAAAGGAACGTTGTTGTGGATTATTGTTGCCGCAGCAGTGACCGCCGTACTGGCAACCGCATGGCAAACGATGATGTAATAAAAAACTGGGCAGCACTGCCCGGCGTGGAGACTGTGGCATGTCCCGCGGACTCCAGACAGACCATTGGAAACGCAGGGGGAACTGCGACCTGACAGCGATGCATCTTCACAGAAAAAAGCAGGAGGGGATCACCCTGCCTGCTTTTTTATCTTTGTGAGCGAGAGAACCAACCCCGGCTTCAGCGATGGGGGTAAGAGTGAGCGTCAGGCGGGGGAGAGGATGTTTTCCCACTCCCGCAAGCCCGAACCCGGGTTGAAAAACTTTGCCGGGATTGTTTGGGAGACTTGCGTTCAAGAACATGGTGAAGGACCATAACCCGGCAGAATCGATCACGTCATCGTCCCTGCGGACGACCCGGAAATCCCCTGCCTTTGCTCATGGCAGTGGGCAACTATTGCTGCTTTACCATGTCTTTGACCAGATCGGGGAAGTTTTCCGCATGATAGACAATACTGCGCGGATAAGCGATCTGAACGCCGTTTTTATGCAGAAGCAAAACAGCCTCCTTGCGCATTTCCCGCTCCAGTCCCCAATATTCCTCCGGATCGCACAAGGCGGTGATGGTAAATTCCGCACCATTTTGATCAATCCGGGTAATGCCCATAATTTTTGGTTCTTCGATTAAATAAGGGGCATATTTTTTTCCAATGCTTTTACATACTTCTTCCAGCGCATGGTTCACCATCGTGAGATCGGATTCGTATGGAACGGTGACCCTTACGATCGCCCGCATCTTTTCGCGATTGTAGTTGGTTACCTGTTTGATATTGCCATTGGCGATATAATGAAGGCGCTGATTGAACTCGCGGATTTTCGTGATTCGCAGTCCGACTTCTTCCACGGTTCCTTCAATTTGCCCGTTGATCTGCACGATGTCGCCGACTTCCAATTGGCTCTCGAAAATCAAAAAAAAGCCGGTGATGATGTCCCGAACGAGATTTTGCGCCCCAAATCCGATGGCCAGGCCCAAAATACCGGCACCGGCTAGCACAGGAAGGGGATCAAAACCCAGATTGACCATGATGGTCAGTACGGCAATGAAATAGATCGTATAGTGGGCAATCGACTTGATCAGTTTGCGCAGAGTATGTGCTTTTTTGGTTCCGATCCGGCTGAATTCAAAAATTTTATCGATAACCCGGTCAAAAAAACGAACCCCGGTGATCGCGATCAGCACGATTAAGGCGATTTGTGCTACCGGGAGGATGATGTAAGAGAAAGGGTCTTCAATGATTCTGGTTATGAGGGTTTTTGTTTCGGTTGCTACTTGTCCGACTTGCTCCCATTTCGTATTCAGCGCATCCGGTTGCGACAAATTCACCGTTCAATCACCTCCACCATGACGAAGCGTTGAAACTTTTCAGGACAAATGCTTTACTTTTTTCTCCAATTGCTCCTCGTTCATCCACCCCACAAAAGAGTAAAAAATATTGTAGTGTTGGTCAAGTAAGGCGACCGCCACAAAGGGAAAATGTTTTTTGTAGTGATAGCGAACGTCCAGCCATCTCACTTCATAGCCGTAAGGGCGCTTCATCACCTGGGGATATCCGTAAGAAGTGAAGGACAGAAACGCCTCAATGGAGTCCGCCTTTTTCGATTGCAGGGCGGCCGGGTGGTTCAGGTCTTCCGTTTTCATTTCTCCTGTCCAGGCAAGGCAGCCATTGCGGATTTCTCCCACCTTGACCTTTTCCTTGGTTTCAACGATCACATTCCACACGTTCCAGCGGACGGTGGGGGTAACGGTATACCGCCCGGGCAGGCTCACTTCCCGTTTGACCCTTTCCGTCAGTCGGAAATGAACAATGCTGCGCCAAGCGATGTAGGCGATGAGGATAAGATAAAGCATTGTATAAATGGGCACCGGCCGGTCAGGCATGATCCGCCAGAGACCGAAACTGATCAGATGGAGGGTGAAAATAAAAGGATCAAAAATGTTCAAGGTATTCCACGACAGCCACTTATGAGAGAACGGTCTCAGCGCCTGCGTTCCATATGTATTAAAGATATCAATAAAAATATGGATAAAAACGGCCAAAAAGGACCACAGCAGACAATGTGCAATGGCTCCGGGGAATAAAAGCGAAATGCCGGCTGTCAGAAGGAGCGGCCATATGATCAACATGGGAAGGGAATGGCTGAAACCACGGTGTTTCCGTATATAGAGCGCGTTTCCCCGAAAGCGGTAAAGCGTATCGATATCGGGGATTTCCGAACCGATTACTGTACTTAACAGCACGGCTTGCGCCGTTTCCGTGTCTGATGCGACGGCCGGGTCAAGATGCGCCAAGCCAAAAAGTCCGATTCCCATAACCAAATGAGTGGCCGTATCCATATGCCATCCCCCTTTTCACCATTTTACCTTAAAAAATCTAACAAAATTATATTACAAAAGCGGTTCCCTTTACCGTGAAAAAACAGATCAAGAAGTGAACATTCCATGGTAACCGTCTTCCTTATGTTCACTCTTACAGGAACTGCATTAGTAAGTTTACCGGATTTCGCTATTTGAGGCGGAATGTTAAAAATCGTACACTTTCATGAACATGAAGGTTGTGTATGATGGTTATAAGGATCTGTATACTGTTGCGCACTTCCTCTCATCACGGTTTTGAAAGAAGGAGGCTTCATCATTGTCAAAAGCGAAAGTGGAAGAAGAAATGGATTGCCTGCTCAGCGAGGAAGTGGTGGCGGAAATTCGACGGTCGCTTCTTGACTGGTATCGGCGCAACCGGCGTGATCTGCCGTGGAGAAGAGAGAAAAACCCTTACAAGACTTGGGTTTCGGAAATCATGCTGCAACAGACGCGCGTAGATACCGTCGTTCCTTATTTTGAGCGGTTTATGGAGCAATTTCCCACCCTTGAGGCGTTGGCCGAGGCACCGGAAGAACAGGTGCTGAAAGCGTGGGAAGGGCTCGGTTATTACTCCCGGGCCAGAAATTTGCATGCTGCCGTTAAGGAAGTTGTCGCAAATTACGGGGGAAAGGTTCCGGATGATCTTGAGCGCATCTCCAAACTGAAAGGAATCGGTCCCTATACAGCCGGAGCGATTTTAAGCATCGCATACGACAAGAAAGCCCCGGCGGTCGATGGAAACGTAATGCGGGTTTTTTCACGCCTTTTTGCGCTTACGGACGATATTGCAAAGGTGTCCACACGGAAAAAGATGGAACGATTGGCGGAAACATTGATTCCGGATGAGGCTCCGGGGGATTTCAACCAGGCTCTGATGGAATTGGGAGCATTAATCTGTTCTCCGACTTCGCCACAATGTTTATTCTGCCCTGTTCTCTCGGTATGTGATGCATACCGTCTCGGAATGGAAGAAGAATTGCCGCGGAAAAAGAAGGCCAAACCGCCGACAGAGGAAGAGGTGGCCATTCTCTTGATCACCTGCGGGATGCACTTTCTTGTCGAAAAAAGGCCGGATCAGGGGCTGTTGGCCGGTCTTTGGGGATTGCCAACCATCGGATGGTCAGATCAAAAAGAAATGGAGTCCATTTTGGAATTTTGTGACCAAAAACAAATCCCTGCGACGAAATTTATGATAAAGGGGCAATTTGAATACATCTTCAGCCATCGCCACTGGAAAGTCACCGTGATGACAGTGGAGACGCCCGATACCGGTTGGGAGGTTCCGGAGAACTGGAAATGGGTGACAAAGGAAACGATTGGGGAAATAACGTTAGCCAATGTTTACCATAAAGCCTTGCAATTATGACGCAGATCAGGCAAGAGCTTGAGACGCAAAAAACTTCATCCAACGAAGGAGATCAGGAATGTGGTTGGTTCACATGAACATGCAGACAACATGCCTGAAGACGAATAAATGGTTTTCTGTTTGAATCGAAACATTTTCTTTATGCTGTTGGTCTAAATACGTGAGGAAACGAATCAGTCCGGAGCCCCGGGCCGTTTAGGTTGCCAGAATCCGTTTAATTTTTGTTTGGTCCTTTGATTCAGTTGATTTCCTTAAAAAGAGAATACTTGCAGAGGAGAGAGAGCGGGTGGAAGACAAAAAAAAGCGCGAACCCGAACAGCCTTTGTCCGAGGAAAGGGACGAACGGAAAGAAATAAAGGGGGCGGGGGAGTCACCAGCTTCACCGGAACCGGGCACGGAAGTGAGGCATGAAGAAGAGCGGAGTGAAAAGACATCAACAGAACCGGAACAGGCGCATCCTGATAAACCGGCGGATTTTCCGCTTTCGTCCCGATGGGATTTCGGTTCAAGCGAAAAAGACGGCCCCCTGTCGAAGAATGAAAACGCCAACAGCAGCGATGTCGACGTACCCGCCAGCGCGGATCATCATCCTGAGCCGGTGCAGGTGGAAGTGCAGAAACCGGCAAATCCCCGGCCAGAGTCCGCCAAGGAGGATACGGGAATCTTTTCCGCAATCAAAAGAGAGGTTCACAGCACTCCGAAACCAAAGAAAATCCTCATTGCCACTCTGGTCGCCTCGATGACCGTGGCCGGTTTGTTCGGTTTTGGCGCATATGCGTTTGATTCCAGCAAAGTCAAGGCGGACGTCCCGGCTGCTGTGAAAGAACAGCCGAAACCGGCTAAGTTGCAATTATATTTGGATGATAAAAAATTTGAGCTAGATCTGCTCAGTATCGGTTATGACGGGAAAGATTTATCGACGATCAATCAGGAAAAGCTGGCAAAATGGCTGGACAGTGTCAGGGATCAAGTGAAAATCGAACCGAAAAACGCCAGATTTAAGCACAATAAATGGGGAAATTCGATCATTCGCGGGGAAGAAGGCCGAGTGATGGATGTGAAGACCGTGAAAACGTGGTTGAAAGACCTTCGCCCCTATATCAACAAGCCGACGCAAATTCCCACCATTTCGGTTGCGCCGAAAGTTTCCTCGGCAGACCTGCGTGAAGTGAACAAAAAGATGATCGGCAGTTACACCACCAAGTTTGATCCGGGGAACGTAAACCGTACCACCAACATCAAACTGGCTTCGGCCCAAATCAATAATCTTGTACTTTTGCCAGGAGAGCGTTTTTCCTTCAATAAAGTCGTCGGAGAGCGGACGGCTGCCCGGGGGTATAAACCGGCGCACGTGATCGTCAAAGGGGAGTTTACGGAAGGGATTGGCGGCGGCATCTGCCAGGTTTCCTCCACGCTCTACAACAGTGTCGATGAAGCGGGACTAAAGGTCACGGCGATTCAACACCACAGCGCCGAGGTGACTTATGTGCCGAAAGGACGGGATGCCACCGTCTCCTGGGGAGGACCTGATTTCCGCTTTAAAAACAATTTGAACAAACCGGTTCTGCTGAAAATTAAAATTTCCGGTTCCCATCTTACGGTCAATGTATATACCAGCCCGGGAGCCAAGGTTCAGTCGCGCAAAGTTGAGAAAGCACCTGAATCGTTCAGCACGATCACGGTTGATCCGACAAAACCAAATGCGCAATTGCCCAAAACGACAACCAGTCAGTAAAAGCAAATCCCCCTTGGTTGTCCCGGTGTTCAATGAAACACCCGGATCACCGGAGGGGGATTTTTTGCGCAGGCGATGACCGGAGAACCGCGTTCCTCATGCATTCAGCTTGCCATCCCTTTAAAAATGGTCATAAATATTCGGCGTTTGGCTGTTCCATGTCTGATTGCCCCTGTTTTCGATCTCTTTTATGACCTGACGGTGCAAGCTGGCGCCTTGCTGGTTTAAGTAAGGAGACATTTGCGCCATAATAAAGTGGTGGTACGAAAGTTCATCCAGATTCCAGTCTGTTAAGGGTGTCATGCTCAATTCTTCAAGGTTTCGGCCAGTATACACAATCCATCACCTCAAAAAAAGTATTGGATAAAAAGAAAAAGATCATGCATTTTTGCAAAAGAAGGACGTTGTTGCAATGAAATGGATCATACGTGAAATTCCTTTCAAGGTTCGCCCGGAACACGTCTTTGCCCATCTCTACCGGGATGAACCCTATGCATTTTGGCTCGACGGAAATCGTCTGGCACCGGGACTGAGCCGGTACTCCTTTATGGGGGCCAATCCCTCTTTTTTGGTTCGGGTGCAGTCAGGGAAAATCGAATGGATTCACCAAAACACCGTGCAAGCTGACACAGGGGACCCTTTTCAAGCGATTCAAAAGTTGCTGGATGAGCATCAAACGCCCGCAGGAACCGGCAAGCCTTTTCCGTTCATCGGGGGGTTGGTCGGCTATTTTGGTTATGAAATGAACCGGTTTATTGAGAAACTTCCCGATCTCCCGGAGGATCCCACCCAGGCTCCGGTGTCATGGTGGATGTTTGCCGACCAGGTTCTCATTTACGATCAGCTGGAAGGAAAATCATATTTGAGCAAACGGGTCAACGACAGTGACGGGGAAAAAGATCTGGAGCAGTGGCTGTCCGCCGTAAAACGGGCATCTGATACACCGCTTCCCGAACCCGACATTTCTCCTGCGGAGGGGAGTACGCCGTTTGCCCAAGTGGAATCGTATGATTCCTACTGCCGCAAAATCAGGAGAATCCTCGGGGAAATCGCTGCGGGCAATATCTATCAGGCGTGTTTCACCCACCAGCTTTCCGCTGATTTTTCCGGTCATCCCTTTGATCTGTACCGGATATTGCGCCGGATCAATCCCGCTCCTTTTTCCGCCTATCTGCGGTTTGGTGATCTCTTTGTCCTCTCTACTTCCCCTGAACGGTTTTTGAAGCTGGAAGGGCGGAGGCTGGAGAGCAGACCGATCAAGGGAACGAGGCCGCGGGGAAGGAGTGCGGAAGAAGATGATGCGCTCGTCTTGGACTTGAAATCAAATGAGAAGGACCGTGCGGAAAATGTCATGATTGTTGATTTGGTGCGCAATGATCTGGGAAAGGTATGCGAAACTGGCAGTGTCCGCGTATCGGAACTGTTGAAAGTGGAATCTTATGCTACCGTCCATCAGTTGGTGACGGTCGTTGAGGGGAGGCTGAAGCCGGACGTTCCGGCACTTGAGGCAATTCGGGCAGCTTTTCCCGGAGGTTCCATGACCGGAGCCCCGAAAATTCGGGCGATGGAGATTTTGCATGATTTGGAGCCGGTGGCCCGCGGCATCTATTCCGGCGGTTTGGGTTATTTGGATGTTCGCGGCGGCTTTGATCTCAGCATGGTCATCCGCACGATCATTGTCCGGGAGGGAAAGGCCTTTTTTCATGTCGGCGGGGGCATAGTGGCCGATTCTGATGAACAGCTGGAATATCAGGAATCGATGGACAAGGCATTGGCGCTGAAGAAGGCGATCCTTCTGGCCGGAGATCGCTGTCCGAGCCCCATCGTGTAAAAGGCGGTTTCCTGCCCCGTTTTCCCTGAGTCCGATTGTTCGTCCTTCCGTGTGGCAGATTTTGTTGGATTCAGGGTTCTCCGGTTCTCTTCACGTTCCGTTTTTGTTCATGCGGGCGGTCATAAATGGGTTAAATTGGTGTGGTTTAGGATAAAATGGGAATAGGGAGAAAATTTTATCTGTAATCTTTAATCTTTGCATCGTTTTGCCAGTGGAATGTCGGGCAGGATCGAAACGGAAGGAGACCGACAGATGAAAACAGCGCCGCCACACGGTGTCAGAAAGCCATGGTTTTCTTGGGTGTTCAAAGGTTCAGCTTGCCTGCATTTCGTGTCCGTTCTGCTGATTTTATTTGTTTTACTGCAGATGGCGAAACAGCCTTGGTTGTCGAGATCCGTTTATTTTCTGGAACATGAAAAATGGGTCATGCTCGCCTGGGTGAGTTCGTTTCTGGCCGTGCTCTCATTTTTGGCCATCTATACGATTTTGTTATTTGCCTTAAATGACCGGTTTCGCATCATTTTGCAATGGGCCTGGTTGATTCAACTGATCGGAGGGGCGGTCTTTCTGCTTTACCATCTGGTGCAGATGCTTCTGTTTCCTCTCATGGTTCATCTTTTTTTGCAGATGCCGACGCTGAATCTGATCCGGCATCTGGAGGAATGGGACTCGTTATTGATCCGGATGGTCGGTGTATTTGGACCCACGTGCTGGGCGATCGGGGGGTTAATTTACACCGCGGTGATGTTCCGCACCAGGGAATTTTCTCCGTTCCTCAGCTGGTGGTCGCTGCTGGTTTGGACGGTGGTGCTGGCCGGAGTTGTCAGTTTTCGATGGATGGGTTTTCATGTTTCCTTTTTACAAGGATTTGCCATTTTTATCTTTATTCCCTGGTTGTGGAATATGGGTGAGCAGGTAAAATCGGGATTTTCTAATTAAGCAGGATGGTTTTCGCAGATTGAAATAAAAATGAAACTTGAGGTAAAATAGAAAAGCCAAGGTATGTGATACTTCCCCAATGGAGGAGAATCAGGTTATGCGCCTACGCTCTTTTCAACTGGCAGATGTACATGACGTTTTAAGAATCTGGCAGATGACAGCTTCCCATCAGAAGGAAAGGGAAACGCTTCGGGTTTTGTATGAACAGTTAGCTTACGACCGGGATCTGGTTATTGTGGCCGAAGCACCGGATCAACGGGTGATCGGAGCCATTGTGGGAACAATTGACAAACACACGGGATTCTTCTATTGTCTCGCTGTTGACCCGAACTTCCAGAAACAAAGGGTCGGTACTGCATTAGTGCGTGAATTGGAGTATCGTTTTTTGCAAAAAGGGGTAAAAAGGATTTGGATCACGGTAGACAAGGGTACGGAAAAATTGCTCCCCTTTTACCAATATCTCGGTTACAGCAATACTTGTTCCACCCGTTTGGAAAAAGAGCTGTTTGTCAGTCAGCGATGTACTGGTTGATCGTTGTTTTTGTTTTTTGCCTATGGTTTTGTCTGTTTTTAATCTGCCTGAAGTACGGCAGATTTTTTTTGTGTCCAAATCCTTTCAGGAGGGGAGAGGAAGATAAATGTCTTCCCACATAAAAGGGTATCTGTTTTATGTTAAGAATACTACACTTTGAATACGCTTTCAAATTAAAATTATTTGAACGGCTTATTTTTTTGTTGGATTGACTGGTAAGCATAAGGCGGAAAAGCCGGAACAGATTTAGATGGCGAACGGTTCGTGTTAAAAAATAAATCATTATTTTAGATGATGGTTTAAAGGAATCTGCCGAAGTTTTTGTGAATGGCTGCTATATTGGGGAGAATGCGGATGGTTGCGTGCCGGAAGCAAAGGAAAGGATGAAAAATAAGGAATTCCCTTAGAAATCAATCATAAAGCAATTCCGGCCGATTTGATTATTCCCTGTTGACATCAGGGGTTTTTTTTCACATAATTACTACTAACAATTGAGAGCGAAACGTGATGACAAGGACCAGTAGAGCATTCCCCAACTGTACAGAGAGCGAAACCCGCAGGTTGAGAGGTTTTGCCAGTTGGCTGCTCGAACCCATCCTTTGATGCGGCTGATGATAAATCAGATCGGGGCCAACCCGTTATCCTGAGCGATGTTAAATCGCGCTGAGCTGGGCGCTTTCATGGCGTCAACAAAGGTGGTACCGCGGGAGTTAACCTCTTTCGTCCTTTGGGATGAAGGAGGTTTTTGTTTTTTAGTCATCAAAAGGAGGTACAAAAGGAGGTAAGCCGGAAACAGATCTCGATTATCAACCGCGAGGATCAGGAACGGTTGAAAGAACTGACCGAAAGATACCGGTTGGACGAAACGAAGCAACGTATCGAAACAGTAGCGAAATCGGACATTGTGATTTTGGCAGTCAAACCGAAAGATGTGCCGGAAGTGTTGCAGACCTGGGGCCATCTCTTTTCGGAAGATCAGATGCTGTTGTCGGTGGCGGCAGGCATTTCAACCTCTCTGCTTGAGCAGCACGTCGCCGGAAAGATGGCGGTGATTCGTGTCATGCCAAATACCTCTTGTGCCGTCGGTCAGTCGGCGACGGCGATTTGTCCGGGGAGCCACGTCAGCCCGGAGCAACTGGAAACAGCTCGACTGATTTTTCGCAGTATCGGATCGGTTATCGTCGTTGATGAGTCTTTGATGGATGCAGTCACCGGATTGTCCGGCAGCGGGCCCGCCTATGTTTATTATCTGGCAGAGTCCCTGGAGGCGGCGGGGATTTCGGCCGGGCTTTCCCCGGAAACGTCACGTGCATTGACCGTGCAAACCTTGCTCGGAGCGTCGCAAATGCTCCTCAAGACCGGCAAGGCGGCGGAAGAATTGCGACGTGAAGTCACCTCACCGGGAGGGACCACGATGGCCGGGCTCGAAGTTTTGGATCAATACCAGCTGGATGAAGCGATAAAAAAAGCTGTGCTCAGGGCCAAAGCCCGTTCGGTTGAAATGGGACAGCAAATTGCGATCACTTTCTGATACCGGGGGCATGGAGAAGACGACTCCATGCCTTTTCCCGCTTACGAAGAAATTTAAACATTTAAATCAACGAAAGTGGGGAAAGGCAGACATCAGGATCGGGCGAGTCTATAATGAAAACGTGTTAATTTCAAATAATAACCAAGTGAATTTTAAGATAATCAGATTGGCTGCCGTTTGTCAATCCTTTTTCCGCGAAGAGGCGCCGGAGTGCTTGCGGGCGCGCACATGTCGGCCACGAGGGACTCAGCCCGTCCCGACCCACCTGTTTTTATTCACTTTGATCCCGGGATTGCGCTTGTCGCGGCCGGAATGCTTTTTGTCTGATCCCGGCCAAGAGCAACGCCTCAGGCTTTAAATGATAAATTCTGAGTTTTAGGTGTTTTATTTTTTTCTCTTTTTGGAAATAAAGAAACTAGAGCGCTTGAGGTGAGGAAAATGATACCAAAAAAGGGTGATACGATTCGCATTGAAAGCTTAAAATACGGGAATTTGATGCACAGGGCTTGGAAAAAATCGGTGATTTTGCTACCGGGAGAACCGCTGGTACTTGCCAACTACAATGCAAAAGTGGTAGAAAAAAATGGTGTTGAATGGGATTTTCCGGGTTTGGCAATTTGTCTTTTTTCCAAGCGCGATTGGTTCCATACGGTTATCTTGTATGACGACCAGTTCCGGCTCAAGGAGTATTACTGCAACATTGCATCACCCTACTGGTGGGACGAAGCGGGAAAAACGCTCTGCTATATCGACTACGATTGGGATTTGATCGTCAAGCCTGATTGGCATTACCAATGGGTGGATGGGGACGAGTTTGAAGCGAATCGCTTGCACTACGGATATCCCCAAACGGTTGTGGACAGTGTGAACAGAGCCAAACAGGAACTGGAAGGACGGGTATTGCGGCAGGAGGAACCATTTTCTCCCGAATTCGCTCCATTTTGGTATCATCAGTACCTAATGCTGAAGACTGAAGCGGGATGATGGAGTGAATGTGCATGTTTCGGGTAAAGGGACTGAATAGATGGACGATGTTGGTCATCTATGCAGCCGTGTTTGCCTGGGCAGTCAATCAGTACGGGATAGCGTTATCAGTTGTAAACGGCACTTCGATGCAACCGACTCTGCAGGATGGTGACCGGCTTCTTGTCAATCGTTTTGCGTTTGTACTGGATCAGCCGAAGGTGGGGGAAGTGATTACTTTTCGCGATCCGTCCGACCATCACCGGTTTCTGGTCAAACGGGTGATCGGTGTGCCGGGGGACACAATCGAGATTCGAAACGGGCAGCTTTATCGCAACGGGAAGAAGGTACATGAGGCTTATACGGATTGCCCGATCGAAGATGGCAATTTCGGCCCGATCCGGGTAAAGCGCGGGACCGTGTTTGTCATGGGTGACAACCGTCACCGCTATGCCAGCAGGGACAGTCGGTATAGCAGCGTTGGACTCGTTCCCGACGATTTACTCGATGGGAAGGTGGAGCTTATTTTATGGCGGCCTTCATTATCAGCTTCGCTTTGATGCTGAATGAAGAAAACAATTTAAAATAGGTATAAAAGTCAAAAATTGTTCACAAAAACCAAATTGCTTAATTGCTTAAATGTCGCATAATAGGTAAGTGTTTACCGCTTTCCCTCAATCCCGTAAAAATAAATCAATCGCCTGGCAAAAGGCGGGTTGATAGACGGCCCATAAACATAAAAGCCAATCAAATCTGATTCTTTGGAGGTAATGACACAATGGATCTGTTAGCAAAAACACGTCGCATTTCCAAGATTTTGCAAAAAAATGTAGGCCACCATTTGGTTGACTTCGATGAAGTTGCACAAGTTCTCTGTGACATCATCGGCGCCAATATCTATGTGGTCAGCGCAGAAGGAAAGCTGCTCGGCATGGCGATCAACCATGACTTGGCCAACGAGCGGATGGAACAATATCTCAAAAACCGCGAGTTCCCGGTTGATTATGCCAAACTTCTCATGGAAGTAGACCAAACCATGACCAACGTTGGTGTGGACAGCCCTTATACCGCTTACCCGACGGAGATGAAGGACATGTTCCGCGAAGGGTTTACCACCCTGGTGCCGATCATTGGCGGTGGGGATCATCTGGGTACGCTGGTGCTGTCCCGCCTGAACACGCGTTTTGAAGAAGAAGACCTGATCTTGGCTGAGTATGGAGCAACCGTTGTCGGGATGGAAATTTTGCGTGAACGTGCCGGTCAGGTAGAAGAAGAAGCACGCAGCCGCGCAGTCGTGCAATTGGCGATCAATTCGCTCTCCTTCAGTGAATTGGAAGCGGCAGAACACATCTTTAATGAGCTGGATGGAATGGAAGGATTGCTCGTTGCAAGTAAAATTGCCGATCGTGTCGGAATCACGCGTTCCGTTATTGTAAATGCGCTGAGAAAACTCGAAAGCGCAGGTGTCGTGGAATCCCGTTCGCTCGGAATGAAAGGGACCTACATCAAAATTCTCAATCCGAAACTGCTCCCAGCCCTTGAAAAAGCCAGACATTAAAAAACAAACAAGAAAAGGTCCGAGTCTCACAAAAGAGTCTCGGCCTTTTTTATTTTGAACGAAAATTCAGTATTGTTTATGATATAATAGTTTTGCTCCAAAAAGATGTTTCTCGTGTTTTCCTCCCCTTGCCTGTTTGGGCGAGATTGGTTACAATCTGGCATCTGAGGGCATTTGCTTCCGCAGGTGAACCAGTTTTGCACCGATGACTTACTGCTTAGACTCAAAAACCTGTGTTTTAACATTTTTAAAAAATTGCCATGAATCTTTTTGGGTCTAACTTTCGTTATAAAAAGTGTAAGGCGTTAAACAACTAAACCGAAGAAGATACAGCAGAGGATGAAACGGGGAAGAGCGGGGTTGTATGTGCCGGAGGGACAAATTCTCCTTCGGTCGTCTTGCACCATACTCCGGGCCATGGCAATGTGGATATAAAAGCAAATTGTAGGGGTTGAATAAAGATGGGGAGTATGAGACGTTATCTTCGGTTTGTTAAGCCTTATTGGAAAGAAATCTGCTTGACAATGGCGATCGGGATTTTAAAATTCGGGATTCCGCTGTTGTTGCCGCTGTTATTGAAGTATGTGGTCGATCATCTGTTGCTCAGTTCGATGGCGGCACATGAAAAATTGCAGAAACTCGCCTGGGTGATCGGCGGAGCTTTCCTGCTGTTTACGGTGGTCCGAATCCCGGTCGAGTATTACCGGCAATATTTTGCCCAATGGACAGCGAGCAAAATTTTGTTTGATATTCGCAACCGGTTGTTTGATCACATTCAAAGACTATCGTTGAAGTTTTATCAGAATCAGAAGGTCGGGCAGATTATCTCCCGCGTGATCAATGATGTCGAACAGACAAAAGAATTTGTCGTAACCGGGATGATGAATATCTGGCTGGATCTGTCGACCCTTCTCATCGCCGTATCGATGATGATTTGGATCGATCCGTTCATGACCGCTGTTTCCCTTGCGATTTTTCCGTTATATGCGGTTTCGGTCAAATATTTTTTCCAAAACATGCGTCGCTACACGAAAGAGCGCTCGCAGGCACTGGCCGAATTGCAAGGGCATTTGCACGAACGAATTCAAGGGATTTCCGTTATTCGCGCTTTTCATTTGGAAAGGGAAGAACAAGAGCAATTTGAAAAACGAAATGCTTATTACTTGGATAAAGCGTTGTTGCAAACAAGGTGGATCGCCAAAACATTTGCGGCGATCAACACGATTACTGATTTGGCCCCGATTATCGTGATCGGAACATCAGCCTATCTCGTGATTGAACATAAGTTGACCATTGGTGCGTTAACGGCCTTCTATGGCTATATGGGCCTGATTTATAATCCGATTCGCCGCCTGGTTAATTCTTCCACAACTTTGACCCAGGCCTTTGCTTCAATGGATCGGGTGTTCGAGTTCATGGATGAGACCTATGATATCTTCGATCTTCCGCAGGCTCGTGAGATCCCGGCGGTTAAGGGGAAAATTGAGTTTGAAAATGTTCGGTTTCGTTATCATGACGACCAGGACTGGATCTTGGACGGAGTGAATTTTTCCGTTGCTGCCGGACAGACGGTGGCACTGGTCGGGCCGAGTGGTGGAGGAAAATCCTCGATTATCTCCCTGATCCCCCGTTTTTACGATGTGATCGAGGGACAGGTGAAAATAGACGGAATCGATGTGAAAGATTTTACAATGCGCAGTTTGCGGAGCCATATCGGAATGGTTTTGCAGGAAAACATTTTGTTCAGCGGTTCAGTGGAGGAAAATATCCGGATGGGAAAGGTTACAGCGACCAAAGAAGAAATCATCGAAGCGGCAAAAGCAGCAAACGCCCACGAATTTATCATGGAACTTCCGGACGGGTATGAGACGGAGATCGGGGAGCGGGGTGTCAAACTGTCCGGAGGCCAGAAGCAGCGGATTGCTTTGGCCAGGGTTTTTCTCAAGGACCCGGAAATCCTGATTTTGGACGAAGCAACATCGGCACTTGATCTGCAATCCGAACATCTGGTTCAGGAATCGCTGAACCGCCTGGCGAAAAATCGAACGACAATCGTAGTCGCACACCGGCTTTCCACTATTACACATGCGGATCAAATTCTGGTTATCGAGCACGGACGAGTAGCGGAACAAGGGATACATGAAGAATTGTTGCGGAAAAACGGATTGTACGCCGATTTATTCAATGTACAGAATTTGGACGGGACCGTAAATGATCCGCAGACGGCAAATCGGGACTCTCACCACTTGATGGAGGGGAAACATGCGTAAAACCTTTGAAATCAACTACGAATGGGATATTGTACATATTCGCAGTGAAGCGCGCGAATTATCCAGGGAAGTGGGATTTGACGAACTGGATCAAGCGCGTATCGTACAATCGATCTCAGAATTGGCACGCAATGTCGTTCAATATGCGGATAAGGGAATCATTACGATCGCGACGGTGGAGGAAGAAGACCGGAAAGGAATTAAGATTCAGGTACAGGATACTGGGCCGGGCATTCCGAATTTGGAAGAATTGGCCAAGGGGAAAAATCAAAATCTGGGTGAAACCTCAGGATTGCAGCAAGTTTACATGCTGATGGATGAACTAAAGCAAATCCCCGTCGAAAACGGAACGTGTGTGGAAGCGGTAAAATGGCTTAAATCGAGCCGTATGCTTCATGAAAAATAATAAATTCACCAAAAAACCGTACGTTTCCCGCGGAAGGAAACCGTGCCGTTTTTTTGTCCCGTTCTCATTTCCAGGAAAATCCCGGCAGTTGATCAAAAATTGTTCACAGATATGTCACCTTCAAACAAATGCCATCGTTTAGACTAAAATAGAAAGGATTTAATGAAAGGAAAGCGGGCAAAAGGGATATAATATCGGTGATTCATTGTTATATCTTTGAATGAGCCATCCATGCCACCCTTGCATGAAGGTTGTTGATCATCTAAAATGGTGATGATATAAACCATGACTTTTGACATTTCTCGATTCCAATATTTGAGAAATGGAATGTAAAATCATAGGGCATTCTACCTACGATTGTTACATTTTTTGCATGTTATAATCAAATATTTCCCGCTTTCTGTATAGCCATAACCTGTTTTCCAAGTGGGGAAAACAGTTTTATTTCACTGCGTTTCTTGGCTTAGAAAGGAGGTCTGTGCGGTGGAACCATTATCTCAGCAAACCGCTGCAGATCGCATCATCAAAACGGAGCCATTTGAATCAGCATCTAAAGCTACCTGGCGTGATTATATCGAAATTACCAAACCAGGGATCAATAAAAGCAATTTGATTGCAACTTTTGCCGGATACTGGGTGGCTGCAGGAATCCACTCATTTCAATTGGTAACCCTTCTGATCACGTTGCTTGGAACGGCTTTGGTGATTGCCGGCAGCTGTACGTTGAATAACTTTATTGACCGCGATATAGACCCTTTGATGGAGCGTACCAAGACAAGGCCGGTGGCCGGGGGAAGGATCAAGCCGGCGGTGGCGCTTTGGTACGGAATCAGTCTGACGGTGCTGGGACTCCTGATCCTTGCGTTCGGAGTCAATCTGCTAGCCGCGATTCTCGGTTTTATCGGTTCATTTGTCTATGTCGTCATCTACAGCATGTGGCTGAAGAGAACCAGCACGTTGAACACGGTGGTCGGCGGTTTTTCCGGGGCAGTTCCGCCGATGATCGGTTGGGTTGCTGTTACTTCGCACATTGATTTAAATGCCTGGGCTCTGTTTTTGATTCTGTTTATGTGGCAGCCTCCTCATTTCTTCGCGTTGGCGATGCGCAAAGCGGAGGATTACCGTGCGGCTGGAATTCCCATGTTGCCGGTTGTCAAGGGAGCCGCGGAGACCAAGAAACAAACGCTGTTCTTTACGGTTATGTTGTTTTTCTCTTCTCTGTTGCTCTTCTTTACGGGAGCGTGTGGCTGGATTTATCTGGTTCTCGCTCTTATTCTGGGCGGAATCTATATTGCTTTGGCATGGAAAGGCTTCAAAACGCAGGATCACGAAAAATGGGCAAAGCAGCTGTTTTTCTACTCCCTGATCTATTTGACGGCGATCCTGTTTGCCATGGTTTTAGATGTTACGATCTATGATCTGATTCAAATGCTGTAAGAATGGATACAGTGCTTAATAAGAGCTTCATATAGATTTGGAGATGCACTGTTGTAAATCATTGATCCGGCCTTGGGCTCTTGAGGCCGGATCAAGCTAACAGAAAGTGAGGTTGGATCGTGGTGAGTCGACAACGTATGTGGCGAGTCTTGCCAGTATTCGCACTACTTGCGCTCGCTCTGTCAGGGTGCAGCAACAGCAAGGTGGAAATGAACGTTCTCGACCCGCACGGATCAGCGGGTGAGAAACAATTGGATCTCATCAATTGGAGCTTCATTCTCATGCTTGCCGTTTTTGCAGTAGTGACGACGATTTACATTTATGTGCTGATTCGCTACCGGAAACGGAAAGGCATTGACCGCATGCCGGAACAGGTTCATGGTAATACCGTACTGGAAATTGTATGGACTGTCATTCCGATTATCTTATTGGCGATTCTGGCGGTTCCGACGGTAAGCACTACCTTTGATCTTTCCGAGAAGCCGAAAACAAAGGATGCGATTCGCGTTGTGGTCACAGGTCACCAATATTGGTGGGAATTCGAGTATCCGGACCTGGGAATTAAAACGGCGCAAGAGTTACATATTCCTGTCGGCAGAAAAGTTGATCTGGAAATCCACGGGAAAGACGTCTTGCACTCTTTCTGGGTACCATCACTCCAAGGGAAAACAGACGTAGTCCCCGGCCGCGTCAACCATATGACTCTGGATGCCGACAAACCTGGTGTCTATCAGGGGAAATGCGCTGAATTGTGCGGTGCCGGCCATGCTTTGATGGATTTCAAGGTGATCGCTTCAAATGATGCCGACTTCAATAAATGGGTCGCAGAAATGAAAGCCCCTCCAGCTCCCGTGACAACGGCAAGCGAGAAAAAAGGGGAACAGCTTTTCCAGCAAAACTGCATGGGCTGCCATGCTGGAATCAATCCAAATGTCCAAGGCCCGGATTTGAACAAGTTCGGGACGCGCACAACAATTGCAGGCGTTTTGCCTCATGATGAACAGCATTTGAAACAATGGCTTCATAATCCGCAAGCAGTTAAGCCGGGAGCCTTGATGCCGAAAATCAATTACTTGCAACCGGATGAAATTCAGGCATTGACCGATTACTTGATGAGTCGAAAGTAACCGTTTTTTTTGGTCGGGAAATTTCGCAATCTCTACTCATCTCACAAAACTATTAATCTATCAAAAGTAGAAAGAAGGAGGGAACACCATGGGGACGCTGATAGTGCTGATCGTATTTGCGCTGTTTCTTACGGCGATCCTTACCGGGGGGTATAACAAAACCTTCTTGGAACGCGTAAAAAATAGCAAAGTATGGGATTGGCTCACCACGGTGGACCATAAGAAGATTGGGATTTTATACTTTCTGTCGGGTTTCTTCTTCTTCCTGGTCGGCGGAATCGAAGCGCTGTTTATGCGGTTGCAATTGGTGGTTCCCCACAACGACCTGTTTGTCGGGGATACGTTTAACGAATTGCTGACCATGCATGGAACGACCATGATCTTCATGGCGGCGATGCCGATGATCTTTGGTCTGATGAATGCGGTCGTTCCCCTGCAGATCGGTGCGCGGGACGTCGCTTTTCCCTTTGTCAACGCGCTCGGGTTCTGGCTTTTCTTCGCCGGCGGGCTTTTAATGAATCTCTCCTGGATTTTCGGCGGTGCGCCGGACGCTGGCTGGACTTCTTATACTTCGCTCGCTTTGAACAATTACAGTCCCGGACCGGGTGTCGATTTCTATGTGCTCGGCTTGCAGATTGCCGGGATCGGAACCTTGATCGGTGGTCTGAACTTCATGGCCACAATCATCAATTTGCGTGCTCCGGGCATGACTTTTCTGCGGATGCCGATGTTCACATGGACCAGCTTTGTTACATCAACCATCATCCTGTTTGCTTTTCCTCCCTTGACAGTCGCTCTTCTGCTGCTCATGTTTGACCGTTTGTTCGGTTCGCATTTCTTTGATTACACCATGGGTGGAAGCGCTGTAATCTGGGAGCACTTGTTCTGGATCTTCGGCCATCCGGAAGTGTACATCGTGATTTTGCCGGCCTTCGGGGTGATGTCCGAAGTAATCAGCACATTTTCGCGTAAGCGCCTGTTCGGTTACACTTCGATGGTGTTTGCGACCGTTTTGATCGCATTCCTTTCCTTCATGGTTTGGGTGCACCACATGTTTACCGTTGGACTTGGACCGGTGTCGAACTCTATCTTTGCGGTGGCGACAATGGCCATTGCAGTGCCTACCGGGATCAAGGTGTTCAACTGGCTCTTTACCATGTGGGGCGGCGAAATTCGCTTCACGACAGCGATGCTGTTTGCCATCGGGTTTATCCCGACCTTTGTGATGGGGGGGATGACCGGGGTGATGCTTGCTGCTCCGCCGGCTGACTTCCAGTACCAGGACAGCTACTTCGTCGTGGCCCACTTCCACTACGTACTTGTTGGCGGTACCGTGATGGGATTGTTTGCCGGAGCTTACTACTGGTGGCCGAAAATGTTCGGCAAGATGCTGAATGAGACCATCGGAAAAATCCATTTCTGGACATTCCTGATCGGGTTTCACCTCACTTTCTTTCCGCAGCACTTCCTGGGACTGTTCGGAATGCCGCGACGCGTCTTCACCTACCAGCCGGGCATGGGGCTGGACAGTCTCAACCTGATCAGTACTATCGGGGTAGTGGGAATGGCCATCGGAACGATCGCTTTCTTGTACAACATCTACTGGTCGTTCAAAAAAGCGGCTCCTGCTCCGGCCGATCCGTGGGACGGGCGTACGCTGGAATGGGCGATTTCGTCACCTCCGCCGGTTTACAACTTTGCCCAATTGCCGTTGGTGCGCGGGTATGATGCCTGGTGGATGGAAAAACAGGCAGGAAACAAAAGTTTGCCTCCTGCTGAACCGCTCGGCTCGATTCATATGCCATCTTCATCCTTCATTCCCATCCTGATGGCGCTCGGATTTTTCATCGCCGGTTTCGGGTTCATCTTCCGCGGCGATTTCGTCGGTGCAATAATCGGGTTGGTGCTGGTAATCGTTTGCCTGTTCTTGCGTTCATTTGATCGTGATCATGGTTACCACATTGAACCGGATGAGATTGAAGAAACGAATAAGGGGGTTCAGGCATAATGGCAACACATACGGAAGCAAGCAGAAGTCCCCATATGCCGAACCATCTGGAGACGGCCACATTTGAGGGCAGAAATAAAGTTCTTGGATTTTGGTTGTTCCTTGGGGCAGAAACCGTTCTTTTCGCCTGTCTGTTTGGTACCTATCTGGCTTTGCGGCATCAAACGATGGGCGGTCCATCCGGACATGAACTGTTCGATTTGAAATTGGTCGGTTTGGCCACGGCTTTCCTTCTCACCAGCAGCCTGACCAGCGTACTGGCCATTCTGGCGATGAACCAACTGAAAAAGAAGGTAATGATGTTCTGGCTGGCAGTAACCGTTTTGTTGGGACTCGCCTTCCTCATTTTGGAGATCAACGAGTTTATTCATTATGTGCATGAAGGGCATACTTTTACGAGCAGTGCCTTTGGCTCTTCCTTCTACGCTCTTGTGGGCACGCACGGAGCGCACGTAACTTTCGGGATTATTTGGATTTCCACACTGATGTTGCAAGCTGCCGGACGGGGCATCACGGAGGAAATGGCTCCCAAACTGTTTGTGGCCAGTCTGTATTGGCACTTTATCGATGTTGTTTGGGTCTTCATTTTCACGCTCGTGTATCTTCTCGGAAAGGTGGGGTAAGCGGTGACAGAAAACCAACATTCCGATAATCACGCCGTATCACCTAAGCCGGAAAGCGCGGTCAAACACTTGATTTCTTTTCTGATCATGATTATACTGACGGCGGCAGCTTTTTATGTGGTGATCAAATCGGGCTCTGTCGTTGCCGAACATCTTATTCTGCCGCTGATTCTCGTGTTTGCCGTCATCCAGGTTTTCCTGCAGCTGTTCACCTTCATGCATCTTGGACAGAAAGGATCGGCTTACTATGCGATCTTTATCATGCTGGGAATTGTGATTGCGGTAATTTCTGCGGTAGGAATTATTTTGATGTAAGAAAAAATGCCCTCTGCCAGCGACAGGCCGGAGGGCATTTTTTCTGAGAAAGTGGTCGGTCAGCGGGCACCATGCCGGAGAATTGCATCCCGGGTTGAGCCGAAAAAATGAACGGTTTTTTGTAAGGAGGTTATGCTTTGTGCAAGGAAGTGTGATTGCGCTGGTCAGTACATCGTGTACCACGATCAGCGCTATTCTGATGGCGATCGGATGGGTGATGATCCGACGGGGCAACGTCAAGGTGCATCGCCGTCTGATGATTGCCTCCGTAATCTTCGCGGCGGGCTTTTTCGCCCTTTATATGTACCGGACGATGTTTCTCGGAAACGTGCCATTTGGCGGACCTCATTATCTGTTGCCGTATTACACGGCTTTTCTTACCTTCCACATCACGGTGACTTCAATCGCTCCGATCTTGGCGGTAATTACACTTTATTTCGCCTATAAAAAGCGTTTTGACCGTCACCGTGCGTTCGGCCGCTGGACGGCACGGATCTGGTTTGTTGGGGCGATTACCGCGATCACAACCTATCTGATCCTGTTTGTCATCTACCCGGCAAATACGACAACGGATTTGTTCCGGGCTTATTGGGGTTTTTAAAGGGATGGACATCCAGCCTGTTGTATGAACGGATCGGGGCCTTTTTGACTCCATGCCGGAATGAAGGGGGATTTTGTTTCCAGTGGACAGCAACAACACAGAGCGAAACTTCAACGGTACAGGAAAAATCCTCTCTTTGTTGACAGCGGTAACTGATCAGGGAAAAAAGATATCTGCCACAGAAAAAATGATCAAGAAAATGCCCTTTTCCGATGGAATTTTATTGGGGGGAGTTACCGGCTTGGGCTATTTTGCCGCTTATCTTTCGGATGTGAGTTATAAAGGGGCTCCCCTCACTCTATGCGGATGTCAGTTTGAACACCGTCATTTTGGCTGTCGCTTCGATTGTTTTTGTCATTCTGGTACTGGCCATGTTTTTGCAGCGGCCTTATGCGATGCGCTACGGCAAATTTGTTTTGCCGGTGATTCTCCCCTTCTCCATCGGTTTGTTACTCGGGCTGAAGCTGGATTATCAATTCAAGCAATCGCTTTGGGAAATTTTTTTCTTTTTCCTTGTATATGTTCTGCTTACGGCACTCCTGTTGTTCTTTGCCATGAGACAAAATTGGCTGCTGACAGGATTGGCACTGGTGATGATTGTCATTTCCGTCTCCAGGGCGAGCGGTTACATTATCGCCTCCAACCAGACGGAATACCTGGTGACACAAGGCTCCTCACCGTATGTGGTGGTGGATACATACAAGGATGGATTTGTAATGATGCCGGTCGATCTGAAGAGGCATGTGATTTTGCCCGAAGTGCTTTTTGTCGACCAGGCCGAGCAAATCAAAGATTCGTTGCGATTGAGGGAGATCAAAACGGGACCGTTGACGGTGGAGGGAAAGAGAGATTGAGTCCCGGCAAATCATAGAACGACGCACAGCCAATGCGGAGGGGCTGTGCGTCATCGTTAATCGGCCGTATAAAAGTCAATTGTTTTATATTTGCGAGAAATTTGTGTATCAACATATAACTTCCACATCTGTTTGGCACACTCTTTGGAACAGATGGGAGATTCAAAGCTAACCTCTACATAATGCGCTTCCTTGCCGCAGATCGAGCAAGGAGCCGTTTTTTTGGCAGGGAGGAGTAAATCTTCGCTATTCAAGATTTGGTCTCGTTTCAATGAAATCATCCTCTCCGATGCGGACTGGTGGGAACCGTGTTCCCTTCCTCATAGGAGGAATCAGACAAAAAGGGGTTAGTCTTACAATCACTCATTTTTATTTTCTCATAAAATTTATGTTTCGTGAACCCATATTTACCAATCCGCTGACGTGCAGCTGCGAAAGGAGGGGAGATCAACCGAAAAAGATTAAAAGCAAAATGCCGGTAATGAAGAAGGCGATGGCGATCCAAAAAAGGCGGAAACCGATCCTTGCATTTTTTTCACGTTCTTCGGGGCTTTTCATATTTTCGACTACTGCATCCATATATCCGCTATCCCATCCCTTCACTTTATTTTTTATAAAATGAAAATTCCCAATGGTATTTTTATTATACTGAAAATGTCCCGGAGACATCCGGAAGAGTGTGAGTTCGAACCAAGTACCGGGTGGGGATGTGGAGCAAGATCCATGTTTATCATTCGCTGCTGGAAAGGGGATTAGAGGTGAAGAAGAGTTGCCGGTAACGCGAATAAATGCAGAAAAAAAGCTCACCCGCAGAAATTTCCTCAAAAAGGGGATTCTTGCGGCAGCAGGGCTTTTCGTATTGGGACTGCCCGGTTATTCATTTTTTGTGGAAAAAAATCAGCTCGAGATCAATCGGATTCGCATTTCATCCCCGAGACTTCCTGTTTCTTTCAAGGGTATGAAGATTGTGCAAATCAGCGACCTTCACTTTGGATTTTTTTATGGTCCGGAGCAGTTGCAAACGCTTGTGGACCAAGTGCGGTCTCTTCATCCCGATCTCTTCTGTTTTACGGGGGACTTAATCGACCGCCGCTTCTCCCGCGGTGAGGCGATAAAGGTATCCGATCTGTTGAAACAAATCGACGCTCCTTATAGAAAGTTCGCCATCCTGGGCAATCATGATTATTGGGGTGATACGGCTTTGGTGAAGGACTGCTTGACCAGTGCCGGTTTTCGCTTGTTGATCAACGAATGGACGCTCGTGAAAAAAGGGAATGATGTTATTTCTGTTTCTGGCCTTGACGATTTGCTGAACGGGAAACCGGATCACTCAAAAGTTTTTAACGATGCCCGATTTGATCTCGATCTTTTTCATTTGATGCTGGTCCATGAACCGGATTTTGCCAAGGTTATCTCCTCTGATCCGGTCGATTTGCAATTATCCGGTCACAGCCATGGCGGTCAGATTAACCTGCCATTTTTCGGCCCGCTGTTTACCCCGCCACTGTCCAGGAAGTTTTCTTCCGGGTTATATCAAATCAATGAGCGGCTTACCCTCTATACAAACCGCGGCATCGGGACAACCATCTTGCCGTTCCGGTTTGCTTGCCGTCCGGAGATCACGGTAATCGAGTTGGGGTAACAAAGCTCGTTCTTGTTGAATCATCCTCTGTGGATTGAAAAGGAGGATTGCAATGGATCGGGAAAACACTTTGGCTTATACCGCTTGGTGAGGCATTCAATCAATGACCCACTTGCAAGGTGGGAGATATTGCAAGAACGGCCAAGGGTGGAATCCGGTGATTACTTTTTTGTTGTGCAATAACCTCAGGATGGTGTTGGAGCAGTCGAAACGGTGACTGAAGATATGGGCCGAAACTATTCATGTGTTGGGAGGTTTACGATGATTAGCTTTAATATCTTTATAGGGTTAATTTTAGGACTTCTATTTTTCCTGGTTCGATTACCTTATTACATAATAAAAAGAAAATTTTTTAATTGGCAAAAAGTCCTTTTGAAATCATTTTGGGTGTATATATTGTTTGCTTGATAGGTGTTACTCTTCTGCCTATTCCTTTTGATAATTCAGATCCGTTGGTTCGTATGTATCCGGAGAAAGATAATTATATTCCCTTTTTTAGCATTTATACTACCGCTACACAGGCAGTATCGCCAACCATCGCGATTAAGCAGATTTTAGGCAATTTAGTTATGTTAATGCCTCTTGGAGTGATTCTCCCATTTATTTCGAAGAAAATAAAACAATCTGTTACAAGAGCAGTCTTTATCGGTTTTTTGGTTAGTCTATCCATTGAGTTGTTACAGATTTTTGTCTCTCTGTTAATCAACTATAAGTACAGGAGTTTCGATGTTGATGATATTATTTTAAATACTTTAGGAAGTTTTTTGGGGACTTTGTTATTTAAACTTATTTACCCTTATATCATTGAACATTATCAAGCCATTCACCATACGGGGAGCAACTGAACAGAAAATCCCGATTGCTGCGGATCGTTGTGATTCGTTTTTTATTTTGATGATTCGAATGGGGTGATGGAAGAGATTGGCGGATTGTTGCCTGCACCGTAACCAAACCATCGAGTAAGGGGAGGTTGCCCATATTGCGGTGAGTATTACGATTACAGTTGTTGGATCGACAGGGAAACCGGACGAAAAAAGGCGACATTGCTCTATTGAAGCAAAGCGCCTTTTAAATTGAGAGTGTGGGAGAGAGTTTGCCGCTTCAGAATGGCGGTCTCTTCTTTGATGCGCAAGAGGACGACCAAAAAGGATGAAGGTTCTTCAAAATGAGGGCAATGAGCTGAGTTTTCAAACCAGATAAGGTCTTTTTTGGGTGCTTTCAACTGCTCGCAGAATTTTTCCTGCAGTTCAAACGGAGAGAGGTAATCATACCGGCCGACGCAAAAATAAGCGGGCACCTTGAGCTCGGAAATCTCGTTAAACAGGTTCATTTGCATGATTTTCGGACCGAGATGTTTCATCGTAAAGCGTGTTCCCTGAAAAAAGCGCCACCAGTCGGCCAGGGTGTATTCTCGCGAGAACAGTCCGCGCCTGAGAAAGCTGAACAGGCTTCCTTTGCGTACATCCCCACCGAATTTGGACAGCCATTTGCGCTGCACCAACAGATCCCGAATCCGGCGATACGGTGGATAGCCGATCCGGTTTAGCGCGCGGACGGCAAAGAATTTTTCATTTTGGCGCGCGTAAATCAGGACCATTTGGTAGGAAATCATTTCTCCGTGTTCGACATCAGTCATTTGCCCGATCCCGATATAGGCGTGAATCAGTTCCGGGTATTGCTTGGCGACGAGAGCGGCGACGATGCTTCCCCATGAGTGTCCGGCCAAAAACAGTTTTTTCTGTCCGAATCGCTTTAAGAGATAAATGATGAGTTCGTGTGCATCGGCAACGAGCTGTTCGATGGTCAGTGAAGCCGGATCGAGCCGTTTTGAATAGGATTTGCCGCTTCCGCGCTGATCCCAGTTGACGACGATAAAATGCTTTTCCAGCTCCTCTTGATAATGCCGGGCAAAACCGATTTGCGCGTGGCCCGGACCTCCGTGGATAAAGAGCAGGAGGGGGTGTTTGGTATCGCGGCTGCGAATCAGGACGGACTGACTGATTCCGCCGAGCGGTATTTTTTCAAGCACGGCAATGCTGCTGGTGATCTTTTTTCTTTTTTGATCCCGATAGGGAGGGGTAAAACTTTTAAACATCAGATACCCACCTTTCAGTTCACACCAAATCCTCAGTTGGGTATGAAATATTCTGCATATTCCTTTTCCTTCCTTCAAAAAAATGATATATTTCGCTAATGTTACAAATAACTTTTGTCTATTGATGTGAAAAATGCGGGAAATCCGGCGGGAAAAGCAGATAAATCAAAAATGGTGCTGAAAAAAATCCCCCCCGATCCCGGGGAGGATGAATTGAATGATTGGTTTATTCGGTGGAGATGGATGGGTCCGCCTGTTGTTTTTGCGGGATAATTTGGATGAAATGGCGGTCGAGATCCTTGAGCAAGTCTTCGACTTTTTGCGCTTCATCCCACTGTTCGGAAAGGATGAGCTCCGTGTGGTAAAGGCCCAGTAATTCTTGCAGATCTCTCACCCCTTTTTCGCTCAGCGGTTCCATCGCCACTTTGGCCGCTTTGGCGATCCGGCGCATGACGGCGGCTTCATCCAGACCCAGTTCCGGTTGCAGCCGCTGGTAAACGACACCGCCCGTCATGCCCGAACAGATCCACGGTCCCGGGTCCCCGAGAACCACTGCACGTCCATCCGTCATATATTCAAAAGCAAATCCTTTGATATTGGCGCGATTTCCGATCATGCCGAGTTCATCCCGCAACGGCTCCTTGATGTCACCGGCAATGATGATGTCGGCGCCGGAGAGGCGAATGCCTGCACGGGAGTCCGCGTTGCCCTGAACGATAAACAACCCTTTTTGCGCGCCGTAGCAGAAGCTTTTTCCCACAGAGCCGTTTACATAAATGCCGTTCCGGTTGCGTGTTTTGAGAATGGCGACCTTGCCGCCGAAGGCTGTTTTCCCGACACCGTCCTGCGCTCCGCCATGAACGGTTGCCGAAATGCCGTCGGCGTGGAAGGCGGCAAATCCGTTCCCGGGAACTGAGCCGTCCGTAAAGGAGAAACTCCACTTCGGCAGGGAATGATAGCTGCCATCCAGCCGGTTGCGGACCCGGGTTCCGGAAAGATCTGAGAGCAACACCCGGTGAGCGCTGTGAATGCCGGCAAACGTGTGCGAATATTCCTGGGTTGCCGAAACGGCAGATTCGGACATCACCAGCGATGCTCCCGCGGCAACGAGAGCCGGTGTTTCCGTTTTTTCCTTCACCCCAATATTGGTCCATTCTGAACTGAGGCGCAATAGCTCAGTCAGATCGAGTTTATCCTGCTCTCTCACCTGCTCCAGGAGATCGGACCGGCCCACGAGATCCTGGGCACGTTTAAAGCCAAGCTGCGCGGTGAGCCGTTTCACTTCTTCGCCAAATGCTGTGAACAAGGTCATCAGTCCGGCGACGGCCAAATCGAAGTCCCGGGGTACAAACCGGCGAAGTCCGTGTTCTTCCGCTTCTTCCGGTGTTTCGATTTGCGTGGCGATCCCGACATGGCAGGTGTCCAAGTGACAGCCGCGACAGGTGGTACACCCGATGGCGAGCATGGCCAGGGTACCGAAACCAATCCGGTTTGCACCGAGGAGCATCAGTTTCACCGCGTCGAGCGCGCTGCGCATTCCGCCGTCGGCCCACAATTCGACCTGATCGCGAATGCCTGCCTCGATCAACGCATTATGTGCGGCCTTAATGCCGATTTCCGCCGGAAGACCCACGTGTTGCAACGCATGAATCCGGGCAGCCCCGGTTCCGCCATCAAATCCGCTCAGGGTGATAATGTCGGCGCCCGCTTTGGCAATGCCCACGGCAATCGTTCCGATATTGGGCACGACCGGCACTTTGACGATCACTTTTGCCTGGCGGTTGGCGGTTTTTAATTCGGTGATGATTTGCGCCAAATCTTCGATTGAGTAAATATCGTGGTTATTGGAGGGCGAAATCAGGTCGCTGCCGGGTGTGGCGTTGCGGGCCGCTGCCACTTTGGCCGAGACCTTTTTGCCGGGCAGGTGGCCGCCTTCCCCGGGTTTTGCCCCTTGGCCGATCTTGATTTCCAAAATGTTGGCCGAGTTCGCCAGTTCGACATTGACGCCAAATCGCCCGGATGCGATCTGATGACCGCGCGTTTTCGGATATTTGCCGAGCATATCTTTGATTTCGCCACCTTCGCCGTTCAGGCTGATCATGTTTAAGCGGTCTGCCGCTTCGGCATATGCGCGGAAAGCCACCTCGTTCTGGGAACCGAACGACATCGAGCTGATCACAAACGGCAAGTCGTGATCTCCAACGCGGATATCCACTTCTGCGGGATTGATCCCCTGGTCTCCGCTTTGCCGCAAATCGGCCACATGGCGCAGAGAGACAGGGTTCTCTTTTTCCAGGTCATTTAATTTTTGCGCAAATTCGTCATATTGGATCGAACCGCCGGCCAATTGACCGATCGATTTCCAGATGCGCGGCCAGAGGTGGAAGAGGCGGGCTGGTTTGGCTTTGTCGCTATGGAAATCGGTTTGTCTCTCCTCTGCATCCTTCTCCATATCACGCCAGTGGAGACCAGCCTGGTCAGAGCCGCAATAATTGACGATGCCGAGTGTGTCCGCCACTTCGGGGCTTAAACCGATGGAGGAGAACAGGCGGGCGTAACCGCGCAGTTCATGAATTCCGATGGTGGAGATGATTTTTTCCAAGCCTTTGTTAATTGCCTGAAAGAGTTTCAGGGCTGATTTTTCCTCTTTTTCGGCGATTGTGGCAAACATGAGATATGGCGAGACGGCATCTGCTCCCAATCCGATAGCGACAGCCAAGTCATGCAGGTTGCGCATGGCCGCGGAACGGACGACAATGCTTGCCTGACGGCGGAGGTTTTGCCCGTCCGGCCCCGTTTCCCGTTTTAACGCCTGATCCACTGTCGAGATGCCCAAATGCGGGTCCAGGAACAAGTTGTCACCCTGATGGCAGCCGTTATCATCGAGCAAAAGGAGGTTCGCTCCTTCTTTTACGGCTTGGACCGCATCTTTCCCCAATTGTTCCAATGCTTGTTTTATTCCTGTTTTCCGCTGATAGGAAAGGGAAAGACGGGTGACTGATCCGGTTTGCTCAAATCGTTCGATCAGTTCCTCGAATGAGAGTGTAGCCGAATCGAGGCAAACTTCACCGGCTTGCGCACCTTCCACGAGGATCGGTGAGGGGAGCTCCACTCGGACAGCTTCCGTTTGAGTCGAGGAGAGCGAAGGGCGCGGGCCGATAATGACGCGGGTGGAGAAATGCTCCATTTCCCGTTCGCGGTCAATTGCCGGGTTGGTGACGACAGCGACACTCTCTTTGATATAGTCGGGAATGTTTTGTCTCACCTTGGCAAGAGCCGCCAGCGGGCCGTCATGTCCCAGGGAGCGAATCGGATCAACCCCGGTATCGGCCATCTGCTCCACCAGTTGAATTTGTTCACGTTCCCAGCCAAACGCCGCATATGCTTGGTTTGTGGCCGGAGGGATGATTGTATCGGGCTTGCCTTTTCCCGTCGGTGTGGACAGGTAGGATTGAAAACCGCTGAAATCTGCACGCTTCTTCGCCCGTTGAAGCACAATCTGTTGCAGTTCGTGATGCTGCAGCACCTTCACCTTGGGAGCAAGCCGGACCCCGACCGTTTCTCCGGGTGCGAGCGGCTTCGGTTCACTGACCATTTCTCTGGCGGGGATAATTCCCTGTTCGGAACTGAAGAACAGGACGCGATCGTTTTCCACCAGCCAAAGGGGTCTCAGGCCGAGCGCATCAACGCTGAAGGCACATTCATCCCCGTAGCGGGAAACAATGCCGGCCGGCCCTTGGGCGAAAGGTCCCCACGTTTGCCTGTAGTAAGTGTATAAATCTTTCAACTCGGATGGCAGGTGCTTTAATTCATGCAAAATGGGCGGGAAAACCATTTCAATGGCTTCAAACAGACTAAACCCGTAATGATGGATCAGCGTCTCGAGCAAGCGGTTCAGATCCTGCGAATCACTGCTGTCATCATCAAGGGGAACGCCGATCATTTTGGCCTCGTCCCTGAGCTTGCGAATGGTATTGATTTCTCCGTTATGACCGAGCAGGGAAAAAGGTTGAACACGGAAAAAATTAGATAAAGTGTTGGTTGAATAGCGGTTGTGGCCAATGGTGACGACTGATTTGAATTCAGGGTCGTTGAGGTCGTCAAAGTAGTCGGGCAGAAGGCTGGCGGCGCCCATCAGTTTGTAAACAACCGTCGTATTGCTGAAGGAGGCGACTTGCACCGGAAATTTCTGTTCAATTTCCACGACCAGGTCGAATAAACGGCGGGGCAAGTTCTGATCACTCTCCGCCAACACGGCCAACTGCCAGAAATGAGGCTCATCCAGAAGTCCGTTTTTTCCCAGGACGGTGCTGTTTACCTGGTCAAGTTTTTGCGCCACTACTTGCAATCCGTTCTGCGCGAGGAGACGCAAGATTTCATTTTTATGATGATCGGTTTGTTTTCCGAGTTTGGGTAAAAAGATGTGAGCAACGGCAAAGCGAGGTTCATGTACGATGGATGAGGGGAGTTTGCTCTGGCGGGAAGATTCCCTCGCCCAAAGGTCACGCGGAATATCGGTCAGGATGCCGCAACCGTCCCCTTCTCCATTGATAAATCCGGAACGATGTTCCATCTTGATCAGGGCTGCGATGGTATCCAGCATGTTTTGACGTTTGGGTGTTCCATCTTTTTCGATCACGGCAACAATGCCACAACTGTCATGTTCATTGGCAGTCAGGTTTTGGAAGCGCCCTAAGTCTGCTCTTCTTTTCACAGGAACGGTCATCGCTCCTCCTCACCTCCGATATGATAATGTCTCCCCTTTCCCTGACAGAAAATTTTGGATAGAGGAGTTATGGTTTTTTAAAAAAATTGCTTTGGCAGAAAACATAACATCGTATTGCAATAAAAGAATAACATGAAAATTTATGACATAGCAAGTATGAGATGCCATTTTTATTCATTTTCCAATATCTTTTATACAAAAATGATCTCAGGATGTCGATTGCGTAAACCTTTGATAATAACGGGAAGTGGCAGTTTTGCTGTAAGCGTTTTCTTAAATGATCATGAATTTTTATTCATTTATTTCCTTTTATTGGGATTTTGTTTTTTTTAAGGGGAGTATTAATTTTTTGATATGATTGTAAACAGGGGGGAGTGTAGCTTTTTACCTTTAGGGTATTAAAGATGATGGTTAGAAATAATCTTATCATATTGAGATGATTTTGTGTATATTTAAAAATTTTTTATTTAGAGAGTTGGTGTAAAGTGGAAAGGAAAATCGGTTTTGTTTTGGCTCTGCTCTTGCTGTTTTTGACAATTCCCGGTTTTCATGCGGTGCAGGCGAAGGAAATCGGCTGTTATTCGTTTGACCGCTGGGAAGATGCCCAACGCTATTATCTCCAGCATTCCCAGAATACGCTGGATGCCGACCGGGATGGATGGGCTTGTGAGGAATTGATCGGTTTTCAAAACCTGGGCGCGGAGAAAGAAAAATGGCGAAAGAAGCCGGGCGAACCCGTTCCGGAAAAAAAGGCGAGCCCGAAGCGTTCGTGGTTTGAACAGATTCTCTACATGATTGAAAGCTTCCTGGACTGAGGCAAAATGGAAACTCCCGGCTTGTGATCGAGGCCGGGAGTTTTTGATATCGTTCAGTCATCCTCTTGATTCACCATATGATGGGCGGCGATGACCAGGCGGCCGAAAAAGAGCTCGCGCTCCTGACCCGTAATCCCCACTTCGTCCATGGCACGGCTCATGCAATCGAGCCAGGCTTCCGCGCGTGCCGGCGTGATCGGAAAAGGCAGATGCCGTGCCCTGAGCATTGGATGGCCGTATTTTTCGGTATAGAGAGGAGGGCCACCCAAAAATTGCGTCAGGAAGAGATACTGTTTTTCCATGACGGGACGGATGTCTTCGGGAAAGATCGGCTTTAACAGCGGATGAGCCTGGACGCGGGGATAAAAGGCCTCAACCAGCGCGCGTACCCGGTCGGCTCCTCCGATTTTTTCGTATAAGGTTGTTGCTTCTTCCATGCGGATCACTCCCGGCAGTTGTTTTCAAGCTGTGCGGTCTGTTACGGCTTCATTTGGCGAAATGCCCGTTCCACTGCTCTGATGGTGAATTGAATATCCTCTTCCGAATGGGCAGTTGTTAAAAACCAGGCTTCATATTTGGATGGGGCCAGATAGACTCCCTCCTCCAGCATGAGACGGAAAAATTGGGCGAATTGCTCGCCGTCGGCAGCTTTTGCCCCTTCATAGTCTTCAACCGTTTTGTCAGTAAAGTATACGGTAAAGGCGCCGCCAACCCGGTTCACCGTAACGGAGTTTCCGTATTTGCCGGCCAGGCGGATGATCTCATCGCTCAAAGTTTTCCCCATTTGCTCCAACCGTTCGTATGTACCGGGTTGTGACAGTTGTTTGATGCAAGCGATACCGGCTGAGATTGACAGAGGATTTCCGGCCATGGTTCCCGCCTGGTACATCGGTCCCGTCGGCGACACTTTCTCCATGATTTTGCGGGAACCTCCGTATGCTCCGATGGGCAGACCGCCGCCGATGATTTTTCCGAGGGCGGTTAAGTCGGGTTCGACATCATATAATGTTTGTACGCCGCCGTAATGAAAGCGGAAACCGGTGATCACCTCGTCAAAAATGACCAGCGCACCCGCCTGATGCGCCCGTTCTTTAACGGTTTGCAAGAAGCCGGGTTTGGGCGGCACGATGCCGAAGTTGCCGACAAGCGGCTCCACCAGGACTGCAGCCAGTTGATCGCCCCAGTGCTCCATTGCTTCTGCGAAAGCATCGAGATCGTTGAAGGGGATGGTGATCACTTCGCTGGCGATACTGTTGGGAATGCCGGCGCTGTCCGGGGTTCCCAGAGTGGAAGGGCCTGATCCCGCGGCAACCAGCACCAGATCGGAATGTCCGTGGTAACATCCGGCGAACTTGAGGATTTTATCGCGGCCGGTGTAGGCGCGTGCCAGCCGGATCGTCGTCATCACCGCTTCGGTTCCGCTGTTGACAAAGCGGATCTGTTCCATTGACGGAATCGCATCGCGCAGCATTTCCGCAAACAGAACCTCTTTTTCTGTCGGCGTTCCGTACAGAACACCATTGGTTGCCTGTTCGATGATGGCGGCGGTGACAACCGGATGGGCATGCCCCAGGATGATCGGGCCGAATGCCGCCAGATAATCAATATATCGGTTGCCGTCTTCATCCCAGAAGTACGGGCCTTGTGCTTTTTTCATAAAAATGGGCGTTCCGTTTCCAACAGCCCGGAAGGAGCGGGAAGGGCTGTTGACGCCGCCCACGATCACGTCTAGCGCTTTTTGGTAAAGTTCTTCTGAACGTTGAATATTCAAGGAACCATCCTCCTCCTAGAAAATGTCTCTTTCATTGTAACGCGCTTTTGGGGAAATGCCTAGGTGAAAGAGGGGAGCGACAGGGGATGTCCCGGGGCGATTGGCGGTGGCGGGGAGCATTCCGCCGGGCATGGAACAAGCCGGCCGTGATTCACGATTTCAAAGGTTGTTCAGTTGTCTGTTTCTTTCATCCTGTGTTATCCTCAAATTGTGGTTTTTCCGGGTTTATCTTGTATTTGGGAAGTGAATTGTGGAGGCGAAGAAACTTGTCCGTTTTTCAAGTGGGGGAATGGTATCGAGGATTATATTATGTTGAACACGTCGTTCAATTTTTTGGCGGGGAAATGGCAGTGGCTCGCAAAGATTCCACCCGGTATTACCTGGAGTCGGTTCTCCTGGAAGGGGCCGCACCTCCCCAGGTTGTCGAGCAATACCGCTCTTTGAACCATCCGCTCCTTCTTCCCATTGAGGAAGTGTACGACGAGGAACGTTTTCTCGTGTTGATCCGGCCCTATGAACCGATTCGTCCGCTGAGGGAAGTGATTTCGGAAAGAGAAGTGGATGAAGATCAAGTGGTTGCATGGGGAAAAGAGCTTTTGCAACTGGAACGGGAGCTCAGAGCCAAGCCGTTCAAAATGTACATCTTGCTTGATCCGCGCAATATCGGAATGACGGCAAATGATGAATTAAAAGTTTTGTTCTGCGGGACGGAGAAAATCACTTATTCCCGAACGCTGGACTGGGGCACCTTTTTCTACTGTTTGTTGTCCGGACGGCTTCGGGAAAAGCCACTGCAAAGGCTGCCCGTCGGTTTTCCCGTTTCCAAACCGATGGCCAAGCTGATCTCGAAATGTTTGCAGAACCATTCACCTGAGTCCGTGCTCGCGCAAATTGAAGCATACGAAAGGCGCAAAGAAGGAAAAGGGTTTCTCTCCTTTCTGTTCCGGGAACGTAAAGAATCATCGCAAGAAAACCATCCGCCTGTGGAAGAACAGCCCAGTGTACAGGAAAATGAAAAAGAGCCCGAGGTTTTCGCTGAACAAATGAATCCGTCTGATGCCGTTGCCGCTGATTCGGTCCCGGCCGAACAGGCCCCCGCTGTCACGGAAGAGACTCCGCAGGATGCAGTTTCCAACAGGCAGGAAGCAGCGCAAAACGAGGAGCTCCCGACGGAAGATACTGACCGCAGAAAGCTCTCTCAGGAAGAGGCGGACCGAAAAGAGCTCCCGGAGGAAGATGCCAATCGCAAAGAAATCCCGCAGGAAGATGCCGAGCGCGAAGAGCGTCTGAAAAGATTGGAACAGGAAACGCTGGAGCGGTTGCGGCGGGAATTTGAAGAACGTCAGGAGCAGCTGCTCAGCAAGCAACGGGAGGAGCTTGAAAAACGGCAGGCCGAACTTCTGGAAAAGCAGCGCCAGGAGTTTGAAAAGAGAGAACAGGAGCTCCTGAAGCGCCAAAAAGACGAATTCAAACAGATGATTGAAAAGGAAGAGCAAGAAGAATGGGAGCGCGAACAGCAGGAGAAAGAACGGCTCGAGCAGGAACGGCTGGCGAAACAGCGGGAAGAAGAGGAACGGCGGCGCCGCGAAGAGTTGGAAAAAGAGCGCAAACGGCTTGAAAAAGAGCAGGAAGAACGGCTGCAAAAAGAATTGGAACGGATGGAAAAAGAGAGGCTGGAATGGGAGAGAAAACGGCAGGAGCTGGAAAAGAAAGAAGAAGAGCTGGAAGCGAGACTGCGGCGAGAGTTTGAAAAAATGGCGCAGAGCCTGCTGGAAAAACAGGCTGAAGAATTTGAACGCCGGCAGCAGGAGATGCTGCAAAAACAGCGGGAACTGTTGGAAAATCAGACAAAAGAGCGCCTGAAAAAGCAACGCCAGGATCTGGAACAATCCTCGAAATATTACTTGCTTGACAAGACCATCATCAAAAAACAAGCAGGTTTAATAGATCTGGAAGAAAATTGGCCAAACATTCCGCTGCCCTCCGAAAAAGCAGAGAATACAGACCCGTCCGAAAAAGCAAGACAACAGGAGATCACGCAGGAACGTTTGCGCCAGGAGCGTCTGAAGCGCGAAAACGAAGATCATGAGCGGCTGGCCAGACAGTTTGAGGAATATATGAAGCAGATTTATGTTCAGGACTGATGCAGGGTCGTACAGCTTTTAGCCCCCTTATATTGAACCGGCAAGGAGTGGTGTTCATCCATGATTTTTTACAAATCGCTTGCAAGTTTGGGGATTGGTGGCGCCACGGTTGATACCCGGCTTGAGGGAAGCCGGTTTTACCCGGGAGAGACGGTGAAAGGGGAAGTGTTTGTCCGGGGAGGCAACAGCCCGCAAGAGGTTGAAGATATCTATCTTTACCTGGTGGTTACGGTAAACCGAAATCACAAAAAAATAGCTCATGCCATGGAGAAATATCGGCTGTCTCAATCGTTTACCTTGCAAGTGGGTGAACACAAACGGATTCCGTTTCAAATCCGATTGCCGATGGAAACTCCGATGTCGACCGGCAGTTTTCCGCTTTACCTCAAGACCGGATTGGATATCAAAATGGCAATTGATCCTACGGACTTGGACAGAATTGAGGTTTTTCCGACCCCGCTTGTCCAAAAACTTTTAAAACAGATGGAAGATGCCGGTTTTATTCTTTATCACATTCATAATGAGTATGCTCCGGATCAAAAACCGTTTCCGTTTTTTCAGATGTTTCAATTTCGCCCGACTGGACGCTATCACGGGTATGTGGATAATATGAATATCATTTTCAACGTTTCGGAGACCGGAGTGGAGATGGATGTGGAGATGATCCGGTCCGAACGGATTTTGAACAGCGCCTTTTCCTGGAAGTTCAGCGATCCCGATGGGACCCTGACGATCAACAGTCAAAAGGTGCAGGAAGATCCGCTGCAAAAGATTGACGAATTATTGAATCAGAAACCGTAGGGATCAGGTTATTGCAAGCCGGATCCCGGAACCGGGGCGGAGGGGTTTGGGGGAAAAAGCCTGTTCGGATTTTCATGCAAGGGAAAGACCCGGAAATCCCTCCGTCAGCAAAAGCAATGGATGGTCCCTCAAGGGGCTGCAGAACGAAGCAGAGAATCAAATCAGGGGAGTGCAGGGGAACAATGTCGGTTTTTGGAAAAGCATTAGCCAGTTTAGGGGTAGGAGCAGCCAAAGTGGATACGCGACTGGAGAAAGCTACATACCGCCAGGGGGAAATGATTCGCGGTGAAGTTTTTATCCAGGGGGGACAGGCTCCTCAGATGATTGATGAGATCTACCTCTATCTCATCGTTCAGTACCACCATGAAGGGACCCATAAAGAGTATGTCGTCAGCGAATTTCGTTTGACAGAGGAGTTTGAAATCGGTCCTCATGAATCGAAAGTTCTTCCGTTTCAATTTGAAATGCCGCTTGATGCGCCGGTTTCCACAGGTGGTTCGCCCATCTATCTGAAGACCGGGCTCGATATTAAAATGGCGATCGACCCAAATGATACTGATGGGGTTGAGATTTTGCCGCATCCGCTGATCGATGCCGTTTTACACGGGATGGAGGGAATCGGTTTCCGCCTGACGAGTGTCGATTACGCTTTTGATAAATTCTATTCCCGCCATCCCTTTATTCAGGAATACAAAATGATACCCGAAAGCGGGGAATACAGGGAGGCGTTTGATGAAGTCAGCCTCGTCTTTTATCCGCACGTGCACGAAGTCGACATCATTTTATCGTTGGATCGCAAAGCGGTTGATCTGATGAGTTCCATGGAGGAAGCGCTCAATCTGGATGAGCGGATTCTCCGGTTTACGGTTACGAAAAAAGAGGTGGAACGTGGTCCGCGCGCCTTGGAAGCGAAGCTTGCGCAAATGATTGAACCTTATTTGTAAAAAAAGGGTAATCCCCCCGGATGATGGGGGATTTCCTTGATTTTTGCCAAAATTCCGGTATTGTGCTGCAAAAGGGAGGGAAGGCTGAGATGAATGAAAATCAGCTGGTTTTGCGGCCGATGGGCGATTCTGCCATTGTGGCCGAATTGGGGCAGAAAATGGATCAAGAGACACATTTCCGGGTAAAGGCATTGGCTGCCGCGCTTAAGAAAAATCCCTTCCGGGGAATGACGGGATATGTGCCTGCTTTTACCACGCTGACAGTATTTTATGATCCCCTTTCTTTCTCGTTTACGGAAATGAGCCGGCGACTGCAATCCCTGGCCGAAGACATCGGTACAGGGGAAGAGCTGCAACCGAAGGTCGTGGAGATCCCCGTTTGCTATGGCGGTGAATTCGGCCCCGACTTACCCTTTGTGGCTGAATACAACAAACTGTCACCCGAGGAAGTGATCCGGATTCATGCTTCAGGGGAATACCTGGTTTACATGATCGGATTTGCTCCGGGCTTTCCCTATCTCGGCGGAATGTCCGAGCGGATTGCCGCACCGCGAAAGCCGTCGCCGCGGGTAAAAGTTCCGGCGGGCTCGGTCGGGATTGCCGGAAAGCAAACCGGAATCTATTCCCTCGATTCGCCCGGAGGGTGGCAACTGATCGGGCGGACACCGCTCTCTCTCTTCCGTGTGGACCGAAACCCGCCCGGTTTGTTGGAGATGGGGGATATCGTCCGCTTCCGGCCGATTTCCCGCGCGGAGTATGAACGTTGGGAGGCTGGCGGAAATCATGCATATCAGCGTTAAAAAGGCCGGACTGTTTACGACGTTGCAGGATTTGGGAAGAACGGGTTGGCGCCAAGCCGGCATCCCTGTCAGCGGGGCGATGGACCCGTTTGCTCTGCGAACGGCCAATCTGCTGGTTGGAAATGAAGAAGGAGAAGCCGCTCTGGAAATGACCATGACCGGCCCGACGCTGGAGATGGAAGCGAATCTCTTGATCGCCATCTGTGGAGCTGATCTTCAGCCCCGCATCAACGGGCAACCGGTGAAAAACTGGCGCCCGGTCTATGTCAGAAAAGGAGCCGTTCTCTCTTTTGCCGGTTCTGTCAAGGGCTGCCGGGCCTACCTGGCAGTGGCGGGGGGATTTGCCGTGCAGCCCGTCTTGGGGAGTAAAGCTACCTATACGCGTGCAGGAATCGGCGGATTTTGCGGCAGGGCGCTGGAGATAGGAGACCGGCTCGCTATTGGGACCATGAGTAAATCAGCACTTCGGCGCCTGAGCCAACTTGCCCGGAGAGCAGGGAACCGGGCATATGCCGAAGGGGAATGGTATGTCGGCCCCGGTTTTCTCCCGCCCTACCGCGCCAATCCGACTGTTCGTGTCACCCGTGGGGGACAATTTTCATGGTTTTCGGAGAGAGGAAAGGAGAATTTTTTTACGGAGGCGTTTCAAATTTCCGCGCAGTCGGATCGGATGGGATACAGGCTGACCGGCCCGGAGATTTCTCTGTGTCATCCGCGCGAGCTTTTATCTGAAGCGGTGACGCCGGGAACCGTGCAGGTACCGGCCGACGGGCAACCGATTATTTTGATGGCGGATTGCCAGACAACCGGCGGTTATCCCAAAATCGCCGAGGTCATCACTGCGGATCTGCCGGTGCTCGCCCAGATGAAGCCGGGTGAAAAAGTACGGTTTGCCGAAGTTTCGGTCAATGAGGCGCAAAGGCAGTATCGCAAACAGGAAAAAAAATTGGCCCTGTTGAAAAAAAGGCTGGCACTGCTGTGAAAAAACGGGAGGGAAACGGATGACTCGCATCGATTTGAATTGTGACCTGGGTGAAAGTTTCGGATCTTACCGGATCGGAATGGATGAAGCGATTCTGCCGATTGTCACGTCGGCCAACATCGCCTGCGGCTTTCATGCCGGTGATCCTGCTGTAATGCGGAAAACGGTGCAACTCGCACTGGAACATCGGGTGTCGATTGGAGCCCATCCCGGTTTGCCCGATCTGCTTGGCTTTGGCCGCCGCCAGATGGCGATTTCCTCCCAGGAAGCTTATGATATGGTTGTTTACCAGATCGGCGCCCTGTCCGCCTTTGTTACGGCGGAAGGAGGGAAATTGAGGCATGTCAAACCGCATGGCGCTCTTTATAATATGGCGGCCGCCCGCCCAGATCTGGCACAGGCGATTGCCCGGGCTGTGTATCGGGTGGACAGGGAATTGATCCTGTATGGCCTGGCCGGCAGCGAGTTGATCAAGGCGGGAGAAGAGGTAGGACTGAGAACGGCCAGCGAAGTGTTTGCCGATCGGACTTATCAGGAGGATGGGAGCCTCACCCCGAGAACGGAACCGGGGGCGTTAATCGAGGACACGTCCGCAGCGGTTTCGCATGTGCTGCGGATGGTGCGCGAAGGAAAAGTGAGAACGCTTGGAGGCACAGACCTGGAGATTCGGGCGGATACGATTTGCATTCACGGAGATGGCGAACATGCACTCCGGTTTGCGAAGACCATCCGTGAGCAACTGATGGCTGCCGGTGTACAGATTGCTCCGCTGTGAATGTTGGAGCAGAACGGAATTTTTTCCATGGAGATGCAGTTCACTTTACCGATCGATAGGATTAAAATAGAATGGTGACCCAGGTATTCCTGCAACAGGGAATGCCTTTTTTTCTTTGAAAGTGTATAGCAGGTCGGAATGCGGGGAAGCCCGGCCGGCCTGGCTTGACTTTCATCTCTGGGTTGCGCTTATGACGATCTCGCAAAAGGGAGAGTGGAAAGAAAGTGCGATCGATTGAAGCTCATGGGTTAACCAAAGAGTTTAAGGTATATCAGAGCCGCCCGGGATTAGCGGGGGCCTTTCGCGATTTGTTGAACCGGCAGTACCGGGTGATCCGGGCCGTTGATGCGATTGATTTGACAATTGACCAGGGAGAAATCGTCGGTTATATCGGGGAAAACGGCGCCGGGAAATCGACGACAATCAAGATGTTGACGGGGATTTTGGAACCGACGGCCGGAGAGTTGAAAGTGAACGGCTACGATCCTCATCGCGAACGGGAAAAATTTGTGCGAACGATCGGCGTCGTTTTCGGGCAGCGCAGCCAGCTCTGGTGGGATATCGCGGTGCAGGAGTCGTTTCGCCTGCTGCAAAAAGTCTACCGGTTGCCGGATGAGCAGTATAAACGCCATCTCGGACGGATGGTGGAAGTTTTGGAAATCGGTGATCTGCTTGACCAGCCGGTTCGCAAATTGAGCCTGGGCCAGCGGATGCGCTGTGAACTGGCTGCCGCACTGATTCATCAGCCGCCGCTGTTGTTTCTGGATGAACCGACGATCGGGCTGGACGTGCTGGTAAAAGAAAATATTCGCCGCTTCCTGAAAGAGATCAACAAAGAGTTGGGAACGACGATTTTGCTGACCACGCACGACATTTCAGATATCGAGGCCCTGTGTTCACGCGTTGTGATGCTGGACAAAGGGCGCATCATCTATGACGGAAGCCTGACCAAACTTCGGCTCAACTGGGGTGGCGGACGCAAGATTCACCTGGATTTTGCGAAGAACGTCCAGTTGAATGAACTGGAGCAGAGAACGGAAGGGCTTCCGGTAAAATGGGAACAGACGGGGCAAAGGCAATATATTGCCCATATTCATCACGGTGAATTGGCGGTATCGGAAGTGCTTTCCCGTGTGGTTCAGTATGTGCCCGTTCAGGAAATGCGGATTGAAGAGGCATCGACCGAAGAGATTGTGCGCCAAATTTATCAGGAGGGGATGACGATTGTATAAGGTGTATCTTGAAGTGATTCGCATCCGTTTTCTCATGATGCTGGCGTACCGCGTGAATTACTACAGCGGCATTATCATCTACAGTTTGAACATCGGCGTTTATTATTTTTTGTGGATGGCCATTTATGGCAACAAGGGAACGCTGCAGGGGATGACTGTGATGCAAATGGCCACATACATCGCCGTTTCCTGGATGTCGCGGGCGTTTTATTTCAACAATCTCGATCGGGAGATCGCGCAGGAGATTCGTGACGGAACCGTTGCCGTTCAGTTGATACGCCCCTATCACTATCTGTTGGTCAAAGCGTTTCAGGGGCTGGGAGAAGGATTGTTCCGCCTGTTTTTATTCAGTGTTCCCGGAATGATCGTGGTATCGTTCATTTTTCCGATCGATCTGCCGGGAGTCTCGCCGGTATGGGCCAAATTTGCCTTAAGTCTGCTGCTCGGGTTTATCGTCAACGTGGAAGTGAACCTGCTGACAGGCGTGCTCGCCTTTTTCATTTTAAACAACCAAGGATTGATCTGGGCGAAGCGAGTGATCGTCGATCTGCTGTCGGGGCTTACGATCCCCATCGTCTTTTATCCTGACTGGATGCAAAAAGTACTGGAGTTTCTTCCGTTTCAGGCGATCAGTTATTTGCCGAGCACGGTATTGGTCAAAGGATTGGCCGGCTCCGACTTTGTCCATGCCATATTGATCCAAGCTGTTTGGTGCGTGCTGCTCTGGATTCCCATTCAGCTGATCTGGTTAAAAGCTAGAAAAACGCTGATTGTACAAGGTGGTTAATATGTTTCATCTCCATTTGTTCATCGAGTATTTCAAGCAATATATCAAGACGAGAATGGCGTATCGCTGGGATTTTGTGACCCAGTTCATCATGAACTTTTTTTATCAGGGCATCAATCTCATCTTTATCCTGGTGGTCTTCCAGCATACATCAAGCCTCGGCGGCTGGAATCGCTACGAAGTGATTTTTATTTATGGCTATTTTCTCATTCCGTGGGCGGTTTTTTCTGCATTTTTCAATCTCTGGGATTTTAATGACCGCTATGTGATCAAAGGAGAACTGGACAGGGTGTTGACCAGGCCGGTCTACAGCTTGGTCCAGGTGATCATGGAGACGATGACTCCGGAATCCCTTGTCGGCGGGTTAACCGGACTTGTCGTGATGGGGTATGCCGCTTGGAAACTGGATCTCAGTTGGGATTTGATTGATATTCTCCTTCTTTTCCTGTTCACGTTGGGCAGTGTGATGATTTACGGAGGAATCTATATAGCCTTGACCAGCATCAGTCTCTATTCGGATTCCAAATCTGATATCCAGCCGATTATTTACAATATCGGGAATTATGGCCGCTATCCCGTAAATATCTACCATCGGGTGATTCAGTTTGCGCTCACCTGGGTTCTTCCGTTTGCTTTTGTCGGCTTTTACCCGGCAAGTTACCTTCTGGATCATGACCATTGGAAATGGTATGCCTTCCTCACCCCGCTCGTTGGCATCCTTTATCTCGGGTTTGGTCTGATGTGCTGGAACCGGGGCATTCGCCACTATCGGGGAGCAGGCAACTGAACAACTGACCGCGCGGGTTGTTTATTCCAACAATCGCGCGGTCTTTTTTACGGGGAGGAAAAATGTTGCTGCGGATTGTCGGCTCCGGGGTTCTCATCCTGCCCTCCCTCTTCTTCATTCACCAGATTTTTGCGGTGTTCTTCCACCACCTGCTCGATAATGTCTCCCACGGCGGAATCGTCTCCGGTGGCGGTTAAACCGACGTTTAAGGTTCCGCTCAGCGTTTGCACATGCAGCTCGTGAATCTTGTATTCGATTTTTTCCACCTGAAGCGGCTTGATTTTCTCGACCAGCTTTTGCAGTTCTTCATTTTGCTGCTTCAACTGATTGAGGTCCTGCTCCATATGCTCCAGCCGTTGCCAAAGATAAGAGAAAGGATCATATCCGTACAAGCGATTTCACTCCTTTATGTGCACTATTGGTTTTCTTCATTAATAAAAATGAATTAAGCAAGCTGAATCCCTTTTCCAGTGCTTCATGTTTTTTGCGAAAATGCGTCACAGGAATGTCGTTGTCTGTTCATTCCAACCATTCCATATTCCGCCGGTTGTGTCCGCTCCTTTCCGGAGCATGCTTAAGCCTGCATCACTCAGCTGTGCCGAAAGGTTATGCATTTTCCGTCGGGATGAAATGGGCAATCTCTTTTAAAATATATGGGGATGAGGTAAGAATTGATGCCAGAATTGTGACAGGACAAAGCCCAAGCGAATAAAATATGGGCATCCGTATTGTGATTCGGCCTGTAAAGGAGGTTTTTCTGGTGAGCGGGAATACCCAATTTGCGCGGTGGCATCATTTGGCCCGGCAGTTTCTGGGGGAAGATTTTTTTAAGGAAATCTTGCATGCGGCCGAAAAAGACGAACCGGCCGTCGATGTGTTTCATGGGCCGAATGAAGTGATTGTGGTGATCAATTTGCCCGGGATGGAAAATATCCATACCCTGGAAATGAGAGTGGAAGGGGAAACGCTTTGGATAAAAGGACAAATCCCAAACCCTTATGAAGGGTTTCATGTATCGCTTTCCGAGCGTAAAAAAGGAGAATTTCAGAAAACCATTCCATTGGGTGTTCCTGTTGCCAGGCGATATACCAGCGCGCGTTACCGCAAAGGGATTTTGGAAATTCGGTTTCCCATTCATAAGGAACCTTCTCAGAACCATGCGATGAAACTGAAGATGGATGACCGGGAGTAACACTGACCGAGGGAGGGACATCCATGGGGACGATCAACAATATTTTTAATATCAAAATCAACAGCATATCCAGTGCTGCTTCCGTCAATTTCGGAAATACTATCAACATCGGCGCGGAAAGCTTTACCAAATCGCTTGGTGGATCTTCACCGATTGGGGATTTCAGCCGGAACCTCGATTTTGAGCGGAATGTGTATCTCGATCCGGATATTGTGGATTCCACGGGATGAGGTGACGGGCATTGATTCATGTGGAAATTCGTTCGCTTCAGGTGAATACGGTTGCGGATGCGGGCTCGATGAATATCGGTTCCACACTGAATATTGTCAATCAACGGGAGCAACTGGTATCACCCCGGCAGCCACAGAAACCGGGAGGGCAGGAAGAAAAAACGGAAGTACCGAATCCGCCGGAGACGCAGCCGCCAATTCCCACTCAACCGGGTCCGCCAATTCCGCCGCCGGCCGGAGCCAAAAGTCCGAAGGATGACGGTCCCTCCCGCAGGAATCATTCATGTGTAATCCGGGAATGAAAAAACTTGGGTCAAACGGGCTGTGAATTGGCCTGTTTTTTTAACACTTGGAAGTTTTTTCTGGAAATGAGAGAATAAAAAAAGCCCGGAAAAAGCAGAGGTTTGGGTGGTAGGGATGAAAAAGAAAATTTTGATTGTTGAAGATGAAAAGAGCATTGCCCGGTTTCTGGAGTTGGAGTTAAGACATGAAGGATATGAGGTCAAGGTTGCCCATGACGGCAGATCTGCGCTGAGAATGATGAAAGAAGAAGACTGGCAATTGGTGATACTGGACATTATGCTGCCTGACCTCAGCGGAATCGAGATCTGTCGCCGAATTCGTTCCGACAACCAGGTTCCGATCATCATGTTGACGGCCAAAGATGCCGTTCCCGACCGTGTCAGCGGGTTGGATGCCGGCGCGGATGACTATCTGACAAAACCGTTTGCGATTGAAGAACTTTTGGCCCGCCTCCGGGCGATTGAACGGCGGCATTCATGGGAAGAGGAGGCGAACGTGATCGGGGTGACCCCGATTACCCTCTATCTCGATGAGAGAAAGGCCGAAGCGTACGGAAAGGAAATCAAATTGACCGCCCGCGAATTTGATTTGCTCTCCTACCTGATGCAAAACAAAAATCATGTCCTGACAAGGGAGATGATTCTGACCAAGGTATGGGGCTACGATTATGCGGGGGACACCAATGTCGTGGACGTCTATATCCGTTATTTGCGCGCGAAACTGGAATCCATCGGTCTGGAATATTTCATTGAAACCGTGCGGGGAGTGGGTTATGTGGTTCGGGAACATTAAGATGCCGATACGCTGGAGACTGGTTGTTTTATCGACGATCGGACTGATTGGGATTTTGATCCTGTTTCATATCTTTGTCTATGTTCTTTTAAAGAACTGGTTGATTGGAACGGAAGAATCGGTGCTTCGGGATAAGCTGATCTCGATTCAGAAAGTTTACGATCAGGAGGCGTTTTCCTCACTTCCTTATTCCGCATGGCTCCCCTCGATGATCGAAGAAGGACAAGCAGTTAGGCTGATTCGGAACAAACGGGTGATCGCTTCCGTTAACAAGGGAATTTCCGAAACAGTCTTTCTGCCGATGTCCTATCCCAACAAAAAGGAGAAGATCGAAAAATATACCGACCGGGAAGTGCTGGTGCTGACAATGCCGCTCAACCGGGGAAAAGGGCGGATGGAGTTATATTCCGATTATTCTTCCAGTGGCAAGTATATCAGCTCGATGATCACCGCATTGGTCATTGCTTCATCCGTGCTCCTCGTGTTTGTGGTGATCGGCGGATATGTGATGAGCACGATCGCGTTTCGCCCGGTGAAGATGATTACAAAGGCGGTACAGGAATTTGATCCGGCCAGGCCGACTCACCGGCTGAAGGTGCCGAACACCGGGGATGAAATTGCGCTGCTGTCGAGAGTGTTTAACTTACTGCTCGATCGGATCTATGATTTGATAAAAAAGCAAAATCGCTTTGTCAGCGATGTCTCCCACGAGTTGCGCACACCGATCGCCGTGGTGCGGGGATATTTGAATTTATTGCGCCGTTGGGGAATGAAAAAGCCGGATGTGGCGGAGGAAGCTCTTTCCACCATGGATGAGGAGCTGACCCGGATTGAAAAAATGACTGAGCGCTTGCTCAAGTTGGCCCGTCTGGAAATGGAGGAGCCGGTTCAGGAACCGGAAACTTTCAACATCACTTCGGTTATTGCCGAACGGGTGAAGCGCTGGCAGCAAGTTCACCGTGAGCTGGAGATTGTTTATGATGCCCGGGATGAGGAACTTGAGTGCAGAAGCTATCAGGCGGATTTGGAGGAACTGCTGGATATCCTTTTGGACAACGCGGGCAAATATACGGAAGAAGGCGGCCGCATCACGGTCAAATTGCGGGGAACCCCGAAGCGCATCCGAATCGTGGTGCGGGATACGGGGCAGGGAATTTCTGCGGCTGATCTCCCCTTTATCTTTGACCGTTTTTACCGGGCCAAACGACAGCGCAAAAACACCGGCAGCGGGCTGGGACTTTCCATCGCGCTGGAACTGGTTAAAAAAATGGGCGGAGAGCTGGACATTAAGAGCCAACTTGGGAAAGGGACTGCGGTCATCATTATGTTGCCCCGTTTCTAATCAAAGATTAATCCGATTCTCATATTTCTCTTATATGCCCTTCTTATGATTGGAGTATAAATTGCATTTCTTAAGAAGGGATTGAGTCGGATGAAATTGATCGCTGAACTTTTTATCCTGCTGACGGTGGTGCCGATTTGGGGGATCAAGGCAATCTGCTCGATCCGCAGTTTGAACGTCTTTCTGAAATCTCTTATCTGACGATAGCGATTGCATATATTTCCAGCCGGGGCCGATGACAGGCCCCGTTCGTTTTTTTCACGTAAGGGTGTTGCCGGTTGCTCAGTGACGTCTCCGCTCCCCTCCCGGGACTGCGTGGATGCCTGTCTGTCATGGATCTGTCCGCTTCCCATTCAACATCCATTTGCAGCGCTTAATTTCGCCTTTGAGAAATGGTAGAATGTGAATAACCTGTGAAGTAAATGATGGAGGTGTAATCATGCCGCAAGAAGGAGAGCAAGCGATCGGGTTTACACTGGAGGCATCCAACGGAGAAAAAGTGTCGCTTTCCGATTATCGGGGGAAAAATGTTGTTTTGTACTTCTATCCCAAAGACAACACACCGGGTTGTACCGTGGAAGCGTGCGGTTTTCGTGATCACCATCAGGAATTTGCAGATCTGAATACGGTGATTTTGGGAGTCAGCCGGGATTCCGTTGCTTCCCATCAAAAATTTGTGGAAAAGCAGAATCTCCCTTTCCTGCTTCTGAGTGATCCCGACGGCAAGGTGTGTGAAGCCTATGGTGTGCTTAAAGACAAGAATATGTTCGGCAAAAAGTTTAAAGGCATCGAACGCTCGACCTTTGTGATCAATGGGGAAGGACAGATTGTCAAGGTTTATCGAAAAGTGAAAGCGATGGGGCATGTAAAGGAAGTTTTGCAATATATCAAAGAACATCTCCGTTGACGGGTTCCTGCCACAGGGCCCGTTTTTCGCCAATCGATAAAGGATGTGGTAAAAAATGGTGAATGCTTACGATTGGCCCGATTATTACGATTGGACATCCACGGGGCTTGATCACGATCTCACCTATTATGTAGAATTGGCACAGCAAACGGGAGGTCCGGTCTTGGAGCTCGGATGCGGGACAGGACGGATTACCCTGGCGATCGCCCGCGCCGGAATCAAGGTAGTCGGGCTTGACCTTTCTTCGGCCATGCTGGCAAAAGCGAAACGAAAAGCGGAGGAAATGGAACTCGCCGGGATGGTGGAATGGATCGAAGGGGATATGTCCCGCTTTCAATTGGGACGCTGTTTTCCCCTGATCATTATTCCGTACCGTTCGTTTTTGCATCTGTTGACGGTTCGCGACCAGGTGGAAACGCTGAAACGGGTGCGCGTCCATTTGGCGGACGAGGGATTGTTTGCTTTCAATATCTTCGTTCCCAAAATTAAAGCTCTTTATGAAACGGATGGACGTTATACTTTTCGCGGTACGTTTCCGGTGCCGGGAACAGGTGAAACCGTAGAGCTTCATGATTTTATCGAATATGACCATTTTGCCCAAATTGCCAATGTGATTCGTTACATGGAACGATTTGATCCTTCAGGTTTAATGATTGAGCGAATCCGCACGCTGTTCCGGCTCCGTTATGTTTACCCGTCCGAAATCAACCATCTTTTAAACCTGTGCGGATTTAAAATTCTTCATCGCTTTGGCACATTTTACCGCACGCCTTTTGACGCGCGCAGCGACGAATTGATTATTGAAGCGGCTAAACGCGTTTTGTAGGGAGGGGAGAAAATGGAAGTGCAGAAGCCGAAACGCGTACCGACGCGAAAAATCTTGGAAACCCTCGCCGAAATGTATCCGGATGCCCATTGTGAACTGAACTACCGAAATCCTTTTGAACTCTTGATCGCCACGATTCTGTCGGCGCAATCAACCGACCGCCAGGTGAACAAAGTGACGAAAGGATTGTTTGAAAAGTTCCCCCGGCCGGAAGATTTTCTTGATTTGACCGAGGAAGATCTGGCGGAGCACATTCGCGGTCTGGGATTGTATCGCAATAAAAGCAGGAGCATTTTGCAAACATGTCGCATTTTGGTGGAGAAGTACGGAGGAGAGGTGCCGCAAGACCGCAAGCAGCTGGAAGCATTGCCCGGAGTCGGCCGCAAAACGGCCAATGTCGTATTGAGCAATGCCTTTGGTGTTCCGGCGCTGGCGGTGGATACGCATGTACAGAGGGTGGCCAACCGCTTGGCCCTTGCGGATAGCGACAACCCGCTTGAGACGGAGCGCCAACTGATGAAACGGGTTCCCCGGGCCGAATGGAGCGACACCCATCATCGGATCATCTGGCACGGCCGCCGCGTTTGCGCCGCGAGAAATCCCAAATGCCAGATCTGCGACCTCCTGCCTTACTGTTGGTACGGGAAAAAAGTGAAAAAGGAGAAGGGGAAATACGAGCCGGCGGGGCGGTAAAAGGAGAACGCGAAGAAGGCGATTTTTGATCAGTCAAAAGTCGCCTTTTAACTAAAACACCGCCTTTTTGCATGATTCGCGGCTGATCCGCCGTCATGCACAAAAGCCCCACCGGGATAGAAGGGTGGGGAATTAAGGGTCAAATTATGAACCTTTTGATTCGGTTTGTTTTTCCTTTTTCACTTTGACTTCCCTGGCCCAATCTCTGAATCCGAAGTATAAAGCGGCAAGGGCGACCAGGATATGAACGACTTCAATCGTGGCAGTATTTTCAACAAGGCCGTCGAAAAGGCCGAGAATCGCGATGATGCCGTACAAAACGCCGAAGACCCGTGCAGTCAGCAGGCTCCACTTCTCTTGGGCGCTTACGGCCAAAAAGATAATGCCGCTAATCAGATGAAACAGGTTATGAGCCAAGGTTAAATGCAGGAGATTATAAATGGTGCCTTGAGTTGGTAAAAAGAAGCCGATCACCCCGATGAGGGTGAGCAAAACTCCTATGATCCTGGCGAATCCTTTTGCCATAAACCTCACTCTCTTTCCTTTGGTTTGTTAGATATATATGAGCCACACCGGGTGGTGATGCCTAAATTGTCCAACTGAATCTTTCACTGAAGGCAAAATGAAGAGGTGGTAATAAATTGCGGGAAACGAGGAAAAAAACCCGGGAAATCCAGGCGATCGAGCGGCGCAAGCAGCTGTTGGAGATGGCGAAAAAGTTATTTGCCGAGCGGGGCTATCACGGTACAACAACGAAAGCGATCAATGAAAGCATCGGAATGGCGGACGGGCTTCTGTATCACTATTTTCCCGGGGGGAAATTGCAAATTTTGCATGCGATTTTTGAAGAAGAGATCGACCGGAAAATCGGCCGGATCAAGCAAGAATTGCAAAAGATTGCGGAGATTGACGAGCTTAAAGACGTTCTTTTTCAAATTGGCAGCCTTTTGATGAAATATGCCGTTCGCGACCGGGAATTGCTCATCATCTATCTGAAAGAACGTTCGCTGCTCGACCCTGCGCTGTTGCAGAGGAGCATCCATCAGCTTTGTGAGGTCTGGCGGGAGATCTGCGCCCTGATCGAAGCAAAGATCGATGAGAGGCACTTTCATCAATTTGATCCGTCGATGATGGTGAATCAGTTTGTCGGTGCCATTATCTTTTATCTGGCACAAAATATTTACTTTCCGGAAAAAAGCCGCAGTCGCAAAAGGAAAGAACAATTCCTGTGCGAATGGGTTCGCCATACCCTTGCAACCTGGACCAAATAAAAAAGGGGAGACCATTTTGGACTGCCCGGTTTTTTAAAAAACAATTCATTGATTAATGAATTAAAAAAGGGGAATATAATAGAGTAATTTATTTTCTCCAAAAAGGATGGGGGCCTCAATGAAACTTCAGTTTGATCTGTTTGCTCCGGATTATAAGAAACACTCCTATGCGTTTTATACTGAATTGCGGGAAAAAGCGCCCGTTTACAAAGTGAAAATGCCGAACGGGCTCGATGCCTGGCTGATTACCCGCTACGAGGATGCGCTTTCGGCTTTAAAGGACAGCCGCTTTATCAAAAGAGGGCGAACCGCGCTCGGGGAAGAGCGGTTTAAAAAATTGATCGTGCTTGAGGAATCAGAGTACTTAATGGAAACCATGCTGGCGATGGATCCGCCCGATCATACCCGACTCAGAAGTCTGGTATCCAAAGCGTTTACGCCCAAGATGATCCAGGGGATGCATGAGAATATCCAAAATATCGCCGACGGGCTGTTGGAGAAAATGGAAAAAGGAAAACCAATCGATTTAATGAGTGAGTTTGCCTTTCCCCTGCCCATCATCGTAATCAGCGAAATGCTGGGAATTCCCACTGAAGACAGGATGAAATTTCGCGATTGGTCCAACGCGATCATTGATGCCAATAATCATCCGGACCGGATGAGGAAGGCTGGTCCCAAAATCAAAGCTTTTGTCGCTTATTTGCAGGAATTGGTGGAAAAACGCCGGCAAAATTCAACCGATGATCTGATCTCCAGTCTTGTTCATGCAGAAGCAGAAGGAGATAAACTTTCTGAGAAAGAACTTTATGCCATGATTTTTCTGCTGATTGTCGCCGGGCATGAAACAACGGTCAACCTGATCGGAAACGGAGTGCTGGCCCTGCTTGAAAATCCTGATCAGATGGCCCTTTTGCAGCAAAATCCGGAACTGATTCAAACGGCGGTGGAAGAGTTTCTGCGTTACTACAGCCCGGTTGAGTTTACGACCAACCGCTTTGCGATAGAAGATGTGAACTGGCATGGAGAGACCATTAAAAAAGGGGATATGGTGCTGGTTGCTCTGGCATCGGCCAATCGGGATCCGGAGCAATTTGTCAATCCGGATCAACTGGATATCACCCGTAAACATAATCCGCACATCGGTTTTGGCTATGGGATCCATTACTGTCTGGGAGCACCTTTAGCCCGTTTGGAGGCGCAGATTGCCATTTCGTCGCTGCTTAACCGCTTCCCCGATATAAAGCCGGGCACCTCCCTTGAACAGTTGGAATGGCGCCCCAGTTTCCTGATGCGCGGTTTAAAGGAATTGCCGGTCATTCTTTGAGAACGGAGATTGATTATTTAATCTGGATTCTAAAAAACAATTGAAAGTATCTCTTTAACTCTAATTGCAAAAGTTGGAAAGATCAGACGAAAGAAGTTGAAGCTGTCGACAGACGAAAGCAAAAGGGGATTGGTGCTTCTCCGCATCGACCGTTACGACCGGGGCAAAGAGAAGCGCCAAGACCCTGCTTTATGGATTTGGATATGAATGTTTTCGCCTCTTTTGGTGTTTGTTATTTTTTAATCCGGACAAAAATAAAAAAGGATCGATACAGGAAAATGACCTCTTTCATTGACAAAAGGGCAAAGGGGGGCGTAGACTAATTATATAGATTATTAAGTGAGAATCGTTCTTTCACAGGGCGGATTCAGCGAGGTGGAGAACAATGACCAACCGCCTGGCAGAAGCAGTCGAGATGCTCAAAGGGATTGGAGTTCGTATGACCCCGCAGCGTCATGCCATTTTAACCTATCTCTACTCTTCAATGGGTCATCCGACGGCTGATGAGATTTATAAGGCGCTGGAAGGAAATTTTCCCAATATGAGCGTGGCAACCGTATACAATAATTTGCGTGTGTTCAAAGATGCGGGATTGGTCAGGGAATTGACCTATGGTGACGCCTCCAGCCGCTTTGATGCCAATATGGACGATCATTATCATGTGATTTGCCGGAAGTGTGGAAAGATCACCGATTTTGATCATCCGCCGCTCTTCAAAATGGAGCAGGAAGCAGCAAAGGCGACAGGATATCAGGTTGAAACACATCGCATGGAAGTGTACGGAGTTTGTCCTGAATGTCAAAAAAAAGAGAAGCAATGAAAAGGCCCTGCTTAAGGTGTGGCAGGGTCTTTGCTTTCGGTTGCGGCAGCCGATCGGGAAGCTGTGCTTTCGCTATACATGGCTTCGATGATTTCCGCATAGTTTTCCTCGATTTTTGGCAGCCGCAGCCTCTGGGTAGAAGTCAATTCCCCGCGGCTTTGGGAAAAAGAGCGGTGCAGGAGGGCAAACCGCTTTGGCTTTTCTATCAATGAAAAACCTTCTAACCGGCGGTCGATTTCCTCTTTTATCAGCTCTTCCAATTCTGCCGGGCTCTTTCCGGCGCAGGCAGCGGGATCAGGTGTGATCAACGCGGTTATGTACGGACGGGCGTTTCCGAGCAAAACGGCTCTCTCGATCAAAGGGCTTGCGTTGAGCGCATCTTCGCAATCATCGGTGTCTACCAGAGTTCCGTCGGACAAGGTGACACAATTTTTTCTGAGCCCGGTCATTTTGATCTGTCCGTCCGAAACGGCTTCAGCGAATTCCCTCGTGTGAAGCCATCCGTTCACAATCGTCTGTTGGGTTTTCTCCGGTCGGTTGTAGTAGCCCATCATTACGCTGGCGCTTTTCACCAGCAATTCGCCGTCCGAGAGGAAACGGTATTCGATCCCGGGCAGGGTATTTCTGCTGCCGTCTGCCGGATCAGTAAGACGGCTTGCCAATATGATGGAAGTGCAAGCGGCGGTATTGTGCGTTGTAATAACCGGCAAACCCAGTGTTTCAAAAAAGCCCCGTGCCTCATCCGACAAGGAAAGTTGATCGCTGATCAGAAATCGCAATCTTCCGCCGAACCGGTGCACCCATTTGGAGAAGACCAGGGTATGGGCCAGGGTGTGCGTCCATCTGGCTGTACCGGGTATGGGCCAGTTGAAACCCTTACGGGCATGATCGTAGTAGGTTTGCGTGAGGCGGCGTGCCGTCCGAAAAAGAAATGCCCTGAATTGGGAACGTTCGATTTCGCTGTGCACCAGATTGTACAGACGTTCCACCTGTTTCGCACTTCCGATGAAAATGGTTGGCCGGTATTGGATCATGGGGCTGAGCAGATCATCTGTTTGATCCGTGTATGCAATCGTTGCACCGCATCGGAGCGGGGCCATCTGTCCGGCCAGCCGGGTCAGGCTGGAGGAGGCGGGCAAAGCGGAAAGGACAATGTCATCCGATACCATCGGGATGACATGAGAGATGCTTTCCAGGTGGCTGAGAATGTTGGCATGGGAGAGCATCGCTCCTTTCGGTTTTCCATGGACGCCTTGCTGATAGACAATAGCGGCTAGCTCAGGGGGCTGAATCGCGGGGTAAACCCAATCCAGCTCCTCGAGGGCAACCGTTTGCCCCAACTGGATGACTGTTTCAAAGCGAAGGGCTCCGCGTTTTCCTTCCGCTTTTCCGGTCAACAGAATGGTGTGACGGATTTCTGAAGGCGGATCAAGCTGATCCAGCATTGGAGGAGTTCCGACCAGGACAGCCTCGGCTTCGGAATGGAGCAGGATTTTTTTGATGTCGGCGGCCGGTTTCAACGGATGGATGGGAACGGAAACGGCACCCAAACTTAAAATGGCAAGATCGCTGATGAGAAAGCGGGGATGGTTTTCCGAGATGATGGCCACTTTGCTTCCTGCCTTTATTCCCAGCCGTTCCAGGCCAAAAGCGAAATCGCGAACGGTGGCCCACAGTTTTTGGTAAGTCATCGAGCGCGGCTGGCTGTCTTCCGTCCACAGCAGCGCCGTTTTGTCCGGAAATCGGCTGACCGTTTGTGAGACCATTTCAAGAAGATTATGTGGTTTCAATTGCCTGTTCCTCCTTTCGGTGCATCATGTTTCAAGAAACAAATTGTTTTGCAAAGGCCGAAAAACAGAAGTCTGTCGGGTTCCGGTGCCCCGGTTCCTTTGGGGCAAAGGATCTGTAGAACCTTCTGCTTCACCCCTGTCATGGATCTCTGCCGGTTTTCCAAGATTGCTTCTCAAGTTTGGCGACAGCCTGTCCCGTTTTCAAAGAATTGGTACTATTATAGCGGAAATTGACTCGGAAGAGAAGTTTCGGGCCGGCATAACGAAGCGAAGCCCTTTGTCAGTGAAGGGCCTCGCTACATTGGTGGTGTTTCGGATTGCTTGGGAGCATCTGCGGGGTCAAACGATAAAATGGCTCTGCAATGCATGCATTCATCCTTTTTTCCCAACACCTTTGTCTGTTTCCCGCAAGCGGGGCAGATGATGTGCGCGGATTGAGTGGAGATGATTCCGATCCAAAAATAAATGCCAACGCTGGCCAGGATGAAGATCATGCCAATCGCCAGGAAGAGGGCGATCAGGTCTTTGGCCAGGAATCCCAGATACATGACTCCCACGCCGGCAAAAATCAGGCCAAGGGCAAAGGTGCGAATTTTATTCAGCTTGCCGGAAAGCAGCATACGGCCCCTCCTTAAAAAGCGCTTTCAATGTCAGAAAGATTGTAACACGAACGCATTTTTTGCGCAATCAAAGGGATGTGCGGGCGGGATCAAGAAGATGTCCGATTTTGCAACATAATAAATAAAAAGGTTTGTTTTATGATTTTTGGGGAAAAGGAAGCATGCTATGATAAAATGGAGCAATTAAATTTTTGCCCAGTTGTGGAGGTTGGTTCATGCAAACGAATCGTAAACAAGTGACCATCGCGATGTTGATCGCGACGTTTTTGGCGGCAATTGAGGTCACGATCGTCAGTACGGCAATGCCCCGGATTGCCAGTGAACTGGGGGGATTGCAATTCATCAGTTGGGTATTTGCCGCATACCTTCTCACCTCAACTGTGACGACGCCCATTTTCGGCAAACTGGCTGATCTCTATGGAAGAAAAGTCGTCTTCACGGTTGGGGCCGCTTTATTTTTATTGGGTTCGATGTTATCCGGATTGTCTTCGTCGATGCATCAGCTGATCTGGTTCCGCGCATTGCAAGGGTTGGGCGCCGGAGGAATCATGCCGACAACCTTTACGATTATCGGCGATATCTTCCCTTATGAACAGCGGGCCAAAGTTCAGGGGTGGTTTAGTTCGATCTGGGGATTATCCGGACTGGTCGGCCCCCTTGTCGGCGGGTTTCTGGTTGATTACGTATCATGGCGGTGGATTTTTTATATCAATTTGCCGTTTGGTCTGGTTTCTGTGATCATGCTCTGGATCTTTTTGCGGGAAGAAGGAGATTCCCGCGAAAGAAAAATCGATTATTTAGGTGTTCTCACTTTTTCCATCGCCGTCGCCTCGATCCTGTTTGCCCTGTCAACGGGAGGAACGGTCTATTCTTGGGGATCGGCAATCATCATCGGCCTGTTTTTGGTTGGAATCCTGTTTTTGCTGATCTTCATCTGGGTGGAGTTCAAGGCTGAAGAGCCGATGCTGCCGCTGGAATTGTTCAAAATTCCGTCCATCCTCGTTTCCAATTTGGCTGCTCTCTTGTCGAGCGGCATTCTGATCGCGCTCAATGTTTATTTGCCCCTCTGGGTTCAAGGGGTACACGGGCGCGGAGCAACCGGTTCGGGGTTAACGCTGCTGCCGATGTCGATTGGCTGGCCGATTGGTGCCACTCTCGGAGGCAGGCTGATGCTCAAAGTCGGTCCGCGCAAAACAGCGGTGCTGGGGCTGATTCTCATTTTGGCAGGAAATGTGTCTCTGGCTTTTATCAGCCAGACGACGCCAGATTGGGTTTTAAGCGTGATCATGCTTATAATCGGTTTCGGCTTCGGCTTCTCGATGACGGTATACACGGTTATTGTCCAGTCTTCCGTCGGGTGGAACCTGCGCGGAGCTGCCACGGCTTCCAACACGTTTTTGCGTTCGCTCGGACAAACGATCGGTGTGGCGGTCTTTGGGACGCTTTTTAACCATTACATGAAGGTGTTCATGATGGGGCACGCCGAGGTGAAGAATATCAATGTGTCAGATCTCAACCGCTTGCTCGATCCGCACAACATCGGGCAAATTCCGTCGAGCGTGATGAAAACGATGCGGGAAGCGCTCGTTTATGGTCTGCATCACATTTTCCTCATTTTGGTCGGCATCGCGGTTCTCGCGCTGCTGTTTGTGTTCCGGTTGCCATCCAGTAAGCCGGAGGCTGTTGCCGTCTCCAAAGATCTAAAAGAGGCTTGAGGCGAGATCGGTAAAGAAAGGGCCGGGGATGCTTCTCTGGCCTTCCCGCATATTTGTCGGGCGGTCAGGGAGGCCCAATCCCCTGATGATTTTGTTGAGTGTCATCCCGAGGTTATGCCGCAAAAACATTTTTTTAAAAAAAGTGTTGACGAAATTTATTTAAGGTGTTATTATCTATTTTGTCGCCGCGAAACGCGTTTGATAAAAAAGAATTTCAGCGTGTTCCTTGAAAACTAAAGA